>JAUZOD010000001.1 GCA_030706635.1 Bacteroidota bacterium
GAATTGAGACAAGCAGTCATAATCCTGCGACCAAATCATTTTCACCTGTTTCCGGGATCTACCATCCGGAGCAGGTCATCCTTATAGTGATCGCTTAAAGGAAGTTCCTGGCTGCCCAGAAAAACGGAATTCTTGCGAATGGATGTGATGCGCGAAAGGGCGACAATATAGGATTTGTGAATGCGAAAGAACTTATGGGCGGGAAGTTTTTCCTCAATGGATTTCAGACTCATGCGTATCACCAGCGGCTTGCCATCAGCCATATGAATCTTCAGATAGTCTTTCAGGCCTTCTATCAGCAGGATCTCCGGAATAACAATTTTTATTAACCCATATTCGGCGTTAACAAAAAAATAATCTTGCTCCTGTTCCCCCGCAGCAAAGGCATTCTGCCTGAGCCTGAAAAAATCCTGTGCTTTGTTGCAGGCTTTTAAGAACCTTTCGAGAGGGACCGGTTTAACCAGGTAGTCTATCACATCCAGATTAAATCCCTCCAGGGCATATTTTTCATAGGCTGTGATCAGAATGATCATAGGCCGTTTGGCAAGAGATTGGAGAAATTGAAGCCCGGTAAGGCCGGGCATCTGAATATCCAGAAAGATCAGGTCTACTTCCTGTTCCCTTAACACGCTGAGTGCCTCCATGGCACTGCTGCACGAAGCCAGCAGCCTCAGGGAAGGAATCTGCCGGATATTGTCTTCCAGCAATGCCAGAGCCAATGGCTCATCATCTACGGCAACCACTCTCATTGGCCATGCAGTTTAATCTGCAAAGAAACGGCGAACCATCCATTTTCTTTGTCCATACTGAGCATATGTTTATGGGCATAGAGCAGATTCAACCGTCTTTTCACGTTTGAAAGTCCGATGCCGGAGGTCTTATCCTTGATTTCCCCGGCATCCGGTATATATTTATTCTTCACCCGGAAATCAATCAGTCCGTCGGCCTGCTTCAGAGAGATTTCAATCACCGGATCTTCGATAACACCGGTTCCATGCTTAAAAGCATTTTCAATAAAAGGGATCAGGAGCATCGGTTCAATCAGCTCATTGCCACCCGGGTCCATATCTGTTTTTATGGATAAGGATTTGGTATATCGCATTTTCTGCAATTCCATATAACTGTTCACATATTCCACTTCTCTGGATAAAGGCACTTTGGCTTCGTCGGATTCGTAAAGCATGTAACGCATAAGGCCGGAAAGCCGGATCAGCGAGGGCTCCAGGAGTTCTGATTTCAACCGAGCCATGGCCACCATATTGTTCAGCACGTTGAACAGGAAATGCGGGCTAACCTGCGATCTCAAAAAAGACAATTCCGTTTTAAGATTCTCATTTTCCCTTTCCTTCAGCAGTTGCTCTGTTTCCACCTGATCCGAAAAGAAACGGTAAGCCGTACTCATCGCCCAGATAAACAGAAAAGGGAAAACGAGAAAAAAAGATTCCCGGTGGAAGCCACTTTGCCGGTTTTCAGAAGGGACAAGGGGAAGGATAATCAGAACAAAAACAAACAAAATCACTACGGAAGAAATATAAGCCCCAAACCGCTTGCGGTTCAGCAAACGGGGAATCAATACCAGGGAATTCAGATAAAATAAAGAAACGAAGCAGGCATCGAACACCAGGGCCTTGGGCGTAGTCATGCCTTTCCAGTTGATCCTCGGCTGATCATTCTCCCGGTGAAAAAGAGCTGGCAGGGAAAATAGCAATACCCAGGCCAGAATATGGAAGCAGATGACAGCGCTTTTAGACTTATACCATTTTTTACTCATGGATAACAGAATCGTTCCCAAAGTAAGTATATATAAAAATACACGACGGTTTCCTGCGACAAACGGGTTGATTTCTGCGATGAAGAATACCCCCGTTCGTCCCGATGATCACGCCTCCCGATGAACAGGAGTGTTTCAGGTGAGAATCTACCGTTCGTCACTCATTTTCAAGGAGACCGTCACAGGTTTTGGAGAAGATCGGCAAATTCAAATAGCAGCATTATAACAGTTACTGCCTGTCTTAAGGTCATCCCCCGGCAGCGCAAACGGGTCCATTTTTGCGGGCTGGCACTATTTTTTAAGCATACGTTTTTGAAAAACATGATTTAATGAAGAAAAAAGCAAGTATTGTACTATTCAGCTTATTCATAACGCTGGGTATCCAGGCACAGGTAAAAAAGGAGATTGATACAGCGGCAACGAAAGTGGGAAATAAGACCGCGGAGGTCGCCTCCAAGGGAAAATCGGCTGTAGTGGATATTAAATACAAGGACAAAGTAGGTCCGGGCGGGGAAACCATCTATATTGATCATAGTTCAAAATATTATTATATCGACAGGAAAGGCAAAAAGGTATATGTGCCCAAGGCCAAGCTCAAAGATAAAAAACCAGATTAGGAGCGGCAGGACCGGTGGGTCAAAAGCTTAACATTGGGGGGAATTAAATCCATGTTAACTTTATATGATCGGAAAAAATCAAAATCTGGACAGTCATGGCAAAGAAAGTTAAGCAGCATAAGCAAAAATCGCTGAAAAAAACAATGCTGGAGGAAATCGAGGGGAAACTGGCGGAAACCCTAAAGGAGTATCACAAGAAGGTCAGTGAAAAAAAATTCAGCAAAAGGCTTCGAAAAGCAGGCAGAATACTCAGCCAATCCCTGGCCGTTGAGCATATTTCCGTAGTTCCGGGCAAGCAACCCAAGCAGAAGAAAACGAAACTGGTTTCTCAAACCGGATCAGAGGGTAAATCAACAGGTCAATAACATCCGGACACTGCAGTCATTCTTAAAACGGGACTTGAATTGATGACGCATGACTAATTTTATTTACCTTAGCGGCATCAGTCATTTTAATACCTAACCGTCCGGATTGATTATGCTTCGTTCAGTCATTACAGGCTCCGGTTGCTACATTCCACCATTCGTTCAGTCAAACCTGGCTTTTGCAAAGCAGGTCTTTTATACTGCAAACGGGAAGCCTTTGCATACCGGACCTGATGAAGTAGTCAGCAAATTCAAAAAGATTACCGGCATCGAAGAACGGCGTTACGCAACCAACGATCTGAATACCTCAGACCTGGGTTATGAAGCTGCAAGGCTGGCTATCCTGGACAGCGGCGTTGATCCCGAAACCATTGATCAGCTTATTGTCGCCCATAACTTCGGCAACGTAATAAAGGATACTATACAAACTGCTGCCGTGCCATCGCTGGCCAGCCTGATAAAGAATAAACTGGGTATCCGCAATCCCAATTGTGTGGCTTACGATATTCTGTTCGGTTGCCCTGGCTGGTTACAGGGACTTATTCAATCAGATGCCTTTTTAAGATCCGGCCTGGCAAAAAAAACCCTGATCATTGGAACGGAAGCGCTTTCCCGGGTAATTGATATGTACGACCGGGACAGCATGATCTTTAGTGATGGCGCCGGCGCTGTAATACTGGAACAGCGGACGGGGGATAATGCTTCACCCGGGATTCTGGGTTATTCCGTAGAAACGCATGCGATGGAAGAGGTGGATTATATCAATATGGGCACTTCCTTTTATCCAGACAGCGACCCGCGTATCCGGTATCTGAAGATGCAGGGAAGAAAAGTATATGAATTTGCCTTAAAACAGGTTCCCGCGGCAATGAAATTATGCCTGGAAAAGAGCGGAGTTGGCATTCAGGAGCTGAAGAAAATATTCATTCATCAGGCGAATGAAAAAATGGATGAGGCCATCGTCAGCAGACTATATCTGCTATATGGAATAAATGAACCACCTGTAAATATCATGCCCATGAGCATCAGCTGGCTGGGCAACAGTTCCGTGGCCACCGTACCTACTTTGTTTGACCTGGTACGCAAAAATCAGTTACCGCCGCATGAACTGCATCCGGGTGATATAATATTATTCGCCTCCATCGGTGCAGGAATGAACATCAATGCAGTATGCTACCGCTACTGATAGCGGAATTTAAATGTATTACAAATTCAGATCGACCTTTTTGCCCGTCGAAGCGGCCAGATAGATGGCGTCAATGATTTTTAAATCCTTCAGGGCTTCCTCTCCATCCACCGGAACAACGGGTTGTTTTCCCCGCAACAGAATATCAGACATTTCCTCCATTTGCACAGTCTGGTGCGTTACGGTAGGTTGGTCTATTTCCCCTTTGTTCGTGTGCCCCCGGATGGGACCGTAGTTGGTAGATGGCATTAATTCAGCAAAACCTTTTGTGCCATTCAGGAAAAACCGGTCCAGGTTATTCATGGCATAAGTTGACAAACAGGAAGCGACAGCACCACTGGGGAAACCGAACTGAAACTGGATCGTTTCGTCAACACCTTCTTTAAACCGCACCGGGTCTGTCTTGGTTTCTTCCGCTGTTACCCAAATTGGATTTTCTCCTACCATATACCGGGAACCGTTGATGGCATAAATCCCAATGTCCATCAGCGAGCCACCACCGGATAGTTTTTTATTCAGCCTCCATTGCGTCGGGTCTCCGATATCAAAGCCACATAATCCCTGGAAGAACATAATTTTTCCGAATTCATCCGCTTTCCGCATGCGGATCACTTCCAGTGTATGGGGTTCAAAATGCATCCGGTACCCCACCAGCAATTTTACATTCGCCTTTTTACAGGCGGCAATCATCTCCTCTCCTTCCTTTGCGTTCAATGCCATGGGCTTTTCACAGATGACCTGCTTGCCAGCCTGGGCAACCCGGATCACCTCGTCGTGATGCAAGGCGTTGGGCGTAATTACATATACCGCATCAATATCCGGATTGTCTTTGATGCGATCGAAATTTTCGTAGTTATAACAATTCTTCTCCGGAATATTATAAGTGCCCTGCCAGTTTTTGATTTTAGCGGGTGTACCGCTGATTACGCCCACCAGTTTGGCTTTCTTGCAGTCCCGCATAGCTTCGGCCACCCGGGTTCCATAACTGCCCAGACCCATGATGGCTACCCGGAGCACAGGTCCGTCATAAGGCATTTCAGTAAATTCTTTGCTGATGGCTGAAACTGTTCCGGGCAAAACGGATAATGCCAAAGCTGAACCGGTGAGTTTTTGCAGAAATTCGCGGCGTGAGTTCATAACCGAATTTTTTGTGTGAAGAGATTTATGATTTCGGCATCTCAAATATTTTCGGATCCACTTCCTGGTTTATTTCAATCTTATTTGCTTTGGAAGTCAGACTGAACTGACCACCATAACTGATTTCAACAGTGAAAGGAAATAAAACACCAAAATCCGTCTTTTTGTAATCGGAAAACGTGCTGGAAACTTCCACGGATTGTCCCATGACCGTAGCCGAGCGGGATACTTTAGTCATGAAATGCGTAGCGGAATCTATGTAAATAGTTGTTTCCACAGAATCCGGAGAAGTGACCTTTAATTTATAAGCCCCGGCTTCGGTACCCTGTAGTTCCACTTTATTGCCTTTGGCTGCATAATTGTACAGGGGACCACCCATGTCGATCTGGTCCCTGCTTTGTTTGTACATTTCGTCCGGAATAACCTGCGGTGTAGTCGAGCCCATCATCGGGTTAACAGCCCAGCCTCCCTTATCCGTAATTACCTGAATAATTTTCTTGCCGCTGAACTCAGATTCGAGCCGGTATCCTTTATCGTTCAGTATCGTAACCGAGCTGGGACCTTCATTGCCCATAACGTCAACTGTATTTTCCGAGTGAAAGGATTTCAACTCGGCGATCTTGTCCTTCCCCCCGATAGCGTCGAAGTATTTGTTAATAATTTCGTCTGCAGTCTGTGCCCGGATTCCCGAGCATACGGCTAGCGTAAGAATGAGCGCCAGGCAGCTTTTTACCATTTTCATTTTTAGTGTTTTTTATTAATTATTTATAAATATCCCCTTTTTCTGTGAAGCCGCAATTTCAGATTTTTCCGGATTGTATAAACCCTTTTTCCAATACCGTAATCCCGATTGACCGATTCTGGTTTCTTTTGCACAATGAAATATCAGTTGGCTTCCGTATTTTTTATTTTCCAGGTATTTACATACATCCAGACTGAAGCTCAAGCTTTTAGAACCGGAGCCCAACAACTGATCCTGAGTAATGAAGATTCCCTGCACGCCGGAACAAATAGCCAGAAGACGGTCATTTCCGGCTATGGCAGCGCTTTTTATCAACGCAACTTCAATCAGGAACAATCCACGTTAACGCTGGAACGAGCCGTTTTGTTCGTGGGTCACCAGTTCTCCCAGAAAATTTCCTTTTTCTCCGAACTGGAGATAGAAAATGCAAAAGTAGAGGGCGGAACATCCAATGGCGCGGAGATCTCCATGGAACAGGCTTTCCTGAAATTTAACCTGAATCCGAAACAATACCTGGTGGCCGGCCTGTTTACTCCGCGCATCGGCATATTAAATGAGAACCATCTGCCGGTTAATTTTAATGGCGTCGAAAGACCCCTGGTGGAGCAGCTGATCATTCCGGCTACATGGCGGGAACTGGGCGTGGGGTTTTATGGCTCTATGGACCAGTTGCCGCTAAACTACAGTGTGGCTGTTTTGAATGGTCTGAATGCCCAAAATTTTGAACATGGCAACGGTATTGCCGGCGGAAGGGCCGAAGGGAATCTGGCCACAGCCAATAATCTGGCTATTACCGCAGCTGTCCAGTATGCATGGAAGGATTTTAAATTCCAGATCTCTGGTTATAACGGGGGAACCATCGGCCTGAGCCCCAGGGGATCAGACAGTCTGGGTTTGAACAGCGGGGCATTGGGTACGCCCATTTATCTGGGAGAAGCTGATTTGCAGTTCAACCGGGACGGGTTTTCGGCGAAAGCCCTGGGCGTTTACATCAGTTATCCCGATGCGGGTAAGATCAACAATCGTTTTGGCAAGAATATCGCCAATGGCATGTATGGGGCCTATGCAGAACTAGCGTATGACTGGCTGCACAAAAAGAATGCACAAGCCCAGTTCATCAGTTTTGGCCGCCTGGAAATGCTGGATATGAATGCTTCCATTCCAGGTAAAGGAGATGCCCTTTATGACGGAACGGAAAAGCAAACTCATCTGGTTCTCGGATTTGGATACCTGCCACTGCCCAATGTGGTGATCAAGGCTGATGTTCGCCTGCTGCATACCGGCCCGCAAAACCCTGATCTGGTCATCAACCCACCACCAAACCAGCTGCCTTACCGTCAGAGCAACCAGTTTTTAAACATAGGCATCGGATATTCTTTCTGATGATTATTTTCCTTCTTATTTTTTAAAATTTATCCGGAGACCATGAATACGGAACGCAGAAAATTCATTAAATCATCCTGCAATTTCTGCCTGATGGCGGCGGGAGGATTTTTGCTTTCGGAACTATCGGCCTGCAGCCCGGCTGTGAAAGTGTTGAAAGTGCCTGTATCAGGAAATACGGTTACGATACCCCTGAATGCTTTTGCTTCCGGACCCCAGTTGATCGTGAGGCCTTCGGGGTGGTACTATGACATCGCCGTCAGGAAAAAAGAAAAGAATACCTACGAAGCACTTTTCCTGCAGTGCACCCATCAACAGAATCAGCTCGTGGTGGATCCCCATGGTTATAAATGTAACCTCCACGGTAGTCAGTTCGATGAAGACGGGAAAGTAGTAAAGGGGCCTGCCGGCAGGCCCCTGAAAAGATTTAATACTACAATTGGTCCGGATCAACTCATTATCCAGCTCAAAGACTAAACACATGAAAAGGTCAATATTATTTTTTATTTCCTGCGGCTTGTTTTTTGGCGCCTGTCACAAAGCATCGGTGAACAATATCAGCACAGATTTCGCAACACTGGAAACTCAGGTGATCACGGATTTCACCAACAACGTTGCGCTGGGTCAATACAGCGCACTCACTAATGCAGCCGTGAGCCTTAACCAGTCCATTACGCAGTTGAATACAGCTACCAATGATGTTAACCTTCAGGCTGCCCGAACATCCTGGAAAAATATTCGCGGAACCTGGGAACAATGTGAAGGATTTCTTTTTGGTCCCGTTGAAGACAATGACTATGACCCGAATACGGACACCTGGCCGACGGACTATAATCAGATGGATTCGCTGCTGGCCAGCGGCAATGCGCTGCAGACAGATGACATTAAGAATCTTCCGCAAAGCCTCCGGGGCTACCATCCGCTTGAGTATATTATTTTCGGCAAAGCTGGAAGCAGAACCGCTTCCGGCATCACACCCCGTCAGAAACGATATATGGTCAGCCTGTCTGCCGATATTTTATACAATAATGTTCAACCCCTTTATAACGACTGGTCTTCTGGTTACAAGAACGAGGTGCTGACGGCAGGAAACGGAAGCACACAGTTTCAAACCAAACAGCAGTTGTTTTTAAATATCGTTTCCGGCATGAGCGATATTTGTGACGAAGTGGGTTCCAACAAGATGTTTGAACCCTTTGTTGCGCGGGACTCCACCATCACCGAATCACCTTATTCGAGCAACACCCTTGATGATTTCCGCAACAACATCGTTGGTTTACAGAATGTGTACCTCGGATTAAACAATGGAAAAGGAATCCAGGACCTGGTGGCGGCAAAAAATCAGAACCTGAACAACCAGATCAAAACACAAATACAGTCAGCCATCAGTTCCTTCAGCAATATCACGCTGCGTTATGAACAGGCCATCTATAATCAGCGCACACAGGTGCAGCAGACCATGGATCAGCTGGCAACACTCAAGGACTTACTCGACAATGAACTAACCCAATACATTACGCAGAACGTAAAAGATTAATGCCGGGAAAAAATAAAGAGCGCGGATCTCATTCATGAAAAAAATCTTTACGATATCAGGTATTGTATTGCTCATCACCTGCCTGAGCAGGTGTCACAAAGCAGATCTTTTACCCGCCGAAAGGTATGATGACCGCCTGAGTGCAGGATTAGCTACAAACTTCGATGCGTCATCCCATGCATTCACCCACGCCATAGACGGATTAAGCGCGCGTGACCAGCGGGTGCATGACCTGGGCGATCAGACTTTTGAATCGAAATTTGTCGCAGCACCTGCTCCTGTTTTTGGTGGCCTGGGACCGATATTTAATAATGTTTCCTGCATCAACTGTCATCGCAACGATGGTGGTGGTTTGCCTACGACAGGTTCCGCCACTTCCGGACTGCTCATGCGCATCAGTCAGGCTGGCACAGATGCATACGGAGGCGCTTTGGCAGTCAGCGGATACGGAACGCAGGTGCAGGACCTCGCCATCCTTGGCGCAAAGCCGGAAGCCCATGTGAATATCAGTTATACAGAAGTTCCTTTTACTTATCCCGATGGCGTTGTCACCAGTCTCCGTCATCCGGTCTATGAACTGCAAAACCTGTACACCCCCATATCCGTTCCTTATATGATTTCCCCGCGATTGGCGCCGCGCCTGGTGGGCCTGGGGCTGCTCGAAAAAGTTCCGGAAAACACCATCCTCGCCTTTGTGGATGACGGTGACAAAAATGACGACGGCATCACAGGGAAAGCCAATTATGTTTACGATGCGTACGCAAATCAAATCGTTATTGGCCGGTTTGGTCTGAAAGCCAATGCACCCAGCCTCCTGATGCAGATTGCCATGGCTTACCAGCAGGACATGGGCGTTACCTCTTATCCAACTTCTCAGGAAAGCGCGTTCGGACAGTCGCAATACCAATCTGTAACTGATATCGGTAGTACGGAATTGGCGGACAGCATGCTAAATTATGTGACCTTCTATGTAAAAACCCTGGCTGTTCCTGCACGCCGCAATGTAACTGACCCGGATGTTAAAGCCGGTTCCATTTTGTTCAATCAGGTCAACTGCACAGCCTGTCATCGTGCCACCATATACACCGGAACAGAATCCAGTACGCCGCAGCTCAGCGGTCAGCAGATTCATCCCTACACTGACCTGTTGTTGCATGATATGGGAGACGGACTTGCGGATGACCGCCCTGATTTTCGGGCGAACGGAAAGGAATGGAGAACACAGCCCTTGTGGGGACTTGGATTAATGCAAAAGACGACCGGGACAGCATACTATCTGCACGATGGCCGGGCACGGACCATTGAAGAAGCCATACTCTGGCACGATGGCGAAGCAAAAAAATCACGCGACGCCTTCACCCAGTTAACCAATCAGCAGAGAGACCAGCTGATGAAATTTTTGAATTCTCTCTGACCATCCTGTTTTCCCCCGGCTTACCTTCGCGAAACAATAAAATGTTTATTATGAAAACAGGGGTGATCGGATACGGCGTAGCTGCGCAGGCGATGCATCTTCCTTTTATTACCACCAATCCGAAATTCCAGCTGCTGAGCATTTTGCAGCGGCATGGCCAATCCGCCAAAGAAAAATATCCCGGCGTAAATCTGGTCAGGAGCCTGGAAGAAATGCTGGCCGATCCAATGTTGGAACTCGTGGTGGTTACCACGCCCAACGACACCCATTTTGAATATGCTTCCCGTTCGCTCAATGCCGGAAAACACGTGGTTCTGGAAAAGCCATTCACCATCACCAGCGAAGAAGCAAAAAAACTCGTGGCGATTGCCGGAGCATCCGGCAAAACGCTCAGTGTATTTCAGAACAGAAGATATGTATCCGATTTTTTAACCATCCGGCAATTACTGAAAGAAAAAAAACTCGGAGAGATCGTGGAGTTCGAAGCGCATTACGACCGATACCGGCCGGAACAAAAGCCGAATGCCTGGCGCGAAGAAGATGCACCGGGTACCGGCATATTGTATGATCTCGGTGCTCACCTGATTGACCAGGTTCTCTGCCTTTTCGGATTACCCAAATCCGTAACAGCAGACCTGCGCATGCAGCGCCCGCATGCACGAACAACCGATTACTTTGATCTTTGGCTGGATTACGGGTTTACCAGGATCACCTTAAAATCGGGTATGCTTGTCCGTGAGCCCGGGCCACGGTATATGATCCATGGAACAAAGGGTTCCTTTATCAAGTATGGTGAAGATCCGCAGGAAGCGCTGCTGAGGCAGGGTATGCTTCCGAATACACCGGACTGGGGCAGAGAGCCGGAGGAAAATTTTGGCCTGCTGCATACGGAGATCAATGGCCGGGTGGTCAGGGAAAAATATCCTTCCCTTCCAGGTAATTACGGCGGATATTATGATGACCTCTATGACGCGATTGTCAATGACGGGCCATTGCGGGTAACACCCGAACAAGGATACAATACGGTGAAGCTGATTGAACTGGCTACGGAAAGCAATCAGAAAAACTGTACCATAATCTGCCGGGACCTGATGGATGTTCCCTATAATTAAACAGCCAGGAGGCTGCATCCGCGGAGATCGCTGTTATCCATTCTGCCCAACACTTCAAAAGATCCGTCAGGATAAACCCGGGCCAGATCATCGGTGGCCACGAAAGCGCAGGAGTCCCGGTTCGCGAGATCTATAATATTCAGTAACCCCTCGCCAGTCTGCTGCACATCCAGCGGATCATCTTCTTTCCTGATCATCGCTTTCATCCAGGGAACCGGGCGATATATACCATTTCCATCGGAATAAGCCTGGGATAAAAGCTCCGTCATGCCATATTCCGAATGAATGGTCTGTAAGCCAAAACCCTCAATCAGCGTATCGTGTAGCTGCGCTCTGGTGATTTCTTCGCGCCTGCCTTTCATACCTCCGGTTTCCATAACCAGAGTATATTTTAATGGTATGGGAAATCTTTCAACAAAATCCAGAAGCGCAAAACTAACCCCGATCAATAGAGATTTTTGTTTCCTTTTTTCCAGATCCGATAGCAGAGCGTGCAACGCTTCAAAGGCATACAAATAAAATCCACTTTCCGGATGTCTGCTTTCACGGATCAGTTCATCCACCATAAAAACGAGGGAAGACCCTGACCGTTCCAGGTAAGCGGGCAGCAAACCAATGATGCAATAATCCGTAACCGGACCATAAAACAATTCGAATCCACGCGTAAAACTATCCCGGTACAAGGCAACGGATTTTACTTCGTGACGGCTCACCCGCTGCCCGGTAGTGCCACTGCTTTCAAAAGTAATCTCCGGAGCGAAAGTGCCTGTTTTTACAGGGTGGGTTTTAAAAAATGAAATCGGCAGGAAGGGAATCTGTTCCGGCGTGGAAACGGACGCAGGGTGAACGCGAAACGAGTCGGCAAACTGGCGATACAGTCCGTTTTTAACATACTGGATATTGAAAATCCTGATGGCCTCCGGGGTAAAGTTTTCAGGCAACCTGTCAGGGATTCCGCCGTATTGATGTAAAGAAGCTCCAGGAGTCATATTTTATTTCCGGAAAAGGCAATAACCGATGAATTTTAAAAACCAGTACAATACTAAAGCTTTTCGCGAAAATCCGTTAATTTGCAACGTTCAATTCACTTCCATGAGGTCCAGGTTCTTATTTCTTTCTTGCGTATTTTTATTAATCCTCGGCTGCAGCAAGGATAAGTTCCTGACCAACCCCAGCCTTCGGGTCAAGTCTTTCACCTCGATTGTACCCATTGGCGGAGATTTTAATGCCGTACTGGAATACAGTCAGAAAAACGGGAAAATCAACGGCGACAGTTTAACGATAATCCGTCATCGCTATAATCAAAAGCCCGTACCGACCAATATTCAGACCACTGATACGTTTGCAACCATACTCAATAGCGATCCGGCAATACCGAACTCCAACAGCGCTGAATTCAGCGTTACCCTGGCCTACAATGACATCCAGATTGATAACGGGGAAAATGACACGATTGACTTCCGGTTTTTCCTGACTGATCTTTCCGGAAGGAAAAGTGATACGGTCAGCACCGGTCAAATAGTACTTCTCCACTAATCTCTACACTTTGGACCGGCTCAGGAAGATTTTTAACTTTTTTCTTTTCAGCAGCATTTACATTTCTCTTTGTTCGGTGTTAATGACCTGGCAAACCAGCTATGTACTTCATCTTCCCTATTCCTATGATTTTTTATGCTTTGTATTTTTTGCAAGTATCTGCAGTTACAATTTTCACTGGTTCCTCACGCCCCAGTCCCACAAATCACCGGACCGTGTAAAGTGGACCCATGAACACAAGAACGGGCATCTGATATTTTATTTCGCCGGGGTAGTGGGATCCATTATTTTTTTCATCAGGCTACGTCATCACTGGTTTGCCCTGTTGTTTGCCACTTTAATTACTTTTCTTTATTCTGCACCAAAGATTCCCCTTCCCTATTTCCGTTTTTTAAAACAGGTAGCGATTGGGAAAACCACTTTCCTCACCATGGTATGGACCTATGTTACTGCCATCATGCCGGTGTTTGTTGCCGAAGAAAAGCATTTTAATCACGATATAAAGCTATTTGCCGCCAGCCGCTTTTTCCTGATTTATGGCATTTGCATTTTGTTTGACTACCGGGATCGGGAAGACGATAAAGAAGACGGTATCCGAAGCATGATTACTTATTTTGACGAGAAAGGGGTTGACCGTCTTTTTCTGTTTTCCATGATAGCCTTTTTTGTATTCACCCTCGGTTTACTGTTCACAGGACTTTCCCTGATGAAAGTGTTTGTACTGCTCATACCCGGCATTATACTGATAGCGCTTTATTCTTACGCGAAACGCAATTTTTCGGATTATTTATATTACTTCGTACTGGATGGATTGATGATGCTTTCCGGGCTGCTGATGCTGTTACTGCCAATTTGATTATTTTTGGCCTAAAATCACCCGGCATGGCCAAAGGCGCAGCTTCTTCCTCTTCCAAGAAATCCATTCTCAGCAACGTTTCTTATTCCTTTCTTAAAGATTATCTGAATACCCCCTCACCGGTCGGTTTTGAAAGTGCTGGCCAGAAGAAATGGATCGAATATCTCAGGCCCTATATTGACAGTTATTTTACCGATGCTTACGGATCTGCAGTTGGAGTGCTAAACGCCAAATCGGACTTCCGTGTTGTTATTGAAGCACATGCTGACGAAATCAGCTGGTTTGTTAACTACATAAACCCGGAAGGGCTACTATATCTCAAAAGAAACGGGGGGGTGGACCATCAGGTTGCACCGGGTCAGCGCGTGATCATTCACAGCAGCAAGGGACCCGTCAAGGCGGTATTCGGATGGCCGGCCATACACACCCGCATGGGGAATCCGGACGCCAAGGAAGTGCATCCCAAATTGGACAACCTCTTCCTGGACTGCGGTGCACGCAACCGGAAAGAGGTAGATGATCTGGGCATACATCCGGGCTCCGTGGTCACGTACCAGGATGGTTACGATGAACTGGCTTATGATTCCCTGATCGCCCGCGCGTTCGATAACCGGATCGGCGGATTTATGATTGCAGAAGTGGCCCGTTTACTGAAAGAAAATAAAAAGAAGCTACCCTACGGATTGTATATCGTAAACGCTGTTCAGGAAGAAGTAGGCCTGCGGGGCGCAGAAATGATCGCCCGCAGAATTAAACCGAATGTTGCCATCATTACAGACGTAACCCACGATACCGCAACCCCCATGGTCAATAAACTGGTGGAAGGAGATATAACCTGCGGAAAAGGACCCTCCCTGGCATTTGGTCCTGCGGTCCACAACAAGCTGCTCGATTTTATCCGGCAAACGGCATCAAGCAAAAATATTCCCGTGCAGCTTCGGGCCGTTTCGCGCAGTACCGGTACGGATACGGACTCTTTCGCCTACGCCAATGAAGGATGTCCCTCTGTATTGATCTCCATTCCGTTGCGGTATATGCACACCACCGTGGAAATGATCCATCGAAAGGACATAGAACAAACCATTTTGCTGATGTATGAAAGCCTTCTGGCGCTAACACCAAAAACAAACTTAAGCTACCATTTATAGAACCGGTTCACCCTTAAATTCAGATGATCATGATCCGCAATAATTGGACGAAAGAAGAGATACACGAAGTATATCAGCTTCCACTATTGGAGCTCGTTTACCGGGCAGCAACAGTTCATAGGAAATTCAATAATACGGCCGAGGTTCAGGTATGTACCCTCCTTTCGGTAAAAACCGGGGGGTGTTCGGAAGATTGTGCTTACTGTCCCCAGGCCGCCCGATATCACACAGGAGTTCAGGTGCACGGACTGCTACCGACCGGGGAAGTGCTGGAATATGCGCAGAAAGCAAAAGATGCAGGGTCCACACGTTTCTGTATGGGTGCCGCCTGGCGCGAAGTAAGGGATAACCGCGATTTTGACCGGATCCTGGACATGGTTAAGGGAGTGAATGCCATGGGCATGGAAGTTTGCTGCACGCTGGGTATGTTGACGGAATCACAAGCCGGGAAACTGGCTGATGCCGGTCTTTACGCATACAATCACAATCTGGATACTTCGCCCGAATATTATGGAGAAATCATTAGCACCCGCACTTACGATGACCGCCTGAACACGCTGGAACGCGTCAGGAAGGCCGGCATCAGCGTTTGCTGCGGCGGCATTGTGGGTTTGGGCGAGACGCACGAGGACCGCATAAATATGCTCTATACGCTCTGCACCCTGCCACAGCATCCCGGAAGTG
This sequence comes from Bacteroidota bacterium, assembly GCA_030706635.1. Classification (GTDB taxonomy): domain Bacteria; phylum Bacteroidota; class Bacteroidia; order Chitinophagales; family Chitinophagaceae; genus Puia. The sequence goes on from JAUZOD010000001.1 coordinate 15,489, forward strand.
TTCCGATTAATGCATTGGTGAGGATAAAAGGAACTCCATTGGAGAATAATCCTAAAGTCGATATCTGGGATATGGTGCGGATGATCGCCACTGCGCGGATCCTGATGCCGAAAACCATGGTCAGGCTGAGTGCCGGCCGAACTGAAATGAGCGTTCCCGAACAGGCTTTCTGCTTCATGGCGGGAGCCAATTCCATATTTGCCGGCGACAAGTTGCTAACTACCGCAAACCCGGGCTTTGAAGAAGACAATGCCATGTTTGCGCTATTGGGTCTTACGCCGATGGAAGCTTTTAAACAGGAAGTTGAAACCGGAAATTCAAAAATAAAAGCCGAGGAGGTGTTTAAATAAGAATTCCTCCATAGACATGGAGGAACTTTTTTTAACCCTTAAAACAACCAACATGAAAATCTTTGTTGATTTAATTATAACGTAAGGGCAATCATTTGGTTTAATCCGGATTTGTGAAGGACCTGTTAATCCTTTCTTATTTCTCCACAAGCGCAAGATCCAGCACCTGCTGCATTGTTTTTACATAATGGAACTTCAATCCCCGGATAAAGCTGGAATCAATTTCCACAATATCTTTTTCATTTTGCCAGCAGAGGATAATTTCCTTTAACCCGGCACGTTTTGCAGCCAGTATTTTTTCTTTGATACCGCCCACAGGCAACACCTGCCCGCGGAGGGTAATCTCGCCGGTCATAGCCAGATAAGGCTTTACCCTTTTACCGGTCAGTGCGGAAGCCAGTGAACTCATCATGGTAACGCCTGCGCTCGGCCCGTCTTTCGGCGTGGCGCCGTCCGGCACATGCACATGGATCGTTTTCTTATTGAATACTTCCGGATCCAACCCGATTTTTTTTGCATTCGATTGCAGGTACGTGAGGGCTGTGGTAGCACTTTCCTTCATCACATTTCCCAGATTTCCAGTGAGCTTCATTTCGCCCTTGCCTTCACTAAGACTGGTTTCGACAAATAAAATATCCCCACCCACATAGGTCCAGGCCAGCCCCACGGCCACACCCGGCATATTCGCCACTTTATACAGATCATTGCTATATCTGGGTTTGCCAAGCACTTTATCGATATCCTTTTCCGTAATGGTCGTTTTCAATTTTTCCTTGATCGCCAGTTCTTTAGCCTCATAGCGCATGATGGAGGCGAGTTGCCGGTCGAGATCACGAACACCGCTCTCCCGTGTATAATCCGAAATGATCCTGCTCAATAATTTATCAGAAAGCCTGAGCTTCAGATCTTTCAGACCATGTGCTTCTTTCTGTTTGGGAAGCAGGTGCCTTTTGGCTATTTCAACTTTTTCCTCAATTGCATATCCGCTCAGGTCAATGATTTCGATCCTGTCCCGCAAGGCCGGCTGTATATGGGAAATATCGTTGGCGGTAGCCACAAATAATACCTTACTCAGATCATATTCCAGTTCCAGGTAATTATCGTAAAAGGAATTGTTTTGTTCGGGGTCAAGCACTTCAAGCAATGCAGAAGAAGGATCTCCCCGAAAATCTGTTCCCACTTTATCAATTTCATCCAGAATCATAACAGGATTGGAGGATTTCACTTTACGCAGTGACTGCAGGATCCTTCCGGGCATGGCTCCGATATAGGTTTTACGATGGCCACGTATCTCACTTTCATCGTGTAGCCCGCCGAGGCTGATACGCACGTATTTTCTCCCGATCGCGTTGGCAATGCTGCGGCCGAGGGAGGTTTTTCCGATACCGGGAGGACCGACAAAGCAAAGGATCGGGCTCTTCATATCCCCTTTTAGTTTCAGCACCGCGAGATATTCCAGAATCCGCTCTTTTACCTTTTTCATTCCAAAATGGTCATTGTCAAGCACTTTTGAAGCCTTCTTCAGATCATACTGGTCTTCCGTATGTTCATTCCAGGGAAGATCAAGCATCAGGTCCAGATGATTATATACGATGGAATAATCGGGGGTGCTGGGATGCATCCGTTCCAGTTTCTCTATGCCTTTTTTGAAACTGTCTTTTGCGGCCTGCGGCCACTTCTTCAACTCCGCTTTTTTCTGCATCTCCCGCAGTTCCCGTTCATTGCTGTCACCACCCAGCTCATCTTTAATGCTCTTGAGTTGCTGTTGCAGAAAATAATCGCGTTGCTGTTTATCCAATTCGGTCTTTGTCTTATTGGTGAGTTTGTTTTTCAGCTCGGCAAACTGCAGCTCGCGCTGAAGGAGCTGCATCAGCAGATCGGCGCGGGCCTTGATGTGATCGGTTTGAAGAAGCTCCTGTTTTTCAGTTAATTCGGTATTGAGATTGCTGGAAATGAAATGAATAAGGAAAGACGGATTCTCAATATTTTTAAGGATAATAGAGGCCTCCGTGGGAATGTTTGGGGAAAGCTGGATGATCTGGCTGGCCAGGTCCTTGATATTGGACACATAGGCCTCAAAATCCTGGTCCCTGGGCGCTTCTTCCTCCTGCAACAGGACTACCGTAGCCTTGAAATAAGGATCATCGGTGGTCATGGCTCCCACCTTAAACCGGCGCTTTCCCTGCAGAATAACGGTTGTGCCGCCATCGGGCATTTTGATTACCTTGATGATCCGGGCAATGGTTCCTACTTCAACCAGTTCATGAATGGCCGGATCTTCCACACCACTGTCTTTTTGCGCAAGCACGCCAATCAATTTGTCAGTCTTATACGCATCATTGACCGCCTTTATGCTTTTGTCTCTGCCCACGGTAATGGGCAGCACAACACCTGGGAAAAGAACAGTATTACGCAGCGGCAGAATCGGAAGCTCCTGAGGGATCTCAATATCAGCCAGGTTATCATTTTCAGTCTCGTTAATTGGAATAATGGGCATAAAGTCCATTTCCTGTTCGGGACGCTGAAAGAAGGAATGCTCATTCATAAATACAAAAGGGTGACAAAATAACACCTCTTTTGGTATTATCCTATCTTTTTATGGGTGAACCCTTTATGTTCAAGTTTGATGCCAAGGGGGAATTGGTGACAAAGGAAGAGGTATTTTGTGTGTTGATGGTATATGGTTGATGGTGGATGGATAGAGATGCGAATTTCCACCCAAGTCCATCCACCATCAACCATATACCATTAACCTTTATATTATCCTAAACCCAACATACAACTGAATCGTCTGAGCCTGCCACTTATAATTATCATTGATATCGTTCAGATTATTTAAGCCGACGATGTACCTGGCCCCTACTTTAAATCCGCCCAAATTGAGTTGTGCCCCCCCGACAACCGAAAAATCGCCCGATTTGAAAGCATTCAAAGCAGAGGTGCCGATATTATCACTCAGTTTTATACCAAACTGAGGGCCGACAAGGATGCTTATCAAAGGAATTGGCCTAATAGACAACAATACAGGAATACTGAGATAATTCATATAAACATCTCTGCCAGAGTAACCGGACAGCTGATATATCTGATCAAAATTAGTGGCAGTTCGTGTATTTGTCTGGTTGAATAAGAGTTCCGGCTGCAGGCCAATGTGTTTGTTGAAATTCAATTCAGCAAATGCACCTCCGCTAAGGCCTAATTTAAACCCATTGGAAAAAGACTCTCCGCCTTGCAATTGAGACATATTGACACCACCCTTCACACCCAGATGAAATCCCTGGGCAAAAAGGCTTCCCGAAGAAATAAAAAGCACGGCTAAAAATAAGAACGAGGCTTTTTTCATATACTATGAATTATGATTTTAGAAATAAGAACACAATTTATCCCGAACGAAGAAACATCGCGATTCATTTCCTGTTAAAAAAATTTAACAGGTTGTTAAGTTGGATACTAAAACTATACCAGGAAAGGGTGTATGGTATATTGTGGATAGTGGATGGGGTTTAATTGCGAATTCGCACCTGGAATCCATCCACCATATACCATATACCATCCCCCTTTTATGCCAATTCAATCAAAGTTATTTCCGGCAGAATCCCCACCCGGCCCGGATAACCGATGAATCCATATCCGCGGTTAACGTACAGCTTCTGTTTTCCCACTTCGTACAGGCCCGCCCATTCTTTATAAACATATTGCACAGGACTCCATTTAAACCCCGGTATTTCTACACCGAATTGCATGCCATGGGTATGGCCTGCGAGGGTTAAATCAATATCGCCGTATTTAGGGCGTACCTCCGCGTCCCAGTGACTGGGGTCGTGACTCATGAGAATTTTAAAAGGATATTTCTCCGTTCCGGGATAGGCTTCCCCCATCTTACCGTACTTCGGAAACCGCTTTTTGGCACTCCAGTTTTCAATGCCGATCAGGGCGATCTGATCGGTTTCCCTTTCGAGAATCACATGTTCATTCATCAGCAACCGCCAGCCCATATCTGTTTCTATTTTTTTCAAATGCTCAATATTCTGCAGGCGCGCCTCAGGGCTCGGCCAGTGCACATAATCACCATAGTCGTGATTACCCAGGGTTGAAAAAACTCCCATAGGCGCTTTCAGCCGGCTGAATACGTCGAAATAATCCGCCATTTCCGTTGCCCTGTCATTGATGAGGTCACCGGTAAATAGAATCAGATCCGGCTTCAGGTCCAGGATCATCTGAACTCCTTTTTCCACTGCTTTTTTATTGGTGAAACTGCCGGAATGGATATCGGAAACCTGTGCAATTTTCAAACCCTTAAAGGCCGCCGGTAAATTTTCAAAGCTCAGCGGAACCCGCCGGATATGATAATTGTATTTATTGCTGAACCCGTATATAAGGGACGTAAACAAACTTCCTCCAACGCCTATGCCCAGCCAGCTCAGAAATAAAGACCGGGAGATACCCTCACTCACCTCGCTCGCACCTTCCGTATTCCTGAAAAATATTTTTCCGGCGGCCCATTGGATGACCCTTCGCATGTCGTCGATAAGAAAAAAAACTGCAGCCAGCAATTTGGCAAAAAATAATCCGATAACCGCGGCAAATATATAATTGCGTAGACTTTTCGGCCACCGGTCGGGCTGAATAAAGGGAAGGAGAAGGAACAGGATCACTACGGCAATGGAGAGGGTCCAGTAGCCCGTATAAATCAGAGACCGGGTGCGCTGGGAAGCCCCCTGAGTAAGCAATTTCACTACCTGAAATACATACAGATCCAGAAGCAACATAACAAGGGCGACCAGCCACACAAAACTTGCATTGCGCATGAAATAGATTTAACTGTACTATTAAAAATCGATGAATTCGTCCAGTTGCGTATTGACCATGCTTAACGTTTCCTCATGACCCATCCCGTCCTGATCAAACAGGGTGTCAACAATGGAAATGGGTAGTTTGTTCGGATGGACCACCATGCGGATATAATGCAAGATGCCGGTGAGATGATCCATCCCCCTCAGGTTACCCGCCCTTCCCCGGGAAACGCCGGTGAGCAGAGCCTTTTTCCCCATCCATACTTTTTTATAATCCGTTATATCGATCAGGCATTTCAGCACCCCGGGAATGCTGCCATTGTATTCAGGACTGATAAAAAGAAACTTAGTGGCAGGTATCAGCAGATCCTTTTCCAGTTGCAGGATGGATGGGTTTCTTTCCAGCACATTCAGATCCACCAGGGAAAGAACAGGCGCCTGAATATTTTTTTCCCTGAGAAGCGATTGATATAGTTCCGCAATCCGCAGGGTATAACTTCCTCTCCGGTTTGTGCCTGATATGATAAGATACATGTAAGTGCAAGTTAGGTTGAACCGGTATTTTTCTCAAGTCGCCGGGCAAGTTTGTATTTTTACTGCGGGAATGACCGGGAAAGGCAAACTAAATTTTGTACTTTTCCCGATAGGATACATCTTTACGAGCTTAGCCGGGTTTCGCAGCCGGGCGGCCGTCTTAAAACTGTGGCTTATATGGCAAGAATCATTGGGGTGGCAAATCAGAAAGGAGGGGTTGGGAAAACCACTTCTGCCATTAACTTAGCGGCAAGCCTTGCGGTGCTGGAATTCAGGACGCTGCTGGTGGACGCGGATCCCCAGGCCAACAGCACTACGGGTGTTGGGTTCGACCTGCATAACATCACGCAGAGCCTTTATGATTGCATGGTAAACCAGACCCCGGCCAAAGATGTCGTCCTGAAATCTGAGGTTCCCCATCTGGATCTGATCCCCAGCCACATAGATCTGGTGGGCGCAGAAATTGAGATGATCAATTATCCGGAACGGGAAAGCGTGCTGAAGAATATCCTGGAACCTATCCGCGGCAGCTATGACTTTATCATCATAGATTGCTCCCCTTCCCTGGGCCTGATTACTGTGAATGCGCTCACGGCAGCCGATTCTGTGATCGTTCCGGTACAAACAGAGTTTTTTGCCCTGGAAGGCCTTGGTAAACTTCTGAATACCGTCAAGATCGTGCAGAGCCGTCTGAACCCAAATCTGGCCATTGAAGGCATCCTGATGACCATGTACGACGGGCGCCTGCGTCTTTGCAATCAGGTGGTGAGTGAGGTGCGTAAGCATTTTGACGAGATCGTTTTCAATACCATAATCCACCGGAATTCCAAGATCAGTGAAGCGCCAAGTGTGGGCAAACCGGTAATATTATATGATGCCTACAGTAAGGGCGCCATGAATTATCTCAATCTCGCGAAAGAGGTTTTGCAGAAAAACAATATGACCCGGATGACCCAGGAAGAACGCATTCTCGAATAGCAGCGTGCGAAATACGAAATCAATCATGACCACTCCGAATAAGAAAGATAAAGAAGCACTGGGAAAGGGAATCCGTTCTCTTCTTCAACATATTGATACAGATCTGAAAACGGCCGGCGGCGGCCTTCGGCCGGCTGTGGCCGAAAACATAACCGGCATCCTTCGTATTCCACTTGATCTCATCGAAACAAATCCAAAACAGCCGCGCCGCGATTTCGATGAAACCGCTTTACAGGAACTCTCTGCTTCTATCCGGATGCACGACATCATTCAACCCATTACGGTTTCGAAGTTGGCGGGCGGCAAGTACCGCCTGATTTCCGGCGAACGCCGGCTCCGTGCAGGCAAGCTCGCCGGAATCAAAGATATCCCGGCCTATATCCGTCAGGCCAATGATCAGCAACTGCTCGAGCTTGCCCTGCTGGAAAATCTCCAGCGCGAAGATCTCAACGCCATGGAAGTGGCCCTGAGTTATAAACGCATGATGGACGACCTCAACTTTACCCAGGAACAGGTTTCTGAAAGAATGGGTAAAGAAAGAAGCACTGTTGCCAACTACGTCCGCCTGCTTAAACTCCCACCCGATATCCAGGTGGCGCTCCGGAACAACGTGATCTCCATGGGTCATGCGCGGGCTCTGATCAATGTGGATACCGTGGATAAACAACTGTATTTGTTTCAGGAAATAAAACACCGCTCCCTATCTGTTCGCCAGACCGAAGAACTCGTTCGTAAATTATACAAAACAAGCCCCGCTGTTAAAGAATCTGTAAAAGCTCCATTACCGGAAGCATACAGAAAAATTGAAGATACTTTAGCAACGCATTTCAGCACCCGCGTAAAGCTCAGTCACAACAGCAAGGGAGAAGGAAGTATCTCCATCGAATACTATTCTGTGCAGGAGCTCAATAAAATTCTTGATCAGCTAGGCGTGGAGATTAATTAAGCGTTCGGTATGAGGCAGGTAATTTTCTTTCTCTTTTTATTCACCGGGATTTCTTTCGCACAAACCGTTTACAGTCAGCAGCGGGACAGCATTCCACGAATCGGTTCCGACAGCTCCCGGATGCCGAAACCGGTTAGACAACACATAGATTCCGTTCCGCTTAAGAAAGCTTTTCTGCATCAGGACACGCTGCTGGTAAAAGGAGACAGCATATCGTCAATTTCCAAAACCGCTATTCAGCAGGAAAAAGATTCTGCTGTACTCAGAAAAAAACACAATCCGAGAAAGGCCACAATTTATTCTGCCATTCTGCCCGGAGCCGGTCAGGTTTACAACCATAAATTCTGGAAGGTCCCTATCGTGTACGCGGCCATCGGCATTCCTGCTTATACGTTTTTTTATAACAAGAGCTGGTACCAGAAATGCCAGTACGCCCTGGTGGTAACCATTAATGGGAGTCGGGGGGACAGTCTTTCCAAAGTAGACCCCACCTTGCTTCCGCTGGTTAACAATGGCGATGTAAACGATATCATCACCAACCGGGACAGTTTCCGGAAGAACCAGGATTATTCCGTATTATTTTTTATATTATTTTACGGTTTGAATATTGTGGATGCCACGGTAGATGCCCATCTAAGGGATTTTAACGTGAACAGCGACCTTAGTTTTAAAATAAAACCCCTGCTGATCACCGCTCCCAACCTGATTGCCGGCGTGAGTTTGGTATTCGATATCCATAAACCCAGGCTCAGGTCCCTGAACATGCACTAACATCATTGATTACTTATGAAGATAGCATTAATCGGATATGGGAAAATGGGCAGGACGATAGAAAAAATTGCCCTGCAGAAAGGTCACGAAATCATTCTGAAAATTGACCTGGATAACGGTTATGAATTAACAGCTGAGAACTTAACTAAAGCTGATGTGGCCATTGAATTTACCGGGCCCGCCAGCGCGGCAGACAACCTGCGCAGATGCATTGATGCCGGGGTGCCGGTTGTTTGCGGATCCACCGGCTGGCTGAATGAATATGAATCCATAAAAAAAGCGGTTGAAAAAAAAGACGGCACTTTTTTATACGCCAGTAATTTCAGCATTGGGGTAAATATTTTCTTTGAACTGAACAAAAAACTGGCTTCTTTGATGGCAGCCCATCCGGATTACCGGGTGAGTATCCGGGAAACACATCATACCCAGAAAAAAGACGCACCGAGTGGTACTGCCATTACCCTGGCGGAGCAGGTGCTGGAAAACATTTCCAATTTGAAATCCTGGGTTAACCATCCTTCTTCCTCTCCGGAAGAGCTGCCAATCACCAGCGAACGTCTGGACCCGGCTCCGGGAACCCATGAAGTGATCTACAGGTCTGCCATAGACGATCTGGAGATTAAACATACAGCCCACAGCCGGGAGGGTTTTGCCAGCGGAGCCGTGCTTGCCGCTGAGTATATCTGCCATAAAAAGGGCATTTTTTCCATGAAGGACGTGTTGGGATTCTGAGTTTACAGGGATATTAAAAACTGTTTTACCCTTAAACTGTTATTAATAAAATATAACTTGTAATCGAAACCGTTCTATGCTGTCCAAAAAAACCCAATACGCTTTTCAGGCCCTGATGTATCTGTCCGAGAAATCCAATGAGGGGCCGGTATTGATAGCAGAAATCTCCAAAAAGAAAAAGATTCCCCTGAAATTTCTGGAAAACATTCTGCTGGAATTAAGAAAAGCCGGTATCCTGGAAAGTAAAAAAGGAAAAGGCGGCGGCTATTTTTTTGCCAAAGATCCGAATTCGGTCACCCTGGCTACGGTTATGCGCCTGATAGATGGCCCCATTTCCCTGCTGCCCTGCGTAAGTCTCTATTTTTACGAAAAATGCTGGAACTGCGATGAAAAACACTGCGGACTGCACGAAGTATTGGTGCAGGTGCGGGACGCCAATTTGCGATTGCTGGAAAAGAAGACGATTGCTGATCTGAGGAAGAAATAGGTTGACCGTTGACAGTTGACGGTTGACGGACATTAGTTGCGGATTCGTCCCTGAAGTCGGTCAACGGTCAACCGTCAATCGTCAACAAAAAAACCCTCCTAAAAAGGAGGGTTCTTCTATACAACGGATTTTTTTATTAATAATCCATTCCACCCATGCCTGGAGCGCCACCGCCCGGATGAGCATTTGCTTCTTCTTTTTTGGGCCGGTCAGCAACCACACATTCTGTGGTCAGCAACATGCCGGCAATAGAAGCTGCATTTTCAAGGGCAATGCGGGTAACCTTAGTAGGGTCAATAACGCCAGCCTTGAGCAGGTTTTCATAAACTTCCGTACGGGCGTTGAAACCGTAGTCAGCCTTTCCTTCCTTCACCTTCTGCACCACGATACTACCTTCGATTCCGCAATTATGAACGATCTGGCGAAGCGGCTCTTCGATAGCGCGCTTAACGATCAGAATTCCTGTTGTTTCGTCTTCGTTAGCAGCTCCTTTCAGTTTTTCCAGAGGCTCGATGGCACGGATATAAGCAACTCCGCCACCAGGAACGATTCCTTCTTCAACAGCTGCCCTTGTAGCATGTAAGGCGTCGTCAACGCGATCCTTCTTCTCCTTCATCTCCATTTCTGTTGCGGCACCAATATACAATACAGCCACACCACCGCTTAATTTTGCGAGGCGTTCCTGCAGTTTTTCCTTATCATAATCTGAAGTAGTTACTTCAATCTGCGCCTTGATCTGGTTTACACGGGCAGCGATGTCTTCTTTCTTTCCTTTTCCACCAACGATGGTGGTATTGTCTTTATCAATGGTTACGGAAGAGGCAGAGCCCAGATAGCTGAGGTCGGCATTTTCGAGCTTGTAACCCTGATCTTCACTGATCACCAGACCCTTGGTGAGGGTTGCGATATCCTGGAGCATTTCTTTTCTGCGGTCGCCAAAGCCGGGAGCCTTAACAGCAGCCACTTTCAACGTGCCACGCAGCTTATTCACCACGAGTGTTGCCAGCGCTTCCCCTTCGAGGTCTTCGGCAATGATCAGGAGCGGACGTCCGCCCTGTGCCACTTTCTCCAGAATTTGTAAAATATCTTTCATTGCAGAGATCTTCTTATCATAAATGAGAATATAGGGGTTCTGCAATTCAGCTTCCATTTTTTCGCTGTTGGTAACGAAATAAGGAGAAATATAACCACGGTCGAACTGCATACCTTCCACTACATCTACTGTAGTGTCAGTACCTTTTGCTTCTTCAACGGTAATCACCCCTTCTTTACCCACTTTCGAAAACGCCTCTGCAATCAGCTTGCCGATGTTTTCATCGTTGTTTGCTGAAATGGAAGCTACCTGCTGAATCTTTTTGCTGTCGTTCCCAATGGTCTGAGACTGTTGTTTCAGGTTGTTTACCACGGCAATCACCGCTTTATCAATCCCTCGCTTGAGGTCCATCGGATTAGCGCCTGCAGCTACGTTCTTGAGTCCTTCACTGATGATGGACTGAGCCAGAACCGTGGCCGTGGTCGTTCCGTCACCGGCAATATCCGCTGTTTTGGAAGCTACTTCTTTCACCATCTGGGCACCCATGTTTTCAATCAGGTCTTCCAGTTCAATTTCTTTTGCCACGGTAACTCCATCTTTTGTAATCGTGGGAGCTCCGAATTTCTTTTCGATTACCACGTTGCGTCCTTTGGGACCCAGGGTAACTTTTACGGCATTGGCCAGTACGTCAACGCCTTTTTTCATCTTATTTCTCGCTTCGATGTCGAAGAAAAGTTGTTTAGCCATTGTTGTTTAATTTGAAGATTTGATAATTTGATGATTTGAAAATTGAAGAACTTGAAAATGATTACATGCTTTTATCAACACATTTTCAAATTTTCAAATTTTCAAATTTGCTTTAAAATTTTGCGATGATATCAGACTCTCTCATGCTTAAGAAATCCTGGCCCTCAAAGCTGATTTCGGTTCCGGAATATTTGCCGTAAAGCACAACATCGCCTACTTTAACCACAGGCTTTTTGCCGTCTTCGTCGATATCGCTGATGGCAACAACTTCGCCTCTTTGCGGCTTTTCCTTTGCTGTATCGGGAATGATGATTCCGCCGGAAGTTTTTTCTTCGGCCGGCGCAGGTTTTACAAAAACTCTGTTTTTGGTACCTGCGATTGGTGAGATCGCTAACTTTTTAGCCATGACTGTATAAATTTAAAATTTAGTGAAAAGTTTTTAGAGGCCCCACGAAAGGGGCCGCAAAGCTACACTAAATTCTGTACCAATTACTTAAAATAGCCTGAAATGGGCACAGTTGGCAGTTTCGTGTCAGCAGAAAACGGGCAGATTTAAAGAATGACAGTGGATAAGTGACAGTATTTCAGTCGCCGTACAAATCCGGTATAACCCGCCCGCCGCCTATAAAGTGGCTGGCATAATAGCCTTCACCCAGATTACTGATCTGGACCCCTGAAACGGATGCGTGGATAAACCGGTTATTATATAAGTAAACGCCCACATGGGTTACCGCATGCCCTTTGCCAAGGGTATGAAAAAATACAAGATCTCCTTCCCGTAAATGGGTCTTGGGTATGCGGCGGGTTTCTTTATACTGATCTCTGGACATCCGGGGGAGGTCGCTTATCTGGTATACATCCGCCATCAGGAGGGATGCAAAGGCCGAGCAGTCAATGCCCTCCTTATCCGTTCCACCGTAGTGATAGGGAACTCCGTACCATTCATCCATGAAATCCAGCAGTTTCTGATTGGTAAGCAGTTCTACCGGAGTGTTCGTCAGAATGGCATATTTAAACTGAAGCCCGCTGAACCGTTCCCGGCTTTCGATTTTTTCAGCGGCCTTGGAATCAGAAATGACGCGGTTGACCCGTTCAGCGCTTTTTTCGCCTGTATAGCTGTTATCGCCGGTGGATACGCTATTGATAAACTTAACCTGGGATGTGTTGCCTGAAGAAGCCGTAGTATAGTCTGGAGAAGCGGTGTTCGTAGTGACCGTTCCGGGACGGAACACACTGCAGCTGGACGCGCAGATCAGAATGAATGCGAAAATGAACTGATTTTTCATTTGTTTGTTAGATACCGGAAGCCTGCAAAGATATACTTTTTATCAGAAAATACAGGGATACTATCCGGGCTGTTATTTATTGATTATCATGTTGTTATGAAAATTGTGGGTTCTATGTGAAGAGATAGATCCCGGGAAAAATATCAAACGGTTTTTTTCTTTGTTAATTGCAGCAAGTACCAGGCCAATGTCCCCATTTTCACATCTCCATGTTCACACCCAATATTCCCTGCTGGACGGCGCGGCCTCCATTCGGAATCTGTATAATAAGGCCGTAAAGGATAAAATGCCAGCCCTGGCGATAACCGACCATGGCAATATGTTTGGCGCGTTTTCTTTTGTGGCGGAAGCTTACAAACATAAAAATGAAGATGGTACCCTCAAGGTAAAACCCATCGTAGGCTGCGAATTCTATGTGGTGGCAGATCGCTTCCGGAAAACATTCACCAAAGAACAAAAGGATCAGCGGTTCCACCAGGTACTCCTGGCAAAAAATAAAAAAGGTTACCAGAATCTTACCCGCCTCACTTCCCTGGGCTATATCGAAGGCATCTACAGCAAATACCCGCGCATTGATAAGTCCCTGATTGAAAAATACCACGAGGGCCTGATTGCGACCACCTGCTGCATCGGAGCCTATGTGCCGCAAACCATTTTAAACGAGGGTGAGGAAAAAGCGGAAAAAGAATTCAAATGGTGGCTGGATATGTTTGGTGAGGATTATTTCATCGAACTACAGCGACACAACATACCGGAACAGGAAAAAATCAATCTTTTCCTGTTGAAGCTGGCAAAAAAATACCAGGTCCCCGTCATTGCCACCAATGACAGCCACTATACTGACCGGGACGACTACAACGCGCACGATATCCTGCTCTGCATCAATACCGGTGAGAAGCAATCCACACCCGGTTACGACGATTTTGTAAATGATGACGTAAATCTGAAGAACCGACGCTTTAAATTCCCGAACGACCAGTTTTACCTGAAGACCACGGCCGAGATGACGGAACTCTTTAAGGATATCCCCGAAGCCATACACAATACCGCACTTGTTGCCGACAAAGTGGAGGTGCTGAACCTGAAAAAGGATATACTGCTGCCGGCTTTTCCGATTCCGGAAGCCTTCCAGATCCATAAAGACAGTAACCTCAACCAGTGGGAATATCTGAAAGAAATCACTTTTCAGGGTGCACGGAAAAGATACAGCGAGATCACCGCAGAAATCCAGGAACGTATCGACTTTGAATTGTTCACGGTTAAAACCATGGGTTTTGCGGGTTACTTTTTAATTGTGAGCGATTTCATCCGGGCCGGTCGTGAAATGGGCGTTTTTGTGGGTCCTGGCCGCGGTTCTGCTGCAGGTAGTGTGGTGGCCTATTGTATAGGCATTACCAATATCGATCCCATTAAATACAATTTATTGTTTGAACGGTTCCTGAATCCTGACAGGAAATCAATGCCCGACATCGACACGGATTTTGATGACGAGGGCCGTCAGAAAGTGATTGACTACGTGGTTAAGAAATACGGCAAGAACCAGGTTGCCCAAATCGTCACTTACGGCACCATGGCCGCCAAAATGAGCATTAAAGACGTGGCCCGGGTAATGGATCTTCCATTGTTTGAGGCCAATGCCCTGGCCAAACTCGTTCCCGATCGCCCGGGTATTACCCTGAAAAGGGTCTTGCACGCGCCTTTAACCCTTAAGGAGGGGGAGAAATCCCTCGAGGAAAAAGAAGGTGTGGGTGGAGACGACCGGGAACTCATCAAAAAAATCAGGGAAATCTATTCCGGGGATGACCTGCGCAGTAAAGTATTACATGAAGCCGAACGTTTGGAAGGATCCGTAAGAAATACGGGATTGCATGCTGCCGGTATTATCATTGCGCCGGAAGACCTGGCCAATATCATTCCGGTTTGCACAGCAAAAGATTCGGATTTGCTTGTCACCCAGATCGAAGGCAGTATCATTGAAGAAGCTGGTGTACTGAAGATGGACTTTCTCGGATTGCGCACCCTGAATATTTTAAAAACCTCGCTGGAACTCATTGCGCAAAATCACGGAGTGGTTATTGACATCGACAAAATACCACTGGACGATAAAAAAACCTTCGAACTGTATCAGCGCGGAGAAACCATCGGAACCTTTCAATTTGAAAGCCCGGGCATGCAAAAATATCTGCGGGACCTGAAACCGGACAAGTTTGACGATCTCACCGCAATGAACGCCCTGTACCGTCCCGGTCCGATGGCCTATATACCGGCATTCATTGACCGAAAACATGGCCGCGAACCCATCCGTTATGATCTTCCCATTATGGAAGAATACCTGAAAGACACTTACGGAATTACGGTATATCAGGAACAGGTTATGCTGTTGGCCCAACAAATCGCAGGATTCAGCAAAGGAGACGCCGATGTTTTGCGAAAGGCGATGGGTAAAAAACAGAAGTCTATCCTGGATAAGATGAAAAACCAGTTCATAGCCGGTGCAACCCAGAAAGGACATGCCGCAGAAACTCTGGAAAAGATCTGGACCGACTGGGAGGCTTTCGCCCAATATGCATTCAATAAGTCACATTCCACCTGTTATGCCTATGTGGCTTATCAGACGGCTTATCTGAAATCCCACTACCCTTCCGAATATATGGCTGCGGTGCTCAATCACTCGGGCAACATTGAAAAAATAACATTCTTCATGGAAGAGTGTACGCGCATGGGGTTAAGGGTACTCGGCCCGGATGTAAACGAATCCAAACAAGGATTTGCCGTCAACGGAAAAGGGGAAATCCGGGTAGGGCTCGGCGGACTGAAGGGCGTGGGTGAGGCCGCCGTGGCAGCCATTATCGAAGAAAGAGAGAAAGGTACTGCGTTCGCCTCCATATTTGACCTGATCAAACGCATCAACCAGCGAACCGTAAATAAGAAAACTCTGGAAAGCCTGGCCTATGCCGGCGCATTCGACTGCTTTCCTGAACTGCACCGCGCTCAATATTTTTATATAGCACCCGGGGACAGCAGCACCGGGCTTGAAAAAATCATCCGTTTTGGAAACGTAGTGCAGGCGCAAAACGTTCAGCACAGCAATACGCTGTTCGGCGATTCCGGGCCAGGATTTGAAGTGCAATCACCAAAGATCCCGGGTTGCGAACACTGGACCTTAACGGAGTTACTCAATCATGAAAAGGATGTCACCGGCATGTTCATGAGCGGTCATCCACTGGATCATTTCAAGTTCGAAATCAATCATTATGGCATCATCAACCTGGCCGATTTTAATGAGATCAAAGAAGCCGTAACCCTGCAATCGAACCCGGGAAAATCTTACCGTCTTGCCGGGTTGGTTGTTGATGCCCAACACAGGGTTACCAAAACAGGTAAGCAGTTTGGGTCATTTACACTGGAAGATTATTCCGGGAAAAGCGAATTCATTTTGTGGAGCGAGGATTATGCGCGTTTCTCCAATTATCTGGAAAAGGGAAAGAATATATTTATGAGCGGTTATTTCAAATCGAGATATAACCGGGCTGAATTTGAGTTCAAAGTAGATAAAATGATGATGCTGGAAAGCATCAAACCCATCCTGACCAAACAAGTGGTGCTTGATCTGGAAGCCAGGCACCTCAATGAAAGCATGATCAAATTCGTAGAAAAGAATATGAGGAAGCATCCTGGAAAATCCTCACTGAAATTCAATATTCTGGAGTCAAAAAGCAATCACCGTATCAGTCTGTATACGCTGGAGAATGGATTTGAAATGAATGACGAAATGGCTGCTTTTTTGCAAAGCAGTCCGGAGTTTGAGGTTCAGATCGTCTCCTCTTAGCCGGAAAGTGACAGAATGAATGGGTTTTACGAAATGGTCGCCTATTTGCAACGATGTCGTTGCAACGACAAAAATTCTAAAGAAATAAACTGAATTTTACCTAAAATTAAAACGAATACTATGGCACATGAATTCACCGATGCGAACTTTCAGGAAAAGGTGCTTGCTTCTGATAAATTGACCGTAATCGATTTCTGGGCAGAATGGTGTGGACCCTGTCGCGCTATCGGACCTGTGATTGAAGAACTTTCCAAAGAATACGATGGCAAGATCAACGTGGGTAAAGTAAATGTGGATCACAATCCGGAATTGTCAGTGAATTATGGCATAACGTCTATCCCTGCGATTCTGTTTATCAAGGGCGGCAAAGTGGTGGATAAACTGGTTGGCGCTCAACCCAAGAGCAATTTTGTGAAAAAGATCGAATCGCATATCTGAGAATGCGAATATTAAAAAGCAAAAGCGTTGCCTCCGGGCGACGCTTTTGCTTTTTAATATTCATTTAAGCGACTCCTGGACAGCCCCCTCCATTTCATCGGAATACCCGTAGCTGACAAAAGAGATTCTACCCCGCTTATCAATAAGCACATATTGCGGGATTGCCCCGACGCTATAGTCCTTCTTTAGTTGTTCATTCCCCATAAGCATGGGGAAATTAAACCCTCTGTTTTTCACCATCTGCTTCGACGGGGCCAGTTGCTTTGCATCATTTATGATGCCGTAAACCTGTAAGCCTTTTTCTTTATAATGATCATATAGTCCCTGCACTTTAGGCATTGACTCAACGCATGGGCCGCACCAGACTTCCCAAAAATCCAGTAGTACCGGCCTGCCCGTAAAATCTGCAGAAGATATTTTCGCACCGTCAAAAGAAGACAGGCTGAATGCCGGAGCCGGCCGGCCTTTCAGGCCCGGCAAGGGCCTGAAAGGTTTCGGAACTCGCGCGCTGTATCCTTTCAGAAAATGCTGTGCTGAAGAATCATAGCTGAAATCCGGTTCATTAATATGGATTTCTATTATCTGAAAGAACAGATCCTGTACTTTCCCCAGGGTCTCCTGATGATTTCTCACCGCTGCAGGCAACCAGGTGGCTCTGTCAATGACAACTGTTTTAGATCTCCTGATTACATCGTATTCCTTAAGATCCGGATAACGTACGGTGAGATAAAAGAAACGGTCATCCTGCCGGCATTTAATATCTATAGCTCCGGAAGTATCCAGCCTGATCAGGTCGGTTAAGATAATTTGTCCGCCCGGCTGCATCAGCACATAGGAAGGCTTTGCGAGCAGGATATACGTCTTTTTTCCCTCATCCGTTTCATAAGCGGTTTCCCCGTCATAAATGCTTTTCTCACGGACACCTTCTCTTTCTGCCTCAAATTGAAATCCGAATATGCTGTCGTTTTGATCAACCCGGATTATGGCATGCCCCCTCATCGTTCGCGTATCGCCCGTCACCAAAGTATCGGTTCGTTCCAGGGTGTAGTTTATCGTCTTAATGGATTCCTGCGCTTTTTTAACAGACTGAATAATGCTTCCGGGATCTTGAACAGATTCCGGGTTTTGGGAGACAGCAGCCCAAGGAATGCCATATAGCAGGACAAATAAAACGAAGAATTTCATATCCAAAACTTTAGTTCAGACAAACTTATCCAGTTTAACAGGTAAAAAAAAATGATTTAGACCGGAGTCCGGGTAAGTTCGACAAACAGGAAAATGCATTCCCTGTCGAAAAATGGGACGGGTTTGTCGAAAAAAGGTCAATTCCAATTTGCCCCGCGCCAGAGAATAAAAACTATTCATTACTTTGAAAGTCTAAGTATCCCAAAGTGATTCTACAACAAAATCCATCTGCCAGCATCTATCATTCATCATCCCGAATTCATCACAGCTCCCATGCAAAAAACAGGTTCATCCGGATCGAAATTATTTTTTTCCTGGTTTATTTCTTTCTCTTCAACATACTAACAGACATTGAATACAATCTGTACGAAAATCATAACTATACTCTTTTTTTAAAAGAGATTCCAGACAGGCTGATTTATGGTATCGTATATATTATCCCTTTCTGGATCTGCTACAAGACGCTCATTCAGGGCTATTTATTCGAAAAGAAATACTTCAAATTTGCTTTACTCCTGATACTTTTCCTGGTATTATTAAACTTCTATTTTCTTTATGCCTATTGGCTGTTGTCAAAATTATCCTTCCTACCGTACGGTATTGTTTCCGGTGCAAAAACTTTCTATCATGCAAAGGTTCCTGTTCATTTCAGCATAATCTACATTATCCGTGAACTGTTGGTCATTTCATCCCTGGCCTTTTTCATTAAATCTGTAAAACAGGAACAACTGATGAATACCATCATGCAGGAACAATTACAGTCAGAATTAAGATATTTAAAGGCCCAGCTTCAGCCTCATTTCTTTTTTAATACGCTGAACAATATCTATGCCCTTAGCTTACAGGGCTCCGCAGCAGCTGCTCCATTGATAGCGAAGCATTCCGACATGATGCGATACATCCTGTATGACGCAACCCGTCAGCAGGTAAAGCTTATGCAGGAAATAGAATTTTTAAAAAACTATGCGCAGGTTGAGTCCATCCGTTACACGGAAAAAATATCTGTTGGGTTCGATACCCAGGGAATAAACTGCAACGCTAATATTGAACCATTACTCTTACTACCCTTCGTAGAAAATGCGTTCAAACACGGGGTGCGAGAAGAAACCGATACCGGATATGTCAAAATCATCATCTGCGTGGCTGATGATGAGCTGACACTGGAGGTTATGAATAGCAAAGCCGCCTGCAAAAACAGTCTTACTCCGAAAAAGGGCATAGGCTTGGAGAATGTAACCAAAAGACTGAAGCTGCTCTATCCGCAAAAGCATCAGCTTGTGATAAATGAAAACAATTCGGTTTATGAAGTAAGGTTAACCTTAAAACTCGCGTCTGATGGTTAAATGTATAGTGGTAGATGACGAACCCCTCGCGCAGCAGGTATTGGAAGCCCATATTTTGAAAACAAAAGAATTGCACCTGGTCAAAAAATGCGCAAACGCCGTGGAAGCATTCGAAATACTCGGCAAGGAAAAAATTGATCTGATGTTCCTCGATATTAAAATGCCCAACCTGAGCGGAACGGATTTTATCCTGTCACTCCGGAATCCCCCCGCTGTCGTTTTCACAACAGCTTTTTCTGAATATGCCGCATTGAGCTATGAACTGGAAGCCATTGACTATCTGCTGAAGCCTGTGACCCTGGAAAGGTTCAATATGAGCATAGCCAGATTTTTAAAAACGCAAATCAGGCCGGAACAGGAGCAAACGTATTCCTATTTTAAAGTAGATGGGAAGCTCGTAAAAATCGAACACACCGGTATCCTGTATGCGCAGGCCATCAAGGATTACATCATTTTATGCACATTGCATGGAAATTACATTGTGCATATGACGATGAAGGGACTGGAAGATCTTTTGCCGGCCAACCTGTTCGTGCGGATACACCGTTCCTTTATTATAGGCACTTCACATATCAGGGCCATAGAAAAAAGCGCCGTTGAACTGGGGAAAATGAAAATTCCAATCGGTGGGAATTATAAATTGAATGTGGACCTGCTGAAGACCCGGATCAGCGGGTTATGATTGCAGCATCTTCCCTTCTGCTGGTCAGGAACAGATCTTATTGAATTGCTTATTTAGCAGGATTTTAGGAATTTACCGGTTATTTTTGCGGACCAACCTTTATATGCCAAAATTTTTGTTGCCTGTTTTACTCGCCATTTCCCTCGCAGCCTGCAGGGATTCCGGCAATTCCACAGAAAGTTCTGGTTCTATTGAAGAGCCGGTCGTCAGTAACGAACCCGCCGCCATTTCTTATACCATTATGAATGCCACACCCCACGATACCAATTCCTATACGGAAGGGCTGCTGGTGCATGATGGAAAACTGTATGAAAGTTCGGGTGCTCCGGAGGATATTCCCAGTACGCGGTCCATTTTCGGAGAGGTGGACCCGAAAACAGGAAAGATCGCCGTAAAGGCAGAACTGGACCGCAAGATTTATTTTGGGGAGGGCATAACTTTTCTGAACGGAAAAGTTTATCAGCTTACCTGGCAGAACAAGCTGGGATTTATTTACGATGCGAAAACTTTTAAAAAGACCGGCCAGTTCACTATCCCGGGCAAGGAAGGCTGGGGCATGACCACGGATGGCACCGATCTGATACTGAGCGACGGCACCAGCAATCTCACATTTATGGACCCGACTACTTTTAAGACCGTCAAAATCGTTGGCGTAACGGACAATAACGGCCCGGTGGGCAATATCAATGAACTGGAATACATCAAGGGAAGCATCTACGCCAATATTTACGAATCCAGCTATATTGTCCGCATTGACCCCGCAAGCGGAAAAATAACCGGAAAAGCCGACTTCAGTAAACTGAATAAAGAAGTTAAAGAGAAAGATCCCCAGGCCGAATTCATGAATGGAATTGCCTATGATTCAGCAAAAAACAAAATCTATGTCACTGGCAAACTCTGGCCGAGCATTTATGAAGTGAGATTTAACAACTGATGTCCATCCATCATTAATCCGCCCTTACATCCCGGCAACATAAATCAGCGAACTGCAACGTTCTTTATCCAAAACGGCTTTCATGTTGGATACAGCGCCGGTTAAAAATCCATTGAAAAGCGGGGCGCGACCCTTCGCATATTTCTCGCTCAGGAGACTAATATAAAAACTGTCGAACCACATCGGCTCCGTCCTGATCAGTTTAAACCCGTTTGCATTCAGCAGATACTTCATGGAGGCAGGGGAAAAATGATACAAATGTCTCGGCACATCGTAAGCAGCCCAGTTTTCCCGGTATTTCATTCCGTCGTAGCTGGTATAATTCGGAACGGCAATAAACAATCTGCCGGAAGGCCTCAACAATTTTTTAATATGTTGCAGGTAAGGATGCAGATCATGCACATGCTCCAGCACATGCCATAGGGTAATGGCGTCCAGCGAGGCCGAAGGGACGGATGGAAATGCTTCGGCTGGATGCAGATGAGTCTGATGATCAGTCAATGCATTCCGGCGTGCACTTTCATCAGGTTCGATTCCCTGACTGCGCCAGCCTTTTTCACTCATGAATTTCACAAAAGCTCCCGTGCCTGCACCAATATCCAGATGGTCTCCCTGCTTCAGCCCGGTAGCCGACTGAACAAGCCTGAATTTTGAGGCCAGGGTAAGGTTACGCACCCGATGATACAAAGTATTCACCAGCCCCTTGTGCGTGTTGCTATGGGAAATATAGTTTTCAGATTGATAATACCGGCCAATATTTTCCGGAGGCGGGGCATTGCGGGTAAAACGGAGCGAGCAATGATTACAGGTCCATATTTCGAAAAATTCACCGGATACCGTTTGGTCCCTGGCACTGAGGGCAAAATGAACTTGTTCACTTTTACACACGGGGCATTGGGACGAAGAAGAAATATCAGCAACCATCGGGTTTGATGAGAATTGATTCTGCGAAAATGTAAAATTATTTATTCACGTGGATCGCCTGCTGGTTCCCGGTGGATTCCACATTCCAGCCATGAGACGAAAAATGAATGGCTATCAGCAGCAGTGCTGCCACTCCGGTTATCAGTGCAACCAGCCACCACAGGCGGTTTCCCTGAACGGGCTCCTCGGAAAACCATTTACTCATCTCGTCGCTGGTCCTTTCTCTATCGCCCACCAGAAGGGTATGCTGGGCATTCGCACGAACCAGTTTTTCCGCAGATACCGGTTGAAGAAAAAAAGGGTTCTGCAGGGTAGAATCAAATTGGATATTTCCCTCCTG
Organism: Bacteroidota bacterium; assembly: GCA_030706635.1. Classification (GTDB taxonomy): domain Bacteria; phylum Bacteroidota; class Bacteroidia; order Chitinophagales; family Chitinophagaceae; genus Puia. Next base: position 37,821 of record JAUZOD010000001.1, read on the forward strand.
ATCTTTCTTTAATTCGCCAACCCCTTCCCATACTGTTTTCTGAAGATGATTTATCCGGTCACGTAAAGCATAAGCAAATTCGTTGTATTGCCGCATGGCTTCATATTCCGGTATTTGCCGGATGGTGGCCAGATAAGAAAAAAAGTCTTTGTCCGGCGTATCGGAATATTTATCAAACCGGAAATAATAAACAGGCGGCAGAATGGTTCGCGTAGAAGAATCCAGGCTGGCGGGCTGAGTCTCCAAGCAAATGGTGCCCAAGCCCGGAATACTGATGCTTTTATGCTGAAAGAGATATTTGTTAAGAATTGAATACATATCAGAATCTGTTATCAGAACCCCTATTTCCCTCCAAAAGAAAAAATAACACCCCCTAAGATATTGAATCCATAAACAGGATACTGATTCCAGCGCTGATATTTATCATTAAACAGGTTATTCATCTGGAGCCAGAGGTTAAATTGATGGGTTAATCTGAACTCCAGACCAGCATTCAGGTCAAATCCTCCCTTTCCGGTCCGAACGGAATTGTCAAGTGCCCGGAAAGAAGCCCCGTCAAATGCCCAGAGATCGCCTTTTAGCCAAAGGTCCTTCAGGATCTCCCAGCGCAAATTGGCATTAAGTTCCAGAGGCAACATACCCCAGGCCCGGTATTCCTCTTTGCTCTTAAAATTCCGGAGGGTGAGCCCGGCTGTTGCACTGAACTGTTCTCCCTGAGTATAACTCATCTCGCCGTGCACGTTGAAGGCATCAAGCTTGCTTTCATAAATGACCTTGAAATTTTTACCGTCCAGGCTGTCATTCAGGAATAATGGCATGTTGTGGTATTCTGACAAACCGGCTTTTGCCAGGTAAGAAACGTGATTATTGATAGATCCTTTAAATCCTCCATAGAATTCCTGCACGCGGGTATTCAACAGATCCGAAGGCTGCCATAGCCAGGGATTGATGGTAGCAAATCGCTGATAGCTTCCTTTTTCATAATACCCGTTCAACGCGGCAAAAAGCGTAAACTTCTTGTCGTCTGTTGTATAGTCTGCTGAAAAATTCGGAAGCAGATGAAAATCATTTTGGTCCCAGGAAGGCGTCATTTCCGCATGAATGGAAATATTATCGGAATGATAGACCACGGCCGGCGACACATAAAACAGATTGTTGTTCTCCGTGAAAACATCATTTACCTGATAATGGGTCAGGTCTGCCGTTACCCCCAGATTGACTCCAAAATGTTCCCCGATCGATTTTTGCAAAGGCAGGTTAACAACCGTATTGATTTCTGCGCCGCGGGGAGACTCATTGTCCCCAAACGCCAGCACTTTCAAATTCGGGTTATAAGTGAGGCCGAAATCTGTCGGCACGGTGTTCCGTAGTCCGATCTTGCCTTCAAAGGTCACAAACTGCTGTTGCAGCTGGCTGTTGACAAAACTCAGCGTTTTGGGCTGAAAGCCGTACAAATAATATCCATCTGCCTGAAATCCCAGTTTACCATTCCATTCCAGGTTATTCTTTGTCTTCACTGTTCCCAGGATGGATGCGGCCAAAAAGGTATTCTTCTGATAGTCCAGGTCTCCTTTGGAGGAATACCCTTCAGCAAATACATTAAAAAAACTGTATCTCTTATCCCCGAAACTCAATCCAGCCTTCACATACGGCAGGTGAACATTCCCTACCCCGACTTTGATATAATTATCGTTATTCCAGATTTTCATGGTATCACCGGGAAGGGCTACAGGGTTTAGCCCAACGGGCTGGTATTGCAAGGGCAAATACTGCACCGGCAGATTATAAGAGAGATTCGGACGGGCTGTATCCATGAGCGGGGCCTCCGCATTGAAATTGATCTTGGCCGTATTTTTCAGCGAGGGTTTGAAGGTGGATGTGATATTAATGGTTTTACGCTTCGTGGTATCCTGCGCCCTGACGGACGTATTGACCAGCAGCAGCACGATAATTAGAAAGATAATTCCCTTCATAAAATTCAATGGATTAGAACGCATCTCAGTTGTCATTGCTGATTTTACTATTCTTAGCTTCTTCTTCTTTTACCTGGCCCAGACGTTGCTCGGCCTGAACCCGCAATTCTTCGATCTTTGCATTTTGTGCGAGGCTCTGGAAAGTGGCCCGGGCATTGAAATAATCTTTTTCCTTGAGATAAATATCTCCCAACAACAAATAGGACTTTGTCACCCATAATTCATAAGAGCCCGATTTGTGAATTACTTCAAAGGCTGATTTCTCCGCTTCTTTTAACCGGTCCTGCCCAAACTGGCATTCCGCAATCTGGTATTGCGCTTCCGCACCGTATGTTGCCCGGCTCAGGGATACAACGGCCTTAAAATAAGGCAAAGCCTGATCACATTTGCCATCGGTGAGGTATGACTTACCGATGATCATATTGGCTATGATCTTATCATCAGAACCGATGCCTTTCTGGCTGAGCAGGTCCTGTGCATTGCCAACAGCATTGGACCAGTGTTGCAATTCATACTGGCTGCGAAGCAAACCGCGCATGGCTTCCACCTTGTTTTCCTGGGAAGAAGCAAAATCTTTCAGTCGCGTATAATAGGTTTCTGCTTTGCCATAATCCTTAATATAAAAGAAATTCAACCGCGCCGCCTGCAACAGGGATCTCTCAGCAAATTTATTCGGCGCCTTATCTGCCACGATCTCATAACCGGTCACGGCCAGTGTCCAGTTTTTCTGATTGGCATACATCTCGCTCTTATAATAATTGGCTTCGAGAGAATATTTCCCGTCCGGAAACTTCTTCAGATAATCTTCAAATTTCTGCTGAGCTGCCGAAAAATTACCATTGTTGAACTGTACCTCAGCCTCCTGATAGGCCAACTGATCTTCCTGGCTTGTCGAAATGGAGATGCCCATGGACTTCGCAAAATTTACATACTCACTGCTGCGGCCTTCTTCCACATAAATGGATTTGGCATTGTCCAGCGCTTCCTGGGCTTCCACGGAATTAGGATACTGTTTCAGCAACTGGTTGTATTGATTCAATGCCTCATTATTGTTTTCCAGATTAAAATAAGCAATGCCGGAACGCAGGTAGGCCCTGGGTTTGAGCGCATCGTGCCCGCTGGAATTCAACACATTTTTCAGGAACGGCAGGGATTCGCGGTATTGTTCATTGGAAAGATAGGTATTGGCAATTTCCATGTTCGCATCGGCCGTCAGATCGGAAGTTGGAAATTTCCGGATCAGCCCGTTGAGCAGGGAAATTTTTTCGTTGGAAGAACTCACACCTGCTACCATGGCCTTTTGAAAAGTTGCATAATCCGATGAAGCCCATGAATAATCGAGTACCTTATCATACATCATCACCGCTGTTCTATAGTCCCGGTTCATATAATAACAGTCCGCATCGCGTATAAAGGCATCCTGCTCCAGCGGGGAGGCGTTGATTCGCGGATTCTTAACCACCTGTTCAAAAAACCCCTGGGCCTCCCGGTAGTTCTCTTTTTTCAGATAGCAATATCCCAAAGTATATTTCGCATTGGCTGGATTCACTTCTCCCCGGCTCACCGGCATTTTCAGGTATTCAAAGAAATAGGGAATGGCCTCATCCAGGTGGTTTAGCCGATAGGCAATTTCTCCTTTCCAGAAATTAATATAGGGCAGGAACGCTGTATTACTCCGCTCCCTGAGAGCCTTGTCCAGCAGCTCATTTGCATTCTGCAGATTCCCGTCATTGATAAGTTCCGTCGCCCTTCCGTAAAGCACTTTGGTATGCAATTGCCGCGCGTTCTCTGAAGGATTGGTAAGACTGTCCATCAATGCCAGGGCGTCTCTATAGTTGCTTGTATTCGCCAGTACACTGAGCAGCAATTCCCTGGCCTCCGAGGCATAGGTCGATTGCGGGTACTGTGAAAGAAAACTCCGTAAGCCGGTGAGCGCTTCATCGGGATAGCCGAGTTCATAAGAAAGTTTGGCATAATGAAACTGGGAAATCTCTTTCTGCACGGGGTAACTGCTATTGGAAGCGCAAAACAAAAAAGCATTACGCGCGTTGGCTTTCTGCCCGGTTTTCAGATAGCTATCCCCCAGAAGGTACATGGCGTTCTGGGCAAGGGAATCTTCTTTTCCGCCCAACTGTTTGAAACCGTCAATGGCTTTTTTATAATTTTTAAGCTCGTAGTAACAATACGACAGTTCAAACATATCCTGCCGGGTCACCTTCTTTGACTTGCTTACATAGGACTCCAGAAAGGGGAGCGCTTTTTCGAAGTTTTTCTGCTCATAATAGCCGTGCCCCGTCAATTCCCGGAGCTCCGCATCGTAGTACTGATTGCCGGCATCCAGTTTGGAAGCGGCATAAGCAATGGCCTTGTCCTTCTGTTTTTGTATCAGGTATATGTTCGCGATATAGTAGGGAACTACAGTGCGGTATTTCGGGCTATTCTCCACTATGGAAAAAGCCGTGGATGCATCGCTGTACTTCTTCTGATAAAAAGAGATGTACCCGTAATAGTAATTCGCGTCAATATAATTGGGATCGGCAGGAAGCTGGCGGATAGCATCCAGCAGAGGTTTGGCCCGGTCGAAATCCTTTTTTACAAAATAGGCATATCCCTGGTGAAATTTTGCATTGGCGATTTCTGCATTGCTCAGATTATCGATGCTGGCAGTTTCGTATAAATGAAGCGCGGATTCATAATTTCCCCGGCGGAATTCATATTCAGCGAGGTGATAACTGAGCATCTGGCCTCTCGCCGCATTATTTTCGGTTGCTATGAACTGCCTTGCCGGCGCCACCGCAGCACTGTCGTCCTGGTTCAGGGAACACACCAGTGTATAATAATGAACATCCTGGCGTTCAAAAGACTCACTGCCCTGCAATTTATTCTGCTGGTCCTGATCCAACTCCCTGAAAATCGGATAGGCTAAACTATAGTTCTGCTTCTGAAAATATTCCCGCGCCTGTTTGTAAGCACTTTGCGGATCGTTCAGGTACAGCGTCTGTTGTGCATTTGCCGAATAAAAGAAAAGAAGGAGGGACGGAAAGAGTAATCGTTTCATCCGTATATAGTTATTCACGCGCTCAAGTTTCTGAATATTTTCTTCTAATACCAAAGATTGTTCCAAACAGATGTGGATAACTGGCAGGATTAACATTTCCTTAGAACAACGGCTAAAAAGCTCAAATCCATTACATTTGGCTTAAATATTCCCGATGAAAAAATTATTGTCCACAGCGTATTCAGATAACGCCTTTAATTTCGCGATGCTGGTGCAGCGGGTGGTGACGGGACTGATGTTGCTCATCGCCCACGGATTGCTCAAAATCTCCAATTTCAGCGAAATGTCCGGCAGCTTTTTTGACCCCCTGCGTATCGGACACCGGAACACACTGATCCTTTCTATTTTTGCAGAAGTGTTCTGCTCCATGCTCCTGGTATTGGGACTGTTTACGCGGCTTGCCGCTTTTGTGATCGTGCTTGACCTGTCCTTTGCGGTTTTTATGTACCACCGGGGTCAGCCCATCAAAAACATGGATTTGGGCGTTATTTATCTGACGAGCGTATTCTCCATTCTGCTGCTGGGCCCGGGAAGGGTGAGTGTGGATGGCATGATGGCGAAATAAAAAAGGGAAATCATTCACAATCCATCAGCATGTTCATTAGCGAAACACAGATACGGGTCAGATATGCGGAGACCGATCAGATGAATGTGGTGTATTATGGAAATTACGCTCAGTATTTCGAAGTGGCCCGGGCAGAATCCATCCGTAAGCTGGGATTTACGTACAAGGAAATGGAAGCCCTGGGTGTTATTATGCCGGTGGTGGAAATGCAAACCAAATTTCTAAGACCCGCCCATTACGATGACCTGCTCATCATTAAAACTATTTTACGTGAACTGCCTGTTGCGCATCGCATCAGTTTTGAACACGAGGTATATAACCAGGAAAAGAAACTGCTCACCATTGGAAAAGTAATCCTGTATTTTGTCAGCATGGGCAGTTTTGAAAAAAGCCAGATGCCGGAAGCCCTTCGCCGCATTCTGGAACCCTATTTTCAACAATAAGACCGGCACTTCCCCGGATTTCAGCAAGCACGGTTTCATATGAATCATCAGATTATGACAAACGCATCTATTATAACCATCGGTGATGAACTGCTGATTGGTCAGGTGATTGACACCAACAGCGCCTGGATGGCCCAGGAACTCAACAAGGCCGGGATATGGGTGAAACGGCGGGTAGCCGTTGGCGACAGCCGGGACGAAATCTGGAGGACGCTGGATGAAGAGGCTGCGGTATCGGAAATCATATTGATCACCGGTGGACTGGGACCTACTGCAGACGACATCACCAAACCGCTGCTCTGTGATTATTTTCATACCCGACTGATCGTGAACGAAGATGCATTACAAAACGTAAAATATATTTTCGAAACGGTTTTACAACGCCCGATGATTGAACGGAATCTGAAACAGGCCGAAGTCCCCGAATCCTGCCGGGTGATCCAGAATAAAAGGGGCACGGCGCCCGGTATGCTGTTCGAAAGAGATGGAAAAATATTTGTGTCGATGCCGGGGGTTCCCCACGAAATGAAAGGCATGATGACAGATGAGGTAATTCCTTTCCTGCAGCAGAAATTCAAGATGCCTTTTATCGCGCACCGCACTTTGCTTACTGCCGGAGTGGGTGAATCCTACCTGGCGGATCATATTCATGCCTTTGAATCGGGATTGCCTCCAGCAATCCGCCTGGCCTATCTTCCGGGATATGCTATGGTTCGGTTAAGGCTGACTGGCCTGAGTGATGATGCTGATCTCATTCGGCGGGAAACGGATGTTCAGTTTTCAAAACTGAAGGAACTGGTGAAGGAATGGATGGTAACAGATGAAGACGTTTCCCTGCAGGAGGCACTGGGGAAATTATTAAAAACCAAAAACAAAACCCTGGCCACGGCAGAAAGTTGCACGGGCGGTTATGTTGCTCATCTCCTGACTTCCATTCCCGGATCAAGCGGTTACTTCAGGGGAGGCCTGATACCCTACCACAACGACATCAAGGAAAAAGTTTTACAGGTGCAGGGAGATACTTTGTCTTCCGTAGGTGCCGTAAGCGAAAAAACCGTCCGGGAAATGATAACAGGCGCATTAAATTTATTCCACAGCGATTATGCACTGGCCACTTCCGGCATCATGGGGCCAGACGGGGGAACAGAATCAAAACCGGTTGGAACAGTTTGGATTGCGGCCGGGAACCGTCATATAACGGAAACCCGGAAACTCCATTTCCGGTTCGACCGGCAAAGGAATATTGAACTTACTGCAACGAATGTGCTCAACTTGTTAAGAAAATTCATTTTGTCGCAGCCCTGATCCGTGCTTGCGCGTGACTTAATTAATAATTAATATTTACTTTTGACCGAACCTAAAGTTCATCTCATGGCGATTGTAGATCTGTTAATGCCGAAAATGGGTGAGAGCATTATGGAGGCCACGATTCTCAAGTGGCATAAGCATCCCGGAGATACGGTGAAGCAGGATGAATCTTTACTGGATATAGCCACGGATAAGGTTGACAGCGAAGTTCCCTCTACAACGGCCGGTGTTCTGGAAGAAATTCTTTTCCAGGTAAATGATGTCGTGCCCGTGGGTGCTGTTATAGCCAGAATAAAAACGGAAGTAGCGGAACCCGTGCCGGATGAAGTTAAACCGTCAGTTCCGGAAGAAAGAGAGACTCCGGTTATGGCGTCCCATCCGGATCAGGCTCCGGATGCAGTAAAATCGAATGGCAACCGGTTTTATTCTCCCCTGGTATTGAATATTGCTGGCAATGAGGGCATTTCTGTCGGTGAGCTGGAAAAGATTCCGGGAACGGGTAATGAAGGAAGAGTGACCAAGAGAGACATCCTGCAATATGTTACACATAAAAAGGAAAGCAACGGATCTTTTGCAGGATCCTTCGGAGAATCTGCGCAATCAGGATTCGATGAAACCCAGCCCTATCCGGGCGCCGCTCCCGAAACATCCGGAAAAACGCCGGACGCTTTTGAATACAGTGCCGGCGGGAACGTAGAAATCCAGGAAATGGATAGAATGCGCCGGCTCATTGCCGACCACATGGTGAGAAGTAAGCATACCAGCCCTCATGTAACCAGTTTTTCTGAAGCAGACGTAACGAACCTGGTGACCTGGCGCGAAAAGGAAAAAGCAGATTTTGAAAAAAGAGAAGGTACCAAACTTACCCTGACCCCCTTATTCATTGAAGCCCTTGTAAAGTGCATTAAAAAATATCCGCTGATCAACAGTTCTCTGCAGGGAGATAAGATCATCATCCGGAAAGATATCCATATCGGGATGGCTACGGCGTTGCCCTCGGGCAGCCTGATTGTTCCGGTGATCAAATATGCCGATAATTTCAATCGTGTAGGCCTTGCGCGGCAGGTGAACATGCTGGCCAACCAGGCCCGCAACAATAAATTAAAGCCGGAAGACATCCAGGATGGCACTTTTACGCTTACGAACGTAGGTGTTTTCGGCAGCCTGATGGGCACGCCCATTATCAACCAGCCCCAGGTGGCTATTCTTGCCGTGGGTGCCATCAAAAAGCGTCCTGTGGTGATCGAAACCGAACAGGGCGACGCGATCGGTATCCGTCATATGATGTATCTGTCCATGAGCTATGACCACCGGATTATAGACGGTAGCCTGGGCGCGACTTTTCTGAGCGCTGTGGCTAAGGAGCTTGAGGCGTTTACAGCTTGAATTCATTGTACATAGTTATGGTGGATAGTCGATGGATCCTAAGTGCAAAATCGCTCCTGGGTTCCATCCACTATCCACCATATACCATCTACTGCTTTAAAGAGACCCACAAAACAAATTCCCATCCTCATCGTTCTACATACAGAATAGATTTTGTAAATTCAATAACTTACCAAAACCTATACGATGAAAACACTCTCGGAGACCTGGTTTGCCGACGGCTACATCGATTTTGAATTAAAAAAATACACCCTCCTGGCCTATCTGCAGGAAATCAACCGCCATTTCAGGGAAAATAAACTCTATCCGCAACTGGCTGAAGTTATCTTTCACTATAATAATCTCGTGGCTTTCCGGGAGAACAAAAAATTCCTTCAGGAACAGTTCCCGAAAAAACTATCTGGCGTACAAATTGAAAAACTACAGGTTTTATACGAACAGATGATCCAGGATGATGAGTTGATGCAGGAACTCGAAGAGATCATTGACTATTCGGCAGCCCACATGAAAACGGCCATCAGCAATGGCACGGAAATTTATGAATTTGTTGAAGAAAAATTAACTATTCAACCGGTGGGCATTATGCCCCTGAACAGCAAGGAAGGATATTTTTTATTGAGTGAAGGATCCTGTCATGCGACGCGGGCTTACAGTTACCGGATCAGTTTTTTTGAAAAGCACGACGAGAAATACCGGAGCATGCGCACAGAATACATCGACAGCTGGCAACGAAGCATCAGCAACACGTACGAACAGATTAAGTCAGAATTGCTTACCCGGAATCCGGATTTTGCTCACCCTGCTGTATATTCCATTGAAACCAGCCTGAAGTTCCCGGTTGACGAAACCTTATTGCCCGTAGCCAAACGAAGTCTTGTCCGTTATATCTCCACCAAGGCGGCCTGATTATTTTTTCCTGAGATCTTCCAGAGCCTGACCATCTGCAAAGCAATGGCAGCAACGATCAGGGCGAGTCCATAATAAAATCCCCGGCTGACCGATTTGTCTTCCCGGTAAATAAGAAAAGCCAGTGCAATCCCATAAATGGGCTCCAGGTTATAGGTGAGGTTTAAGGTAAAAGCGGGAATTTTCTGCTGTGCAGTCATCATCAGCGAATAAGCCAGCACCGTACAAATCAGCGCCAGTACCAGCAGCCAAAACCAATCGTTGACGGATGGATAAATCCTCGACGGGAAAAAATGCAGATAAAAAGGAATCAGCAGGGTCAGGAATAAAAAGCCTCCACTAAGCTGATACCGGGTGGCCGATTCCACATTCATGGTTTGTAACAGTTTCCAGTTAAGCACCGGGAAAATACTCGCAAAAAATGCCGAACACAGGGAAATGATGATTCCAGTCTTATACCGGGGATCGAAATGGAATATAATGCCAATGCCGAGGATCACCAGCAAACCCAACAGGAGCTCAATTTTGTCCATCCGCTTGCGGAGCAGGATGGGCTCCAGGATGGCCGTAAAAAAACCAATGGCGGAAAAACAGACCAGGGCAGTTGAAACAGTTGAATATTTTATACCCGCATAGAAGCTCACCCAGTGTATAATGAGAATGATCCCGATACCGGCGGCCTTAATCATCTGCGAACGTTCCGGAGAGGCCGTTTTTTTTCTGAATCCTGACAAAATCCAGAGCACTGTGCAGGTGATCAGCAGGCGATACCACACCAAAAGAGATTCGTTAAGGGTAATCAGTCTTCCCATAATGCCGGTGAATCCGGCAAGGAAAACAGCAATATGTAACTGGATGAACGCTTTCTTCATGGAGGAAGCAAAGAAAGATCATTTTCCTTCTACCGCCATGTTCCGGTTGAAGTGATTTACCACCGGGCCGGTATTTTTTACGCGCTTCCGGTAACTTTTAAAAACAGCATTCCAACGTAGTTTTAATACGCCCAGAATGCCCTCCTTTACGATGCCTTTGTTCATTTTAGAAACACCCAGCTTCCGGTCCTCAAAAATAATGGGCACTTCTTTTATTTTAAACCCAAGCTTCCAGGCGGCAAATTTCATTTCAATCTGAAAGGCATAACCTGCGAAACGGATCTCATCCAGATTAATGGTCTGCAGTACTTCCCGGGTATAACAAACAAAACCAGCGGTGGGATCGTGAATGGGCATCCAGGTTATGATACGGGTATAAATCGATGCCCCCTTGGAAAGCAAAATCCGGTTTCTCGGCCAGTTCACATTCCCCCCTCCCTGAACGTAGCGCGAACCTACGGCCACATCGGCGCCCTGGTGTTTGCATGCTTCGTATAACCGCTGCAGGTCGTTTGGGTTATGAGAGAAATCAGCATCCATTTCAAAAATATATTGATACTCTTTTTCCGCGGCCCACTTGAACCCGTGAATATAGGCCGTGCCCAGACCCAGCTTGCCTTTTCTTTCTTCCAGGAATAATTCGTTGGGATATTTTTGTTGCAGATTCCGCACGATGCCGGCTGTGCCATCCGGAGAACTGTCGTCAATAACCAGTATGTGAAATCCCTGGTTCAAGGCAAATACAGCCTCGACGATCGCGGAAATATTTTCTTTCTCGTTGTAGGTTGGTATGACTGCAATCTTTTCCAAGCCGGAATATTAATCTGTAAAATTAGTTCATTCCATGGTTACGACGGATCACGCGGAACAGATTAACCAACCGTTTTGTCCTTTTTTAACATCATGCGGTTAAAGATCTCGGTGAGCTTCTGTTTGGTGTGCATAGGGAAGTCTCCCTTCATCATCCAGTCGTAATACTGTGGTTCGTTTTTCAATACGTCGGCAACGGCTCTGCCTTTGTGTTTTCCGAAGTTAAAGATTTCAATCCCATTTTCCATAGAAAACCTTCTTGCAAAATCCACCACCTGGTCATCTCCTGTGAATTTAAGAATGCTGTCCACATCCGCTCCCATTTGGGGATACCTCCCGATTTGAGCCTGTAGGATTTCCAGTGTTGCTTCTGCATCCGCCTGGGCCCCATGGGCTCCATCATGAACCTTGTCGCAGTAAAACCGGTAAGCCGCGGTAAGCGTTCTTTGCTCCATCAGGTGAAACACCCTTTGTACATCAATCAGCTTCCTTCCCTTCATGTCGAAATCGATTCCGATCCGCAGGAACTCCTCTACCAGCAGGGGGATGTCGAACCGGTTGGAATTGTACCCCGCCAGGTCGCTGTGATCCAGGAACTGCTTTAATTCATTGGCTGCCTGCCGGAAACTGGGCGCATCTTTAACCTGCTCGTCGGTAATGCCATGAATATCGGATGCCTGTTTCGGAATCGGCATACCCGGATTGATCAGCTTGTGCTTGACCGTTTTACTGCCATCCGGCATCAGTTTTACAATGGCAATTTCAACAATTCGATCGGTGGACAGATTGGTTCCCGTGGTTTCCAGGTCAATAACTGCCAGGGGTTTTGTTAATTGTAACATGAATCTTTATAGGTTATGCAGTAATTTCTTTGGCAAATGTAGCGATATCCAGTCCATCATAATTGCCGGAACTCATCAGTAGCAAATTACTGTTTTCGTAAGACTGCCTCCTTAACCAGCGCGACAATTCCTGTGCCGAATTGAGTATTTCCAGCTCCGGGTTGGCAAACCCGTTTCTGATCACTTGCGGATCCAGCGGAGGCAACCGTTTCAGCTCCAGCGCGTGCGCTGAGTAATAGAGCAGGGCGGCGTCAGCGGGATCCAAAGCTCCTTTGTATTCACTCATGAATCCGGCCTGGAGGCTGCTGTAAGTATGCAGTTCCAGCACAGCGATCAGCCGCCTATCCGGAAATTGTTCCTTCATTGCCGCAATGGTTGCTTTTACTTTCGAAGGAGCATGGGCAAAATCCCGGTAAATCCGGGTGTTGCCCTTTTCTGCCAATAATTCCAGTCGTTTCGAGGCACCGGCAAATCCGGAAATATGCTTCAGAAAATGATCAGCAGGCAGGCCCAGTTCGCGGCAAACGATCCAGGCAGCGTGAAGGTTCAGCAGATTATGGGTTCCGAAAACCCGGAGTTCCATCTGCATACCGTTCAAAACCACCGTCGTTTGACCATCCACTACCTGGTGTTCCGGAATGCCATAAGCCGTTTTGCGGATATTCACCTGCTCGGCGGCTACCAATTCGCGGAGCACCGGATCTGTTTCGTTGTAAACCAGCATGCCTCCCGGTTCAATCATCCGGATAAAAAGGCGGAATTGTTCGAGGTAAAAATCGAAGGTTGGGAATACGTTGATATGGTCCCAGGCAATACCGGTAATCACAGCAATATGCGGAAACAGGAAGTGAAATTTGGGTCTCTTTTCCAGGGCGCTGGCCGGATATTCATCCCCTTCACAAATAATGACCGGCGCGTCACTGATGCTAACAGCATATTCAAAACCCGGCAACCGGGCGCCCACCATATAATCGAAATCCATGCCCTCCTGCTTTAGAACGTGCATGATCATGGCGGTGGTGGTGGTTTTCCCATGGCTTCCTCCCACAACAACGCGTTTCTTGTGCCGGCTTTCCTGAAAAATATATTCGGGAAAGGAGTATATTTTCAGTCCAAGCTCCTGAGCTCTAAGGAGTTCCGGATTATCACCTTTCGCATGCATTCCCAGAATCACAGCATCGAGATCCGGAGTTATCTTTACCGGATCCCAGCCGGTTGCCGCCGGCAGGATGCCCTCCTTTTCAAGATTGCTGCGCGCCGGCTCAAAGATCTCGTCGTCACTTCCACTAACCAGATACCCTTTTCTTGCCAGGGCAATCGCTAACTGATGCATTACGCTGCCTCCAATGGCAATAAAATGAACACGCAATAAGATGGATTTAGGTTTAAAATTATTCCTAGTGCAGGGGATTAACAAAAAAAATTGAACCTGGCGGGTATTGCATTTACCAATTTTAATGCTTTATTTTGTTCCGGCTGCCTTCAGACTCTATAATTGGCACGTTTTTCAATAACATAAAGCATTTGGCTTTAGCAGTATCCTCTCAAAACTATCGATCTTTTATCATCGTTAACCGCGGGCAGACGATTAACTGTTAATCCATCCCTTCCTCTGAATGACCTGGTTAGATTACCCGTAAGTACCAGGCAATTTTTTTTAATTTTAAATACCCAAGGAAAATGAGAAAGACAGTTTTAATCCTCGCCATGATCGCGTTTTCAGCCTTAATGATCTCTTCATGCGCCAGTTACAGAGGTTCAGAAAGAGGCGGCTGCAAAGCCACGCAAGGTTATGTTGGATATGGATCGGGAAGATAAAATCATCCTTCCGGCTTAACGCAGATCCGGGGACATTTTATACCAGAAATTATTTTGACGCACTACAGGCCCGGGGTGATTGCATTAGCAATGCCCGGGCTTGTTTTATTTAAACTTGTTTAGATTTGCATTGCCAAACGAATTGTTTAGGTCTTAAAACCCCGATAATGAGAAAACTTCTGCTTTCAGGTGCATTGACCATTTTTACCCTGACCATCCTTCATGCCCAGTCCTATAACAGTAACCTTGATTTTCAGAAAAATAAGTATGCTGTTGCAGCCATTCAGATTGCTTTTGACCAGGATGTGGTTACAGCAGCCATCAAGGATTATATGTCCAGGAAAGGATTTAAAGACTCCCACTATAAGGATTTCATAATTTTCAGATCGGTACCCCTGGAAAACGCCGCTGGATTGACCGATACCTATTTCAACATCAGCAGGAAAAGCCGTTCCGAAAAAGACCTCACCGTAGTAAATCTCCTGCCTGTTAAAAGAAATCAGACCCTCCTGCCGGGAAGCGTGGAGGATAGTTCATTTATCAACTTGGCGAAGGTATTTCTGGATAGCCTGAAACCTTTTGTTGTACACTATTCATTCCAGCAGGAAATCATATCCCAGCAGCAGGTGGTTGGGAAAGCGCAGACAAAGCTCACCCGTTTAAAAAATGACTCAGGAGATATCGCCACGAAAATACGTGGATATGAAAGCGACCTGGTAGAAAATAAAAACGATCAGGATAAACAACAAAAGGAAATTGCCATTACATCCTCCGGAGACCATTCAGCCCTTGCAAAGGCGCAAAGCAGAATGGATAAATTGCTGAATAAACAGGCGACCCTCGAGAAAAAGCTTAGAAATTCCAGGGAGGACGCCTATAAAAACAAGAAAGAACTGGAAGCACAGCAGGATCTGCTGAACAAAGAATCTCAATCACTGGACTCCCTGAAAGAGAGACAAAAGAATCAGGGTCTGCCCGGTTAGGTTGCCCAGGCCTTATCCCCTTTTTTATAGGGAATACAGCCCTCATATCTCCCTGGGACTGCCACATAACGGAGTGCCTGTGTGGCGCCGTCTTTGGAGGTAAAGTAACCCCACAAGGTGAGTTCTTTCATCATCCGGAAATAGTGGGAAGGATCTTCCTGCTTTTGCTTTGCCGTATATTCCTTCTGCTCTTTGTCGAGCCCAACCAGCAGGTTATGCCTTTCTTCAGGCGTGGATTCGAGAAATGCTTTGCCGTTTTTCGATTTGCTGGCCGCATCGAGTTTCTTCATGCCTTCTACAAAGACTTTTTGGTCTTTGTCTTCATAACAATCACTCACAATGGTTTTCATGAATTCTCCGATTCCCGTTGCCTTGGCACCCGGTGTGCTCGTTGCCGGAATAATGGTTTCTCCCACTTCATCCAGAAACGCAATATCGTCGGGAGAAAACTGAAGACCCGCAGCCCCAATGCTTTTATCCGCATTCGTACAGCCGGATAAGAACATCTCTGCGCCTATGATTGTGCCGCCCAACAGCAGGGCTACGGAGGAGAGGGCTTCGCGTCTGTTCATAGTTTCCGATTTGAAAATTTGATGATTTGAGAATTTGAAAATTTCATTTACACATTACTACATTTTCAAATTGATTAAATGTTTCTTTTTTTCAACTCACTCACCGCGTGGTCTGCAGCTCTTGCCGTAAAGGCCATGTAGGTAAGCGAGGGGTTCACACAGGATGCAGATACCATGAACGAGCCATCTGTTACAAATACATTGGGTGCGTCCCAGATCTGGTTGTATTTATTTAAAACGGATGTTTTAGGATCCTTGCCCATACGCGCAGATCCCATTTCATGGATGCCACGGCCCAGTGTCCCGTCACCGTCATGACCCTTTACGTTCTTAACGCCGGCAGCAGTGAGCATTTCCACGGCATCGTTCTGCATGTCTTTTCTCATCCTGACTTCGTTCTCCTTATACTCAATATCCATGGCCAGCACATTCAGTCCCCACTTGTCTTTGCGGGTCTTGTCCAGGGTAATCTGGTTTTCGTGATAAGGCAGGGTTTCACCGAAGCCGCCTATACCCAGGGACCATGGACCTGGTTCTGATAATGCATTCTTCAGGTCCACACCAATGGCCACTTCTTCTGCCGAACGCTGGTATCCTTGACGGCTTCCACCGCCCTGATAGCCAAATCCCCTCAGGTAATCACGTTTGTCGCCAAAAATATTCCGGAACCGGGGGATATAAATGCCGTTGGCCCTTCTGCCATAATAATACTTATCCTCATATCCTTCCACCGTTCCGCTGGCGCCTACACCAAGATGATGATCCATGATGTTATGTCCGAGCTCGCCACTGCTGCTGCCTAGTCCGTCTGGCCATACATCGGTTGCCGAATTCATCAGGATCCAGGCGCTGTTTAACGTGGATGCATTGAGGAAGATGATCTTTGCGTTATAGGTATATGTTTTATTCGTTTCTCCGTCCAGCACTTCTACCCCGGTAGCTCTTTTTTTATCTTTATCGTACAGGATTTTGGTAACGATCGCCCATGGCCTTACCGTGAGGTTGCCGGTTTTCATGGCTGCCGGCAGCGTGGATGACTGGGTGCTGAAATAGGCGCCAAAAGGACAACCGAGCCAGCATTTATTCCGGTACTGGCAATTGGTTCTGCCGGGGAGGGGCTCTGTAATATTCGCCGTTCTTCCGATGATCACCGGACGAGTGCCCTTGAAATGATCTTTCATCCGCGCAGCAAAATCCTTTTCAACACAGGTCATCTCCATGGGCGGCATGAACTGTCCGTCGGGCAATACTTCCAGCCCGTCCCGGTTTCCACTGATGCCGGCGAACCGCTCTGCATGATCATACCAGGGTGCTATTTCCTTATAGCGAACGGGCCAGTCTACGGCATGACCATCTTTTGCATTGGCCTCGAAATCATGATCGCTCCAGCGATAACTCTGACGGCCCCACATCAGCGACCTTCCGCCTACATGATAACCGCGAAACCAATCGAACCGTTTGATTTCCGTATACGGACTGTCTTTATCACTGCACCAGTAATCCAGATTGGTTTCATTCAGTGGATAGTCCCTTTTCAGTACCGGATAATCTTTAATCATCTGCTGCGTCCGGGTTCCCCGGTGAGGATAATCCCAGGCCTCCTTATTTGCATTCACATAATCTTTTACGTGTTCAATATTACGACCGCGTTCCAGCATGATGGTCTTAAGCCCTTTTTCACAAAGCTCTTTTGCGGCCCATCCTCCGCTGATCCCTGAGCCGATCACAATCGCGTCATACACATTGTCTGCCATGATAGCTGATTAATAATGATGAATTAAATATCGCAAATCCGTACGGCTTTGCTCAGAGAATCGATCTTATCCTTTGCTTCCGGTATAAATTCCTGTGCAACATACCCTTTAAAGCCCGTAGCCAGAATGGCTTTCATGATGGCGGGATAATAAAGTTCCTGGGTTTCATCTATTTCATGACGACCCGGAACGCCGCCGGTATGATAGTGTCCCAAGTATTCGTGATTATCCCGTATGGTTCTGATCACATCCCCCTCATCTATCTGCATGTGATAGATATCGTATAAGAGTTTGAAGTTAGGGCTGCGCAGTCGCTTACACAGCTCCACTCCCCAGGGGGTGTGGTCGCACATATAATCTTTGTGGTCCACACGGCTGTTCAGCAGTTCCATGTGCACCGTGATACCCTGCTGCTCGGCAGAGGGCATGATCGCTTTCAAACCCTTCACACAATTGTTCCAACCCGTTTCATTGTCCATCCCGGCCCGGCTCCCGCTGAAGCAGATCACATCTTTGTACCCGGCTTTCACCATCAGCGGAAATACATCCAGGTACTGCGCGATGAGCTTGCTGTGATTAGCAGTATCGGCAAAACCCTGGGTCAGACTCACATCTCCGGCCACATAGCACATGGAGCTGTAGAGGCCATATTTCTGTAACAGCGGCCAGTCTTTCGGCGCTACCAGGTCTATCGCATTCAAACCGATGGCTTTTACCTGCTGGCAGAAATCCTCAAACGGAATACTGTCATAGCACCAGCGGCATACCGAGTGGTTGATATTTCCTTTCAGCTTCAATGGACTTTCGGGATTTTGGTTAGGAGAATAAGAAGACAGCACTTGTGAACTGGTTAGCAGCGCTGCGGAACCGGCGATCATATTTTTAATAACTTTTCTTCTGGATGATGGATTATCCATGGGCAATCATTGAAGGTTAATTTACGAACTCCTGGCCTAAAAAAAGCACAATTAATGACCGGCAGCTGCAGAAACCAAAAGATCAGGCTTCTTGCGCCCTTTCATATAAATGTTCAACCCGGCAAAGACTATAATCAGGACCAGGGGAATCATCATAGTGAGATTAATGACCTCGGGACCGGCTGCTTTTTTAGCTTCCGACAGCACATGGGCAAGATCTGATCCTGCCGGTGCTTCATTGTATAGTCTAAAATCGGCGCCCGCTGGAAGTTTCCCTGCTACCAGGGCATCGTAATGCTTGCCCATGAAAATCATGTAAACAGAAACAGCAAACATGCCCGCTCCCCCCATCAGATTCAAACCCACGGCTCCTGTTTTTGGAAGATTCTCCGATACAAATCCGATCATGGTTGGCCAGAAATAGCAGACACCCATGCCGAAGACGAGGGCGCCGACGAAAATGGTATTGCCCGAAGTATGGCCAAGCATATATAGGCCAAGAAAAGCCAGAATAGCAGAAATCAGCAATACGCCCTGGGGAGAAAACCGATGGACCACGGGCCCTGCGAAGGCACGTCCGACAACCATAACTCCGGTTTCCAGGGTCAGGATAAGCAGCGCATTATCTGTAACATTTTTCAGGAGCACATCAATCCACTGTCCCGTAAAGAGTTCGGTAATTGCCGTCCCGAACATGCACAGGATCATAAAAATAAAAAGCCCTGAGAGCACTGATTTATACATCTCTGCATTCGATACGCCGGCAGCCACCCGTTCGGTAACCGGAAACTTGAGTTTGGAAAAGAGATATCCATAGATCAGGGTGGGAATGAGCATGATGGCCACTTCTACCTGCCAGCTTACACCAATCTTATTCAGGAAGAAAACAATCAGCGTCCCGATCACGATACCCGCCGGGAACCACAAATGAAAATGATTCAGTTTGGTGGTTTTATTTTCGGGGAAAAGAGACGCTACCAGGGGATTACAGGCTGCCTCAACAGTCCCGTTCGCGATGCCAATTAACAAGGTAGAAAGAAATAAGGTCCAGTATCCGCCTGCAAAAATAGTGAGCAGGATACCTGCCAGATGAAGGATGAACGCCAGAACGAGCAGTTTTTTCATCCCGATGATATCCACGATAAAACCACCGATGATGATGGCAAGGGGAAACCCCCAGAATGCAGTCGCGGTAATGGTTCCCAGCTCAGAAGCATTGAGGTGATACTGAACGCCCAGATCATTGAGTATTCCGGCACGGATTCCAAAAGAAAGGGAAGTAACAAGAAGGGCTAAACAACTGGCGGTAAAAAGATGGTTGCGGTGGGGGACATTCTGCATGGCAATCGTTTTAAGTTTAAATCGTCAGTAATACATTTTTTCGAACAGGCAGTAAATGTAATTTTTTATTTCATAAATAAAAAAAAGCAAACAATTCGCCTTCCTGCCCTGAATTTGTCATTATTATTCTAAACTTGCATTGAAAATGATCTAAAAATAAAGGTTATGAATAGAAAATTACGAATGGGCATGGTTGGCGGTGGAAAAGATGCTTTTATCGGAGCTATCCATCGCATTGCCGCCAATATGGACGGACTGATAGAACTTTCCTGCGGCGCCCTCAGCATTCATGCTGATGTGGCAAAAGCATCCGGCGAGATGTTATTCCTCGCGCCGGAACGCACTTATCTGAATTACGAAGAGATGCTGGAGAAGGAAAGTAAGATGCCGGCAGACAAGCGGATTGACTTTGTAACGATCGTCACGCCCAATTTCGCGCACTTTGCCCCGGCCATGCTGGCGCTGGAAAAAGGATTCCATGTGGTGATTGAGAAACCCATCACCTTCACGCTGGAAGAAGCGCAGTTATTAAAAAAGAAAGTGGAAGAAACAGGGCTGGTATTGTGCCTGACACACACTTATTCCGGCTATCCCATGGTAAAGCAGGCCCGTTACATGGTGCAAAATGGGGTGCTGGGAAAGGTGCGGAAGATCTGGGTTGAATATCCGCAGGGCTGGCTGAGCCGGAAAACGGAACGCGAAGGCAATGTACAGGCAGCATGGAGAACGGATCCGAAGAAGTCTGGCAAAAGCGGGTGTATGGGAGACATCGGAACCCACGCCGCGCACCTGGCTGAATACATCAGCGGATTAAAAATCACCCGGCTCTGTGCAGACCTGAGTATAATGGTCGAAGGGCGGGCGCTGGAAGACGATGGAAACGTATTGCTAAAGTTTGATAACGGGGCAGCCGGTGTGCTGATGGCATCCCAGGTTGCGGCAGGTGAAGAGAATTCCCTGAAGATCAGGATCTACGGGGAGAAAGGCGGACTGGAATGGGCACAGCAGGAGCCCAATACGCTGATCGTAAAATGGCTTGATCAGCCCACCCAGATCCTGCGGGCGGGCGTCGGATATAAAGAACCCCTCTCCTCTTTTGCCACACATAATCTCAGAACGCCCGGTGGGCATCCGGAAGGATATCTTGAAGCATTCGGTAATATCTATCACAATTTCGCCCAGACCCTCACGGCCCGCATAGATGGAACGACCCCTTCCGCCGAAAGCCTTGATTTCCCCGGCGTGGATGACGGTATCCGCGGAATGAAATTCATCGATAATGTGGTTGCTTCTGCGGCGTCGAAGGAGAAATGGTATGATTGCAAATAGTTGACGGTTGACGGGCCCTAGTTTCGGATCCGTACATGATATCGGTCAACGGTCAACAATAATTCAAAAACTAAACAATGAAAACAATAAAAGGTCCCGCCATCTTCCTCGCGCAATTCATGGGAGACGCGGCGCCGTTCAATAACCTGAAATCCATCTGCCAATGGGCCGCCTCCCTGGGATATAAAGGTGTTCAGATCCCTTCCTGGGACGGACGTTGCATAGATTTGCAAAAAGCTGCCGAAAGCAAAACCTACGCAGATGAGATCAAAGGCATTGCCCGGGATGCGGGAGTGGAAATTACTGAACTCTCTTCGCATCTGCAGGGACAACTGGTTGCAGTCCATCCTGCTTACGACGCATTGTTTGATGGTTTTGCTCCTGAGGCATACCGGAATAATCCGGCAGCGCGGCAGGAATGGGCCGTTCAGCAATTAAAATATGCCGCCAGGGCCTCGAATAATATGGGTCTGCATGCCCATGGAACATTCAGCGGGGCCTTACTATGGCAAACCTTCTACCCATGGCCCCAAAGACCCCCCGGCCTCGTGGATACCGGTTTTAAAGAACTGGCGAAAAGATGGAAACCCATTCTGGATATCTTTGATGAAAATGGCGTTGATCTGTGTTACGAAATTCATCCGGGAGAAGACCTGCATGACGGCGTGAGCTATGAGAGGTTTTTGAAGGAAGTGAACGATCATCCGCGGGCCTGCTTATTATATGATCCATCCCATTTTGTACTGCAGCAACTGGATTACCTGACTTATATTGATTACTATCATGAACGCATCCGCATGTTCCATGTTAAAGACGCAGAATTCAATCCCACCGGAAAACAGGGTGTATATGGCGGTTATCAAAACTGGATAGACCGTGCGGGCCGGTTTCGTTCCCTGGGAGATGGACAAGTTGATTTTAAATCCATCTTCAGCAAACTGACAGCATATGATTACGCTGGCTGGGCGGTATTGGAATGGGAATGCTGTATTAAACATCCGGAAGATGGTGCAAAAGAAGGAGCGGTTTTCATCAAGGACCACATCATACGGGTAACGGAAAGAGCGTTTGATGATTTTGCGGGAACCGGTTCCGATGAAACATTTAACCGGTCTGTACTTGGTATAAATTAACCCATATCACCCGGCTTTCGCCGGAATTGCCGTTGCTATTCTTGTTTCCAGGACGGAATGAAATTTTTTCACGAAATTCGTGGCCTCACTTAATAATTCACTCACAAATGAAAAAAGCAATACTTGTTTTACTCTGCGGTTCAGCTGCCATAATCGCCTGCAATTCCAATGGAAGCTCATCATCCAAGGCTGCTGATTCTTCCAAAGCCGTTGCTGCTGCGCCGGCTCCATCCGAAAAAGGACTTGAACTGATCGGCGCCAGTGACTGTACGACCTGCCACCGGCTGCACAAAGAGTCTGCGGGCGCAACCATCGGACCGGCTTATAGCGATGTTGCGGCAAAGTACGCGCATGCGGCAGACACCACGGTAGACCGGCTGGTGCACAAGATCATCACCGGCGGCTCAGGCGTTTGGGGTGTTGTTCCGATGACCCCGCATCCGGCACTCGCAGTGGCCGATGTAAAAGAAATGGTGACCTATATTCTCTCGCTCAAAAAATAAATATACATGGCAAAACAATTCGGGATCGCTTTGGTTGCCCTGGCGCTCCTGGCAGGATCTGTGCAGGCACAAACAGCAAACAATCAGCTGACAGCAGCAGAGAAAAGTGCGGGATGGCAACTGCTGTTCGACGGAACCAGTACGAAAGGATGGCATACCTATAACAAGAAAACCATTTCAGACGCCTGGCGTGTAGATGATGGCACATTACACTTGGACGCTTCCAAAAGAACGTCCGCTGGTGCCGGCGATATTGATACCCGCGATGAATTCCGGAATTTCGATTTGAAAATGCAATGGAAAATTTCGAAAGCGGGCAATAGCGGTATTATTTTCCTGGTGCATGAATCCCCTAAATTCGAAGACTCTTATGAAACCGGTCCCGAAATGCAGGTGCTCGACAACAAGGACGCTGATGACGGGAAAAATTACAAACACCATGCCGGCGATCTCTACGACCTGATCCCTTCCAATTCAGAATCCATCGTCCATGGCGTTGGTGAATGGAATGATGTTGAAATAAAACTGTATCACGGCAAACTGGACTTCTATATGAATGGAAAACACACGGTGTCAACCACGCTTTGGACTGCCCAATGGAACGCCCTGGTCAAAGGCAGTAAATTTGCGAAAATGCCCGCGTTTGCCACGTTTAAATCAGGCCATATTGATCTGCAGGATCACGGCCATGATGTATGGTATCGTAATATCAAGATTAAAAAACTATAAAAAATGATGAAAAGAATTCTGGCGATTGCCTTTCTGCCACTCGCCGTGCTGTTACTTTTGTCTGCGGCACATCGGACAGATAAGAAGCCAAAAGTATTGATCTTCTCAAAAACCAATGGCTTTCGTCATTCCAGTATTCCCATTGGAATAGAAGCGATAAAAAAACTGGGCGAAGCCAATGGCTTTGATGTGGATGCCACGGAAGATTCTCTGGCTTTTAACCGGAAAAATCTTAAAAAATATTCAGCCATCGTCTTCCTGAGTACCACCGGCAAGATCTTTGGTCCTGATCAGGAAAAGGCATTACAGGAATACATGCATCATGGCGGCGGCTATGTGGGCATTCACGCAGCTACCGACTGCGAATACGACTGGCCCTGGTATGGCAAACTTTCCGGCGGTTATTTTAAATCTCATCCCAATCAGCAGGAAGCTAAACTGATCATCGTGAACAAGAACCATCCTTCCACGTCCTTCCTTCCCGATACCTGGGTGCGCAAAGACGAATGGTATAATTACAAATACCTGAATCCGGATGTTACGGTCCTGATCAAAATTGACGAAAGCTCCTATAAAGGCGGCGAAAATGGAAGCAACCATCCTATGGCCTGGTACCATGCCTATGAAGGTGGCCGTGCATTCTATACTGAATTGGGCCACACCGACGAATCTTATTCAGATCCCCTTTATCTGAAACATGTTCTGGGGGGCATTGAGTATGCTATCGGGAAGAAATAAATTTGTTGACGGATGACCGAAAGACGCTATCATGTGCGTTCCCTCAGCAAAGGATATTGCAGCATTGGATGTAGGTCTTCCGCCACATGGTTTATATCCTTTCTTTGATGCTGTCTCCATTTTCTGAAAAAGAGATTCCGGAGGAACCGCGCCGGTTTTATAATGTCTGGAAAATATTTTCAGGGATGGATATTCCCAGCAAAAGTTTTCCAGGAACTGCGACGGCGGTTCCACAAAAAGCCCCGTCAGTGACTGACAGGGCTTTATTTTTATCTGACGGAACAACCTAGTGAAGTTTTATACCCTGCTTTTCCTGTTTCTGATCAATATTTCTGATCACTACTTCCACACGACGGTTACATTGTCTTCCTTCATCCGTTTTATTATCACACTTCGGATTGTCTTTTCCAAACCCTCTGGCAATAACCCTTGACTTGTCAACGCCTGCGTTAACCAGTGCGTCGGCAACGGCCTGGGCTCTTGCTTTTGAGAGTTTCTTATTTCTGGCCACACTACCAATATTATCAGTATATCCATCAATATAGAAATTGGAATTGGGTATCTGTTCGTTCATGGTTTTGGCCGCGTGCACCAGAATATCGGATGATTCAGGACGGATGCTGGCTTTGCCAAAGTCAAAGAGGATGTTTTTAAAATCAGCGGTAATCTGAACAGCAACCTGTTCTACCGGGCATCCTTTGGTGGATGCCGGGCCCGGCTGATTCGGGCAAAGATCCTCGTCATCATTTATGCCATCTCCATCCGTATCCGGGATCGGACAGCCCTGGTATTTCGCAACACCGGCAACGGTCGGGCATTTATCTTCAGGATCAGGAATGCCGTCTCCATCTGTGTCCGGGCATCCATGGAACTGGGGCAGACCGGGAGTATTGATACAGGAATCTTCTTCGTCGTTAACCCCGTCTTTATCGGTATCCGGAATCGGACAACCATGATATCTGGGCAATCCGGCCACACTTACACAAGAATCCTCTTCATCATTAATACCGTCCCCATCAGAATCGGGAATGGGGCATCCCTGGTATCTTTTCAAACCGGCAACCAAAGGGCACTTATCCACGTCGTCGTAGATGCCATCTTTATCTGTATCCGGTTTGATCTTTTTCTTGTAAGGAATACCGAAATGGATTCCAACATGCAGGTCAGCCTGCCTGGAATCGTGTACCAGCGCAGATAAAACGCTTCCGGAGCCGACAAATAAAGGACCGATGCGGAAGGCCAGACCGGCATTAAACTGGGTTAATTCATTATAACTTAATGGCAGTTCAACACTGAAAAGCCTGTTCTCCCATCGTGGCGTAAAACTGTAAGCATCGTAACAATACAGCTTCAGACTACTCATTTTATTCGTGGTGAATTGTCCGGCAAAGTTTAATCCAAACCCCTTCACCAGCATCCAGTCAATATTCGCCTGGATTGTTGTCGGGAGATCCACATTATAGGTCGAATTCTGATTATTGCCCGTTGAAGTGAAAGCGTTTCCGGGTCCTGAATTCGCATCCAGAATAGCTTTATACTGACTAACCGGTTCCCCTTCGAATTGCGTCAGATCAAAAGGGGTTGCGGAGTTATTGCCGCTGTACTCACCCGCTGAATTTCCACTCTTGTTGAATTTAATACGTCCAACGTCCAGCAGGGCAACACCGATCTTCAGTTTGTATTTTTCCGCAAACCGGTCATCCACATACATCGAATAATCGGTTTTGTTCGGACGGTATTCGTAAACAAACCCGATATCGCCGCCAACGCCGTGTCCGTTGAATTTAAAGAAATCGTTGAACTTATAATCGCTGAAATTTGCTGCGGTGGTATTAAATCCCACGGTACCATTGATGTTCGTGAGGCTGGCGGGGGCCGGCGTAAGCGTTGCACCAAAGTTATTCGTGTACAGATAGGAATCCGCCGTTCCGGCAAGGTATTTAACGGTAAACCCACCCTTTAAAAAATTATGACTTCCCTTATTGGTAAATACCTGCGCAACTGATCCGCCGATCTCCGTCCATCCGGTGGCGTGAACCAACCCTGTGGGCGAACTGAAGGAACCCGGATTATAATTGCTATTCCCAATAACAGATGAAGCCAGGTCTCCGTTAATGTCCTTGACATCCGAAAAGACCCTGGTTCTCGTGGTCAGCGCAATTGACGTCTTCGGACTCAGGCTAACCATAAATGAAGGTCCGAGTACATCTACATACGACAAGGCATTCACATTAGTTTTACCTGTTAATAATTTTGACTTTAAGGAATCTGCATTAAAGGAATTGCTGATGTCCTTAAACCGGAGCCCCGCCTGATCATTGCCCACAAATCCGTTTATCGCAAAAACATTTACATCCCATTTAAAACGGTTGTCCGCAATATTTGCAGGATTAAAAAATACACCATTCACACCGGTATAATTGCTGGTCCGGTAACCCGGGAAGGATTGGGCCATTGAGCTGGCGATAAGGACTAAACCCAAAAGCAGACAGAGACAGTGTTTTTTCATAATCATTTTCACATTTTTCATTCATGAGACAATTATTATGCCCCTCTCGAACAATGGGGTACCGTTAAAGGTTGACTAAAGTTACTGGGGTTGTATTTCTACAGCATTCCCCATTGAACTACCGGTAGCGCATATCCGTTATGATTGGGCTTCATCAGATATTCCTTATTCACAGTTTCATCAGTGAATTGATTAGCAGGCCGGCATGTTTGATAAAAGAACGGCGTGTGTTCATTTTGAATAATTGACAGTGGACAATTGAGAGTTGATGGTTCAACCATCAACTCTTAAAATAAGCGCCGTACCACCCTGCTCCGATCATCGGCGCTTTATCATTCAGGAGTAGCTTTACCGGAACTTTTTTTACGAGATCCTGCATTCGGTCGCAGTCCAGCAGGTTGTTATAAAAATCAGGTTGCTTCAACAAAGGAAGAATTTTCGGCGGAATGCCGCCGGCGAGGAAGAGTCCCCCAATGGCTTTCATCTTTAAAATCAGGTTACAGGATTCTCTTGCCAGGTAAAGAACAAAAAGCTTCATCACCTCAACGCAAACAGGATCCGTGCCGGCAACCGCCGCTTCGCTGATTACTGCAGAAGGGTCATCGTGCATAAAGGCATCCGTAACCGCGGCATTAGCCGGACGTTTCTTAACCTGGCACAAAAAATTATAGATATCGTGAATGGCCGGCCCTCCGATGGCACTCTCCCAACTCACCACTTTGTATTTCTGCAGCAGAAAATCATGAAGCTCCATATCCTCTGCACTCCGGCAGGACAGATCCGAATGTCCGCCTTCCGTAGCAAATGGATGATGCACATGGCCATCCCAGAATAAACCGGCTTCCCCCAATCCGGTACCGGGCGCCAGAACGGCCATATTTCCCTGGATGCCGGGCTCTCCCGGATGCAGAACCAGAAAATCCTTCTCCTCCATTCCCGCAAGACCGTAGGCCGTTGCTTCCAGGTCGTTGATCAGGGATATCTGCTGAACGCCGGAGGCGGCAGCAATTTCCTTCTTATCAATCACCCAGGGCAGATTGGTGATTTCCGCGTGTCCCTCGAATACAGGGCCCGCAACCCCCAGACAAATCCGGTCTGGTTTATACCCGGGATTTTCCCGAAAGAACTGTTGAATGATCCTGATGACAGAAGGATACTGACCGGAATGATAGGAAGACGTTTTAATGAGCGTAATCTGATCTGCTGTTGCCTCAAAAATAGCGAGGTTGGCTTTGGTTCCGCCAACATCACCCGCCAGAACGCAGCGCTTTGTATTACCCAATAAATGGCGGCCCGGAAAGTTAAGCGCAATCATCGGTGAATCAGCCATGAACGATCGGTTGAGATTCGAATGTAAAGGATTGGACTGAAAAAACCTCGGCGCCAGCTCCGACAGACGCATAATTTTCCCAAAATTGGAAACGTAATTTTACATATGAAGCGTTCGGAAACCTACGAAGACCGGAGAAAAAAAGAATAAAAAAGGCCAGTGTAGACACACCGGCCGTGAGAAAACTTCAGTTATGATAATCACTTCCGTAATAACGGACAGGTTTCCTGAATTATTATATTATTGATGCACTATCCTTAGGAAAACTTTATGACGGCCATTTGCCAGGACCCGCATCACTGACTGTTCTCCGGCAGCAGCAGCAGCTTAATAAAATTATTTTCGTTTAAATATTCGTTCGCCGAGGCTTTCACAGACGAAGTGGTAACTTCCTTAATGAGCTGCGGATAGTTCAGAATGACAGCCGGATCATCTCCGTTTTCAAACTGAGCGCTAAGCCAGTTCAGCCAGAATGGATTTTCCTTCAGGTGCAGTTCATATTGCCGCTGTTCCTCCGTTGAAAATTTGGTGATGTCCAAAGCCGTCGCACCCTCTGTTTTCAGCTTATTGATTTCCTCTTTCGTATCGGCGATCAGCTTATCCACATTTTCAGGGCCGCAACCAAAAAGAATGGTAAAGACATAACGGTTCGCAGGATATTTATTATAGGAAACGCGGACGGAGGGACTGTAAGTGCCTCCTTCTTTTTCTCTCAACCGGTCCGTGATCCTGAATTGCAGTATTTCACTAAGGGCCGTTAACTGGATATTGTTTTCCGGGCTATATGTATAGTCGCCGCTGATGACCAGCCGCACGGTAGCTTTCGGCTCCTTACCCTTCCTTGCGATGGCTTCCCTTACTCCGGTCGGAATATGAATTTTCAAATCACGCGCTTCTTCCTTCTTCCCGGTCGATGGCAATGATCCCAGATATTTTTCAAGCAGCGGACGAATGCTGTCAACCGCAAAGTTGCCCGTAAACAAAAAAGTGAAATTGCCGGCATTGGCAAACCTTTCCCTGTAAATGGCAAGGGATTTGTCCAAATTAATCTGATGTAGTTTTTCCAGCGAGGGACCGGTTCTGCGTATGGAATAATCTCCCAACACCGCAGCGACGGTATCACTATATACATTCGCCGGATCGTTGTAGCGGTCAGCGATTTCATTTTCCGACTGATCAATGATATTTTTGAATATAACGCTGTCTTTTCGCGGGGATGTGAAATACAGATGAATCAGTTGAAATGCAGTCTCGAGATCCTTTGGCGTACTGACGCCACGAACCCCTTCCGACCGCTCTGATATATAGGGTTCAACATTCAACTGCTTTCCACTGAGTAGTTTCGGAAAATCCGTGGGTTTGAAATGACTAAGCCCGGAGTTCTCAACTAGGTAAGCAGCACTGGAAGCAGATTCAAAATCTGAATCGGGGTATAACGAACTGCCACCAGGGCTGAATGCATTGAACCGGATCTCATCATTTTTGAAATCCGTAGGTTTCAGCACCACTTTCATTCCATTGCTCAGTGTGATTACCGTAACATCAATGTCTTTTAGCTTTTTTACATCAGTCACTTTCCCCGCGGGCGGCAGAGACGAAAGCAGGGATTCTTTTTTGAATTCATCTTCGTACGGACTCAATTTGCGGTCACCAACTATCTTGATCCAGCCGTTTACTGTTCCTTCGCCAGGCAGCGAGGCGCTGTCTTTCTGAGGAGCCATGATCACCACATCACGGTTACTATCCGCAATGTATAGAGGAGCCAGCGCATTAATGTCCGCCAGTTTTACTGTTTTTAAATGGGCATCCACAAGATCATATTCCGCTTCGATACCCGGGGCGGATTCTCCGGTTAAAAAGTTTCGCGTGTATTCTTCAACGAGTTGTTGCGAGTTGCGTTTATCTTTTTCCCGGACCGCGGAGGCGAAATAACTGAGGTAGCTGGTTTTGGCGCGATTCAGTTCGCCTTCGGTGAATCCAAATTGTTTCAGCTGCTGGATCAGCTGCCATACCGATTCAAAGCTCTTCTCCAAAAGACCTGGCTTGGATACCACCGAAACAATAAAAGCATCCAGTCCGCCCAGAAAACCACCCATTTCCGCGGCAGCCTGTATAAAAGGAGGATTGGGTTGTTGGGACAGCTCGGCTATCCGGGCCGCGAGCATTTGATTAAACAGTTCACGGTTGGTCAGCTGATCATATTCCTGTTTGGTTTTTGCGACCACTTCTTTTCTTTTGATCATCACCTGGATTACGGTATAGGGAAACTCCTTATCGGTGACCGCAACGAACTGGTTTTTATTGTTGAGCGGAATCGTATATTTTATGCGCGGCTTCTCATCCGGTGGATTCTTAAGATCGCCGAACAGCTTTTTGATGCGGACTTCCATACTGTCAACATTAATATCCCCCACCACGATCAGGGCCTGCAGATCGGGCCGGTACCATGTTTTATAAAAATCCAGAATGCTGGGCTTTTTAAAATTATTCAGCACTTCGTCCACCCCGATCGGTATGCGGTCTGAATAGCGGGAATGGTTGAGGATCACCGGGAAGGTCTTCACCCGCATCCTTTCCTGTGCACCTTTGCCGAGTCTTTTTTCTTCCAGTACCACACCCCGCTCACTATTGATTTCACCGGTATCCAGTGTAGCATTTCCTGCCCAGTCCCGCATGATCTGCAATCCATTCTTCAGCAATGCCGGTTCATCTGTGGGAATCGGCAACTGGTAAACAGTTTCATCAAAACTGGTATAGGCATTCAGATCGGCTCCGAAGCGAACGCCCGATTTCTGAAGATAATGCACCAGGTCATTTTTGGGGAAGTGTTTGGTGCCGTTGAAACTCATGTGTTCCATGAAATGTGCCAGCCCGCGCTGGTTATCCTTTTCCAAAATGGATCCCACTTTATTCACCAGGTACAGTTGTACGCGCCTGGCAGGTTCGGTATTCTTCCGGATATAATAAGTAAACCCATTGGCCAGCTTCCCTTTCCGGATGGCCTTGTCCAGCGGCAGGGGCTGGGCAAGGCAGTCCGCAACTAAAAAAACGGTCAGCAGGAGGAGGGTGATCTTCATCGATAGTAAATTTTTATAAAGATAATCGAATGGAATTATTTCTCATTCGCCAAGATAAATCAGTGGTTTACCGTTTAACGAACCCATATGCGTTTTGTACTTTAAATAAGCCGGTCCATTTACTATTGAATAACTTTGCTGCGCGCAAGCGACTTCGTTTTCCATACAGGCTGGCCCTTTTGATCGGCACCCATTACTAAGATGCCCTCCCCTATTTTACCCAGATGTCTTTAATGGCCGGCGCTCCGGTTGAATCAGTCACCGGAAGATCATACATGGCTTCGAGCGTGTGCAGCACACTATAGTGATTGATCCTTTCCCCGAATTTACCCGGCTTAACCATGGGGCCGTAAAATATTGTCGGAATGCGATTTTCTTTGGTGAAATCATCCTCATCAAAGGTCACGATCAGTAAACTGTTGTGTGTTTTCGCCCATTCGGCATAAGCGCCCAGATTATCCAACAGCCATTGATCGGCCCGGTGAATAGCCGCACTGTCTCCCGGATCACCGATATTATGCATATCGTGATCCTGATCCGGAATTACAAAAGCCACCGTGGGCAGTTGACTAAAATCTGTTGGGAATTCCGTCATGGGCACACTCAGTGAAGCAGGAAAATTATTCTTTTTATTTCCCTGCCAGTTCACCCACGGAACATGTTTCCGGGCATACAGATAGCTTCCGGTCAATTCACTGAGCATAAAACTGCAACCTGTAAAACCGGCAGACGGCATGGTTTGAGCGTATCCTTTAAATGTAAGGCCCTTCTGGATTAGCGAAGCACCCAGGTTTGGAGTGGTATATGGTGTTTCCTTCTTCAGGCATTTATCGTCCGTAATGCCCTGGATACTGCCTGAAAATATCGCCAGGTAGTTGGGCTGACTGGGATGAATAATGCCGTGGGCATCGGTAAACAGCGCACCACTATCCGCGAGCTGATTAAGAAAAGACGCAATCTTCGATCCGATCAGCTGATCATATCCGTGGTTTTCTTCTATTACAACAATTACGTGATCCGGACGCGGCGTATCGGACTTGTGTTTACAAGCTGCCAGCAGACAAATACCAACAACCAGGATAAAACGGGCAATACAATCCATCGTGAATTTTTTTATAACTTTTTGCAAGTTATAAAACTTCGCAGTTATTCCCGCCTGTAACCCGATGCATCATTTTATATTTACACTTACCCGGGAGATGAATTGATCACGTTAAGCACCGCGGCCTCATCAGCATCCGCGTTTTCCTTTTTGGCTGCGGCAAACCAGCCGAAGGCCGCTTCGCCTACGGGCGTATGGCTTTTTATTTTTTCTGCCAGGGCCAAACCATAAGCCGCATCCTTATACCTTAATCTGACCGTGAACGCGGGTTCGTGATTAAAATTTGCAGCTGCCATTTTATACAGATTCCGGATCACCTGCGGACTCGCCGCCGCACTATGCTCTACGGCTTCTATCACCGTCTTTTTATCCAGGCCAAATTTATCGGCCATAGCCAGACCCTCAGCCAATGCTGCAATCTGCACGGCGCCCATCAAATTGATCATTAATTTATAGGCCGTCCCGGATCCAATGGGACCAAAATACCGGATGGTATTGGAAAAGGAAGAAAGAACCGGCCTGATTGCTTCCAGATGAACAGGGTCTGCACCCACCAAAAGCGTCAGCTTACCCTCCGCTGCCGCAGAGGGCATACCGGTTACCGGGCAATCAATATAAATAATCCCGCGTTTTTTTGCCTCGACGGAAATAAAATTCACGTGGTCAAAAGACAGAGTGGAACACTCAATGATAAATGAATCCGGTTTCATTTGCGCGAATGCCCCATATTCACCCAGTAAAACTGCACGCGACGCATCATCATCCGCCAGCATGCATATAATTACCGAAGCTTCACGGGCAGCGGCAGCGGGACTTTCTGCCCAACAGGCCCCTCTCTTGATTAAATCTGTTTCCTTCCCCCTGCTGCGGTTCCACACTAATACCTTAAAACCATTTTCGATTAACCGAAACGCCATTCCATGGCCCATTCTTCCCAAACCCAGTATGGCAATTTTCTCCATAACGGTCAGGGTTTTTCTACCGTGACATCCTGCGCCAGGATAGCATCATCCGGCGTTGCTTGCAGATCCCGGTCAAGGGCGTACAGCGCACTATCATTCGCAGCTTCGCCACCCGCGACCTTAATTTTATCCAGCAGTTCAATGGCCAGGGTTTCCTCTTCCGTTTGTTCTTTAACAAACCACTGCATAAAGTTCCAGGTCGCCCAGTCTTTTTCCGCCATGCTCATTTCAACGATGCGGTAAATTCTCTCCGTATTTTCCACCTCCGACTGGAATACCTTTTCAAAACAATTATTTATACTGGTCGGGTTGGGTCCGGGGTCGGGTATTGCGCTCACGACAACTTTCGCCCCCCGTTTTAAGATATATTCCAGGAATTTCATCATGTGATTGCGTTCTTCATTCTCGTGGCGGAATAAAAAATTGGCAATGCCGTCATATCCTTTTTCGCTCGCCCACGCTGCATACGCAAGATATATCTGGGCATTATGCGCTTCGCCGGTCATTTGTTCATTCAATGCTTTTGCAAGCGTTGCCGATAGCCTGTTCGAATCCATAAACACTTATTTAAATGGTATCTGTAAAATAATTGATGGTGAAATAAAATTAGTTATAATTTACCAGAAAGGCTCCGGGTTATTCCCTGAACGGCCTCCTTAATCAATGGTTAACGGTGATACTCAAAGTGATTTATTCCTTTTAAACTTTTAATTTATCGTCATGGAGCAGAAATTAAAAAATCAAATTGCAATTATTACCGGATCCAGCAGCGGAATAGGTGCAGGAGTCGCGAAATCCCTGGCTGAAGCCGGCGCTATCGTAGTCATCA
The DNA here is from genome assembly GCA_030706635.1 of Bacteroidota bacterium. Classification (GTDB taxonomy): domain Bacteria; phylum Bacteroidota; class Bacteroidia; order Chitinophagales; family Chitinophagaceae; genus Puia. The sequence goes on from JAUZOD010000001.1 coordinate 71,610, forward strand.
ATTATCCTCTTCCGGGAGGACTGGATGCGGCGAATAACGTGCTGGATGAAATAACCGGCTCCGGCGGTAAAGGGATCACTTTCCTCTGTGATGTAAGCAAGGAAGAAGATGTTCTGAAGATGTTTGCGGCAGTTATCAAAGAATTTGGCACGGTTGATATTCTGGTCAATAATGCGGGTATTCAAAAAGATGCCCCGTTTGAAGACATGACCCTTGCTCAATGGAACCTGGTTCTCGGGGTAAATCTTACCGGACAATTTCTTTGTGCAAGGGAGGCCATCCGGGAGTTTTTACGGAGAGGCGTAGATGATTCGCGATCGAAAGCAGCCGGAAAGATCATTCACATGAGCAGCGTACACCAGGAGATTCCCTGGGCGGGTCACGCCAACTATGCAAGTTCCAAGGGCGGGATCAAATTGCTGATGGAAAGCATTGCGCAGGAATTCGCACCAAAAAAGATCCGGATAAACAGTATTTGTCCCGGCGCCATTCAGACGCCCATTAATCAATCAGCCTGGGGAACGGCGGAAGCGTTAAAGAGTTTACTCACCCTGATACCGTATCAAAGAATTGGCCAGCCTGAAGATATCGGAAAGGCGGCCGTCTGGCTTGCCAGCGATGATAGTGACTATATTACCGGCGCGTCTCTATTTGTTGACGGGGGCATGACATTATATCCCGGATTCAGCACCAATGGTTAGTATGATTTTTTCTATGCCTTTACGATGCCCGTAAATATTTGTAAATACTCATTATGGAACATTACAATTTCATCATCGGCGCGGGAGCGCTGCTGAGCAAAACAATCTTATCGTGGTCGCGCATGTGAGCCTATTTTAGTGCCCATTTTCAACAAATAAGCCTATTTTTTTCCACCATGAGCCTATTCTATCCACCGGGAGCCCATCCGGCACAGCGCTGCCTCTTCCAGGCTGACGCCCGGAGGCTGGGATTCAATTAAAGAAGTGTCTGCAAGGCAACCTTCAACTGTGCAGGCTTCGAAAGCCTGGAGGTCCTGACCGCATTGAACCTGCTCAAGTATTCCCTTATAGCAGTATGACCTAAGGAATAACCTTTCTGGCCTTATATCCAGACCATTTTCCCGGCTCTTCACGATCCATCAAAAAACCCAGATCACACCGGTCGGGTTCTGTGATGAGAACAGAATTCATCGGCGATACCTTAGAAAATAATAATTACACAGTATCATTTAAAATGAACACCGCGCGGAAACCGGTGTGGACTGCACTGGGTTCGAACCAGTGACCTCTGCTCTGTCAAAGCAGCGCTCTGAACCAACTGAGCTAGCAGTCCATATTTATTTTACGGCAATTTATTGGCCAGTCTCCGCAACTGGATCTCGGAAACTTTGGCGGCATAACTTATGTTGATCATTAAAAAACCGGCGTTCTCAAAACTCTGCTGCGCATTTTTTACGTCCACGATGGTAGCCTGTTTATACTGGAACCTCTTCAATACCAGGTCCAGCAGTTTCTGAGATAAATCATAGGTTTCTTTGGCCGTTTCCAGTTGTTGCAGGTTGTTTTTATAAGCCTGCCAGCTTTTCACGGCACTGGAATTTATACCGAGCAACAAAGTATCTCTCTGCAAGCCGGCAATTTTAACGTTGATGCCCGCCACCTGTTCCTGCTTTCGGTAAATATAACCATTAAAAATAGGGATGGTAAGCCCCAACCCGATATAAGGACCATAAGACTGGTTGAACAGGGAAAAACCGGCGGCATTTGCCGTATGACTGAAATTATATCCCGCATTCAATAAAAAAGAGGGATACCGCTGGGCCCCGACCTCTTTTTCAATAAACTGGTTAATGGCAACCTGCTGATAGGCTGCCTGAACATCCGGGTTTTGGGAAACAGCCCCCAGTATCGAATCCAGCTGTATGTTATTATCCACAAGGATGGTATCACGGATAGCAATAACCGAATCCGGTTTCAGGGTCAGCAGCGTGAGCAGATCAGTCTTGCCCTGATCCACCACCAGTTGCTGTGCCTGCAGGTTCTGTATCTGGGTGTTTAAATCAACCTGGCTCTGAAACAAATCCGCATCGTTGGCGACGCCAACCTGTTGTTGCTTTTTTACGATATCCAGTTTCTGCTTTGAGACTTCAATCGAGGTCGCCAGCGTCTTTGCATAGCTCTCCTGACGTACAATGTCGAAATATTTCAGCATCACATTGTAAAACAGTGCCTGCACTCTGGAATCCAGCTGCTGCCGGGTTTGCAAAACGGCCGTTTCATACTGGTGTTTGGCATTGTGTACGCGGCCCCCGTTGTACAATAATATATCACCCGCAACCCCTGCGGAAATATTGGTGGAACGGGCATTGGTGCTGCTTTTATTATTAGCCGGATTGGAATATCGCTGGTCTATGCTCGTGAGCTGCTGGTTACCCGAGGCTGTTCCGGCCACAAAGGGCAGCCCCCCGGCAAATCCATAACTGTTATTGATTTCAGCAATGTCCACGGCGCGCTGGGCAATCCGCACACCCAGGTTATTTTTCATGGCTATGGAAAGGACCTCACTCAGACTGAGTTCCTGGGAAGAAGCCCGGGTGATCATCAGCCCAAAACATAATATCAATACAATCCGGGTCATTATTTATGCGGTTACATGGGTTAGCCTGGTTTTGTGTTTGCCTGACAGGTAAGTATATACCGCAGGAATAACAAACAGGGTCAGGATCAAAGAAAATAAAATTCCGCCCACCACGACAATACCCAGTGGTATGCGGCTGGTGGATGCTGCACCCAGGCTCAGCGCAATCGGCAAAGCGCCCAGAGAGGTAGCGAGACTGGTCATCAGGATCGGTCTCAGCCTTTGTGACGCAGCTTCCACTACTGCAGGCATTTTTTCCAGACCGTGTTCTCTTTTCTGGTTGGCAAATTCAACAATCAATATCCCGTTTTTCGTAACGAGGCCGATCAGCATGATCATTCCAATCTCGGAAAATATATTTAAGGTCTGGTTAAACACCCAAAGACTCAGCAATGCCCCGGCGAGTGCGAGTGGTACCGTCAGCATGATCGCAAAAGGATCTACAAAACTTTCAAATTGCGCGGCCAGCACCAGGTAAATTAGTATCAGGGCCAGACCGAAAGCAAATAATATGTTGGAAGAACTTTCAGCATAATCCCTTGAAGCCCCCGCCAGTGCCGTTTGAAAGCTGGGATCCAGTACGCGGGGAGCAATGGCCTGCATCGCTTTAATGCCATCACCAATAGTTTTCCCTTCCGACAATGATGCGGATATCGTGGCCGATTTATAGCGGTTGAAATGGTACAGGGTAGCGGGGCTGCTGTTTTGCTCCATATGAATAACAGCATTCAGCGGAATATTTACGCCTTTGTTGTTACGCACATACAGGTTGCTGATGTCGGCGGGATCATTCCGGTCTGCCCTTTCCACCTGCGCAATCACCTGGTACTGATAACCATTCTGAATGTAGTAAGCCAGTCGTCCTCCGCTGAATGCAGATTGCATGGCGGAAATAACATCGTTGGTCGAGAGCCCCAGATCTTTGATCTTAATGCGGTCCAGATTGATGTCCAATACTGGTTTATTGAATTTCAGATCCACATCGGCATTCGAAAAAGTTTTGTCTTTTCTGATCTCTTCCAGGAATTTGGGTATGGCTGTTTTCAGTTTGTCAAGATTCTGATTTTGCAATACAAACTGCACGGGCAGACTGGATCTTGAACCCGAGCCCACGGCAATGGTCTGTTCCTGTATGGTGAAAATTCGGGCGTCGTTGAACTTCCTTAATTTTATTTGCAGGTCATTGGCTATCTGGGCCTGCGTTCTGGTTCTAAGGGAAGGATCAACCAAACCAATCCGCGGTGAGGAGCCATTAAAACTGTTGCCGGTTGGCGTACGCACAAAAACAAAATCCCGCTCAGGCACCGAATCATATAAATAATCGGCAATGCTATCCGAGATATTGGCCATATAACTATAGCTCGTTCCCTCCGGCGCAGTCGCAGTCAGGCGCACCGTACTTCTGTCTTCCAGCGGCGCCAGTTCGCTTTGCAGCGAGCGCAGGAGAAAAAATACCATCACGGCACAAACCGCAATGATCACCCAGGCCAGTCCGCGCACTTTCAAAAACGTCTGCAGCATCCGGCGGTAGCCGTTTTCCATTCCCTTAAAGAAAGGTTCCGTTCTTTCGTAAAACTTTCCATGAGAAGCGTCTTTGCGGGTCAGCACCACATTCAGCACAGGGGTAATGGTGAGCGAAACAAAAGCGGAGATCAGCACGGCCGCGGCCAGCACCACGCCGAACTCCCGGAAAAGGCGTCCGACAAATCCCTGTAAAAAAACAACGGGTAAAAAAACAACGGCCAGGGTGATGGAAGTGGATATCACAGCAAAGAAAATTTCCCGGCTTCCTTCCACCGCCGCCTTTTTCAACGGCAATCCCTCTTCGAGTTTTCTGAAAATATTTTCCGTGACCACGATCCCGTCATCTACCACCAGTCCCGTGGCCAGCACTATGGCCAGTAAAGTAAGGATGTTGATGGTGAACCCGGAAACATACATGATGAAGAAAGTCGCGATCAGCGAGATGGGAATATCGATTAGAGGCCGCAGGGCAATCAGCCAGTTCCGGAAAAAGAAAAAGATCACAAGCACCACCAGGCTGAAAGCGATGAGCAAAGTATCTTTTACTTCATTCAATGACTGCCGGATGGTTTTGGTATTATCGATCAGCACATTGAACTGCAGGTCTTCCCGGTTCGATTGTTTGATGATATCCAGTTTTTTATTGAATTCATTGGCGATTTCAATATTATTCGCTCCGGGTTGCGGGATGATGGCCAGTCCGACGGCATTCACCCCATCGTATTTCCAGCTTTGTTCGGGGCTCTGGGGACCGAGTTCGATGCGGGCAACATCCCCCAAACGAACGATTCCGGAGCTGTCTTCGCGGATGATCACATCCCTGAAATCTTCAATGCTGGTCAGCCGGCCCTTCGTCATGATGGTTAGCTCGGTATTATTACCGTAAATTTTACCCGGCGGCAGTTCCACATTTTCCGAAACCATGGCCGCACTGATATCATTATATGCAACATTGTAAGCACTCATTTTATCTGTGTTGAGCCATACGCGCATGGCAAAACCCAGGTCACCGAATACGTTGACGGAACTTACCCCGTCGATCGTTTGCAACTGCTGCTGCAATACATTATCGGCATAGTCGCTCAATTCCATCAGGCTTTTGGTACGGCTCTGCACGGCCAGCAGCAAAATGAAATCACTGTTGGCATCGGCCTTGGTCACTACCGGCGGGGCATCTATGTCGAGCGGCAGGTTACGGGCGGCCTGCCCTACTTTATCCCGCACATCGCTGGCTGCACTTTCCAGGTCATAGCCCAGGTTGAATTCCACCACAATGGAACTTCTTCCCAGGGAACTGGTGGAGGAGATCGTTCGTATGCCGGGGATCCCGTTCACCTGTTTTTCCAGGGGTTCTGTGATCTGGCTTTCGATGATGTCCGGGTTGGCGCCGGTATAAGAAGTGGTGACGGTAATGATGGGGGGATCAATGGCGGGATAATCGCGGACAGCCAGGAAATAATAGCCGACGATCCCGAATAAAATAATCATCAGGTTCATTACGGTGGCCAGCACAGGCCTTCTCAGCGATAATTCCGAAATGTTCATGATTATTTTGAGTTGCTCCCATTGTTATTTAAAGCGGCAAACTGATCCAGGGTCTTTATGCTCCGCACATCCAGTTTAGCCTTTGGCCTGGCAAACAGTACACCGGTAACCACCACGGTATCTCCCTCTTTGAGACCCCTGGTAATCACTACGTTATTCGCCAGCCGCAATCCGGCAGTGACATTCACAAAACTGGCCCTGCCGTTTTTCACCAGGATCATCTGGTTATCTTTATCGTTTGGAATGAGCGCATTGGTGGGAACCAGAATGGCATTTTTATCCACGCCCGCATTCACATATACTTTTACAAATGCCCCGGGATTCGGATTGCTGTTTTCCAGGATCGCACGAACCGTTAGGCTCCGGGAGGATTGATTCACCTGGGGTTCAATGGCTATGATCCTTGCTTTTTTTTTGGTATTACTGGCTGCATCCAATTCAACATCAACGGTGCCGCCTACTTTCAGCACACTTCCGTAACCTTCGGGCAGGGTGAAATCTATTTTGATCCGGTCCAGCTGTAAAAGTGTAGCAATCAGGGTCGTTGGGGAAACATAAGCGCCCAGGCTGACCTGACGCAACCCTATGATGCCACTGAAAGGTGCTTTCAAAATGGTTTTGTCCAGTAAGGCCTGGTTATAAGCAATATCCGCCTTAAACCCGTTCACGGCATTCAATGAAATATCGTAATCACTCTGGTTAATGCCATTGACGGCCAGCAATTGCTTGTTTCGCTCTTCTGTTTTTTCAGCCAGGTCCAGCTGTACTTTACTCTTATTCAACTGGGCTTCCAGGTCTGCGTTGTTAATACAGGCGATTACCGTGCCGGCCGCAATTCTTTTACCCTCCGGCACATTCAGGTAAGTGATCCTCCCGCTGGCTTCGGGGTGGAGTTCAACATATTCGTTGGCAACAACCGTTCCATTCACCTCGATGGTATTGGTGATCGGCTGGGAAGAAGCGATCAGTGCATCCACATAAATATCTGCTTCCGGTTTTTTTTTGCTGAGATCCTGCTTGTTTTTACAAGCTGAAAATAAGGAAAGAATGAAAAGTACGCCCAAAACCAAACTGATCTGCTTAGTCATCCAATATGGCTGTTTTTGAGTAAAAACGGTTAACTCCAAATATAAACAGAAAAATATTTCCCGGCTGGTAAATGGCGCGTTTATTACATGAATGGGTCGGTGAGAAAATAAATTAACAAATGGGAAACGAAATTACCTGTGGCCCCTTCTCCTTTGCAACTCTTTTTGAATGAAAGCCAGCTCCCGTCCGGTCTGCCCACTCAGGGAGCTGTTTTCCTCAGCCCTGCGCATGAGATAGGGAACCACGTCTTCTATGGGGCCGAAGGGCAGGTATTTGCTTACGGAACATCCTGCTTTTGCCAAATTGAACGTGATGTTGTCGCTCATGCCATACAACTGGGAGAAATGAATATGTTTATGGTTCAGCGGCAATTCTCTTTCCCGCATCAGTTGTGTAGCATACCCGTTACTGTATTCGTTATGGCTGGCTATAATGGCTGAGATATGGTCAATATGATCCAGGCAAAAAACCACGGACGCATTATAGTCCCGGTCAGTGGCCTCTTTATCCTCCTGAATGGGTGAAGGGTAATGGTCTGTTTCCGCACGCGCCCTTTCTTTCTCCATATAAGCCCCTCTTACAAGCTTTACACCCAATACAAAATCCTTCATAAGTGCGGCTTCCAGCATGTCTTTCAAAAAAGAAAGCCGGTCACGGCGATACAACTGAACCGTATTGTAAACGATCACTTCCTGCTTGTTAAACTTTTCCATCATCCGGATGCTGAGCACGTCAACCGGATCCTGTATCCAGGTTTCTTCCGCATCCACAAGGATGCCCACCCGGCCGGCAGCAGCCGCTTCGCAGATTCGCTGCATGCGCTGTTCCACCCTGCTCCATTCAGCTAATTCCGCTTCTGCGAAAGCATCCTTTGCAGCTTGATATCGTTTCATGAGGGAACCGGAAGCGGAGCTAAGGGAACTATCCAGTTTTTCCAGTAACTCAAAGCGGGCAAAACCAGTGATCTTGATACTGATAAACGGGATATTGACTTGTGAAGAAGCATAATGAATCACCCGGATAAATTCATCACAAGCCTGATCAAAACCAGCTTCACCATTGTCCCCGCCTTCCACGCCATAGTCCAATATGGCCTGAACCCGATAGGCAGCCAGTTTGCGGGCAACGGAAGCGGTTTGCTCCAGCGTTTCACCTCCTACAAACTGGGCAAAAAGTGTATTCCGGATAATTCCTTTGATGGGCAGCCCGGCCCGGATGGCCGGTGGTGTCAACCGGATTCCCCACTTAACCAGGAAACGATTGCCCATACTCCGGAAAAGAAAACGGGCCTTTTTGAGTTCTGCATCGGTTTTGTAGGCAAAGCCAACTTGCGTATCGTTGAAGGAGACGGGGGAGGCGATCATTCGTTAATTTTCAAGGTTGACCCTATTCGGTTGATAGTTGATAGTTGATGGACTTTTATTGCGAATTCGCACATGGGAGCGATCAACCATCAACTATCAACCATCAACCATTTATTCCAGGGTAAAAGTACTGGAAACCAATCAATCCCTTAATCCTTAACCAATTATTGCCTATTTTCGGCCTGCTTCTGATGAAAATCATTCAAACTGACATTTACAAGCTCAGCATACCGATGCACCCGTTCAGCATTGCAACTGGAACAATGTATTATGCGCAGAATCTCTTTATCCGGATTCATACCAGCAGCGGCATAACTGGCGTGGGCGAATGCTCCGCATTCCCCATGATCGTCGGGGAAACCCAGGCTACCTGCTATGAAATGGCCAAAGAATTTGCACTCCTGTGGAAGGGTAAAGACCCATTGGATATTCCGGCCCGCTTGGCGGAACTGCATGCGTGCACGGCCTTCAATACCACCGTGAAGAGTGCCTTCGACATGGCCTTGTACGATCTGGCTTCGAAGGAAGCGGGGCTTCCTCTATATCAATATTTACACGGCATTCGCAAGCCCCTGGAAACAGATCTCACCATTGGGATCGGTGAACCTGAAGCTATGGCCGCAACAGCGCTGGAATATAAGAATAAGGGCGTCCGGATCATCAAGATCAAACTCGGGAAAAACGGAGCTCAGGACGTTGAACGGGTAAAACTCATCCGTGAAGCAACGGGCGATTCCATCGTATTGCGGATTGACGCCAACCAGGGCTGGGATTTTGAAACCGCCCGGATCGCCCTGCAGGCCATGGGGAAATTCAATATCCAGTTTTGCGAACAACCCATGCAGCACTGGAACGATCATTTGCTGCCGGACCTAAAATCCATTTCACCGGTAAAAATCATGGCGGATGAAAGTGTTTTCGATCATCACGACGCCCTGCGGCTGATCCGGGCGGGCGCATGCGATTATGTCAATATTAAATTCTCAAAATCAGGTGGCATACTGGAAGCTTTGAAAATAAATCAGGTCTGTGCTGAAAACCAGATACCCTGTATGATGGGTGGTATGCTGGAAAGCCGGCTGGCTTTAACGGCCTTTGCCCATTTTGCCAGTGCGCAGGATAACATACTTTACTATGATATGGACACCTGTTTGCTTGGGCATAAGACCGATCCGGTAACGGGTGGAATAAAATACAAGGGCTATTATCTTGAACTTCCGGAAACAGCAGGCATCGGCGCGGATATAGAAGAGGAATTTCTGAGGGAATGTGAGCACACGTGGGTATAATTAAAAAATGTCGAAAGACAAGCCTCCTTTTGAGGATCAGCAGTAAAACCGGGATCATCATGACAAAATCACCAACAGACTCGCAAATCATCATGACGGAACTTGTGCTGCCCAATGATACCAACGTATTTGGGAATCTGATGGGCGGCCGCCTGATGTACTGGATGGACATAGCGGCCGCCCTGTGCGCCACCAAACACTGTAATGCAGCCGTAGTTACCGCGTCGGTGGATAATATTTCTTTCGAGAATCCGATCGTGCTGGGCAATGCCGTGCATATAGAAGCAAAATTAAGCCGGGCGTTCACCTCGTCCATGGAAGTACATTTGCGGGTCTGGGGCGAAAATTTTTTAACCCGGCAGCGGTACAAAAGCAATGAAGCCTATTACACCTTTGTGGCCCTGAATGAAAACCGCAAGCCTAGCGCGGTACCGGGTATCCTTCCGGAAACAGAAGAGGAAAAGGCCCTGTTTGACGGAGCACTCCGCCGCCGCCAGCTGCGCCTGGTCCTCGGCGGTAAAATGAAACCGGAAGACGCGGAGGAATTGAAGGCCCTCTTTATGCAGGCCAGGCCCGGGGTTAGAAAAACAGAATGATCCAGCATAAAATACCAGTTAAAAAGATCCTGGCCATCTTAAATATCTGCCTGCTCACCGCGGTATTGCTGCATTCCATACTTCGTGATATTCAACTGGAAAAACATTATTGCCGGGACATCCGGAACCGGGTGGTAGGCCCCGTTTACAAAAAGACGGCAAACTGCCATACTTCTATCACTGAACCCGCGCCGATGGATTCCGCTACTATGATCAGTTCAACATAACCCGGAAAGGCGCATCCAATATTACCCGCAGCCCGTTTTTCCATCGTCTTTTATATCCTGCTTGCGATTTGCCTCAAAGAACCATTTCGGTTTTTTGGTTTTGGCTGCAATATATACTGCTGGCATCCATTACCCTGTTGATAATGTCTATAACCACTTTACCCATTCAGAAATTGCTTGTTATCAATGCAGGAGTGTTGATTACCTGTACGGAAGCCTGGAAAATGCTGATCGCCACCGGGCAATCCTACCTGATAACAACTTTTTTGATCAGTTGCCTTTGCTTCCTGCTTTACCGGCATAATAAAAAAACGCCAGCTGTGGCTGCTCTTTGTGCTGTGGCATTTATCCTTGTCAGGGCATCGGCACATCAGGTATTACGGTATATGGATCCGGGAAATTTTGTGCTGCGAAAAGAATCCGGGCGGACTTTCCAAAACGATTAATTACAAAGGCAATTTAATCGATATTGGAGGACATCGTTTCTTTTCCAAATCTGAAAAGATAACCGGCTGGTGGCTACAGTTTCTTCCCCGGGACAAAACATTGGGTAATACGGAAATGCCGATTATGTATCAAAATCAGATTTCCAATCTCAAAATATTGTCACAGCAGACAACCGGTTCCAATGGAAAAATGCTGCTTAGGCCAAGAAAGTCGCGTATATGCTATAATCACGCCTTATACGACTATCCGCAATCCTTTAATGCCAAGACTATTCGCAATTTTGGAATCCGGAAATTAACCAGGATTGCATGCTCATACCTGCGGGTAAAATTATTTCCTCTAAAGGAAGAATCGAGCCTGGAAAGGATTTGAGAATACGCCGGTTCCGGAGAACATCAAAGACGTGGCTTCCCATCTGCAGTACCGCGATTTTATTATTGTCGGCATGCTGTTCAGGAAACAAAAAGATCAGCAATGCGGCAAAATTTCGGGATTGAAAGATAACTGGATCTATTTGCAGGATGGGACATTGATGGCCGGAAGACTCCAGATTTTTAGTAACTGGAGCCCTTCTATGGTTAAGGATGAAGAAACCATCTGGGTCGGACTGGAAAATTTCTGCCGCGATACAGATCCCGTCAGGAATAAGGAACCTGAAATGATGATTCAACTTGCATTGGAGGAAATAAAAAAAACCGGCCTGATCAATAAAGAAGAACTGTTGGATGCTACCGTGATCAAAGTCCCCAATGCCTACCCTTCGTACATAGGGGCATATGAACAATTCCCTTTACTCCAGAAATTCCTGGACGGGTTCCAGAATCTTTATTTAATCGGCCGGAACGGCATGCACCGGTATAATAACACGGATCATAGTATGACGACTGCTATGATTGCTGTCGAGAACATCATCCAAAATAAAAAAAGCAGGGATAATATCTGGGCCGTAAATATGGAGAAGGATTTTCATGAAGAGAAAAAAGGTTGACGATAACTGATCATAAAAAACCCCGCCGGCATTCACCAGCGGGGTTTTTACTTTATGGAAGTACTATCTTATTTCACTTCTTCGCTTCCGCCTTTTTCTTCCTGCTGCAGTTTTTCCTTGATTTCAGCAAGGGTTCCGAGATCCCCGAGGGTTGGTTTCTCAACCTTGCTCTGGATCGACTTCACCGCCTTGCGGGTTTTATCTGCATCGGTTTTTGCTTCCTTGCGGGCAACATCCTTTTCATCGGCCTTGGCTTGTTCCCAGATGCGGGTATGGGATAAGACAATGCGTTTTTCATTGCGGTCGAATTCGATCACCATGAATTGCGCTGTTTCATCTGCCTGTACCTGCTTGCCGTCTTCCCTGGAGAGATGACGGTTGGGAGCGAATCCTTCCAGACCATAAGGAAGCTGAACGAGGGCACCCTTGTCATCTTTGCGCGTAACCGTTCCTTCATGGATGGTTCCGATGGCAAAAGTATTCTCGAGTGCATTCCACGGATCTTCTTCCAGCTGTTTATGACCCAGTTGAAGTTTGCGGTTTTCCTTGTCTATGCTGAGAATCAGGACGTCAATATGCTGACCGACCTTCGTGTATTCAGAAGGATGGTTGAAGCGCTTCAGCCAGCTCAGGTCGCTGATATGGATCATACCACCGATACCCGGCGCCAGTTCAACAAATACACCGTAAGGCGTGATGTTCTTCACCAGGCCATTGTGTTTGCTGCCCTGAGGAAATTTGGTTTCGATGGTGCTCCATGGATCTTCGCTGAGTTGTTTGATGGACAGGCTCATTTTGCGCGCACTCTTATCAAGCGTCACAATGCGGGCCTGGTGTTCATCACCCAGTTTGAAGAACTCCTTGGCATTGATCGGCGTATTGGCCCAGGTGATTTCACTCACGTGCACCAGTCCTTCTACGCCCGGCATGATTTCAAGGAAGGCGCCGTAGTCTTCAATGTTCACCACTTTGCCTTTCACAATTTCTCCTTCCCTGATATTCTCGGGCAACACATCCCATGGGTGCGGGGTGAGCTGTTTCAGGCCGAGGCTGATGCGTTTCTTTCCATCATCAAAGTCGAGTACAACCACCTGGAGTTTCTGATCCAGTTTAAGCACTTCGCTTGGGTGACTGATCCTGCCCCAGCTGATATCGGTGATATACAGCAGACCGTCCAGTCCGCCGAGGTCCATAAAGGCGCCGAAATCCGTAATATTCTTGATGGTTCCTTCCAGCACCTGTCCTTTCTCCAGCTTGCTCATGATCTCTGCACGCTGCGCTTCGATATCGCTTTCGATCAGGGCTTTATGGGAAACAACGGCATTCTTGATGGCATCGTTTACTTTAACTACTTTAAATTCCATGGTCTTGCCAACGAACTGATCGTAATCAGTCACTGGTTTCACATCAATCTGTGAACCCGGGAGGAAGGTTTCCATGCCGAATACATCCACGATGAGTCCGCCTTTGGTTTTGCTGGTAACCGTACCGGTAACCACTTCGCCGGTTTTGTGGATTTCCACAATGCGTTCCCAGGCGCGGGTGATGCGGGCTTGTTTACGGCTGAGGTGAAGATGACCTTCCCGGTCTTCTTTTTCCATCACCATCACTTCCACTTCATCCCCGCTCTTCAGGTTGGGGAGATCACGGAATTCATTCAGGGAAACCAGTCCGTCACTTTTAAAGCCGATATTGACCACCACATCGGTTTTGGTAAGGCCGACCACAAGGCCCTTGATGAGCTCTCCGTCGGTGATGGTTACAAAGGTGTTGTCGTACACATGGTCGTACTTTTCCTTTTCTTCCTTCGTGTAAGCAGCAACGTTCCGCTTGTCGATGGTCCAGTCGAAATCGTCGTGTGCGGTAGGCGCCGGATAGGCCGGCTTACCGTTTGCGGCAGGTGCAGTTGTTGTCGCTGTAGCTGTTGCCGTATCGGCAACGGGCCCCTGGCCTTCAGCGTTTGAGTTAAGAATGTTGTTTTCTTCCATATAAATAAAAATCCCGAAGGTTTTAAATCGGGGCTGCAAAAATACAGAAAAATCGGGTAAAAACGAAAAGATCAGGTCAATCCCGGACCCCGGAACAGGTCCATAGCCCCAGCGGGGAACCTTTAAAAGGATGGATTATTTCCAGCCTTTGGACTGATAATAGGCATAGCCGATTTCCAGCGCTTTGGAGATTTCTTTCATTAATGAAGGATCCTGCTTGCTAATATGAAAGCAGGTTTTACCCTGTAAACATTTCAGCAGTTTTTCCGGCAGATCACTGAGTAATTTCGGATTTGTGTAAGCAGGAAAGAAATAGAATCCAACGAATCCTGTTTGAATGAGGATGGTGGCAAAGGCAAGTTCCGGAAATGTTTTTTTGCTAATGACGACTTCCTTATTATAGTAGATTGAATAATTGCCCGGTCCGTCGGCGCGCACAATATAATTTCCTTTCACATATTTAGAAAGCATCTTTTTGAGTTCTTTAAATATGGGAGGCAACATCGGCTGACCTTCGGATTTGTCTTCATATTTAATGGACTTCCTCTGAATTACTTTCGCCATGGGATTGCTTTAGCTGAAATTTGAATTTGAATCCCCGTCTGCCGGTACGCGGCGGAGAGAATAAACGTTCAATATAACCTATTTCCGCGAAGCGGATGCCAATAAACCTAATTGTTTCTCCTTTCCCCATCAATCAGTCGCCAGATGTTCAGCGGATTATTATCCTTCAATTCCGGGGGCAATAGCCGTTGCGGAAAATTCTGGTAACAAACAGGTCGTGTGAACCGGTGAATGGCCAGGGTTCCCACCGATGAGGTTCTGCTGTCGGTTGTCGCAGGATATGGGCCGCCATGGACCATCGCATGACAAACTTCCACGCCGGTGGGGTAGCCATTCAACAGCAGGCGGCCAACCTTTTGTTCCAGGATGTTTACCAGTTCTTCGTATTCCTGCAGGTCTTCTTCCGTGCCGTGAATGGTAGCCGTGAGATGACCCCCCAATTGTTCTGCGGCCTGTAATAACTGTTGTTTATCATCGGTCGTAATTACAAGCGTGGAAGGCCCGAATATTTCTTCTTCCAACTCTCGTTTTTGCAGAAATACGGATGCTGTTGAATGAAACACACGAGCCTGCCCCTTTAAGACCGCTTCTCCGCTGCCTGTGGCCATGGTAACCACCCCATTCACGCTTTCCAATCTTGAAATCCCTTTTTGATAATTGTTCAGAATTCCGGCGCTTAGCATTACCCCGGCAGAAATCGCCGCAAATTGTTTTGACAGATCAAGCCTGAAATTATTTTCGTCTGCTGACGGCCCGACAAAGACCAGACCCGGGTTCGTACAAAATTGTCCGACACCTAAACTAACAGACGCTGCAAGTTCCTGCGCGATCTTTTCCCTTCTTTCTTTTAAGATACGTGGGAGAATAAAGACCGGATTCGAGCTGCCCATTTCGGCATATACAGGAATGGGGACCGTTCGCCTGTTTGCTTCATCAAACAAGGCTTTACCACCAGAGAATGATCCGGTAAACCCGATGGCCCTGATGAAAGGATGGCGAACAATAGCCATTCCGATATCCGTGCGCCTTCCGTGAACCATGGAAAATACGCCTTCGGGCATATCTGTTCTTTCGGCAGCCCTTTGTATGGCAAGCCCAACGAGTTCACAGGTACCCGGATGCGCCGGGTGTGCTTTGAAAACGACCGGGCAGCCGGCTGCCCATGCAGAAACTGTATCACCGCCTGCTACCGAAAAAGCAAAAGGAAAATTAGACGCCCCAAAAATGCCAACCGGACCCAGTGCTTTTTGCATGCTGCGTATGTCAGGCCTGGGAGCTGGTTTTCGTTCCGGATCAGCAGTGTCTATCCGGGCATCCACCCAGGATCCTTCGCGCAGGCACTGTGCAAAAAGTTTTAACTGTCCCACGGTTCTCCCGCGCTCACCCGTTAGTCTTCCTTCAGTCAAACCGCTTTCTTCCATGGTGCGGGCAATCAATACGCTATCCAAAGCGAGAATTTCTTCTGCAACCGCTTCCAGAAAAGCGGCTTTTTCATTGCCTGTCTTATTCCGGTAATACTGAAAGGCCCGGTTGCTTTTTTCAATCGCCTCATTAATTTCGCTGGGTGAGGCTTCGTAAAAAGCAGGCTCCAGTCTTTCACCTGTTGCCGGGTTTTCTCCATAAAATGCAGTATCGCCTTCCTGTGAAAGTCTGTTGCCGATGATATTCTTTCCTGTTAGTTTCATATTATTTAACGGTATTAATCAGTACACCTATATGTTCAATGCTGATGATGATTTGATCATCCTTTCTTAATGTAAAATCATGAGGAGGCACAATACCTGTTCCGGTCATCAGCAGACAACCGTGGGGAAAGGAAGTCTCTCTATACAGATAAGAAACCAGATCCTGGAATTTACGCCTGATCTGACTGATGGCCGTTTCTCCGTCAAACACCTGCTCACCATTCCGAACGATCTGCATTTTAATAAACGTATCCGGAGGAAGTGGATCTTCCGTTACATAAATACAGGGTCCTACAGCCGCACTGCCATCATAGGTTTTGGCCTGCGGCAGGTATAATGGATTCTCGCCCTCTATACTTCTTGAACTCATATCATTTCCCACGGTATAACCGATGATTTTTCCCGAAGAAGTAACCGCCAGGGTAAGCTCGGGTTCCGGCACATTCCAACCGGAATCCCTGCGTATGGTTACTTTTTCACCGTGCCCCACCGTGCGGTATGCCGTAGCCTTAAAAAATATCTCCGGCCGGTCGGCTTCGTAGACCCGGGCATAGAATTCGGCAGCGCCAGTATTTTTGGATTCCTCCTGCCTGCCCAGCTTGCTCTTAATATAAGTTACCCCACAGGCCCAGATCTCCTGGTTTTGTATGGGCGCCTGTATTTTGGATCTGATTAAATGTTCCGCTCCGGGATTCGGAATCAAATCTTTAGCAGCCCTTTCCAACCTGACAGCGAGATGGTCATCGTTGATATAAGTATCCCAGTTTTCATTTTCCAATAAATAATAATCTTTATTTTTTTCCAGGACGATCCCACTTTTTGTTTTGTATAACTTCATCAGAATGATTTTATTAAAAATACCCAAAAATGAACAAAAAGGTAAGCATTTAAAAATCAGGATAACGGACACAAAAGATTTGAGGGGGTTGAAATCAGAATGGCAAAAAACTTTAACGGGGTTTGATAAACCTGGTGCAGGAACAACATAATTGTGCAACGGGGTGCGTGACGAACAAGCGCAGTTTTGTCTTTTTGCAATTTTTTTGGACGAATAGTTTACAAGGATTATTTATTTCACCTGTTCTTCCAAAGATATTTTTTCGTCACCCTCCCGGTAAGGGGTATAGATTAACAGTAAAGTCATCATTTCATTGGTAGCGCTCATATCCCCGAATGAAAAAACACCCTGGGGCGGATTGTTGGGGTTAGAGAGATTGTTTGTCGTATTATCATAAGTACAATCCAGGTTTATCACGGAGCCCTTAGGGATTCTCAATAAACTTTTTAGCTTATACAATTCCTGCCACCTGAAATCCCAATTCGGAATATGCACCAGGTTAATCGTATCGTTCTCCGGTGTTACCGCGTAGGCATAAAATTCTTTACCCAACAGGTGCATGTGGGGCCAGACATACATCAGGGATTGCTCATCGTTTGTTTTGACCTTTAAATGGAACTTGCTGATCCGGTTTGCTGGTATAAACAAAGGTGGTGTGATATCGTTCTCTGCAATTCCGCCCGAGCCCAGGCTTATAATTTGAATAGGTCTTTTAATGGAGTCTTTCCGGAAAAAAAGATTGACGCCGACGATTGATTGTTCGTCCACCGCAGTGGCCGTATAATGTGCCGTTAATATCAATACCCCACGCCTGGGGAGGGTCCATCCAAATCCTTTAGGGTAGTTTTCGACTGAAGACCCAGGTATCCATCCGGTATAATAGATCATCTTCTTTTTTAGCGGGTCGAAAGGATCCGGTTTAGTCCGGTCCACATCTTCTGAATTAACCACGGTTCGTCCTCCGAAAATGGCTACCGAGCTGTCGGCCACCTCATAGAACCCGTAATTGACATGATGGATGATTCTTTTATTATTCGTGTACAATTCAATCGCCTCGATATTATGGGTCTCGGCGAACTCAAAAGGCACTTTAAAATCAATGAACTTCTCAACGTTGTCGCCATGTATTGTAAAGCTGGAATCTATTTTCAGCGTCAGATCGGGATCCCGGTTATAAGCAGTACGTTTCAGCAAGGCTTCCTTTTCCCCCTCAGTTTCCCTGTCATCTCCTTCAGGCGCCTTATCGGCTATCCATTGAAGAATGGTCTTTTTCTCCTCATCGGTAAGAAAACGGGTATTGGCGAAATCCCGGTAATGGGCATCGGCTCTCCAGGGAGGCATATATCCTTTGCCAATTACCGCTTTGATAAAGGACAATCTTTTTGTAATATCCCGGTAGCTGGTCAAAGGAAATGGAGCCGCATCACCTGCTCTGTGGCAGGATGCACATTTATTTAAAAAAATCGGCTCGACGGTTTGGTAAGTCACGCTTTGACCATACCCTGCGGAATCTCCCAAAAATGATAAGAAAACAACAACGATTAACCTTTGCATTGGTTGCATCTGAACATCCTCTTTAATAGTCATTAATAAAGCATCCAATGGGCTTTGCTTCTTTTATTTTGACTGAAACCCCTTCCAGTTGTTCCGCAATGCCATCCTCCAGGTAATTTTCAGTGGCCTTTCTCCTTTGTTTTCCCAATGCGGTCACCCAATTATCAATGGCCCCATGGTACACAAGGCTTCTTGTCTGGTCCATCAAAAAAACTTCCGGGGTGATGCTTGCAGCAAGCATCTTAACCAGGCTTTTTAATGTATCGGTAAGCAACAGGAACTGAATATGATATTTAGCCTGGAATGCCAGGCAATCGGCTATAGCATTGGACTTACCGGGGAAAATGCCAACGATATCCAGATCTTTTCCAAATCTGGCCTGAAGCCTGTTCAGCACCAGGGAATAATTCTGACAGAGGGGGCATTCGGGAGATAAAAAAACGAGGGCGATCAGCTTTTTGCGCAGGGCTGATAATTGATAAGCATGCTGATCCAGGGTTTGCAAATGGACCTGATCCAGAGCAGCCCGGTTTATTATCCGGCCCGATTCCGGCTGATAGAGGGTGCCTCCATTCTGTCCGCATAAGCTGTTGCCAATGATCAGTAAAAAAAGAACCAGCAGAAAGGGTGAACCGGCATTTCTCCATTTCCTCATATTCTCAAATTTACAAAAAACCCTTTGGGGTTGCACTAATTACATTTTAATGCAACCCCAAGGGGGAATTATATATTCTAATTGATAGGCCGTTTACTATGGCATATCCCACCACACTCTTCCGGTAATATCTGAAGGATCACCGAAGCCGGGATCTTTACGCATATCGTCAATGGCCTGGGTTACATTGGCAAAATTCAGATCGCCGGAAGAGGGGTAACTTACGGAATACCTCCTTGGCATGGGCCCATAGTTACTAACGTCTTCCAGTGGCATGATTTGACCAGCTGCATTAGGGAAACCAGTCCGCTTGATCTCGGCCCAGGCTTCATTGGAATTGATAAAGAAGTTCAGATACTCCTGTATGCAAATTTGTTCCAGTGCATTTGCAGGATCCCATACCACGCCAGGCTGGGCCAGGTAATTGGAGATCTCATTAGCGCCCAAAGGGGTATAGTCGGCCAATTGGGTGATATTGCCCCAATTATCATAATTCGTGATGGAGGCCGTAATGCCGGCATAATACAAAGCGTCGGCTGTTAACGGATCATTGCTCAGCCCCCTTTGTACCAATTCAGCCCGCATCAGGCAAACATCCGCATAGGTGATCACCGGGAATACATTGGATCCGGTACCAGAATTGTACGCCGCATAAACCAACCTGGGCTGGATGAGGGAAGTGTAATTGATCGATTGTGGCTGCCCGTTAAAACTGAATTTGAGGGTATTAAAATAATAACTCTTGGTCGCATCCTGTGTGGCTGCGGGGGATGCATATTGACCCCTGTATTGATACCCGTCCCAGGTAACCGAATTAGGAATGGCGCCCTGTGCCTTGGCAGAATCAAACATCGCCTGAGAAGTAATGCCGCTCTTCTGGTAGAAGATACGGGTTCTTGGATCCTGCGTATTCCGCATGAAACTGACGGTATTTAATTCTCCAGAATAAAAGCCCTGATTAAAAGGGTTGGAGTTTCCGCCATTCCCGATATTTGATTGTGCACTTGCGTAAAATACCCAGTCATCGGCATCGGAAGCGATCAGACCTACCTGATCATTTAGTACTTCGTTTGCGATCGCGGTCAGTTTAGCGGGGTCCCGCTTCATCAGCCGCATGGCGATCTTTAGGCGAAGGCTGTTGGCTGCCTTGATCCAATGAACAGGGTCTCCCTGGAAATAAATGTCGTTCGCCCCGGGAAGTATCTGTGTCACGCCTGGTGAAGATTCCAATTCGGTAACCGCTGCTTTCAACTGCGTATCCAATGTATCGAATAAACTTTGCTGGGTATCATACACTGGTGTAAGCATAGGCGGAATGGTATACCTTGCCCGAAAGGCCTGGGTATATGGTATGCTACCGTTTGCATCAGATACATAAAAGGCATAATAAGCCAGCGGAATAGAAGTGATTGCCCTTAAAAATTGATATTGTGCCCGTTTGGCCTCGGGCATTTTATCTATAATATGCAGCACATCCTCCAGGTTATATCCTACTCCGCCGTAAAAATTGCCCCACCGGTTATTGATGTTACCCCCGGAGGTTTGGAAAGTGGCTGAATTGCCAATAGTAGCTACATATATCTGCGTCCAGGGTTTGATATTCCTGACAAAATCATAGAACACTTCGAAGTCATTGCTATGGATGTCTATTTCCCCGGGCGTAAGTTCGGTTTTCGGATCGATGCTCAATACAGCATCCGGATCGGTATTCAGTTTAGCGAAATCTGAGCGGCTGCATGAAAGGACCGTCATAATCAACAATCCAAAAAAAGCATATCTATATTTGAAATCGATTAGCGTATTCATAATTCTTTTTTTAATGGTAAATGACAGGATTAAAAAGTGGTGTTCACCGTAAATCCATAGCTACGCACATAGGGCACGCCTCCTTCTTCAAAGGCGCTACCGGCACCCGTATCATTCAGATTTTCGGGATTGATATGATCCGGCGCACTATTGTACAGGTACACCAGGTTCCTGCCTACCAAAGAAAGCCTTAGATTGTTCAGTTTTAATTTCCTGGTCAGGGATGAAGGCAGATCATACCCAACGGTCACCTGCCGCAGCGATACCCACGAATTGGTGAATGTACCCGCTTCCCGGATTCCCCTGCTCCAGCTATAGGTCTTTACGTAATAGTCCGCAGCATTTACCGGAGTCACATAACCTAATTTATACGCGTCACTAAAAGTCATCCCCGATACATCATGCTGGGCGCCATCCGAACCCAGACTGATTGAACCAGCCTGGAAGATCCCATTTAAAGCAATACCATCGTTCCTGGGGGCCGTTCCCAACGGGAAGCCAAGGTACTGGGAATTTGCGTTGGTGGGGGTGTAAGTCAGGCCGCCGAGGGCCTTGGTTCTGCCAAACAGGGTACTCTTGATATTTCCATCCTGGCTTCCATAGAAATAGGTGGTGGAATATTCGAGTCCTCCGAAACGGGCATCCAGAAATACGCTCAGGGAAAATCCCTTATAATTGAAAGTATTCAACCATCCGCCAAGGAATTTGGGTTGAATGGAACCCAGCACGGGTTCGCGGGAAGCAGGGTCTGTACCATAGTTACCGGCCCTCACATAATATGCCTGCGTGCCGTTACCACTCATGCCAAGCACATGCATTCCGTTATCTGCGCTTGCCTGATTATTGCCATTGCCGTCTTTTGCCTGATAACGGGCATAACCATAAGAAGCAACCATTAATCCATATTCACCGCCTTTCTGCGCGATGGTCCGTATTCCATCCTCTCCGTTCAGCCCAACGTTATCCGTTCCGAACGGTAAAGTTACCACGGTATTGCGGTTACGGGTATAATTCAACCGGCTTGTCCAGGAGAAGTCCCTGGTTTGAATAGGCGTTCCATATATCGTCAGTTCAATACCTCTGTTCCGAACGAGTCCCCCATTCAGCAACGCGGCATTTACTCCGGAAGTACCTGGCACAGAGAAACTGATGATCTGATTTTTTGTATCCTGCGTGTACCAGGTGATATCGCCTCCAATCCTGTTATGCAATGCGCGGAGTTCAAGACCAGCTTCGATCTTGGAGCCCTGTTCCGGGACAAGATTCTGGTTTCCCAGGGTAGAAGAGGAATAAGAATATGTGTTAACCGAATTTCCTGAAGTGTTAGTGTAAACACTGCCAGCCGTATAGCTGCCCGTATTTGTCGTGTAAGGGTCAGATCCATTTCCAGTGAGGGAATAAGACGCTCTCAGTTTACCAAAATTAATGAAAGAGGGTAAATCCTTGAACATATCCGTGAATACCCAGGCCATATCGGCGCCTCCGTAGAAATAAGAATACTTTCCATGTGCATCATTATACACCAGGGTAGAATTCCAGTCATTCCGGCCATACAAATTGAGCGACAAGAAATTATGATAGTCAATATTCGCCTGGAAATAAGCAGAACTCAACTGGGACTTATTTGGTTTCACATCAGATACAACGGCAGCACCTTTGGAATTAGATAACCTGAATACATCAGGTAAAACACCTCCATTTGTATTGAAGTTGGATCCCGTTTGTCCCGAAGTGAATACTTCTCCTCCCACATGCAGGGATGTAGTGAGATCAGTGAAATTCTTTTTAAATTCGAACTCACCCCGGTACCTTGCCTGTAATAAATTATTCACAGACCCCCCATAATAGGGGTTGCCAAATCCCGGATCCGTGCCCCTGGAATCATTCTCATAACTTTTATCATACAGGTTCATGCTGGCATTACCCTGAAATACCAGCCAGGGAAGGATATTAGCCGTCAGATCGATACCAGCCCGTAAATTATTCTCCGTCTGGAAAATTTTATTTTCATACAGCGGGAAAAAGATCGTTTGTGCGATACCACTTACATCTGCATTATTATGGCCGCCGACTGCAGAATCTATATAGTGGGTAGACCAGTATTTTGAATCATAATTCCGGGCTCCGTCATAGGCGAACTGGTACATCGGGCTATTCCCGCCCTGCTGTGCAGGATTCAGGTTATAAGAATGGACATAACTCACATTCCCATCTAACAGCAGGTCCTTAGATATCTTGTGGGTGGCCCTTACCGTAAAACTATTCCGTTCAAACTTATTATTGGGCAGTACGGTGGAAGAGCCCAGCCTGGAATAAGACATACGAAAAGTACTGGTCTCATTTCCACCGGAAACAGCAATATTCGTATTGGAAGTTTCGCCGATGCGGTACAAATCCAGTAAATCATTTGGATTGGGATTATTCAGTCTCAATTGGCCGTTGATGTCCTGGAATACCTGACCTTTCATTTCGGGGCCAAAGCTGATTCCATAATCCCCGGTGTTAATCGCCAGCACCCCATTATTGCCAGTGCTCCAATCATCGGCAAACAGGCCCGCCCCGAACTGGTTCTGAAAATCAGTTGTTTTGTAAGCCTTGTCGAACATCAGATTCTGCGATAAAGTAACGCCGAGCCCCTTCATCGCAGTTCCCTTTTTTGTCTTAATGAGAATCACCCCGTTGCCTGCCCGGCTGCCATATAAAGCCGTTACGGCGCCTCCCTTCAATACACTGATGGATTCGATGTCGTCAGGATTCAGGTCTTTCAATATATTTCCAAAATCCGTACCACCTGTGTTGGGAGACACGGATTGATCATCCAGGATCATTCCATCTACTACAACCAGCGGCGTATTGCCATAGGTGTTTAACGAGTTGGCTCCCCGGAGCAGCAATTTTGGTGATGAGGCCGCCCCGGCCACACCCTGTTGTACCTGCAGACCCGTGACCAGCCCCTGAAGAGCACTGATCGGATTGATCTGTGCCGTTTTTCGGATTTCCTCTCCCGAGATCTGGGTGACAGCATAACCGAGGGTTCTTTTGGCCCGGCTTTCACCAAATCCCGTCACGACCACTTCGCTTAATTCACTGTGGTTTTTTACCAACTCGACGGTCAAATATCCACTGGAGCCCGCCTTTATCTCTTTAGAAACATATCCCACACTCGTGAACAAGAGTATGGAATTGGAAGAAGGTACGGTAAGCCGAAATTTTCCTTCACCATCCGTTATTCCCTGAATCTTAGTGTTCTTTACCAGGATGGTGACACCGGGCAGGGGATTGCCAGCCGAATCGGTCACCGTTCCCTCAATGATTATGGGAGGAATGTTCCGGTCAGAAAGCGTTATTTCCCGGTTATGCCCTTCCCTGGCGTATACATGTAAACAGGCGACAAGCAGAAAGGCCATTGTTAATCTCATAACCAGCACGGGGTTGACCCGTAGTCCCGACCTGCTGCTGTCTTTACAAATAGAAGATCTCATACTTGTGTAGTTTTGGTTAAATTAAATAGATATATAAAAGTCCCTGAACTAAATTTTTTTATTTGTCTCGGTTATTCATCTGGAATGAATGGTCACATTTAATCATGTTAGTTGTTTTGTAAAAGTCCTGATTCCAGTTTATGTGTTTTCTTTATTACTGCTTTTTCAAAATTTTCCATAACCAATGCCGCAGCCCCTATTAGCTCAGCATCATAGCCTAATGCAGATATTTCTATCTGGGTATTAATAGCAAGCCTCGGAATACAATGTTCATTCAATGCCTGTTGTACAGGAGCCTGCCACACTTTTCCGGCAGAGGATCCCATACCGCTGAGAATAACCGCTTCCGGATTCAGGAGGTGAATGAGAATGGCTACTCCCCTCCCAATATTGTACCCGGCTTCCGATAATAATTCCACCGCGAATTTGTCGCCCTTTGCTGCAGCGCTGAGAATAGCCTGAGCGGCCTGCTCAAAATTCTCTTTGGGCAGTTGTTGCAACATGGAAACCTGACCTTCTTTCAATCCTTTTTCTGCTTTCTCCACTACCACTAGCAAAGAAGCTTCTGTTTCCAGACAACCACTTTTACCACAGCTGCATAATTTATTATTCAGAAAAAGGGGTATATGACTAAACTCTCCGGCAAATCCATTGTAGCCCTTAAACAATGCTCCATTTAGGATCATGCCCAGACCGACACCCCATCCCAGATTGACAATCATCGCACTTTTTTTGTTGTGCGCTGCTCCAAACTTAAGTTCTGCCAGGGCAATCAGACTCGAGTCATTATCTATCAACACTGGTAACCCGGTACTTTCTGAAATCAATTGGATAATGCTTTTACCTCCTGTTTCTAAAAATGAGTAATTAAGTCCTTTCCCTGCATCAATAAAGCCAGGCATGCCAATACCTATACCGATTATTATATCCTTCTTAATGCCTGATTTATTAATGTGCTTGTTGGCTCTTTTGATCAAAATGGAGAGTGCCTCTCCATTTTTGGTTAAGGGTAATTCGAATTTTTCAACTTCGGTGACAGCTGTGTTTTTCATGTCAAAGATTGCAATCCGGGTAATGAACTGATCCATGGCTATGGCTACGATATACATACTGTCTGGCCTGATCGAATACATCAATGGCTTCCTGCCTCCGGTGGAGGGGGCATAACCCATTTCCAAAACAAGTGATTCCTGAATGAGCTCATTCACCATCTTCGTCGTTATTGGCAAGCTTAAGTTTATTTGGGCGCTCAGGTCTGCACTGGACAAGGAATCATTGAAATAAAGCTGTTTTAATATTCTTTTTTTGTATATGATGCTTTTTTCGGCCATGCGCAAGACTTATTATTTATTGAAGAATATTATGATAAATATATGTTAAGTTTGTTAACTTCATCAAAAATTATATAAAGTATTTTAATTTTTTTGATAAGTATCGCAAGTTCTCACGAGTAACTCAAATATCACTCTTTAACATTGACTTGAAGGTTGAGTGCAGCGGGACTGTAATTCCATTTCAGGCTGCCTGTAGTCATTTCGATCTTCTGCTCCGTTGCTCAGTTGGATGAATTCAAAAAAAAATTTATACCATGAAGAGAATCAATTAGTTAAATATTTTTTTCCGGGCAACATTGGGACCCGGGACTGATCAGCGGCGATATTTTCCCGGGATTGGTTAATCGTGCTTTTATAACTTCATCGAGGTTAAAATCAAAATTATGTGGAAGATCGTATTTCGTTGTCTCGTTTTCGGATTAGTGGGCCTGTGCGGCGTGAATGCGCGCTGCTTTGCCCAGGAAATCCATCATTTTACAAAGGGGTTACTGGCTGTTGTGGGCACCCGGTATGGCCGCGAGGCTTTGTATTCGGACCCACTCGCATTTCAACTGTACAGCCATACATTAAAAATGCCAGTGGCCGGAGCGGTATTCGGAATGAATGCGAAAGGAAAAGATATTGTCTGGCAGGCTCTGGAAGCCGATAGCCTGCGCCGGTTTCATACCAGGAGGTTA
Source organism: Bacteroidota bacterium (assembly GCA_030706635.1). Classification (GTDB taxonomy): domain Bacteria; phylum Bacteroidota; class Bacteroidia; order Chitinophagales; family Chitinophagaceae; genus Puia. The sequence continues at coordinate 97,881 of JAUZOD010000001.1, forward strand.
AACAGAGAGGGGGAATTCGGCGCGCGTGGAGGTTATCTCTACCTGAGTTATGTTTCCGACAAAGGGAAAACAGCGCTGCTGAATATCACCGGGAGTTCTGGATTTTTTTTTAACGGAACACCGCATGCAGGAGACATCTACGGTTCCGGCTGGTTTTATATCCCCGTGATGCTTAAAAAAGGAATTAATGAATTATATATCCGTCCTTACGGAGAAGTGGAGGCAAGCATTCTGTTTCCCGCCAAGGCGGTGCAATTGAATACGGAAGACCCGACCCTGCCTGTTATTGAAGCGGGTGCGGCAGGTAACGATTCCCTGAATGCAGCCGTTGTGGTGATCAATAGCTCAACGGCTGATCTGCACAACTACCGGATCAGGGCGGTGCTGGATGGAAAGGAAAACACATCGGAAATACCGGTGGTGCCGGCCATGAGCAGCCGCAAAGTGGCTTTTGCTTTTAACGGATCAGCTATTCCGGGAAAAGGGCATTACAAATGTTCACTGGCCTTATTGTGTAAAGGAAAGACGATCGATGAAAAGGAATTGCCCCTGGATGCGGCTGGACCCGGCGAGCAATACAGTGTGACCTTTACAAGCGGAATCGATGGCAGCCTGCAATATTACGCGGTGACGCCACAGGACCGGAAAAAAGATTCGGCCACCCCTGCAGGAGACGAAAAGACTACGCGCGGCGCTAATGCAAATGACGCGCCGCCGGGAACTGTCTTTGCACAGGGCAGTATTCCCGGCAGGCAGCCTGTTCCTGTTGCCATCGGGATGCCAACCAGCGGACCTGCTCTTTTCCTGTCCGTGCATGGTGCAGGCGTAGAGGCGATCGGCCAGGCCAGGGCTTACCGCTCCAAAGAATGGGGGACACTGGTGGCAGCGACCAATCGCCGGCCGAGGGGCTTTAACTGGGAAGACTGGGGAAGGCTGGATGCGCTGGAAGTTTTAAAGCTGGCGAAAGAACGGTTCAGGCCGGACCCGAAATATATTTATCTCACCGGACATTCCATGGGAGGCCACGGCACCTGGTTCCTGGGTGCGACTTACCCGGATAAATGGGCTGCGATCGGTGCCTGCTCCGGCTATCCGACGTTGAAAGATTACGGCAGCCACGACGGGATCGTTCCCGATAGCGGCGCTTCGCCTGTTGAACAGATGCTGATCCGCGCGAGCAACCAGAGCGATGTGATACGGCTGGCCACGAATTACAAGGCGGTGGGCGTGTATATTCTGCATGGCGATTCGGATAAAGTGGTGCCGGTGAAATATGCCCGGCAGATGCGTCAATTACTGGGAACATTTCAGCCTGACATGAGCTATTTCGAATATCCTGGCGGAGAACATTGGTTTGGCAACCAGGCTGTCGACTGGAAACCGTTGTTCGATTATTTTAAATGGCATCAACGCCGGCCCGACAGCCTCGTGAATAAGATCGATTTTACTACAGCGAGCCCGGGCATATCCGCTTCCTGTTACTGGGCTTGCGTTCAGCAGCAGATCCATCCACTGAACTACAGCCGGATGCAACTCACCCGTGATCCGGCCCAACGCACGATCAAGGGAGAAACAGAGAATATCCGGATTCTCGGATTGTCCCTCGCCGGTTTTGGCGCCAATGAAAAGCTGAAGATCGTTCTGGACGGACTTTCCCCGCTGGAGTATACAACAAAAGATATGACAGATAGCGTATTCCTTTTAAAGAGACAAGGTGCGTGGACAATCGTTAAGAGGCCCGATGAATTCCAGAAAGGACCTCTGCGAAGCGGCACGTTCAAAGAAGCTTTTAATCACCACATGGTTTTTGTATATGGAACCACGGGCAACCGGGAAGAAAATGCGTGGAGTTTAAATAAGGCCCGATACGATGCAGAAAGCTGGTACTATCGCGGCAATGGCGCCGTGGATATCATTTCTGATAAGGAATATACGCTCAGCAAATATGCCGGCAGGGGCGTGATCCTGTTCGGGAATGCGAGCACGAATGCTGCCTGGAAGCTATTGCTGTCTGATTGCCCGATCCGGGTTGAACGGGGAAGGATAAGCGCAGGAGACCAGGTATGGGAGGGAGACGAACTCGGCGCCTACTTTGTGTGGCCGCTTCAACATTCTTCTGTAAGTTGTGTAGGCGTTATCGGCGGCACGGGCCTGAAAGGAATGGAAGCTGCCAATGCAAACCAGTATTTTGCGGGCGCCAGCGGATTCCCGGATTTTATGCTGTTCGGGCTGGACATGCTGCGGTCGGGTGGTTCAGGCGTTAAGATGGCCGGCTTCTTCGACAATGACTGGAAACTGGTGAAGGAAGATCTGGAGGCAAATAAATAAATGGAATAGCAGAGCGAGCAATAACCCTTAAGATGAACCGAAATATTTTTCTTCTATTCCTGCTTCCATTTTTTGGACGGGCACAGCAGCTGGCGAGCATTGTTCCGGAGCCGGCATCGGTGACAATGGAAAATGGCCGGTTTGTATTTTCATCCGCAACATCCGTTCAGTTTCATCGTGGTGACCGGGAACTGATAACAGCCATGTATCCCCTGTTCCTGAAATTTAAACAAGCCGCAGGATTTGATCTGGGAAAGAAGAAAAAAAAATCTTCGCTGTCGCTCATCGAAATCAGGCTGGATAGCAGGCTGACGAACGACGAAGCTTACCGTCTCTTCATCAAACCCAACCGTATCTCAATACGGGCGAAAACACCTGCCGGTGTTTTTTATGCGGTGCAGAGCCTGCTTCAATTACTGCCAGTGCAAATCGAGGAAAACACAAAACAGGAAAATATCAGTTGGTCGGTGCCCTGTGTGCAAATAGAAGACGCCCCGCGTTTCGGATACCGCGGCGTTATGCTGGACGTGGCCCGTCACTATATGCCGCTGGACTTCATAAAAAAACTGATCGACCTGCTCGCAATGCAAAAGATGAACCGGCTGCATCTGCACTTAACGGACAGTCAGGGCTGGCGTTTTGAAAGTAAAAATATCCCAAGCTCATGCAGATCGGAGCCTACCGGAAAGGAACTCCGCTGAATACGACCTACGATTACAATTCAAGGCCTGGAGACAGTCTGTATGGCGGATATTATACCCAGAAACAGTTAAAAGACCTTGTAAAATATGCCGCAGACCGGTTCATTACCATCATTCCCGAAATTGAAATGCCGGCCCACAGTAAGTCGGCGCTGGCTTCTTATCCTGAGCTCGCCTGTCTGGACAGTACCGGGAAACGCTTTGCCTACCCTGAACATATCCAGGATGAATATTGCACGAAAGATGAAACCTTTGAATTCCTTGATACTATTCTGTCGGAGGTGATGGATGTGTTTCCATCTCCCTATATCCACATAGCCGGTGATGAAGCCAGCAAGGTCAATTGGAAAACCTGTCCCCTCTGCCAAAAGCGGATGAAAGAAGAAGGACTGAGAACCGGGGAAGAACTACAGAGCTATTTTATCCGGCGCATCGAAAAATTCGTGAACAGCAGAGGAAGAAATATCATCGGCTGGGATGAAATCCTGCAGGGCGGTCTGGCACCCAATGCCACCGTGATGAGCTGGACGGGGATCGAAGGCGGAATTAAAGCGGCGCAGCAAAAGCACAACGTGATCATGACCCCCGGAGAATATTGCTACTTTGACCATTATCAAACGAATGCACCGGGCGAACCCGTGGCGATTGGAGGACTCACTACACTGCCCAAAACCTATTCCTATGACCCCGTTCCGGCCGGGTTAACCGGCGATGAGGCAAAATACATTCTCGGTGCGCAGGGGAACCTTTGGACTGAATTCATTCCTGAACCCTCCAAAGCCGAGTACATGCTATTCCCGAGGTCCATTGCTTTGGCCGAAGTGGATTGGACTCCGGTTTCACGAAAAGATTACGCCGGTTTCATATCCCGCCTGACCCGTTATTTAAAACGGCTCGATGTTTATCAGGTGAATTACAGCAGGCATTTATTTGAGATCCGTTTAAATACTTCGCTTACCCAGGGCAGTGAGTTGATGGCCACACTGAGCGGCGTACCGGGTCCTTATCAAATTCATTATACCCTGGATGGTTCAAAGCCGGTATCCTCATCATCCCTGTACAGCAGGCCCTTCTCCATTAGAAAAAGTTGTACGCTCACTGCGGCTGTATTGGTTGATCATCAGATCATCGACCTGGAAAAAAAGAGCCTCGTTCTTCACAAAGCGGTCGGCCAGCAAATCAGTCTTCAGACCCCGCCCAGCAGATACTATAATAAAGGTGGCGACACGGCCTGGGTAAACGGTCATCTCGGAAATGATGACCGGTTTAACGACGATGACTGGCTTGGCTGGAACGGCAGCAATTTCGATGGCACCATTCATTTTGCATCGACTACCCAAACATCTACCCTGCATACCCGGTTTTTCCACGAGCCGGCCAGTGGAGTTTGGGTACCCAAAATAGTCACTGTTCAGATTTCAGACAACGGTGTAGATTTTAAAACGGTAGCGGAGAAAAAAATGGATGTTCCGGCGAATGCAGGAGCAGCGCCGTTTACCCTGAGCTGGCCGGAAGCAGATACCAAATATCTCCGCATCATTGCCTCACCTTATGGCGCCATCCCGTCCGGAAGTCCGGATGCCGGGGATGATGCATGGCTTTTTGTGGATGAGATGATAGTAGAATAGAGGGGTTTGTCTGGATATATCGCACGAACACCTGCAATTACCTGAAATGATTATCAATTTGCACTCCGAGTTCATCCACCAGATGAACGAGTTCAGAATCTTCGGGAATCGAAGTCCAGTATAGAATACCCCCGGACCGAACGGCCTTTGTCAGATACAGGTAAGCGTTATTAAAAAAAATCTGATAGGTAACCCGTCCCCTGTTTTCGATCAGGTTACAGGTATAATGGTTGCCTTTGTATTCAATCTGGAAGTTTTTTGTGTTGGCGGTTTCGTGCATCATAACAATAATAGGTTTACTGATCAGGAAGGCATAAATACCCCGTCAAGATCGAAAGACGCAATTGCTGAAGAATTGTTGCAGCCAGAACTAAAATTATTTCAGACATGGAAACGAAGAGGAGAGAACTCCCGCGGTTTAAGATAAATTTAACAGTCCTTTTTACGAGCACACGCCAGCTAACGTGAGCTATAGGATGTTTCAATGGTAACTCCACTGGTCAAGGTTTGATAAACTACGCAGTACCTTTCTGTTAGCTTTGCCAGGGTTTGAAGTTGTTCAGGCATCGCGTCCGAATCAAGGATAAAACTCAGGCGTATGGATTTAAACCCCACGGGCGCTTCCTTTGAGACGCCCAGAGTTCCGCGAAAATCCAAATCACCTTCCGCTTTTATCAGGCCATCTCTAAGGTCAACACCGATTGCCGTTGACACCGCACGTAAAGTGACTCCTGCGCAGGCCACCAATGCTTCCAGGAGTAAATCGCCTGAACAGGCCAGCATACCATTACCCCCTGTTGCAGGATGCAAACCCGCTTCCACCAGGGCTCTGCCCGTTTCAACCTTACAAGATATGCCCTCCCCTATCTTTCCTTCCGCCTTAAGCGTAATCATGGCGGATTCGGGTTGCTCCCGGTATTTATCTTTCAGGGGAGCCTGCTGCGCTCTTAATTCTTCTGATTTCATTTCTCAATTTATTTAATTGCCTAAAATAACCTGTCCATTCATCGAAATTCAACGGACCGGTGTCATTTTCGGAACCAATAATTTAAACATAATCATCCAGGCAGCGAAATATCCAATGCCACAGTATAAAAACAAAATGTAGTAACCAGTCTGAATATTTCCTAGGGCCTTATAATAATCGAACAGATGTCCGGCCACCTCCGCTATCACCATACCACCGATGGCGCCGGCCATCCCGCCTATGCCGACAACGGAGCCCACGGAGCTTTTCGGAAACATGTCAGAAACGGTCGTGAACAAATTGGCAGACCAGGCCTGGTGTGCGGACGCGGCAATGCCAATGATAATGATCGCGTACCACATGTGATAACTCCCGGCAGCCTGAGAAACGATGATCAGCAAAGGGAAAAAGGCATAGATAAGCATTGATGTCTTTCTTGACCTGATAATGCCCCAGCCTTTATTTTTTACAAACCACATGGGCAGCCATCCGCCAAACAAACTGGCCACACCCGCCAGCGTATAAACAAATGCGATGGGAAAGCTCACCTGCATGCCCGTGAGGTTGTACTGTGAATGCAGGAATGCAGGCAGCCAGAATAATAAGAACCACCAGATGCCATCCGTCAGGAATTTTCCGGCGATAAAAGCCCAGGTTTGCTTATAAGCCATCAATCTAATCCATGAAATTTTTGGTTTTTCCTCCGGGTTTGTAACTTCCGGATAATCTTCCACGTCGCTGTGGATATAATCGAACTCGGCTTTGGAGAGCCTTTTTTGTTTTGACGGAACTTCGTAGAATATGAACCAGAAGATCAGCCAGATAAACCCGATAGCACCTGTGGATATAAAAGCGATTTTCCAGCTGTAATGGACCGCGAGATAAGGCACCAGCAACGGGCCGAGGATGGCGCCGATGCTCGTTCCCGAATTAAAGATACCCCCGGCGAAAGCCCGCTCTTTCCTCGGAAACCATTCGGCAATTGTTTTAAATGCCGCGGGGAAATTGCCTGCTTCTGTGATTCCGAGCAGGGAGCGAAAAAACATAAAGCTCAGGGTGCCGGTGGCAAAAGCGTGTAAAATGGATGCAAAACTCCAGAGAGTCAGTGTTATCGCATATCCCAATTTCGTTCCGATGCTATCTATTATTCTGCCGGCACCAACCATGCCGATGGCGTAAGCAAACTGAAAAGCCACCACGATATTGGAGTAATCAGATTCAGTCCACCTAAACTCCTTTTCCAGCGTAGGTTTCAGCAGACTGATTACCTGGCGGTCCAGGTAATTGATCGTGGTTGCATAAAAGACCAGCGAACAAATAGTCCAGCGGTATCTTCCTATGTTTGCCTTCGGCGCTAAACTATTTTGCATTGACATGTGTTAACGGCTATTTCGATTTATTCAATTCTTCTTCAGTAAAAGATTTTTGACGATCCTTAAGGATCTTCCGGATATTGACGACATCACCCGCTTTTATTTTACCTGCCCTGTTGCTCCATGAGCCACGTATAAAACTAAGCACCTGGGCTATATCTTCATCAGAGAAATCTTTATTCGTACCGATACCCGGCATTTCTCCGCTTACTTGGGGCGCTTTATATTCTTTCCCTGCTACTTTAATCGGCCCGCTTAGTCCATATAGAACAATTGAAATTAATTTATCCTTGTCTCCCTGCACCCAGTTGGAACTATTTAATGGCGGGGCCAGTCCGTTTACTCCATTGCCATCCACACCATGGCAGGTTTGACAAACAGCATGAAATAACGCAAACCCTTTGGGGAATTCCTCTGCAAGCGCTTTCAGGTTGCTGTTGTTCTTTGCCTCTGCGATATCAGCCATCAGTTTTTTTAATCTTTTATTGATGAGGATGCTGCTGTCTGCACTGAGGCTAAGCGCTTCCTTATAAAAATCCGATTCCCTGTTCTCCAGATTGCTTATAATACCATCAGCAACATATCTGTTCCCGGGATATTTTTTTGCCAATGTCAGCAAAAGCTGTTGCGTCGCCGCCGGGTTTAAAGACTCAAAGCTGTGGGCCAGATAAGAAATATAAGGTGCAGCCAGCGTGTCATTGTTATTGATCATTTCCAGCAACACCTGTAGAAACTGCCGGTAATTTCCCCTGTCAACCACAGATGGCAACACCGTCAGGGCCTGCATGCGGATAGTCCAGTCATTTTGTTTAAGCAATGGAAGCAGGTCCGCGGATCGCAAAACAGCCAGGCCTTCCATGGTCCATAAAGCATGAATGACTGACAATGGGTTTTCCGTATTTCTTAAAAGATCGCGCAGGGCCGGGGCCACCCGTTTATCCTTTCGATCCACCAGGAGTTGCTGCGCCTTGTTTCTAACCCAGCCATTTGGGTTCTTCAATAATTCAACCAGCTGGCTATTATCTTCTGTGAAATGAATGGTCTCCTCTTTTGCGTCCAGGGGAACCACCTTGTAGATGCGGCCGCAGGAAAGCGGCTTCGTCAATTCCCTCTTCCTTATTTCGCTTTTCAGGTAGGGCGTTAAATAGGTTTTATGCTGTAGAATGCCCCGGTACATGTCGACAATATAAAGCGCACCGCCCGGTGCATTATATAAGCTTACAGGCCGGAACCGTTCATCTTCGCTGGCCAGGAATTCTTCTTTTACATACGCTTCCTCACCATTTGTAGAATAGCCGTGATCAATTAAAATATCTCTTTTAATTAAGTTACCTGCCGGCTCGGCCACAAAGGCATTTCCATAAAATGCCTTACCAAATAAAGTACTGGTGTAAATCAAAGGGCTGCAGGCGGCAGTAAAATTTACCAGCCGGAGACTGTCGTCCAGAATACCCTCCATGTATCCACGATTAACCCCCGGTGTGGGCCTCGCGGGATAAACCCTGTTGTCGCGAACGATCCTTTCATCATATCCCGCCACTTCCTGCTGATGTTTATTGGTAGCGCCCAGTCCCGGGCTAAAAAAATCGCCTTCCAAATTAACCTCATTGCTGTTATAATACAAACGTCCCTGGTCATCCGCCGATATCCCCCATTGTCCCCGGAAATGCGTTTTTTCCACCAGCCAGTGGTCTCCCATTTTCCGGTATCGTTTAGCGGATTTCGCGTTGTATATCCAGTTATCCAGATCCCTGAACAATCCATTGGGCTGATGCTCCACATTTCCGCCTTCCGCGTAGGCAGAATCTACCAGTGTTTTTTTAACCGGCTTGTCGTTTTGAATTTCATAATACCACAGCTTAGGAGGTTCAGCAACAAGAATTCCATTTTCAATTAAACACAGTGCCCTGGGCAATACCAGAGAGTCTAAAAACACTTTGCGTTCATCCATTACGCCGTCTCCGTCCCGGTCACTCAGGATAACGATTTTACCACTGGGCTTGTCTTCTCCTGTGCCCAATGTATCCGGCATAAAATCCTGCATTTCCAGCACCCAGATACGTCCCTGTTCATCAAAGTTTAAAGCAACCGGAGCGGTGACCAATGGCTCTGCTGCCACGAGCTTTACCGTAAAGCCATTTACAACATGCATTTTCTTCAGGGATTCTTCCGGAGATAGCACCGGAGAAGGCGGAATGTTTTGCCTGAGCGCCAGAGAATCCGATTTGTCATTTTTCTTTTCAGCCAGCTTGCAGCTTTGTCCGGCTGCCATGATCAGTACACAAACAATTGTTAAAGACCTTGCAGAATACATCATCAGCTTTATTCAATTTTTCCGTTCGAATTAACGAGGCAGTTCACAAAATAGTTATTTCAACTTCCGCTCCCTTTTTTTCAGCGGATAGATATCCCGCGTAAATAGTGGCCATACTGTCTGACGCCAGCCGGCTGTCGCTTTCAATTTCATCACCATAGGCAGCTGACCTGTAAAAGGCTTCCATCTCATGCTGATAACCTGTGAACCAGGATTCATCCGGGGACATGGACGACCATCCCTGTTTCGTTTCAGTTTTCTCTGTTACATAAATGTTGTCAAAATATTTTCCATCGGGTGTATAAGCCTGCATGGCCGTATTCGGATTGATGTTACAAATTGTCCGGTGGTTGGAGGTATTCACTTCAATCCAATTGTGAACACCACCCATGACCAGTTCACTCGCAAACAGATCGGCAATGGTTCCGTCTTCGAATATCACGTGAAGCAAGGCGAAATCTTCCGTGTCCTTATAGGTTGTCCGCAAATAACCTTCATTCTTAAAACCAGGCATACGGGTAATGGCATGGGTCCGCGCAGAAATGGTTTTTGGCCTGATGGGTTTCCCATTCCGTGCTCGGCCTTCCACGTGTTTTAAATAGATGGCCGCGGACAAAGGGTGACAACCCTTTCCGATCATGGAGCCTCCTCCCGAGAATTTCCATTGTCCATAAGTTAAAGAATGTGAGCCGGAATGAGATTCCTCTCCATGCATCCAGAGAATCTGGGCACCCGTTTTCTGCAAGAGTTCTTTTTCTTTTTGGATGGCGGGCGCATATACCCAATTTTCCGCATACATGATGCGGCCTTTACCCGCTTTTTCTGCCTGCAGCATCCTGTTTATACTTCCCAGGCAATGCTCCAATCCTTTGGCTCTCGGGAAAGTTTCACCATTAAATGTTTCGCTGCCATCCCCGAAATAACCTGTGAATGGCTTCTCAACAATAACCTGTTTATCCTTATTTAAGGCCGCCATTACAATGGGTTCGTGGGTAACGGGAGGCGTACATACATGGATCACATCTGCATGATCGATTAGATCTTCCAGACTGCCGAAAGCCCGAAGCCCTCTCGCCGCCGTAAAATCTAAAAGCTTCTGCGGAGTGGCCGAATAAGCCCCGGAAATTTCTACTTTGGTACTGAAAACACGCTGAAGTGCTTCGTAATGAAATTTTGCAGCGAACCCGGATCCAACAATTCCTGCGCGTAATATTTTCTTTTCCATGAATGATGTGATGTTTTGCAAGTTACTGATATCGGAATAGACTCACATGATTTGAATGATGAGATGATCAGGGCCTGCCGTAAAACTGCGAGATGTCGAAATACAGGGCCAATACCCGGTCATCAGAAAATTGGATCTGTATAATATCATACAGCCTTTTCTTGTATTTGGGCTGGCTTTGCCGCTTTACGCGATAATCAGCATAATGCTCCTTAATCCACCGGTACTCAGCCCGGATGCCATCAGATTCCGAGTTTTCGTTGACAACAATCGCCGTTTCGAAGGATAATCCATCGGCAACCGCAGTATTGACCGGTGCTTTGGATGTGGGAGAGCAGGCACAGGCCATCAGCACCAGGACAGCCATCAGTACATAAAGATTTCTCATAACACGCAATTTATCAGTTAACCCGGCAGCCATCCTGAAAACAGCAGCAGACCTCAACGACCTTCATTGTAAAAAATAAACAATCCATCCTTTCCGGCAACAATAATATCCTTCCATTGATTACCGTCCATGTCCCTTACTGAAAAATAAATACCCGTTCCTTTTCCTTCGCCGAAAGGGCCGTATGAAATAATATGTTTGCTGAAAGCCCGACCATTCCATTTATAATAATACAATCCTACAGGATCAAAAGAACCGGGGTCTTTTTCATTATGCGCCCGAAAGCGCTTGCCGGTAATCAGCTCTTCCTGCCCGTCATTATCAATATCCACCCAGGCCATCGTATGATATTGAGAGTTGGCCGCATCAATGGCATGCCTGATCCATCTGCGTCCCGATTTATCCATTTTTTGTTCATACCAGTCCAGGCCATAGCCGTGCGCCTGACCAACAATAAAATCCGCCAGGCCATCATGGTTCACATCCGCCACAATAATGGGCACGCTGGCCGTTCCCAAATCGAAGTCCTGATGAAATATCCATTTGGCATGAAAAGGATCGGCGGGAGCCTCCAGCCATCCGGTACTCATAATAAAATCGCCACGCCCATCATTATTTAAATCGCCAAAACCTAAGCCATGGCCTTTCAGATCTGCTATTTTATAAGCCGTAAAGACAGGGCTGCCTTTTTCCTTTTTATACACGATTAAAGGATCGTTTGGAGTATTGGGTACGATCTCCGGTATTCCGTCACCATCTATGTCCCAGGCGCGGATGGTTTCCACACTGCCCGTTTTGGCAATAATATGCTCTTTCCAAATAGTATCCTTTCCCGGATTTTCCATCCAGCGCATGGTCATACCGAACCATCCGCCCGTAATAAAATCCATCCGGCCATCTTCATTTACATCCATCGGTATCGTGGAAAAATCGTCATAATATTCTCCAAATCTTTTTTGATCACCAATCCAATTCTTTATCCGGTAATCGGGCCCTTTGTACCAATAACTGCCTGAAACAATATCGGGAATGGAATCGCCGTCAACATCAAATACGCCAACGGATTCAAAATTTTCGGCAGACAGCATTTGTTTCCTAAACCTGAGGTCTGCCGTATGTTGGACGCAGGCGGACAAATTCACGATAATGAAGATAAAAACAGCTATCCTGAGCATATAGAAGATTTATACCGATTTCAAATATATCCATTCCACGGCGAGCAATGCCCGCTTTTGATGAAATTATCCTGATTCCGGAATGCCAATCCGGAGAAATGTCCTGCATTGAATGCTCTTCCGGAATTATTCCGGGGCCTTTGTAACTTCCCGGAATGGGAAATAAACCCTGGTTACATTTTGACCAGCTGCGGTTACCAATAGTGGAAATCAAACAAGCCCATGATGGAATCTTCTAAACCAACAGAATCTTCAAGGCCCGCTCCGGAGTTACAGACGGGCTCTGCAATGGATAATTTTCCATTTCGTGATAAAAATAACGAAACGGGGATTGAAATTCTGGTGGCCGAAGACGACCCGATGAATATGCTGCTCATTTCAGAGGTATTAAAAACCCTGGGCTTACACGTTATCAAGGCATGCAACGGAGAGGAAGCGGTAGCATGCTTAAACGAACATCATCCTGCTTTGGTGTTTATGGATATCAATATGCCGGAGATGGACGGCTATGAAGCAACCCGCACCATACGACAGTTACCCGGATCTCAAAGCAATATTCCAATTATTGCCCTGACGGCATCCGTGATGAAGGAAGACAGGAACCGTTGTGTACAAGCCGGAATGAATCATCTCATCTCCAAGCCTTTCGAATTGAAAGAAATCAGGGATATATTGAAGCACTACGCATTGGTCGCCTGAATCTTAAGCCTGGTTTCAATATGGATTGGAAGGGCTTAATTCCCATGCCTTCACAATTTTTATCTTTGCATTCCCATTTTCAGAAAACAAGCTGATCCCCGTGGATCCGGGTGAAGGATAAACCATCCGCGCTATGGCCTGCTTATCATTGGCAAACACTTCCACGATCGATTTGTCAATGAAAACGCTCAGGACCAGCGGCTCGCCGGCCTTCAGATCCAGGGGCGCTTCTTCAATTATTTTACGGCCAAACTTTAATCCTGATTTTCGCGTGTCGAATTTTAATTTTTTATCATCCTGATCATAATAAATGACCGTTTCTTCCCGACCATCGCCCGATGCACAAACTTTCACTCCGTATTGCCTCGCAGCGGAGGGCAGAAATACGATCTTCAGCTCCATCAGCGCTTTACCTGGTTCGTTTAGTTTCACTTCAGCACCGGAACTTACCTGAATATCTGAGACAGATGTTTCTTTCATTCGCAGGCTTTCCAGTTCTTTTACGGGTCTCATTCTAAGCGTTCCATCTTTGCCAATCCATAATGAACGCGGCAGTCCATAGGTTCCCGTCCAGCCATAATATTGTTTTACGCTGTCCGGCCTGTCATCAAATATCCAGGACCACATGATTTGCCTGCCCTTGCCGTCAACCAGGGCTTCCGGTGCGAAATAAGCATTGTCCCTCCAGGTCATCCGCCCATGTGTTTCAGGATAAAACTCATTGTTTTTGTAATCACCCACATAGTATTGGCAACCCATATTATGACTAATAAAAAGCAACAGATCCTTTCCGCTGGGCTTTCCTCCATCCGGACCTGATGGCAATGGCAAGAAACTCGGACACATAATATCCTCTGTTTTATTTGTCCACCGGCGATCCCCCTTGTAAAACTCATGCAGATATTTCCATTCTTTCAAATCATCTGAAACAAATAAATAGGCATGATCGCCCTGGTAATTCACCGAATCGGCGGGAAGACCGGGGCCATTTTCAATATTAGCCGGCAAGCCCGCTCCGCGGGAACCATATTTCCTCAGCACCAGCAGATTTCCGGTGAGCATATAGTAGCGGCCATCCTTTTTCCAGATATTTGACGGGTCTGCCGAGCCGATATGTATTTGCTTCCCCGATGCATCGTGCATATCCGTAATGCCCCATTCCGACGATTTGATCACCGGATTATTTACAGATTTCTCCCAGTCATTAAAATTCAGATCCTTACTCTTTGCAAGGCCAATGCCCTTTGCGCCCCAGAGCATCCAGTACGATAGTATGACAGATCCATCGTCATCAACAAACGCTCCTCCGCTGAAACTTCCTTCATCCCCATTTCCCGGCCGCATCGCGTCGGGATGATAATGCCAGTGCAACAGATCGGCGCTGGACACATGCCCCCACGCAAACCCCTCTCCCGTTCTGTTATAGAGGAACATCAGATGATAAAGGCCGTCATGATAAAAAGCGCCATTGGGGTCACCCGGTTGTCCGTCTCCTTCGGGAAAGGAAAAGTGATATGCAGGCCGGTACGGATCGGCCAGCAGGCGTTCCCTGAATTCCCTGGTTGTTTTAATCACTTCCTGCGGGATGGAATGCTGCGCTTCTGCAGATAAGTGCAATAAAATAAAACCCGGTAATAAAATCAAAAAGTGTTTCATATTTTGAATTAAAGCAAATTTTACCTGGGCACGTTGTCTATTTTGCATTACTGCCTGCCATCTCCAGGGCCGCAGTAGCGGTATAATATTTTGCAATCATGTCCGGAACCTCCCATGCAGGCAGTTGCCCGGTTCTCAAATACCGGAGGTAGCGTTGAAGAACCTGGGCAAAATGTGCTTCATGCCCGACTTTAAATTTCTCCGGTATGACCAGTCTCCATGTTTTGCCGGCTCTTTCTATAGCGACGCCCGGATAGTTAATATTTATTTTTGCGACTGCTTTTTGCAAAACATCATCATATTGTTTACTATCATGCAGGGGGATAATATATAAAGTGGGTTTATAATACTCTCCCGCGCCCTGTTTTATTTCGAGATTGGCCAGGCTGCCTCTCAGAAGACAGTAATGCGTATCACCACTGCCCTCCGGAGCTTTATATTCCCAACGTGCCGTCAGCTTTATGTGTACACCCTTCAGCGTATAATTGATCTGCCCGTTACCATGCGTCTGTAAAACCGTATCGCGTTGCAGGTATGGTTTCAGAAATGAAGGGAAACGATCATTTTTGGTTACGGCCGCAAATTGCGAAAGGGTAATGGGTGTTGGCCATATCCTGGCGTCATGAATCGCTATATCCTTTTTATAGTCAATAACTGCGTCGGGAAAACACGCCCACTGCACCAGATCAATCAGATGTACACCCACGTCCGCGATGGCATCCCCTTGCTGCGCGGGATCAAAAAACCAGGCGGGTCTTGTGAGGGCTTTACCAGAAACGAATTTGTAAAAATAGTGAACGCTTTCGATGCGGACGGCAGGTTTCTTTTCTGACCCGGAGTCAAGCGTGCCAAACACTTCAGGCATTTGCGCCAATTCTTTCTGCAGCAGGTTGGTGATTTCCGAACGCTCCGTCATGATATCATAAAGCAAAACCTTGTGCTGCGCTGCGATGGAAAAGTCATTCTCCAGTTCCTTAAAATTGGCCACATTAATAGCCATGGGCTTATCGGCGAGTACATTCAACCCGGCTTCTACAGATTTTGAGATATAGTGGGTCTTGCGGAGATTATTCCCGGCCATGACAATCACATTCCCTTTTCTCTCCGAAATCATCTTTTCCAGAAAATCGGGGCCGGTATATATTTTTTCCACCCAATGTGTCGGGGCCTCCGCGCGCCCATTGTATTGTTTGATTAAATCGAGGTGAGCCCGTAGCTCCGGGCCTTCGGGCGCATATACGTTTGCGTTACTATCTATACCATCAGACATGGATTTTTGCACCAGGGCCGCGTGGAAGTGCCCGGGATCCAGTGTAACGAGTCTTACTTTGGCGCTATCGGTCTTTTCCGTTTCTTTTGGTGCGACAGGGGACTGACAACCGGCATTGATTACAGGCATTATAAAATAGAATAATAAGGGGTAGAAAAATAACCAGTTTTCGCCGCCAACCTTAGATCCTTGTTTCCACATTAAATTCTTTTTTTTGGCAAGGTCAGCGCCGGGCCTGCCGGGCATGGCATTGACTCATCATTTTTAAATCTTTCTTTTGTACGGACCCGCTATAACTTTCTTTTTAATTTTTAATAAGGCAAAGGATCATCCGGCGTTTTAGCATGCGCCTTGCTGTAGTCCAGTGGTTTGTTTTTGCCAATTGCCCATTGAATCCCGCCCAGGATATGTTTTTGAAAATCCGGTTTAAAATAAGTTGTACTGTCATGCCCCAGCGACGTGTACCATTCCCGTCCACCGTCAAATTCATGACACCAGGCAGAAGGAGAAGATGCACCATAAAAATCAGGCTTCTCTTTGTCATCCATCAGCGTGGTTAAATCATGCACCATCAGCACGTGCAGATCAGGATTGACTTCCTTAAAAAAATAACATTCATCATTTTGCTCCCAGATATGGGGTAAAAAAGAAACGGAAGGATTTGTATCATCTATAATTATTTCTTTGAATGGCTGGTGTTTTGCATGCCGCTGGAAACTGGCACCGATCATTCTTTTAAACCAGGGCCAGGATCTTTCCGTTCCCGTTGCGGAATGCAGTCCAACAAAACCACCACCCGCCTCTATATAGTGCATCAGGGCCAGCTTCTGTTCATCGGTATCAAAAACATCGTTGTTGGTATTATCAAAAATCAGGACATTACATTTTTTAAGGTTGGCATCATTAAAATCTGCCGGATTATCCGATACATCCACAGTAAATCCGTACCGAACGCCCAGTTGCTTTATAGACGCCGCTGCCGAAGCAATATTGTCATGCACATATCCTATTCCGTTTCTGGTATAGACCAGTACATGCACTTTCTTCCAATTTATTTTATCCCCGCCGGTGGTGATTTTCCGGGCAGCAGAAAAAGCGAGTAAACAGAATACAGCGGTTATAATTCCCAGATATTTAATCATCGTAGTTATCCTGATGCCAGCCTTGTATTGATGGCCCTCAGATATACAAGTTACTAACTTTTTTGACTGAACAAACCGGAGCATCCCCATAGCAGATCGGGATTGTTTTCAGAAAGCGCCGATGCTGACTTTTAAAAATACTTTTTAATAGAACACCGGCGCTGCATTAAGCATGGGAAATTGTCGCTGGTGCCAGTAAGGGTAAGCGGGAAGTATCCCGCTTACCTTATCCAGCTTTTTGACCTGCTCAACGGTTAATTTCCAGTCCACCGCACCCAGATTTTGTATTAATTGTTCTTCATTTCTTGCGCCAATGATAATATTGACAACCGTCGGCCGCTGTAAAAGCCAGTTCAGAGAGATCTGGGCAATCGTTTTCCCGGTCTCCCCGGCCAGCTCATCAAGCACATCAACAATATCATATAGTCTTTCATCATCAGCGGAAGTATTCTCAACGGGACTACCACCCTGCGCCACCCGGGCATTTTTTGGATGCTCCTGACCTCTGCGGTACTTACCCGTTAATTTACCACTGGCCAGCGGGCTCCAGACGATGGTGCCTATTTTCTGATCAATGCCCAGGGGCATTAATTCCCATTCAAAATCGCGGTTCAGTAATGAATAGTATGCCTGGTGAGCAACATATTTTGACCAGCCATACCGTTCAGAAACAGAAAGCGATTTCATGAGATGCCATCCTGAATAATTTGAACAGGCAATGTATCTTACTTTCCCGGCTTGAATCAGATTGTCCAGTGTTTTGAGTGTTTCCTCCGCGGGCGTATTGGCATCAAAACCATGCATGTGATAAATGTCAATATGGTCAGTACCCAAGCGTTTTAAACTGTCTTCGCAGGATTTAATCAAATGGTAACGGCCGGACCCGTAGTCATTTACAGCTTCAGACATTGGGAAAACCGCCTTCGTTGATATCAATAATTTGTCCCTGAGCCCCGCTATTGCTTTCCCGAAAATCTCTTCTGAAGCTCCGATAGAATATACATTCGCCGTGTCAAAAAGATTCACGCCGGCATCCAGGCAAAGGTTCACCATACGGGTCGCCTCCGCCAGCTGTGTACTGCCCCAGGCTTTAAAAAATTCACTACCCCCTCCAAATGTTCCCGTGCCGAAACTTAAGACGGGCACTCTTAAACCCGAATTACCCAATTGTCTGTACTCCATTTTAGTTAAATATTTAGTTCTGTATTAATGTAGAATTCCCGAGCCGCAAATTAAATGAATTAATAGCCGGGAACCGGGGTTAAATCGCACACAAAACGGATATTTGATAAAAAATTAGCTCAAAAAATACTGAATTGAACGGGTTAACAAGCATTCCCAGTGATTTTTCCGTAAAAGAAACGATAGACCGGATTGTCGCCATTCTTGAAAAAAAGGGGCTGACCATTTTTGCGCGGATAGATCATGGCGCGAATGCCGAAAAGGCGGGACTCACGCTCAGGCCGACAGAATTAATCATCTTTGGCAATCCCAGGGCCGGGACAGTATTGATGCAGGACAATCAGATATCCGGGATTGATCTGCCCGTGAAAGCGCTCGCCTGGGAAGATGAAACAGGGAAAGTGTGGCTTAGCTATAATGAGACAGCCTGGCTTGTTCAGCGACATAATCTGACTGAAAAAAGTGCAGGGATAGCCAGGGACATTGAACAGGGAATGCGTCTCGTAATGCAGGAAGCTTCTAAGAAATAACCCTGTTGCGGTCAGCGAGCCGGAGAATTCTTATTGCTTATCGTAGAATAATTTTACTTCCAGAACTTCCCCGATAATCAGGTTTTCGTCTTTCCTCAGCAGCACAAGCTTTCCGTTTTCCAGGCTCCATCTGTCCGTTATTCTGTAATCTTCTTTGCCATTGTCCAGCGTTGAAAATAAGGCTGTGATTTCTGTTAACATTTTCTGATCATCAGACCATTTGATGGTGATTCGCTTTTTCCTGCCCGAGCTGGTCGTTGTCTGAAATGGTTTTCCGTCGAATGTAACGATCTCGTTTGTTGTAACATCGCCATTGCCTGCCGATGTTGTTTTTTCAATGGCAATTTCGTCCCCCTTCTGCGTCACTTTCATTTGGGTGGGCGAAACATCGGAATATAAATTTCCGGATATACTCTGCTGGTCTTCGAATACCCAGGTGCCGGAAAAGTCTGTTGGCTGGGCGCAGGACGTCATGCTGAATAAAACGATACCCGCAATCAAAGCCGGCTTTTTCATGTTCATGATATTTTCGTAACAGGTTTTTTGATTGCATACGCAATCATCCCCCGCCTAGTCGCAAATCCTAATTTATGATAAAGTTTAGTGGCATTTTCATTTTCTTCCCGTACATGAAGAAATGGAATACCGGATCCGGCGATAATCCGGCTGATCTGTTCCGCAATCAGCATACCCGCATAGCCTTTTCCCAGATGATCCGGATGGGTGCATACGGCGCTGATCTCGGTATAGGGCTTTGGCTGCAGGCGCTGCCCTGCCATGGATACCAGCCGGGACCCGCTGAAAATCCCCCTGTAGTTGCCAAATCTTATCGTTCCGGAAAGAAATGGTCCCGGGTTGGTCATTTTTGTCAAAGCAAGCATCTGCGGTATATGCTCTTCCTGCAAGACAACAAATTCCTGGCCTGTTCCTGCCGGCGGCACGGGTTTGTCATAGACCATCTGCAAAATTTTCATCCTGTCAATCACTCTCCATTCGTACGGGATTTCAATTTCACCCGGGATAAATAAAATGAAGAAGCTTTCCGCCGGACTGATCCGGTAAAGGTTGTTCAGATCGTGGCGCGAATTTTCCCTAAGGCCTGCAAACGGGTCTATATCTATCGAAAAATATTTCGATTGATCATCCCCGTTAGAGAAATCAGCATTCCCCGAAATCAGGGCGTTATAAATGGGATTATCAAGCAGCTGTTCCATTTCGCTGTATTTCACGCACACATCAAGCCATCTTATGCAAAATTTCTTTTAACCGGCGGGCTACAATGTCCACCTGTTCGGGTCTTAACAAGACCACCCCGACACTCAGCATCTTCTCAGCCCCGTCATGCGCCATATTGGCTACAATGCTGGGCGTTCCGTTTTTGAGCGCAGCAAGCACATCTTCCGGCTCTACCTTTACCTTTTGCTGATCCCAGCTTACGCGCAGACAGGGAAAGGCATTCGCTGGCCCCGGATCCGTGTAGGTCTCTCCTTTTACACCGGGGATGGTTTCTATCCTGGATTTTATGCGACTGATCCGGTCAAGCCAGTCCTGCCATTCTTTTTTATGATCACGCTCGAGGTACGACTTTAACGCCGCGTACATGCCAAACATTTCTTCCTTGTTCACTTTGCAGGGCCTGCCGATAGGGGCTTCATGGGGACTGTGATTCAGTTTGGCAGCTTCGATCAGGTCTTTCCGTCCAAACAACAAGCCTGCACTCTGCGGTCCGCGAATCATCTTGCCGCCTGAAAAGGTGATGAGATCAAATCCCATCTTCTGAAATCTGAAAAGATTTTCTACCGGCGGTACATCAGCAGCCGCATCAATAAAAGCGGGTATCTGATGGCGTTTTGCGATCGCTAAAAACTCCTCGTGGGGTACGCTTGAGCTCCCTGCTGCATTGAAGAATAAGGCCATCACGGTATTCGCATTAAAGGCCTGCTCCATTTCCGCAGGGCCTTCTACTTCTATGATCTTCGCGCCGGTAGTGCTGACCGCCTGATCAAACAGGTAGCGGTGGCTTTTTTGCATGATTACTTCCGGCCGCGGACCCGGAAGATTCGGCAGTTGCTTGATTTTGGCCGCATCTGTTCCGGTTATGGCGGCAGCCGTTCCCAGCAGTATTGCGCAGGAGGCTCCCGAGGTAACCATCGCAGCTTCACACTGCAGCATCTCCGCCATCTTTGCGCCCACTTTATCCTGCAATTCATACATATTGGCAAAATCATGCGCGGTGGAATTGATGGCCTCCAATACCTCCGGCATCATCAGTGAACCGGATAAAAACGTCATCGTAACGCCCGCATTGATAATGGGGGTAACGCCCAGTTCTTTGAAAAAATCCCGCTTAGGGGCCGGCGGTTCAGCAGCGGCCGATCCTGAAGGGAGCATCCCTCCCAGAACGCCTCCTGTCAGGGGTAATAAAGTCAGCCCTTTAAAAATGTCTCTGCGTTTCATTTCAATTTATTTAATGATTATTGAAGATTATAAATCAGGATACCGAGGTCCGGAATTTCGATCGTCATTATTCAACAAGACAGCCATCACGGCAATGAGCATCAGCACTTCGAATTTAGTTTTCTTTAGGACGCGCCTACCGGGCCGAAGGGAATGATTCCCGCGTCTTCTCGATGGTGTCGAGCAACCCATCTTTATAAGTATCGAGACCGAGCTCCCAGAACATGATTCCGCCAAGCTTATGCCGGATAACGTATTCGGTTTTCAGTTTTATGGAGCGCTTGTCGTCGTAAGTGGCAAACAGGCTGTCTTTCTTATTGTAAGCATAAGGCGCTTTTGCAGTGTTATCCCAATAGGTTATATAGCCTGCTTTGGGACTCAGGCGTTTGGGAAACTCTTTGTAAGCGATGCCATGCTTAAAGTTCCCGGGCTGATACAATCCATGATTCTTATCGGGAACATTCCCCCATACCCTGGCATAAAAAGCCGCACCGATGATGATCTTCGCCGGATCCACACCGATGCCGACCAGATACTGAACCGCATGATCCGTGGATTCTTTCTGATGCGGGGTGGAATACAGTGCCGTATGATGACCCGTTTCCTTCGCGTATCCGTTGATCAGATCGTAGGTCATGAGGTTTACGTAGTTTACCTCGGGCATTACAGCTGCCCAATCCACCGATCCCTCCAGATAAGTAGTGAATCCGCCGGCAGCAAAACTGATCTCAGCCGTTTTTCCCAGTACCGCCCTTAGCTGCCTGACCAGGTCAGTAAAGTTCGCCTTGTCTTCCGGAGATGTTTTATGAACGGGGTTCTTATCGATGTCATTGTCCAGCCGGATGGTAGGATATTCCCAGTCCAGATCGATGCCATCCGTGTGGAAATAGTCGCTAACCTCTTTAACAGACTCCGCAAATTCCTTTCTTCCTTTGGAAGTTGAAAACCCATCAGAACAGTTTTCACAACCTCCCCATCCACCCATTGACAATATCACCTTAAGATCCGGTTGTTTTTCTTTCAGGGAAACCATCTTCCGGATGATGGCGCTGTCCCTTGCGTGCGCTATTTTATAGCGGTGACCATCCAGATGTCCAAAACAATAGATCAAATGGGATATTCCGCCGACATCTATGCTGTCCAACTGGGAAATACCGCCGCTGTAATAAGCAATTACCTGAATGTTTGCTGATGGCTGGGCAGCCAGACTCCCCACAAAAAGCCAGCTGAAGATCAGCGAGCGTGTTACGTGATGAATATACATTTCAAACGTTTTATAATTCCGGCATATTATTTTCCACGATCACCGGCGGCAAAGACAGTCAAAATAAGCATTTTTCTGTTAACCTGATCAGAATCTGAACTATGCCATAAAACTGAAATGCGCCCAATTGATTTCCGCTGGCTTTCACGCGCTCTTAAGGATTCTTTATAAGGAGTGTATAAGATATCTCTAAATTTTCCGGAATTCCGGTATACCGGTACGCATTTTGACACTGAGAAATTGCGATCTCCCAAAATTGAAAACAAGCGGGATATTGTTTCCACTTCAGTTTAGATAAATGATAATGAAACACCCCGGTGGCGTGGAACATTTTCCCCGCGTGGAACGTCTCCTTCGCTGCATGCTTTTCTCTTTCTTTCTGATGATCTTAGGCAGTGCGCCTCTGTATGCCCAAAACACAGCGGGCAACCTGGTTGTTCCTGTTGTTTTCCATATCATCAGTCAGAACCCCGCCGCCACCACTGACCAGCAGATCATGGATGCGGTAGCCGATCTCAATAACGCATTTGCGCATACCGGCCCCTACACTGCCGGGACTGCCGGAGTCAATACCGGAATTCGTTTCTGTCTGGCGAAAATTGATCCTGAAGGAGGTAATACAACCGGCATCACCAGAACCCAATCGGTTTTGGGTGATTTCGACAGCGATCTGGAAAATGACAAGTTAAAAAACCTGGTGTCCTGGAATACGCGTGAATATTGCAATATCTGGTGTGTGGACGGCGTTAAAAATGAATACCTGACCAAATTTTCCTGTGGAACCTGGTCAAGACGACATGATATCGGCTCGGGAACCTTTGATTCCAGCGCAGATTACCGGGATGGCATTGTTACGAAAGAATTTGGTTCTTCGCTGGCTTCCCTGATGGGTTCATACCTTGGCCTCAAATATACCTTCACACAGGGCTGCACCAACAATAATTGCCATACGGATGGAGATGGTGTTTGCGATACGCCTCCTGCTTCGGGTCCTGCCTCATCCTGCACTGCGGCTCAAAATTCCTGCAGCAGCGATACGCTCAGCGGATTCACCCACGACATGCCTGACCTGACTGCAAATTTCATGAGCTTAAGTGGTGACTGCGCCAGTTCCTTCACAGCCGGACAGGCCGCTAAAATGCGCAGCAACCTGAATGCTGCCAGAAATGCTTTGGTATCCGGGAATAAATGCAACGCCCCATGCGCCGAAAATATAATTGCCGGCTTCACCCGGGATAACTGGTTACCAAAAACAGGCGACCCGATTAATTTCAAAGCTGTGTCTACCGGCGGAACCAACTATCAATGGAGTGTAAATGGCGTGGTGGTTGGCAGCAACAGCCCGACCTATTCCATGCCTTCCGCCCCTCCCGGAAAAACCAAGGTCTCTTTAAAAGTTTACAATGCAAACGCCAGTTGCTATGCCAGCTACTCAGATTTTATTATTGCAAACTGCGGCGTGATGGCCAGGTTTTATCCGGACGTCCGCCAGATTGCATCAAAGGAATCTATAATGGAGGATAGCATTTTGTTTACGAACCGTTCTGTGAATGCAACATCATATCATTGGTGGATGAGCAATGACAAGGGAATGTCCCCACAAATAGTCAGTACAGCATTCAATTTAAATTATAAATTCAAAGTGCCGGGATCTTACGCTGTATGGCTGATCGCCACAAATGGTTCCTGCAGCGATACAACAGAGAAGTTTAGTTTCCCGGTATATGACCCGACGGTTGACGGTACGGTTAGTTTAAATAATGTGCAATGCTACCAGCAGACCAAAATTAACGCAACCATAAGCATTTGCAATTACGGTTATGCGCCTGTGCCAACCGGCACACCGGTTTCATTTTATGACGCAGACCCGCGAAATGGAAATGCCCACAAATTGTCTACTGTTTTTTACACAAAAGCTCCGATTGCGGGAAGATGCTGCAATTCCTTTACTACCACAATCAACGTCAATGAACCAGGCCTTAATCAGTTATACGCGGTCTTCAATGATAATGGTAACAGCATTCCCCTAACGCTGCCCAATACAAAACTTCCGGAAGCGAATTATGCCAATAATGTCGATTCGCAAGCTAATTTTCAATTTCATGTTACTGTCTTTCCTGACAGTGCAACCCTGCAACCGGGTGACAGCCTGCAATTAAGCGCAGAAGCCAGCAACGGATTGGTATCCTCTTATGTCTGGAGCAGCAGCCAGGATCTGAATTGCACTCAATGCGCCAATCCTTATTTTATTGCCGAGTATAAAGTCTATGACATCACAAAAAAACTGGTTGCAACCAGTTCCAACGCCTGCACTGACAGTTCCTTTACCGTTTTGCATATACCGTCTGCGGACGACTACCAGATCAGCATAGATAGCCTGGACTGTGCCGGCGCGGATAGCCTGCATGCAAGCTTTACTATTTGCAATAATTTTATCAGGGGCCGCATTCCACTGGGATTAACCGTATCTTTTTATGATGCGGATCCAACAGAAGCAACTGCGCATCTGCTGGGTCCGGTGTTTTCAACTCCTACAGCAAACGCTGCCCGATGCGCCTCATACGAAGGTTTTTTTAAGCGTTCCGGCACGGGTAAAGTATTTGCAGCCGTAAATGATAACGCGGGCGGCAGCACGGGTTCTGCCGATAGCGTCTTCCAGGAAGCCCGGTTCGATAATAACAAGGATACCCTTTCGATAACCCCTTTCACGGTAACGATTAGTCCTTCCGACACCACCGTGTCCCGCCTGACCAGCTTCACGCTGAATCCGCAAATCAGTGGTGGTCAGCCCCGCAGCTTTAAATGGGAGCCCCTTCAATATTTATCATGTTCCGACTGTTCCAGTCCGGTAGTCACTCCGGCTGCCACTACACAATACCAGTTAACTGTTCAGAATGCCTATGCATGCGCAGCGACCGGAACAGCAAACATTAAAACCTTTTCGGGGGGCAGGGTAAATATCCCTAACGGGTTTACACCCAATAATGATGGCCGCAACGATGTGTTTTATATTCTCGGCAGTGAGGATGTTAAAATGCTAAAAGATTTTTCGATATTTAACCGGTGGGGACAGAAAGTATTTCAGGTTACCAATGCAGAAGCCAATGATCCCCAATTTGGCTGGAACGGGCTTTTGAACGGAAAGCCGGCCGATACCGGTACTTATGTGTATTTTGTAACGATAGCGTTTACCGACGGCAGCACGCAACTGTTTAAAGGAACTGTTGTGCTGATACGGTGAGAATTAATCATTTCATGGCTTCAAAAGCAACCGATCTACCGAATATGGGATTCATACAAAGAATATTTGCTGATCATAAAAGCAGCAGAGCCATGAAACGCATGATCTGTTCCATGGCCCTGCTGGGGATTTTCCAGCTGAATGGACAAACCATTGACGTCACCCGCTTTGGCGTACATCCGAACAGTTTTGCTGATGCCATGCAGGGAGTAAAAAGGGCGATAGCTGCCTGCAGGCATAAACCGGGCGCAGTATTGGTAT
This sequence comes from Bacteroidota bacterium, assembly GCA_030706635.1. Lineage (GTDB taxonomy): Bacteria > Bacteroidota > Bacteroidia > Chitinophagales > Chitinophagaceae > Puia. Next base: position 123,682 of record JAUZOD010000001.1, read on the forward strand.
TTCCTGCCGGGAGATATGATTTCTGGCCGGCGAAGGCAGCACAACGGGAATATTATATATCCAATACGTCCTCTGAGGAAGAATGCCCGTCCAAAACGAAAACAATCGGTTTGTTGTTCGAGCAAATAAAACGACTTACGGTTGAAGGAAATGGATCCCTGTTCGTATTTCACGGCAAGATGATTACCTGGGCCCTGGATCACTGTGAAGATATCCGCCTGCAAAATATATCAATAGATTTCGAGCGCCCCACGATGTCTGAAATGACTCTAAAAATAGTGGAAAAGGACTCCCTGATAGCCGCCATACATCCTGATTCAAAATTCACTATCATCAATAACAAATTGATGTGGTATGGGGAAGGATGGACATTGCATCACTATCATGCGATTCTGGTAAATCCTGTAACAGGAGTCGAAAAATACAGCACATGGGAACCCTTTCTGAATAGTAAGGCAGAGGTTATCGGACCGAATATGGTTGTATTCAGAGGAGATTTTTCAAAATTTGAGGGTGCTCCCGGAGCGGTACTTACCATACGGGATCCCATCCGGGATGAGGTTGGCGCATTTATCAATCATTCCCGGAACATATCTTTAAAGAATATAAACATGCATTATATGCATGGGCTGGGCATTGTAGCCCAGTTTTCGAAAAATCTTTTTTATGATTCGGTAAATATCGCTCCTGCCGAGAAAAGCGGGCGCGTCATTGCCTCTTTTGCAGATGGCATGCATTTCTCCGGTTGCAGAGGGTATATCCGGATTGAAAACTGCCTGTTGAAAGGCTTTCATGACGACCCGATTAACGTGCATGGGACCCACTTACAAATAACAAGAATCCTTTCCCCTACATCGCTGCTCATCCGGTTCATGCACCCGCAAACTTATGGCATCCGGGCTTTTTTTAAAAGGGATTCCATCGCGTTTGTTCATTCGCAGACATTACAGATCTATCACTATGCCCGCATCGCCCGCGCGAAACTGATTTCGGAAAGGGAGATGCTGGTTGATTTAACCAGCCCCATACCGGCCGGCGTAAGCATCGGGGATTGTTTGGAAAATATCACCTGGACGCCCTCGGTGATCATCCGCCATTGCCGCTTTGAAGGCACGCCTACCCGGGGATTACTGGTAACAACGCGCAGGCCGGTCCTGATAGAAGACAATGTTTTCTTCAGAACAGGCATGCAGGCCATTTTGATTGCCGATGATGCGTCCAGCTGGTATGAATCCGGTGAGGTGGAAAACGTGATCATCCGGAATAATACATTTCAGGAATGTGGATACAATGCGGTTCCGAATAATTATATCATCGCCATTATGCCTGAAAATCATCAGCTGATCCCGGGTTATATGGTGCATAAAAATATCTTAATTGAAAACAACACATTCAGGATTTACGATTATCCCCTGCTTACTGCCCGCAGCACGGGAGGACTGATCTTTAAAAATAATAAAGTTCTGCGGTCAACTTTTATGAAGACTCAGGAAAACCGGGAGGCACAGATCAGCCTGACAGCTTGCAGCGACGTGAAGATAAGTGGCAACCAGGGAGATATTCTGGTTGATAGCAGCGGCACAGGAACGAAGTGACCAACGGGCATTTAGTTTTCTGTTTTCCCGGGAAATTTATCAAATAAGGCTTTCATCTGTTTGGCAATTTCCGGATAGTCATCAATTACATTGGTCCGCTCGCTGGGATCGTAGGACAGGTTGAACAATTCGGTTTTGGTCTCCTGCGGTTTTCCCAATATGCCTGTGTTGGCATTACTTTCTTTTGCCTCCCGGTATTTCCAGTCGCCCTGCCTTACCGCTTCGCAGATTCCGTTGTTTACATAATAGATTTCGCGGTGCTTCGGATGTCCAGGTCCTTTGCCCGATAACAGACCGGCGATGGACTGCCCGTCGAGCGTGCGCCCATTCGGAAGTGGGGCATCCGTCCATTCGGCCAGGGTTGGCAAAACGTCAAGATTGCTCACCATGCTGGTAAGTGAAACACCAACGGGCGTATGATTTTTCCAGTAAACGATGAAAGGTTCCCGAACACCACCTTCATAACTTTGTCCTTTGCTGCCGCGGAACATTCCTGCCGTGCCCGCATCCCAGTGTTTTGTTGCGCCGTCACCCGACATACGCGACGGGAACTCAATCCACGGACCATTGTCGCTTGAAAACATAAATATTGTATTATCGGCCAACCCTTGTTGCTCCAGTACTTTCCAGATTTCCGCCAGACTCGCGTCCAGTTGTTCAATCACGTCGCCAAGATGGCCGCCGTCTGACCTGCCCTGGTTTCGTTTTGATGACGCGAAAGCCACCGGCAGATGCGGCATATTGTGTGCGAGGTATAAGAAAAAAGGCTCACCCTTTTTCTGATCCTTTATATACCGTATAGCCTCTCTGCTGTACAAATCAACAATAGATGAATCCGCCGGTTTAATTACTTCAGGGGTATGATTCCGGAATATCTTCAGGGTGGTATCGGTTTTTACATAAGGAGCGCGGTAATCATGACTATATAATAATCCATAGTAAGAATCAAAACCCTGCGCCATGGGATGATTGAACGGCTGATGGTCGCCTAAATGCCATTTACCGATCATGGCAGTTTTATAGCCTATCGCTTTCAGCATCTCGGCTATAGTCACTTCCTGGTCAGGCAAACCCAGCGGCGATCCCGGAGGGATCGGATAAGGCAAATTCATCCGGGAAGCGTAACGGCCGGTTAATAATGAAGCTCTTGACGGCGTACAGGAGGGACTTGTTACTACATAGTTGGTTTCCCTGACACCCATCTGAGCCATTTTATCCAGAAAAGGCGTTTTGATTACCGGATTACCATAGCATCCAAGATCCGAATAGCCCATATCATCGGCCAGCACAAAAATAATATTGGGCCGCTGCGCATGCGATTCCAAAACAAAACAGCACGCTATGGATACAAGCAGCCCTTTGCCAGAAATTATCCTGATTAAATGATTCATACCAAACGCTGTTTAAGCCAGCTTTACAATCTTTTTATGCACAGATCATTTCCCTACCTTCTCCAGCGCACTTCTTAACGCAGCAATAATCATATCACAGTGTCCCTTATTGATAACCAGCGAGGGCCGCATCGTAATCACATTACCTTCAATTATTTTAAAGGCTACGCCCTCTTTCATACAATGATACATGATCCATTCCGCTTCCTTAACGGCTCTCTCTTTGGTTTGCGGATCTTTTACCAGGTCAATGCCTATATGCAGTCCTTTGCCGGCCACATGCCCGATGATGGGATAAATTTCCTGGAGCGCTTTTAACTGGTCCTGAAGGTAGTCACCCAGGACTGCCGAATTTTCCACCAGCTTATGTTCTTCAATATATTCAATCGTAGCCAGACCCGCCGCACAACATAAAGGATTTTTTTCATGTGTAAAATGTCCGATGGAACGGTGCTGCAAGATATTGTAAGCATCCCTGGTCACAATACCCGCAAAGGGCATCAGGCCGCCTCCGAGAGTTTTGCCCATCACCAGTACGTCCGGCGTTACAAAATGCTCACTGGCAAACAGCTTGCCTGTTCTGCCAAACCCTTCTATAATTTCATCAAATACCAAAAGCATATCGTATCGCCTGCATAAGGCCTGCACTTCTTTCCAGTAGCTGACAGATGGAACAACCGGCGTGGCGGAGATCGGCTCAGCAACCAGGGCAGCCATATCCGGATTGCGTTGCAGTATAATCCTGATCTGCCGCAGGTACTCTGCGTCAATATCCTCCGTGTTGGTCAATCCCCAGGGATTTCGGTAGTAATTCGGAAATTCAACATGAAAGGCTCCGGGCACCATCGGTCCCTGGCCGATATTAAAATGTTCCTCGCCACCCAGGGCCGAGGACTGAAAGCCTGTGCCGTGATAAGAATCCCAGTATGAAAGGGTCTTCCACTTGCCCGTGACCTGTTTGGCCAGCATCACTGCCATCTCGATCGCTTCTGATCCGCCGGGACAAAATAATACTCTGTTCAGGCCTTCAGGTGCTATTTCAATTATTTTTTTTGCCAGGCTGATAGCGGCTGTATTGGTATAGCGTCTCGGCGTAAAGGCAAGCGATTGCTGCAATTGCGCCATTACTTTTCCGATAACATAGGGATTACTAAAGCCCGCATTATGCACCCCGTTGCCATGCAGGTCCAGATAAGCCCTGCCCTGCAGATCGTAGATGAAAGGGCCTTCGGTTTTGGAAAGCACATTCATCACCGGGGTAGATAAAGCCTGGTGTAAAAAACAGGATGCATCTTCCTCAATAAGCCGTTTGGTATCGTCGTCCAGTTGCAGGTGATAGGCCTGTCTTAATTCAGACTGGTTTGTATCCCCCTGTTCCCGCGATATGGGTTGCTGTATATTCATAAGATTAAAAGATGGGCAAGCTACTGAGAAAAACGGCAAGGAGGAATGCAGACGAAGAATTTTCCCGTGGAGGGATTGTGCGGACTGCGGGCCTTCCGGCTCCCATATACTATCCGCCGGTTTACCCAAGGGTCTATGCGCCCGTTTATGGTTACGGCTATGGATACCGGGAACCTTATTATTACCGGGGTTACGGAGATTACCGGGGTTATCATCATAGGCCTTATTACAGAGGCGGGTATTATCAGCAGCGTGGAAGGGGAAGAAGGATCTGATAATACCCTATTTTATCTGCTGACGCATCGGCAGATCGAAAATCACCGGCAGTGGATTATCTTCGGCAAAATTTTAAGAACCCGCACATGACCTATGAAGATCTGGTAAAGAATCACGCCGGCGAAATGATCGAGAAACTGCTGACAGAAGTAATGAGCAAGGACGCGGTGGAAGTGAGGTTTGAATTCGAAGACAACGATCAATGGTCAGTCGTCAGCATGCACATCTATGCGGAAGATAAAGAAATATCCTTAAGATTACACACCAACGACCGGTACGATCTGTATTTCGGCTACTATGATGATAAAGACGAGTTTTTCGAAATCATCCAGCCGCTTACTGAGGAAGAAAAAAAGATCATCCCGAAAGGGCTTCAAAAAATAATGGAAAAAGTATTGGCCGACGAACAGGGTATACGTTTTCCGGGGAAGCTACTCTCAAAATAGATCAGGTGTTTCGTCGTCCTGGCGGGCAATCATATGCTCACCGGTAATACTTGTATTATGGACCACTCTTCCAGACCGGTAAATTTCAAGTACAGGTGTTTAGTTTCGATCGGTTTCTTTTTATTGTCAACCGGCATTAATGGTCAATCACCGCAAAGGACCAACACCGTGATAACCATATATTTTAAATCAGGATCATTCATCCCGGAAATTACAGAAGAAAAAAAACTTCTAACCGCATTCCGTAGCAGCGCAAATGTTTCCAATATTAAAGGAATCTCAGGCTTTACCGATTCTACAGGTTCAGCCAGAAACAATATGCTATTGGCAAAAAAGAGAATTGAATAGGTTATTTATTTGCTGAAAAAACATTTTGTTCTGTCGGGTGATTATGATGTAAACAATTACGGCGAACGGGAACCAGCCAGTTACACCGACCTTTCAAAGAACAGAAGGGTTGAAATTTCCCTGTTGCCTTTAAAAATAAATACGCTTATTCCTGATACAGGCAAACTTAAAGTGATCAGATCTCTGGAGCTGGAACATCTGTATTTCAGGCCTGATGAGCCCATACTGGAACCTTCATCAATGCCATATTTAGATTATGTGGCGAGTATTCTGAAAAAGGACAACAAGGATATTTTTGAAATAAAAGGTCATGTCAATTGGAGCCCTTCCTCCAATTCTTCTCCGGACCTGGGATATAAGAAAAAAATGGACCAGCTATCTGCGGACAGAGCCCGGATGATTTATGATATCCTGGTCGACAAAGGAATTCCTCCCGGAAGAATGTTTTGGAAAGGAATGGGCAATACAGAAATGATTTATCCCAATGCAAGCTCGGATGAGGAAAAGCGAAAAAATATGCGTGTTGAAATCCTCGTGTTAAAAAGAACCGATGAGTAGCAGGCGACTACGGTTTAATAACTGACCATCCTTCAGCCTGCCGGATGATCAATTCCCCATTTCCGCTGGGCACCACGGCTATGAAATCGTACAACTGATCGCGGCTGATTTTTCTTTCCTTCAGGGTGTTATTACATTGGGCCACGATCACTCCTTTTTCGGCCAGTGCCTTTAGCTCATCCCCGTATTTTCCACCATTCAGATAAGCATCCGTTCCTCCGCCAAAAGCCACCAGTTCAATTTTTACTTTCCCCGCAAGCCTGGGGTCGGTTAAAGCGTTATTGATATTGCGAATGGTTTTTTCAATGATTTTCGGATCGTTATTGTCCAGTTGATAAATGGCATGATAGGATTTCAGGGTTGCTTTAGCGCCTGTAAATGCCCGGTTTTTTGCCAGTGCATTGTTTGCCGTTTGAGCATGGATCACTCCCGTGATCAAAATAAATACGAGAAGAATAAGCCTGAATTTTTTCATATTGTGATTTTTAGGAACGTTTGGTTAAAAGTATTTGATTAGACCCGTATTTTTATTTTTTTGCCTCCAGGATTGGCTTAAAGGGCCCATATTTATGCTGTTTTTCCGGAAAGCCATCCGCGTAGGGGCCAAAGGGAAAGTCAACCGGCTTTTGCTGTATGTTTTTCCAGTCCCCGCTTTGGTCCATATGCGGTCTCGGCTGACTGTTTACAAAAGCAGCTACGTCCCAGGCTTCTTCGTCTGTTAATTTGGGATGATGATAATCGGTTCCGTATGGCATATTGTCTTTCACAAATCCGGCAAAACTGCTGAGCCGGTAGAGTCCGGCGCCATCGTTATAGCTGTGCGCTCCCCACAAAGGCGGATAGGTGAACCCGCTTCCTCTGGTGTTCGGCTGACCCTGCCCGTCGTTTCCGTGACAGGATTGACAATTCATCTCATACACCTGTTTTCCATGGCCCGGATCCGCGGCAGTATCCAGGTATTTTAATTTGAGAATGCCCGTCCCGCCGCGGGCGTCTCCCTTCGGCACGTCGTCTCCCAGCCATTTAATGTAAGCATACATGGCCTGCATTTCGTGATCAGTGCTGTCCAGCGCTTTACCATTCAGACTTCTTTCCAGGCAATCATTGATCCTGTCATAAATACTCTGAATCCGGTTATTTCTTGCCCGGTATTGAGGATAGGTCGCATAGACCTTCCCAAAGTTATTACCGTAAGGCGCCGTACCCGCATCCATATGGCAATTCTGGCAATTCAGTCCATTGCTGACTTTTGACACTGTTCCTTCAGGGCCGAGGTAATAAGCGGTGTTGGCAATAAGCTCGCGTCCGTACCAGATCAGTTTCCCGCTGTCGCTGTAGGTCGGAATCTGATATTTATTGTCGCCACGCCAAACGGTATCTACCGGTTCAGCCGCACGATAGACGGCAAAAGATTTTTCAGCTGCGTTCCGGTTTTGATAAGCCTGAATGCCTTCTGCCAAAGAAAGAACCACCGCAATTAGAAACAACAGCAGAGGAAACCAATGTGCTTTTAACATAAAAAATCATTACAGCCAACAAGCTTCCCGGACCCGCAGCCTGCGACCGGGATTCCGGGGCGGTGGACAGTCACAGATTTAAGGACAAAGATCCTTTAAATCCATGCTCAAAGCAAATGGTTACCGCGTTGAAGCTGTAATTTTGTATTTATCCGATGTAAAAAATAATGACGGACGCACTAAACAATATAAGAACTGACAGGGCTTCGAGAGTCATCAGGGCATCCCCGGAAACCATCTACCGGGCATTTTTGCAGCCGGAAGCCATTGCGTCCTGGCGGCCGCCGGAAGGTATGAAATGTCAAATCTTCGAGTTTAATCCGCGTATGGGTGGAAGCTTCCTAATGTCTTTCGGATATACCGATACCCGTCATGCGGTGCGTGGAAAAACCTCGGAGCATGCTGATGTTTTTAAAGGGCGTTTTCTGGAGCTGACTCCAAATCAGCGAATCGTGGAATTAATCGAATTTGAGTCTGATGACCCCGCTTTCGCCGGACCGATGACCATTATCACCAACCTGGTTCCGGTACCCGGAGGCACTGAAGTTGAATTTGTTGCCGAAAATGTACCTGCCGGCATACTGCCGGGCGATCATGATAAAGGCATGCTATCGACCTTGAAGAATCTGGCGGCTTTTACTGAATGAATGGGTTTAACGGATTAACCAAATGCAGGCCAATGCAAATGAAAAGCGGGTAAACTGCGGCTGCTTCAACGGCGGCACCCGCACTTGAGCCGCACTTGAGCCGCACTTGCCAGATAGAATTCATCGGGAAAACAGTTTTTCGGGTTACTTTCTGCCTAAACCCGGTATTAAGAATATGGCTAATGGAAATCTGCATTTTTTAGTGGCAAACTGACCTGGTTGGGCATCCGGGGTTATTTGATCAAAAAAGCGAAAAATAGAAAGAAAGAATAATATTTTTCCACCTGACCCAACGTATATTTAGTTGCCATTAAAACGGATCCTGCATGCCTAACTGGTTAAGAGCCCTTATAGCAGGTTTAGTAGCAAGGAAACTGGGTTGCGGCTGTTTGAGCACGATCCTGATTTTTGTGTTTGTCTATTACGCGCTGGGCCAATGCAATCATACCGCCGTCCGCCATGGCAGCATAAGACCTGCTTCCCATGTTCAAACCGCAAGCGTTCATCACGCGATTCGTTAATGAATCAATTTTTTGATCAGGGGCTCAGCCAGCTTTTCCATAACCTGATATCCCGCTTCGTTCGGGTGCACCCCGTCTTTGGAATAAATTGATTTCATTCCTTTCCGATCATCAACAAGCGAAGAATAGTAGTCGAGATAAGCGAATTTATTCTTTTCGGCATACTCTTTTATCCATTGGTTGAGGGCAGTTATTTTTTCTACCGGTTCAATTTCCGGTTTCCAGGGATACTGGTAAGCTGGCAATACCGAGCAGAGAATCATTTTAATCTTATTCGCCTTTGCCAGTTCGGCCATGGACATGATATTATCCTCGATCATTTCCAGGGTTGACGGGCCCGTATTGCCCGCGATATCATTTGTTCCGCACAAAAGAAGAACGGCTTTGGGTTTAAGACTAATTACATCCGCCCTGAACCGGACGAGCATCTGGGGTGAGGTTTGTCCGCTGATACCCCGGTCAACATAATGGTTCTTTTCGAAAAACTCCGGTGAAGCATTTATCCAGGCATCCGTTATCGAATTCCCCATAAACACAACCCGGTCGCCCGGGGCGGGTGAGGATTTCAGCGCTTCATTTGCGTCCCGGTAGCGGGCAAAGCCGGGCCAATCCTGCGCTTCACAAAACTGGCATTGGAGAACCTGCAGAAAAACAAAGATGGCCACGCTGAAAATTTTCATATGCTAAATTTATTCCTGCAAGGAAGCGGATTTCGGATAATTATCAAAAAAATGTTTAAGGCTCATGGTTCCCATCCTGCCGGCGGTATAGCTTTTTGAAATTGTGATTTGGTAAGGGTTTATCTTTGCAAACCATCCATAATAACTTACGCATGAAAAAGACATTACCGGCATTTGTATTCGTTTGTTTCTTATTCCTGAATGGTTTTGCCCAGCAAATAAAGATACCGGCCCCCTCTCCTGCTCAAAACGTGAAACAGGAATTTGGTCTTTCTGCTATCGAACTTTCCTATTCAAGACCGGGTGTAAAAAGCAGAACGGTTTTTGGCGACCTGGTGCCCTATGGAAAAGTGTGGCGGACGGGCGCCAACCAGGCCACTACAATCAATTTCGGAGATTCGGTGATCATCGGAGGCACTCCAATACCGCCGGGAAAATATGGATTACTGACCATTCCCGGACCCGATGAATGGACCATCATCATTACAAAACAACTGGATGTAACCAATCCTTCTGCGTATAAAGCCGACCAGGATATGGTGCGTGTGAAGGTCAGAACGCAGGCATTTCCCTACCCCATCGAGACGTTCACGATCCTGTTCAGCAATATCACACCCAATAGCTGTGACCTGGCTATAATCTGGGATAAGACCCTGGTGGCGCTCCCCATTAAAACAGATATAGATTCCAGGATTATGGCGAAGATCAGTGCGGCTATGGACAAAGACAGTTTTCCCTATTTCACCGCGGCCACCTATTACCTGGATAATAAAAAAGATATCTACAAGGCCCTGGAATGGTTTAATAAGGCTGTTGAGCAGAATCCAAAAGCCTATTATATGTTTTATCAGAAAGCCAGATGCCAGGCGAAAATGGGCAGGAATAAAGAGGCGATGGCAACCGCACAGCGATCAATGCAATTAGCCAAAGAAGCGAAAAATGAGGATTATGTGGCGTTGAATGAAAAGCTGATCGCTACGCTGAGATAAACAGGGGCCGCGCATTTTATTGATTTGAGTCAGTAACCGATTTGATCACTTCGCGTATGCGGTGCATGGAAAACGGCTTTTGTAGAAAGCCAGACACACCCTCTTTTGCTGCCTGGGCCAGCAAATTCAAATTCGGATCTGCGGAGATCATGATGATCCGGGAATTATCAAATGATTCCCTGTGTTTTTTCAGGAATTCGAGCCCCAAACCATCGGGCAGGTTATGGTCCAGAATAATGATGTCCTGCTTAAGTTGTAGCTTTTCTTCTGCTTCCCGAAGCGAACGGGCACAGGCGAACTCGAAATCTTCTTTTGCAAAAATACCGCAGATCAATTCACAGAGATCGCACTCGTCGTCAATGATCAACACTTTAATGCTCATGCCAGCTTTCAATTAGGCTACAATGACAATTACGTTTTATCCTGCCTAACAGATTGAACGAAATGACTAAATTCCCTCACGGTCGGCACCGGGTTTGAGGAATAATGTACTCATTAAATTTCAGGTTGCAGGTTCACCCCGGATTCCCGGACGTCTTCCGACTCATCCGTCAGGCAATTCATACAATCATCAAAGGCTTTTACCAATCGCCTCCGGGTCTCAGAACCTTTTGCCGGAGCCATTAGCAGACCGATGGCGATGCCAGCCAATAAGCCAAATACTATCCTATTCATAAATCGGTTTGAATAACTAGTTCAATTTCCAGGCCCGCGGAAATAATTCCAACTCCCATTAAACTCGATACGGCGCCGGTATCGGGGCCCGTCTATGGCGAAACTTCCGCCAGGCCTTGCTGGCATCAGAACCGGTTAATGCACAGGGCAAAGCGATAAGAGAGCCTGCCCGTCATGGCAGGCTCATAATATCGCTTGGATTTAATTCTAAGCTTCCCGGCGAATAACCTTCAACAGGAAAAGCACAATCGCAATGACCAGCAAAACATGGATGATGCCTCCGGCGGCATAGCCGAAAAAACCGATAGCCCAGATAATAACAAGAACGACGGCGATGATGTACAGCAGATTACCCATAAAATTGTTTTAAAGTGAATAAATGAGAGATTCTGGTATGTATTTAAAAGGAGTGCCAGCAATAGCTGAACCTGGTTTCTTTTGGGGGTTGCCTATTTACGCATGTAAGTACCCGTCGGCCTGCCCCGGATGTCATCAAAGTTTACGGCTCTGGAAGAAATACCGGGCTGACGCAAACCTGGCTTTTCCTCCGGAAGTAGCGCCCAGGACTGACCGACAACGACAAAACAATTTTTTAAACAACTAAAAATCAAATCAATTGGAAAAGGCTGTATAAATGGCTTTGAGGTATTCCGGGTACAGCGACAGTCAGGAGCTAAGTGTTAACCTTTAGACCGTCATAACATGCAGGCAATTAGCGGATTAATTGCGCTCTTGTGATAAATACGATCGTAGGTTTACAGACAAATTCAGTGTTGTTCCTCTATCAGGATATCACGCGGTGATATACCTTTGACAGATCCAACCCGAAAGAAAAATCAAACCGAAGAAAAACCATTATTGATCCAAATCCTACTGTAAGAACAAAAATCCTTTCTTTGAAAAACCGCTGACTTATCCCAGCGGTTTTTTGTTTTACCTCCCCCGGATCCAAAAAAATCGGAACAGGTTATTTCCGCCTTAAAAGAATGAAGTATCCTGACCATAAACGACCAGCCCGGTTTCTTAATTCAGGGCGGCATGATAAAATTAATTAAGAAAAATAATAATGTGAGGTTTGAAATCAATCCCGAGCCTGCAAAAGCAGCCGGCCTGTCCTGTGTTCAACGTTGCTGAGGCTGGCAGAAATCTTCGATCCTTCAAAAACAGGTAGTTTACCTTAATTGTTCTTGAACCCGCTCATGAGTTTTATCTCATTTCTATAAAGTATTATTTTTTTATCATTCTCCAGTTGCTTAAGGAGTCGTGAAATAACTACCCTGGACGTTGCCAGTTCGTCCGCAATCAGATAATGCGATGCCTTTATAATGCTGGACCCGGAAAGACGCTGTTTTTCCTTGAGATAAGATATCAGGCGTTCATCCAATTTATGAAATGCGATGGTTTCAATGGATTTCAGCAGTTCTAAAAAGCGTTCGTTAAAACTTCGCATGATATAGTTTTTCCAGCTGGAATATTTGCAAAGCCATTCGTCCAGCTTGTCATGCGGTATGGCGAGCAGTTCCACATCGTCTTCTGCGATGGCCTTTATTTCACTTTTCTTTGCCTCAACACAACAGCTGTATGCCATTGAGCAACTTTCATTGCTTGACAAATAGTACAATAGTATTTCCTTGCCATTTTCATCCATCCGTAATACTTTGATTGTTCCACTAAGAATAAGCGGCATCATCCGTATGTATTTGCCGTAGTCTATAATCACATCGCCTTCTTTAAAAGACCTGATTTTGCCAGACTCCTGCATCTCTTTGACCAATGCGGGTTCGAAAATGGAGTCTAAGATTGATTTATTCACCATAGCGCGTAAGATGCCTGGTTAGCATGATTGCAACCAGTACCTCAGCCAAAATTAGCGTTTTAAACCGGTTATTCTAACGGACCGCATCCCCCCATTTCAGCGTTGCCTTTGTTGATGAATATCTTATCAGCCTGTTCTTTCCCTCCAATAGCATTGAGTATCTTTTCCAAAGGGCAGAACTTAGTAAAGCCGGATTGTAATAAATTGACTCCCACAAAAACACCCAGCCAGAGCCAGTTCATACTGACAAAGTGGGCAAGCAAGATGCTGACAAGGACAAATGATCCCGCAACAGCACGAACAATTCTTTCTCTCATATTAGTAAATTTGATAGTTTACAAACCTGATTTTTCCACCGGAACAATAAAGCAACGGATTGGCAAATCCGTTCCTGATGCCTTATTGAAAATTTTGATCAGTTCCATACCACAATCCGCATTCTTTGCTTCAGTAAAACTAAACAGCATCATGGAATCCATTTTCTGATCACCACTGGCGAACCAGCTATCCATAATGTCCATTTGTTGGTTGTCCCTGAACCCGATGATCGGCGAGGCGCTGAATACATGAATATTGGCCTGCTTAAAAATTTTCGCAACGTCGTCCTGAGACTCTCTCAGGCATGTGACTATAAACAATTTCATAAAAAAGATTTTTATTTAACCGGATATTTTTTTCGCATCATTCTAAAATACAACAGCGGAACGACCAGTAAAGTGAGGAAGGTAGATGTGATAGTGCCTCCCATCAGCGAAATGGCGAGTCCCTGGAAAATCGGGTCAAATAAAATGATGATTGCGCCCAGCGCAACTGCTCCGGCAGTCAAAAGAATCGGCGTGGTCCGCACTGCACCCGCTTCAATGATGGCCTGTTTAAGGGGTATTCCTTCTCTTAACCGGATATTGATGAAGTCGATCAGGAGCACCGAGTTTCGAACCATCACACCCGCCAGCGCAATGAATCCGATCATGGAAGTAGCGGTAAAATACGCACCAAGCAGCCAGTGACCTAATACAATGCCAATCAGGGATAACGGGATAGCAGCCAGCATCACCAGGGGTACGGTAAAGTTCTGAAACCAACCGACGATTAATATATAGATCAGTAAAATAACCACCGCAAATGCGATTCCCAGATCGCGGAATACCTCGAAGGTGATCTGCCATTCTCCATCCCATTTGATGGAATAATCGTCATCCATTTCAGGCTGGTGGGTATATTCTTCTTTTAAAGAGAACCCCCTGGGAACAGAAACGTTTTTCAGACTATCCGAAATATTGGCAATGGCGTAGGACGGGCTTTCCAGTTTGCCGGACATATCCGCCAGTACATACACGACTTCTTTTTGATTTTTTCTGTATATGTCTTTCTCTCTTATTTTGCGGGTTACGGTTACCAGGTCCCGGATGGGTACAGCGTTTCCCTGCATACCCATTATTTTCAGATCCAGTATATCATTCATACTTGTTTTATCTTCATCAGTTAACTGCAGTCTAATGGCTGTCTGGTCGTATGCAGCAGGTTCATATACATTCCCTGCCGGCATTCCGGATAAAGCCGCCTGGATGGTGGATGTTACCTGTGCAGTGATTACACCATAGCGCATGGCTTTTTCCTTATTCACTTCCACATGATACTCGGGCTGGTCCGCTTCCACCATCCAGTCCACATCTACCACGTCCTGCGTTTTTCTAAATAAGGTTTTAACCTGGCTCGCTATACGGATCTGTTCATGATAATCAGGTCCGTAGATTTCCGCAACCAGGGTAGACAGAACGGGTGGTCCCGGCGGCACTTCTACGATTTTTACATTGGCATCATATTTTTCAGCAATGGCCTGTATGGGCACACGCATCTGCCTGGCAATGGCATGGCTTTGTATGCTTCTTTTTCCCTTATCCACCAGATTCACCTGGATGTCCGCCACATTTTCCCCTCTTCGCAAATCATAGTGCCGCACTAAACCATTAAAGCTGACGGGTGCTGACGTGCCGACATAAACCTGGTAATTTTCCACCAGGGATTGATTGGCAATATAGACGGAGATGTCTTTAGCAACGGCCTGTGTTTTCTCGAGTGTGGTTCCCTCCGGCATGTCAATAACCACCTGGAATTCGTTCTTATTATCAAACGGTAGCATTTTTAATGCCACCGATTGGGTATAGAAAAGCATCAGGGAACCCAGCAATATAATCACAATACTGATGATGAAAGTCCAGCGTTTCCAGCGGGTCTCCAGCATAGGCTGAATAAACGCACGGTAGATTTTATAGATCCTGCTTTCTTCCAGCTTCACGGGTTTGCTTTCTGCATGGCTGTTGCCTTTCTTTTCTTTTTCCCGGAGGAAAATAAAGCCCAGATAAGGTGTAAGTGTCAGCGCAACAAGAAGGGAAAACATCATGGCGATGGAAGCTCCTATGGGCATAGGGCTCATATAAGGACCCATCATGCCAGATACAAAAGCCATGGGTAAAACGGCTGCGACAACAGTGAATGTGGCCAGTATGGTGGGATTGCCTACTTCATTGATGGCATAAATGGCCGCCTGGAAAGCTGGCAGCTTTTTCATTTTGAAATGGCGATGCATATTTTCCGCAATGATGATGGAATCATCCACTACAATTCCCGTGATGAATACAAGGGCAAAAAGCGTAATGCGGTTCAGGGTATAATCCATAAAATAGTAGCTGAACAGGGTTAGTGCAAACGTAACAGGTACGGAAAGAAACACGACCAAGCCGCCGCGCCAGCCCATAGCGAGCATTACAAATAGAGTAACTACCACGATGGATATAAATAAATGGAATAACAATTCTGATACTTTATCTGACGCCGTTTCACCATAATTCCGGCTCACGGTCACCTGCACTTCATTGGGTATTAATTCTTTTTTCAGGCGTTCAATTTTTGAAATAATCTGTCCGGATAATTTCATCGCGTCAGCGCCCTTCCTTTTGGCCACACTTAAGGTGATGGCCGGATAATTCGATTTGTATGCATTTGCTTTTGACGTATCGGCTTTCCCATATCCAAAAAGCACATATTGACTGGGGATCTCAGGTCCTTCCTCCACCCGGGCGATTTGCCTGAGATAAACAGGCTGTTGTTTGTCGATGCCGATCACCAGGTTCGCCACATCATCTGAAGTAGTCAGAAAATTTCCGGTTTCAACTGAAAATACAGTGTCCTGCCGCAGGATATTGCCGCTTTGCGTCTGCAAATTGCTGCCCTGTATCTGCCGGCTAACGGATAAAAAATCCACATGGGTTTCAGCCATTTTATTTTTATCCAGGATGACTTTCACTTCGCGGCTCCTGCCACCTAATATTTTAATATCCGAAACGTCCGTTATCTTTTTTATTTCGCTGGTCAGTGCCTGTCCGATTTGTTTTAAACGGTAGTCATCATATTTCTCGCTCCAGAGCGTTAATCCCAATACGGGTACATCGTCTATAGACCTGGTTTTTATCAGCGGAAGGGTAATTCCCTGAGGCATTTTGTCCATGTTCTTCATCAGCTCACTGTACAATTTTACCAGGGAGCGTTCCACGTCTTCGCCCACGTGAAACTGAACAATGATCATCGCCTGCCCTTTCATGGAAGTCGAATACACATACTCCACGCCCTTTATGTTGGAAATGATCTTTTCCATCGGGGCAGCCAGTTTGGTTTCGACATCCTTTGGTTCAGCGCCGGGATACCCGATAAAGATATCGGCCATCGGCACTTTGATTTGTGGTTCTTCTTCCCGGGGAATTAAAAAAGTACTGTAACCGCCAATTAGCAGAAAGGCGATCATCAGCAGAATGGTCAACTTTGACTGAAGAAAAACTTTGGCAATATTTCCCGAAAAACCATTTTTCATTTGCGTGTATTAACTCGTTAAGTCTTTTTCAGATATTCCGTTCGACTGATTCATCTATTTTATTTTTACAGGAATTCCATTGTATAAATTCCCGTCTGCCCGTGTGATAAACTGTTCGTTCTTTGCCAGACCGCTAAGTACCTCCACGCGGTCACCATAAGTTCTTCCTAAGCGGACCCAGCGAAGCAATGCCGTATTATCAGACCCGACGGTATATAATCCGGTTAACTGGTCCTTGTATATAATACTGGAAAGGGGAACCAGAACAGCCTCTCCGTCAATTCCTGTGGCAGTCGTATTTTCGGACGGAATGGAAATATCAGCATACATGCCGGCATACAATCCTCTCTTTTCATTCTCCGGGATACTGACTTTTATAATATACTCACCGCCGGTATACTGGGATGAAGAACTAATCTGGGTCACCAGGCCATGGATCCTTTTATCAAGAGATTTGATGCTTATCAGGGCATTCGCTCCGGGTTGAATCTGGCTGATGAGATTTTCAGGAACCGAAGCGCTTACCTGGTAAGAACCGCTTTGTTCCATGGTCAGAATGGGCATAGCGGGACTGGCCATACTACCAGCATCAGCCAGTTTCTGCGTAATGATTCCTGAGAAAGGGGCCGTCAGACTCGTATACCTGAGCGTAGCATTCACCTCATTCCGGATTTGCTTTGCTGCCTCAAGTCCGGATAACGCGGAATGATATTGTAACGTAACATTATCCAGCTCTTTTGCCGTAGCACTTTGCTGATTGTATAGAATCGTGAACCGGTCAAAGTCTTTTTGCGCGTTATTCAGTGCAGCCTGTGCCTCGGCAATCTTGGCGCCGGCCTGAGCTCTTTTAGCCAGGATATCCTGGTTGCTGATGGTAGCCAGTAGCTGATCTTTATTTACGTGATCCCCGACATTTACTTTTAGCATGGTGATGATTCCCATTACCCTTGTACTGATATTCACTGTCCGGGAGGCTTCAACCTGGCCGCTTATACTCAGGTCATGTTGCGCGGCGCCGGAAGGTTCAGCAACCGTTACAACAACAGCAGAATCTATATTGGTGAATGTTCCTCCTTTTTTACCCGCGGAACAGGCACTCAAAGCGAGTATGCCCAACGCGGCAAATAGCTGGACAACTCCTGGTCTGTTTATAATTATGCGCATATTTTAAATCTTTTAATGGTTTGCTGAAGCCGTTAATAATTCTAAGTACGCTTCGGTGACATGGGTATCAAATACAGCCTGGGCCAAAGCGAATTTTTGCTGTGAAAGCTGGGTAGATGCTGTCAGCACCTCGGTCGTATTCACCAGGCCTTGCTGATACCGGTTTTGTAAAATGAGTAAGGACTCCGCTGCCTGTTCAACAGCCAGTTCCTGCTGCCTTATACTGAACCGGGCATCTGCAAGATCCCGGAAAGCCTTATTCAGTTCCAGCTGGCTTTGATCTTTTTGCAGCGCAAGTTCTGTTGATAATTTATTACGCTCCAACGTCTGCGTGACGATTGCATTTTTTGTTGTGTTACCCTTGAAAATATCCCAGGAAAGCTGCACACCGGCCAGGTAGGTTCCCGCTCCGAAACCCAGGATATGGCTGTCGTTAAACTGGTAACTTCCAAACGCATTTAGTTTTGGCAGGTAACTCATTCTATTCGCCCTGATCATAAGATCAGAGAATTCAATTGCTTTTTGCATGGCCAGGAAATCAGACCGGGTTGTCATAATCTGTGTGAATTGACTAACCGTACCGGTTTCCACCTGAGCCAGACTGTCTGCTGTATAAATAACCCCGTTCTTCTGACCCATCAGTAAACCCAGATAATCTGACACATTCCGGATATTGCTTTTTGCTTTCGCCAGACTGTTCTCAATCATTGTTTCCTGCACCTGGGCATTCAGTACGTCGGACTTCTGAATTAACCCCTGTTTATAATGGTTTTCCGTAAAGAGGTAAACGGATTGGGCGTTCTTCAGTGCTTCTTTCAAAACCTTAACGGCTTCGTAAGCCAGCAACAATTGCAGATAGGCTTTTTTCACTTCAAAGGATAGATATTCCCGGGTGCGCTCTGTTTTATATTGATATAATTCAGTTTGTTTTTCCGCGGCCTTCCTTTTGTAAAGGAGGTCCATATTCAGAAGGGGCTGCTGAATATCCAATTTGGTGGTGAAGTCGGGTGTAGTGGAGGGATTATTTAACAGCTGAGGATTGAAATCATTAGCCGTGATGGACTTTTCCTGCAGCTTAAATCCGAAAGCATATAAGGGGTTATTGGTACTCAGGGCTGAATAGGAGAAGACGATCTGTGGTAAAAAAACGGCTTCCGTTTGTCTATATTGGGATCCAGCAATGCCTTCATCCATTTTTGCCAGCTGTATGGACTTGTTGTTATTTAAGGCAGACTGGATTGCTTCGCTCATACTCAGATGGCTCGTACTGTCCTGTGCCGAAACCCTTAATGCAAGAGGATTTAAAAAAACGGCCACGGTAACCGCAAATAATAAAAATGAATGTCTCCTGTGCATCAACCTTTGATTTGCCACAAAACTAACGGTCGGCAAATCTTTAAACGGTAACATTTGTAACGCAAAACACAACAGGGGGCAGATTTTACAATGGTCGCTTATGCAGCGTTTGAGTCTGATAAAACCGGCATCGAAAATAGTCAGTCCGAAAACCATGATCACCCAGGCTGTGAATAATATTTGCCATGTCATGGGGAGTTATGCCCCCTTCAGTTGAACCGGATGACCTATTAATATTCTCCGAAGGATATATTTTATAGAGGGCCTGTGTGGCAGAGTCTGAAAACGTAATAAATCAGCTATTAAAGTGATTTTAGTCACTAATAATGGCTTAATGCAGTTTTAATTTTACAATGTTGTTTTAAATAGTAAATATAAATCAGATGAAAAAGAATATGGGAACAGCTGATCGTACTGTGCGCATCCTGCTCGCAATAATAATGGGTGCATTGTACTTCACCAATACGGTAACGGGTGTGTTGGGCATCGTTTTGCTGATACTGACTGTTGTTTTTCTTTTAACCGGTTTCATTAGTTTTTGCCCGCTTTATGCAATTTTTGGTTTTACTACCTGCAAAACGAAACAGCAAAAGCCTTAGCCTCAATTTATGCGAAAGTTGCTGGTTTCTGCATTAAAAATCAGCATGTTGCATTGGTTTGATTGACTTGAACCAGTAGATAATCCGTTATGGATTCAGAAACATCTTAAATTGATTTTTTATGTCTGAAATTGTAAACAGTGAAAGTGCTATAACCGGCGCAAGGCCGCTGCCACGAATAGGTGATATAGCTCCTTCCTTTGATGCCATCACCACCCAAGGCAATATCAAATTCCCGGAGGACTATAAGGGGAGGTGGGTAATCCTTTTTAGCCATCCGGCTGATTTTACCCCCGTATGTACAAGCGAGTTTATGACTTTTGCCAAAATGGAAAATGACTTTAAAAATCTAAATACCGATCTGGTTGGATTATCGGTAGATGGTTTATATAGTCATATTGCCTGGTTAAGAACTATTAAGGATAAGATCGAATTTCGGGGATGGGAGAATGTGGAAGTAAAATTTCCGCTGATCGAGGATATTACCATGTCGGTGGCCAGGAAATATGGCATGATACAACCCGGAGAGAGTTCCACAAAAGCAGTCCGTGCCGTATTTTTTATAGATCCATTAAGTGTAATCAGGGCTATTATCTATTATCCCTTATCCCTGGGAAGAAATTTTGAAGAACTGAAAAGAGTTATTATTGGTCTGCAAACCGCCGATAAGTTTGCGGTTGCCACTCCTGCAGATTGGCAACCCGGGGAAGATGTCATTGTTCCCACTGCAGGAAGCTGTGGTGTTGCTGAGGATCGAATGAGCGGTAAAGAAAATGGGGGAGTTTATTGCAAAGACTGGTTTTTTTGTATGAAACCTCTGACAAAGGAGAAAGTTCTGGCGCGTTAAATTGACTGCTATTATCTTTTCAGGATAATTTTTTCAAAATGGTGAAAATTTGAATAATGGAAATATCTACATTTTGGGATAATCGCTATACTGAAAATGAAACCGTTTATGGCAATGAGCCGAATATATTCTTCAGGGAATTTATTGATAAAGCCATTCCGCGATCTCTTCTACTGCCCTGTGAAGGGGAGGGCCGGAATGCCATATACGCCGCAGGGAAGGGTTGGCTTGTTGATGCTTTTGATTTCAGCCGGGTAGCTGTACAAAAGGCTTTACAAAGAGCAGAAAAAGAAAATCTATCCTTTCATTATGTACAAAAAAGTTTAGAAGATTTCGAATCTGAAAAAAAATATAAACTCATTGCCTCCATTTATGTTCATATGGGGCCAACTATTCGACAGATCTTTCATCATAAGATTATTGACTCCCTGGAAGATGGAGGCGCCATCATATTGGAAGCATTTAGTAAAAAGCAGATACAATTCCAGTCAGGAGGACCAAGAGATGTGAATATGATGTATTCGAAGCAAGAGCTATTAGAAGATTTCGCCAATCTGAAAATAGAGGTATTGGAAGAAGTTCTAATTGACCTGGAAGAAGGCGGGTTTCATAAAGGGGAAGCCTCGGTAGTAAGAATGATCGCAGTCAAATAAATAACTCAGCCCTACAGGGCCATTTGTAATTTGGTATTTGGAGTTTTAATAATTTGAAGTAGTCAAGATTTAATCTGACAGTTGGGATTAACTTTAAGTAACCACACTTATTTAAGTAAGAGGCGGCCAGCCGCGGTGAAAAATGACACTCGCTTGGCTCTCCTAAAAACGAAAAAAACTTGTAAATCAATGACTTACAAGTTCATTAAAGTGCCCGGGACTGGATTCGAACCAGCACATCCTTGCGAACGCTGCGACCTGAACACAGTGCGTCTACCAATTTCGCCACCCGGGCGGGCTGCAAATGTAGAAGGATTCATTGAAAACAAAAAATCACATCAATCCCGTTGCTATTTCCACTGTACAATGGCCACCGCAAAAGGTTTAAGGGTGATGAACCGGTCTGTTAGTTGCATCCTTGCGGGAGGAAGTTCATTGGTGGAGGCATCAACATAATCCGCAGAACCTCCTTTCGTTTCTTCAGGCAGCCTAATCTGCATGTCCTTATTATTCTGGTTGATGAGTAACAGTCTTTTGCCTTTAGCAGTAATGAATGCCTGGCTAATAATTCTGGCATAACCCTGATTGGTCTCCACCAGCTTATCGCCCGGCCCCAGGTTATCTTTCAGCAGTTTTAAGATCCAAAACCGTGGGTTGGGATTTCCATTTTCCCAATTGGTCATGCTCACGTCAGGATAATTGGACGGATATCCCATCAGTTGCGATTCACCGGCAACATCAATCCCAAGTTTCGTAAGCTCCAGAAACATATAGGCATACATGGCTCCTGATAAACAATAATATTCTTTCGTCGGAATTTCGCTGATGATGGTTCCGATTTCATTGATGGTCGTAATGGTTTTGGGAGAATACCGTTTCCGGATGCTTTCGATATACCGCACTTTGTCCAAAAAATCATCCACCCGGTCGAAAAATATATACTGCCATTGCTCAACACCCTGTCCGGGACCGGAAGGACCCGAATAATGATGATAAGAAATACCGTCCAGCGGAATGCCCGGCTGATGATGCGCAGGATTTAAAAAATATTCAAACCATTCGGGATCGCTTTCGTAGGCCAGCGACATGCCGATAAATTTTGTGCCGGGCGATACTTTTCTCATTTCGGCTACGATAGCATCGTACATTTTGCAGTATATCTGCGGGTTGATATTGTGCTCCAGATCCGGCTCGTTCAATACTTCCCAGTAGGGTATTTTATAGTGCAGTCCCGATTTGTGAAACTTGCCGTGTTCATCCGTAAAGCCACCCCGGGTGTACCAGCCCAGCAGTCTTCCAAAATAACCGGTCAGCTCTTTCAGCGTGGTATCCCTCAGTTGCGAGCCCTGGTTGTAGTCCCAGACGGTCTGATAAGGATCGTCGGGAACGTAAACGGGGGACTCTGTCTTCCACATCCATGCCGGAATGGTACTGAAATTGATCACCACGGAATGTCCCTGGGTGGCCTCCATCAAGGCTTTCATGGTACTGTCCAGAAAAGTAAAATCCCAGAATGTCTGATCGCGGGTTGGCGGTTTCAATTCTGCCACCGCCAGCCTGGGATAAGGAAACCAGGGCACATAACGCACATAGTCCGCACCCAGTTCTTTCAATGCCTTAAACACCTGATCATGAACATTTGCGGGGAAACGAAGTCTTGGCATTTCCACCACCTGCAGCGTGGGCGTCGTTTTGGAAACGGCCGTGACCTTATTCCAGTCAATGGAAACTGAATCCTGCTGCGCCCGAAGAGGCATTGAAGATCCCAGTGCGGTTAAGCTCATCAATAACGGAAGCCCGTAGTTCATTAGTCTGTTCCTTTTCATATGCTTTTCCATTTTGGGCGCTGAAACAATTGTTTTCCAAATTACAAGAACATCGGAATCAGCAATCCGGCCTGCCAGTGACGGCTTTTTTCCTTAGTTTTAAAACTAAATTTA
Source organism: Bacteroidota bacterium (assembly GCA_030706635.1). GTDB lineage: Bacteria > Bacteroidota > Bacteroidia > Chitinophagales > Chitinophagaceae > Puia. The sequence continues at coordinate 146,969 of JAUZOD010000001.1, forward strand.
ATTTCTTATTCTGGAAAAAGAGGCTTTAATTTTTTATACCATGCTGAATGAAAGCATCTAATCAACTCGGGTCTGCACTTACGCTGTCGAGATACAGCCTGCTTTCTATGTTGCGCAGTCCGACCTCAGTCGTGTTTTCCCTGCTTTTTCCCATCATTTTTATCGTGGTATTCGGTTCTATGGTTGGGGAGCAGATGCCGGTGATCAAGCTCGGTGTGGCGCGGACTTGTGACACAACAAATTTAATTTTCGGGGCCATCACGAAAATATCGTCCATCAAACTGATCCGGAATCTTTCTCCGGAGGAACAATCGGATGCGTTGAAAAAAGGAACACTTACGGCCGTATTAAATATTTCTCCCGAAAAAGACAGATCACCCGGCAGCAGTTATCACATCAACCTCTTTTCTGCCGGAGCAACGCCTCCAACATTGTCTTTACTCAAAACCACTGTACAGGAAACCATCCGACAGATCAATGAGCATCTCTTCCCGAACAATTCCAGCATAGCATCGCTGGACATGACCCAGACGCCCGGGCGTGTTTACCGGCAGATTGATTTCATCCTGCCTGGTCAGCTGGGGTTTTCATTGCTGATGGCCGGTGTTTTCGGATCTTCCTTTCTCCTGTTTCATCTGCGTCAAAGCCTGGTATTAAAGCGACTAAGGGTAACCGCCATCCGCAAAGGCAGCATCATCGGCGGGGAGATGCTGAGCCGTCTTTTTTTTCATGTGATCGCCTTTATCATTATGGTCGCGCTGGGTTATTATGCGTTCCGGTTCACGCTCGTCAACGGCCTGAATACTTTTCTCGAAATGCTGCTGTTCTCTCTGTTCGGTCTGGGCATTTTTATGGGAACAGGTTTTATCATCAGCGGGGTGGTGCAGAACGAGAGCTCGATTACGCCAGTTGCCAATACCATTACACTGCCCCAGATCCTCTTATGCGGATTATTCTTCCCCATAGAAAACTACCCGCACTGGCTTCAGAGTTTTTGCAACCTGCTCCCCCTCACTTTTTTTGTGGACGGACTACGTAAGATCGCTTTTGAAGGGACGCCGATATGGCAATTGCAGCGGGAACTTGCTGGTCTTATGATATGGACTGTTGTTATCGGCTTATGGTCGATCAGGTCTTTTAAATGGGAGTAACAGAGCTTTAAAAACGGTTCGTGGCCAGGTCATCAGGTCAATGCTCTTTCCAAAAAATCTACAGGCAATTCATGCGTTGGATTAAATGCGGGACCGACAGCATAGTTCAACAGAGAATTTTTCAACTGCCGGGCAGCCGGCCGGCTATCTGCATCTGTATCCAGGTCCAGCGCACAGATCAATAATTTCCCCTTTCCGACGCGCGTTTCAAAAATAAGCCCGAGTTTATAGTTGCGTTCATAATTGTCGATCATCTGAACAATGGGTCGATAGTCTGCCGGCGTTTCGTTGAGAATAATGCACTTGGATCTGTCAGACACGTCTCCCCAATCATGTTTTTTTTCATCCCCGGCAATTTCATAAGAATCCATGGCGGTAAACCTTCCCAGAATATCCGCCCATTGCCAGTCGCTGTGCGACTCCGTTGGAAATCCTGATAACGCGGGATGTTCCGGATCACACAGAATACTCAATGTGCCGATCTGGTTAAAAAGGCGAAGGTTCCAAAAAGCGGGCATGAACGAACCGGGTATGGCGTTTTTTCCTTTAGTTACCGGGGGAAACTGTCTGGTCGCGTCCGGGCCCAGCATCTCTCTTTTTATTTCGAACAGGCCCTGTTTCGGAGAGGAAAATAAAACGACGCGGGCCCCGTTTGAAAGCGCCTGGCGCGTCCCGGGATCGAAGACATTGGTTACATGCACTTCATGATTTTGAACAACCGGCCTGATTTCAGGATATACCCAAATATTCCAATGATTGGTATTGCCACCCGCACAAAGACTAACTATAAGTTGCGCCGGTTCTGATATATCATTTAAGGACACTTTAATTTCATCCCATTTATTCAATTTCCCTGTTGTAATTGTTTTCTTCGGGAAAGCTCCGCTATATAATAATTTATCTTTTGTGCTTTCGATTTTCCATTGTGCGCCGGTAAAAATATCACCGGGGCCGTAATGAGCAATTTCTGCTTTCGCCACGAAAGTTTCCGTGCTGGTGTAAATTCTCCGGGGCATACGCAGTAAACAAACCGTTGGCCCGCAGAAACGCCGGAATGCCTCCGGCGTGATCAGCCCTTTGGAATCCCAGAACGCGTCCAGCCATCCGATGATGGCGCATCCTTCACCGGGAAAATCCCGCGCCTCCACGATTTGAAATCCGCCGTGGGGATAGGTTCGCAGGCAACCCTCAATTTCTTCTTTGTAGAGAGATACCGCAAATTTTCCGCTTTCCAGGGCAAATACCTTGTTCTGATCCAACATCTCATGCTCAGCAAGCGATCGCTGAAAGCGTTCATAGTTATGCGGTTTAAGCGTTCCGGTAAATTTGGGTAACTGGCCGAAATCGGGATAGCTGGACCATTGACCGACTTCGTGCGCCAGGGTGGGCAGATCGAGTGCCTGATATTTACGAACGTCAGGATCATCTATCAATGACCACCTGTCCCAATCGGTGCGGGGACCTTTTATACCGCGCTGACCAATCTCTGTTCCTCTTTCGGCGTAGTCGCCATTTGCTCTTACGTCTCCGTTCTGACAGCGATACAATCTCCGGCCGTCCTTCTTTCTTCCTTTGTTAACCAATACCTCCATCGGGCCACCGGATTCATTGCCCATGGCCATAAAAGCAAAAGAAGGGTGATTTCCATAACTGTCCAGAATAAGGTAGAGTTCATCCAGCAGGAATTGATCGCGCTTCTCATCTTCTCCGAATTCCGGAGCGCCCATTGACCAAAATGGAATCTCAATCTGCAGGAAGATGCCCAAGTCATCTGCAGCCTGGAAAGCGGCTTCGGGCGGACACCAGGAATTAAAGCGCATAAAATTAAATCCGTACGATTGAACGATCTGCAAAACACGCGTCCATGATTTCTTATCCATCGGTGGATATCCCGTCAACGGATATACGCATTCATTTACGGGTCCTCTCATCATCACCGGCCGGCCATTGATCCTGAACTGACCCTTCTCCGCGGTCATCATACTGAGACCATAAGAAATCGTTTTTCTATCCGTATAACGAGTTGAATGAAGCACGAGGGTCAGGCTGTTTATCCGGGGAGAAAATTCATCCCAGGGAGTGCCGGCCTGAAAAGGGATATTAAACAGACCGCCCCCGACCGGTATGGAAATAGTTTGTTGTAACAGGCCGGCCTGTTGTGGCTCTCCGGTGGCATTGCCAATCTTTACCTGGAGATGACCGGCGTAAACCTGAACATCACGGATCCATAGCAGGTCTGTTGCCCGCCAGGTTATTTTTCCGATGATTCCGTTCCAATTCCCCTGTGTATCATCGGTGATGGCAAAACCCCATTTCCCTATGGCTAATTTATAGCTGTTGTCTATCCGTATGCTCAGGGTGTGTTTGCCCGGAGAAACGATTCCCAGATCATAGAGATGAGGAGCAGATAGGCTCGATTGCGAGCCATAGAGTTTTCCATCGAGCCATACCGAAGATGCCCAGTGACATCTTTCCAGGAACAACTCCAACCGTTTCCCATTCCATGTGTCGGGAACCTCTACTATTCTTTGATACCAGGCCGCTCCTTCATACTTTATGGACCGTGTTAACCGCTCCACTTCAGGTATGGTTGTTTTTACACCAAACCCGCGTTGTTCACAGGAACCCGGTAGTTGGATATTATCCGTTAGCGCTTGATCAAACCATCTATCCGCTTCGCCATTGTTCCCGGGATCAAGGCGGAATTTCCATTGACCGGCTAAGGATTGCTCATTGGGTGTTAGCAGTTCTGAATTATTCGCCAGGCTGGCTCCTGGCAAGAGAGAGAAACCAATGGCCGAAGCCATTATATTCTGCAAAAAGTCACGCCTTGAGTTCAACTGGAGGCATTGCGTTCCTTTAAATAATTCTCCACGTCTTTGATATATTCCTGCATCGGCACCATTTTCAGGTCGCGTTCTTTCGCGCCTTCATCCCAGAATCTCACCCGGATGATGTCTTCAAAATAAGGTTGCTTTTCGAATTCAGCTGCTTCCGCCTCATTCATCGGGCCGCCCTGATATTCCAGTGTTTTCAGGCTCGCCAGAGATAGTTTTTCCTTATATCCCGGTTTCGCAGTCACTAAATATCGTTTGGCATCAACATGTTTATCCACCACGGCGCAGATCCTGTCAGAAAATCCGCGGGATGCCAGGTATTTGGCGCCAATGCCCTCATGGTTCACAACACCAAAATTACCCATAGCTTCAGTCTTTTGCTGGTGACGAAGCAAATGACCGATATCATGGAGGAATGCGCCAAGCACCAGCTCAACATCCGCTCCTTCACGCTGGGCCTGCATAGCGCACTGCACCATATGGGAAGTCTGGGAGACCGGCTCGCCATCATAATCCTCATCTCCGTATTTTTCAAATAAAAAGAGCAGGTCTTTGCTTATCTGGCTGGCGTCTAATTCTTTCTCCATATAATGATATATTTTAAGTTCTGCCGAATTGTAAAAATAAATATCTCTTCGTCACAAAAATATAATATTTACGATTACGCTGTTACCGTCAGGGAAATCTTCTCTTCGGCCAGCACTTCCCTTATGGCAACTATCAGCGCCGACACATCATCCGGGAATATTTGCCCGATATTGCCAATACGGAAAGCATTGGCTTTACTCAGTTTTCCGGGATAGATCACAAACCCGCGGTCATTCAGTTTATTGTAGAAGCGGTCGAAATTGAAATGTGGATTATCCGGATAAAGAAAAGAGGTAATGATATAACCCTGAATCTCCTTATTGAGGTATTGCGAAAATCCCAGCTCTTTCATTCCTTTATCCAAAACCATTTTATTGGTTCTGTACCGTTTTTCCCTGGCACTGACCCCTCCTTCCGCTTCGAGCTCTTTCAGCGCCTGACGAAACGCCATAATGCTTAGGGTTGGCGGCGTGAAGCGGAACTGACCGTTGGTTTCAAGCCCCTTCCACTGATCATAGAGATCGAGGCTCAGACTCCTGGCCTGTCCTTTTGCTTTTGCCAGTTCAGCGTTTTTGCACAGCACAAAAGCAAATCCTGGAACGCCTTCAATACATTTGTTTGATGATGAAACCAGAAAATCAATCTGGCTTTCTTTTATATCCAATTCAATGCCACCAAAACTGCTCATCGCATCTACAATGAATACGGCATTCTGTTTCCTGCACACCGCCCCGATCTCTGCGATCGGATTGAACAGACCGGTTGTGGTTTCACTGTGAATACAGGCTACATGGGTAATCTCCGGATGCGCCTGCAGATATTTCAGGCTGGCTTCGGGTGTAACGATCTCATCTTCTTCAAAACGCAATACCTGGTGGTTCAACTGATGAATGACGGCCATCTTCACGATGCGCTCCCCATAAGCTCCATTGACGAGCACCAGCAATGTATCATTCTTCTTAATTACGCTGCTGACCACGCTTTCTATTCCGAATGTCCCCGAGCCCTGCATAATCACGCACTCATATCCTTCTTCTTTCGATATATGGCCGATGCGCATCAATTCACTGCCGATCTCTTTGACGGCGTTCACAAATTCGTGATCCCTGGATCCGACATCCTCCAGCATGGCTTGTTTTACCGTTTCGGAAGTGGTCAGCGGCCCCGGCGTAAAAAGCAGTTTTCTTACTCGCATGGTTTTGTTTTTATGATGCTCCGTTAAAAATAGAATTTTTCATTTCAAAAAATCATCCGCTCACTTTTGTGGATCGCGCCAGGGCACATCTGTCCAGCCATGCCGGACTGAAAGGATCAATCTGACCGAAACGTGCAATATCAAAATACGAAAAATCGAAAGGGTTAGGTCTTCCGGCAGCCAATTCCGCAAAGGCCAGTCCTACACCACCCGAAACGGATATGCCTGCTCCGACACAACCCGTAGCAAGCAGTAAATGATGAACGCCTGGTGGTACGCCCATCGTTAAATTATTATCCGGCGTATAACCTGAAAATCCGGCTACATAAAATTTAATCCCAACATCATATACCGACGGGAAAAAGCGGGCGAGTTTGTCAATTACTTCCGTGAGGTCAGCCATGCCTTTGTCCGGGCTGAAAGAGAAATCGCTGATGTCTGCCGGAATGTTTTTGGGTGAAGCAGTGAATGATTTTTTTTCCCGGATTCCGAATAAGAGACTGCCACCTTCGGGTCTTGCATAAGCCTGTGCGTCCGGAAGCAAAACGATGGGAGAATTTACCGGAAAGATGTCTTTCTTCTCCGTGATCCAGTACTGACTTCTTACGGGCGCCATCGGTAACCCGATACCCGCCTGTGCGGCCAGCAGGGGCGACCATGCGCCGGCGGCGATCACAACGGTGTCTGCCCGGATACTGCCTTCAGTAGTGACGACCCCGACGGCGGTATTGTTTTCCATCAAAATCTTCTCCACTTCAACACCCTGACGAAATTCAGCTCCCTGCAACTTTGCACAGCGACTGAAAAACGTGCCCAGCAGGTAGGGATCACAGTAAGCTTCTCCGGGCAGAAAAGCAATTTTCCTGGCCTCTTCTGTTCTTAACCAGGGAGATAATTGTTGGGCTTTTTCACCTGAAATATATTCAGCCGGTTGACCGAATTCACGGGCAATTTTTATTAATTCTGTGAGCGAGGCTTCGTTGGATTCACTGGCGGCCACGTGCATCACGCCCACGTATTTCATATCCATGCTTTCCCCCAGCAGTTTCTCCATCTCCGGAATTACACGGTAGGTTTCCAGCGATAAGGGAACGAAATGTTTTTTTGTCCTTATTTTCGTAACCAGTGCAGCCGCGCGGCTCGTGGCTGAATTGCACAATTCGTTTCTTTCCAGAACAATCACTTTCTTATCGGGGTTGTTCCGGGTATAATAGTAGGCAATGGCACATCCGAAAATACCACCCCCAACGATGAGCACATCGGCTTTCATTTCATAACGCTGTTTACCGGTTCTCCAACAGGATGGTTTGCTGTAAAGTGAAATCCCAGGAGCATGGCCATGGTTTGAGCATACTGATCCTGGTAGATCTGACCCTGGGTTTTCTGTTCTCCCGTTGCCGGTGTGTCGGGGCCCATGACCATGAGGTAGGTCTCATCGGAATGCGGGGCTTTTTGTCCGTGTGAAGTCCACTGGCTTCCTTCTCCCCGGCCATGGTCGGGGAAAATGAGCAGGGTCGTTTGTCCTTTATAAAACGGATCCTGTTGCAGATAGTTCCACAGATCGCTGATCATGATATCGGTCTTATTCGCCCCGTCCAGATAAAAATCATATCGGCCTCCGTGAGCATACTCATCGGTATCACCAAAATCAATGTAAACCACTTTGGGATGTTTGGCCATGATATAAGCCTTTGACATCAGATAGGTGTCTGCATCAGGTCTTTCGCCGGGCCCAAAGATATCCGGAGAATAATGCTGAAAGCGGTTGGCTTCTTTTTGCAAGCTGGTAAGATCGTCGCCTTTCACATCTTCCCCATCGATATTCACCAGCATGCCATTCCGGTCGCGGTTGAGTATACGCGCCACCGCATCCCAGGAAGCAAAGCTGACCACTTTTCCTTCATAGCCCTTTTTCTTATTGATGAATTCCAATACATTCTCGTTGGGGTTATCGGGATAGTCGTTGGAATTGACAGCCGGATCAAAGTAACCAGTCTGTACTTCACTGCGTCCCGGATAAGAAAACCAGAATGTATTCCGGACATTCACTTTATTGCCGAGGTCCCTGTTGCCATACAATTGCCCATACTGTGCGATGTGCTGCCATACAAAAGGCATGAGTTTTTCCCGCCGGGTCTGTTCATCCGGACCCCAGAATTTTTGCACGTATCTGGCGGAATCTATGGAATTGTATTTTTTCGAGAATATCAGGCTGGAATCCGCTCCGCGGAAAAGTTCATGCCAGCGAAATCCATCCATGGAAATCATGATGATATTCTTCGTTTTGAAAGGCTGTGCGGATACAGCAGTCACCAAAAACAACGCGGCGACAATGATCAATGCTTTCATGCCAGAGGAAATTTTATGTTTACCAGGCCATTGAAAATGTCTTCACGAAAGTGAAACATTTAATAGCTTCTATCACCCCTTCTTTAATGCCCAGGCCTGAATCTTTAATTCCGCCAAAGGGGGAACTCTCAATACGATAGCCCGGCACTTCGTTAATATTTACGGTTCCAACCTTAAGTTCTTTTACAAACCGGATAGCGTGTTCCATATTTTTGGTCACCACGCCGGAGGATAAACCGAAATCTGTGGAGTTGGATAAAGCAATAGCATCATCAATATCTTTAAATCCAAGAATGGGAGCCAGCGGACCAAAAGATTCCTGCATGACCATCTGGGCATCCCGGGGAACATCAACGATTACGGTCGGCTCCAGCAAGGCGCCCTGCCGTTTACCTCCCATCAGTACTTTGGCACCCTGTTCCACCGCTTTCTTAACAACCGATTCCAGGTAGATCGCAGATTGTTCATCAATCACAGTACCCACTTTTGTTTCCGGGTCTGCGGGATCCCCGCAGGTATATTCTTTTGTTTTTTCCAATAAGCGTTTCGTAAATACTTCCCGGATACTGTCCTGCACCAGGATACGCTTAACCGCTGTGCAGCGCTGACCTGAGTTCCGGTAGGCACCTTCTGCGGCAAGTGTTACGGCCAGATCCATGTCTGCATCTTCTAAAATGATCAGCGGATCGTTACCGCCCAGTTCGAGGATCACTTTTTTATAGCCCGCCGTTTCTGCTATTCTTTTACCCACGGCTACGCTGCCGGTAAATGATACGAGATCAATACGCGGATCTTTCACCAAAATCTCCGCCACTTCTTTTGTAGGTCCCAGCAAAACGCTTAACATGTAGTGTGGCAATCCCGCCTGATATAATAACTCAGCCAATTTAATAGCCGTTAAAGGTGTTTTCTCTGAAGGCTTCAAAATAACCGGGGTTCCGGCGGCAATAGCCGGAGCGATTTTGTGAACAACCTGGTTCAGGGGATGATTGAACGGGGTGATGGCAACCGCCAATTTCAGCGGTTCCCGCAGGGTGAATATTTTTCTTGCTTTGCCGCTGGGAGAAATATCGCATGAAAAGATCTGTCCGTCATCTTTTAAACATTCGATGGCGGCGAACATCAATACATCATGTGCGCGGCCCGTTTCATACCGGCCTTCTTTTATTGCCAGGCCGGATTCCGCGCTGATCGTCTGCGCAAATTCTTCCTTCCGCTCCATCAGCAGCTGTCTGGTTTTCTCCAGGATGCTGTAGCGCTCATATCTCGATAATCGGGGTCCGCCTTTCAATGCCGTACGGATGGCCAGTTCGGTATGGGATGCATTGACCAGTTGGACCGTTCCCACGATGCGGCGGTCATAAGGACTGTAAACTGTAAGGATATTTTCAGAACTGACCGGCTTTCCATCCACCCAGCAATTCATGTTCATCGCCGCCGCATCATATCCGTTTTCTGCGCCAGCCTTTTTTGAAGGCTGGGCATCTGTTGCTATACTCATACTCCGTGTTTAATTTGTTCCGTTAATAGCAAAATCAAATACGTCAAAATTTCTTGGATCTCCCGCGGCCTTGAGCTTATAGATTTTGTTCAGGGGATGAGAAATAACCAGGGGAACCATTTCTTCATATCTTCCGCCGTGCGATCGCAGGGTGCCGTCGAGCGCTTTCAGATCGTGATGGGCTGCTGTTTTTCCCACCACCACGTCGCGCCCGGACAAAACCATAAGATCGCCGGTCCGGTCCGCAGGTTGCTCCAATAAACGGCAACCGGTTTCCCTGTCATATACTTCGGTGATACCCGGCTGAAAAGCCAGCCATTTTTTCACCTCATCGATTCTGGAAAGATCACTCAGATGAACCACCACATAAGAGCCGAGGGCGCCATGGTGCTTCACATAGGGGTCTGTGATCGGACAAATGACCCGGAAGCCATCACCAAACTTTTCCTTCAGCATGGTTTCCACAAACAATACATTCGGCGACCCGTCTGCTTTTATTTTTGCATTCATGCCATGATCAGCCGTGGCGCCTATGATCGCACCCAGGGCCAGCATTTTTCCCAATTCCTTATCCTGCGCTTCGTAAAACGCCAGGGATGCCTCCGTATCGGGGGCGTATGTGTGCTGCATATAATCCGTGAGTGACAGATAAAGAAAATCCGCCAATCCTTTTTCGATTAGGGCAACACCGGCTCTCAGGACAAATAAACTGGCATCGGCGCTGTAAATAGCAGGTGTTTTGTGGCCAACAACGGCTTCAACATCACCGATACCATGTGTTTCCGGCTTTGCCTGGTTTGCTTTTTCAGCCGAGAAGGCAATGCCCTTTAGTTTATAGGAAAGAATATCCCTCAGTTTTTCTTTAGCCGTAACAACGGCCACTTTCCTGCCGGCATCTGCAGCCGCGGCCAGAATGGTATCCACCCGGAGGTATTCCGATGAGTTCATCATCACCTCCTGGTCTTTGGCCACATCGTAAAAGAAATTGCCGCAAATCCCATGCACTGCCGGAGAAACACCGGTTACGATGGAAGAATTATTCACGTTGGTGAACGACGGCAGCGCATCCCGTGCCATGCCCCGGTAGCCCGTTTTAGCCATCTGTTTCAGATTAGGCATCCTGTCGAAAGCCATCGTATTGTCTAAATATTCATCTGCCGATCCATCCATGCATATCACCACGATGGGTTTTGCCGCGGGCTGATATGTTATTCCATTTACCGAGAATGCCTTCGTCGAAATATTTGTCATTACCGTTCTAAAATTATGATATATCTTCCTCATCGTGAAGTTAAACAAACTTCATCGCAGGCATCGCCTATTTAACCAGCCACATATCCTGATTGATATCATCGTTTCCTCCATATTGCGACTGCAATGCGGCCTGCAGGTTCGTGCCATTTGCCGTGATCTCGTTTTGAGGATACTGCCATCTTCTGGGTATTACTCCGCCGTTGCCCGTGCCAGGACCTTGATCGAAAGTGGGTACCCCCGTTCTGCGCCACTGGTAGTAAGCCTGATAGCCAGAGTTCCTTGCATAAGCCAGATATTTCTGCAACAGGATCTGGGCCAACCCTGTTGGATTGTCTCCCGCATATTTTACCGCCGGCTGATTGAAATACGTACTGTAATAAAAGTGAACAGAATAAGGGATTTCAGCACCTGAGCCCGCCTGCAGCGTAACCGTGTTAACGCCATCCTCGATACCATAAAAGGCAAACTGGGAAGTAATTCCGTTCACATACCATTGACTGGCATCACCCGCTATCCATCCGCGGTTAATAGCTTCCGCAACACAAAAACAAACTTCGGGATAGCTGAGGATGTAGGTGGGTTCTCCCGCCAGGTTAGAAGGATTATAGAAATGATTCCTGTTGAACAGCGACACTTTAGAATCAGCAATCCCGGACTGGATCAGGGCATTCATCGTACTCAGATCCATCCCAGATGGCGCTCCAACGAAAGACTGGTAGGAGGTATCACTAAAACCCAATCCCCGGGCCGGCTCACCCAATACCATGCAGCGCAGGTCATGAAGAGAACTCAAATTGTTTTCGAGGGTTGCAGCCAGGTTTATCCGCGTCTGGTTATTCCCGAGATTGGTAAAGTTGTCAGGGTAATAATTATAACTGTTATTATAAACATACTGCAGGTTATCTGTATTGCTGGTAAAAATTGGATAGGTGGTCGGATTATTAAATATCGTAGCGAATTGCTGGGGAATATTCAAGTCAGGATTATCCGCTGCGCGTTTACTTAATTCGATCAGCACGCGTAGCTTATAACTGTTCACTACCTTCTGCCATTGAATCAGCGCATCCCTGGGAGATAAGGCGTTGCTGAGCCTTTCCGCATAATAAAAATCACCGCTAAATTCAAGAAAGCCGTTTTGTATCAGGCCGCCGAGCAGGGTGTTTGCAGAATCCAGCCAAAGAAGAGACTGCTTAAAAACATCCTTTTGGGCATCATATTTAGGCGTGACGTTGCCCAGTCCCTGCAGTGCTTCCGTCATGGGCACGTCTCCCACTTTTTCACTCATAGAGACAAAGAAAAATGCGCGGAAAAATAAACCCAGAGCGTGATAGGGATTGTTATCCGTTCCAGCCAATCGCCTGGCTTCTGCTTCCATGGCCAGGGTATTGTTCAAATCGCCATAATTTAAAGATGCACTACCTGTCCAGTACTGGTTATCCCCATAATAAACATAGTTGGAACAATAATCCTGACAAGCCTTATCTGAAGTACTTCCCGGATAAACAACGAGATCGGCCAGAATGGTTTTGAGCACGATCCCCGGGGGCACTTTACCCGGTACCGGCTGGTTTCCGTTTTGCGAATAATCACTAAACTTCTTCGTACAACCGGAAGCTGCCAAAGCAACCAGAAGTATCTGTATGATGGGAGATTTAATCAATTTCATATAAATATTTTTACTATTTAATAATAAATTAAAAAATAGAATTTAGAATACCACGTTTATGTTAAAGCCATAGGTTCTCGTAGTGGGCGTTTGCAGGGTATGTTCCCTGCCAATTCCATTAAACTGGTCTCTGCCGGGAAACTGATCCACGTCAATATCATGAAAATCCTTGTGAAAGAAATAGAGCAGGTTCCTGCCAACCAGTGAGAAATCAATTCTGGTAATGAAAGATTTTTCAAGCAAGCGCCCCGGCAAGGAATAGGTCAATACCACTTCGCGGAGTTTTGCATACGTTTTGCTGGTACTGGTGTGTTCTGCATCGTCGTAGAAATCACTCACATAGTCCTGCATCCAATACGTAGCGACTGTATTGGGTGTATAAGTAAGCGATTTCCCATTGGTGATTACGCCGGTTTTCGGATCATAAGCAATATTGCCGGAACCGCCAACAACCTGCCTTTCACCCCCGCTGATGATGGGTTTGCCATTTTCCACCGCCCCGTTATAACCCGGATCACCCCAATGGGCTGCTTCATAGGCACGTGCTTTACCTATATCACCCGTAACCGTATTCAACCCACGGCCGCCCTCTGTTAATTTACGCTTTACATAATCCCCGATCACACCACCCACCATGCCATCAAACTGAAAAGAAAGCGTGATGTTTTTATAGGCTAAACTATTATGAATTCCCCAAGCCCAGTCCGGATCGCCGTGTCCGAATTTCTGGGGTTTGGGAAGATAGATCGGATAGCCTGATTCATCCAGAATGGATATGCCGTCCGGCGTTTTTGCGTGTTCACTGGCAAAAAACTGATCCACCCGGTCTCCGACATGATAGGGATATCCCGTACCATTGGATAATTCCGTGGCACCCCCGGCAAATGCAGAAAATACTTCTTTATAGGTAGACCAGTTAACCAATACGTTCCAGCTAAAATTCTTCCGGAGAATAGGCGTACCCTGCAAAGAAATTTCTCCCCCGGTTCTTTTCGTCGTAAAACCGTTCGTTATAAAACCAGTCAATCCGCTGGTCTCTGATATCGGCTGCGAGGAAATAACGGGTCCATCTTTGTATTGGAAATAAGTGGCGCTCAATCCCAGGCGGTTTTTCAGGAAGCGGATGTCCGTTCCAAATTCAAAATTACTCCTGGACGAGGGCTTGATGCTTTTATTAATAGAATTCAGAGGAGCTGTAAGTCCGATCTGGTTATTGTACGTATAGACACTGTAATAAAATGGATTAGCCAGCCCATAGGTTGGACCATCATACGGCGTATAATAAGTAAAGCCATAACCCAGAGGACTCGCAGCACCGAGTGCGGAGAAGGCGGGACCTATCAACGGTGTTGTTCCTCCATCCTTTACGTTAGCAAAGCTGGTTCTTACTTTCAGAAAAGAGATTGCTTTCGGCATGGTCAGATAGTCTGATATAGCTGAACTGAATGACACCGAAGGATAGAAAAAGGAATTGTTTCCAACCGGCAGCGCCGAAGTCTTATCCATCCTGCCTGTCGTAGCAATGGTAAAATAATTCTTGTAAGTAATATCTGCTGAATAATACGCACTCAACATCAACAGATCTGACCCGTAATTAAAAGATCGGACGGGAAGGGTGGAATTCGCAAAAGTGTACACTTCCGGAACCGTCAGCTGATTTGTGCTGACAAAGCTGGATCCGTACTTCATACTACGAGAAGTTCCTCCCGCATTAGCGGTGATAGATATTCCGGTGTTGCCAATATTTTCTTTATTAAAATTAAATATCAGGTCGGTATTGTTTTCCCAAAGATCGCGACGGTCTTCCCGATAATTGCCATGGTTGTGTTCATCACCATAAGGATGTGCAGACCAAGGCTCCTTTTCGGTCCTTAAAACATCGTAGGAGGTGACATTGGAGCGAAGCAATACATTGAAATTTTTATTGAACCGGTAGGTGAAGGCGACCCAGCCATAGAGATCGTTTTTGTAATGACTTCTCAGCCATTCGTAACTCATGAAATAGGGATTCTGATAACGCTTATACTCGACAAACATGGACTGAATACCTTCCTTGCCCGGTTGCCAGATGGCCTTAATCTTGGGATCTTCCACATTCCAGTCAGCGCCGGTCCAAATGTCTATATCATAAATAAGGCTGTTTGGACCATAATTCACATCCGGAATATTGGGTGTAAACTGACGGTTATAATTGAGATTCGCTTCAATTTTAAATTTGCTGGTTACATCATAACTTTCAATGAGGTTTATATTCACGGTGTTCAATCCGGTATTGGGCGTAATGCCGTTTTGATAGGACTGAGATACCGACATCCGCAGGTTGGAGCGATCGGTAACGGAGGAAAAGCTAATATTATTCTTGGTCAAAAAACCGGGTTTCAAGAAGTTGTCCAGATTATTAGCTCCACGCGAAACCCAGGGTGTCGCCTGGATATGACTCTGATGGACCTGGCCATCTCCTGAAGTATAATTAAAATACTGGGTTGGGTCGTACGGACCGTCAAACTGCGGCAGTTTTAAGCCGGCATCCAATTTGGGGCCCCACACATCATAATCTTCATCATTGGTACCATCAACAGAGTTCCCGTTACTATTATAATCACCAAAGGCATATTGTTGTTTTTCACCACCTCCGTATTGATTCTGCACCTTAGGATTGGCAATAAACCCTTTCTCGATCTGGTTACTGCTGTTGAACTCAACCGTAAATCCCTTTTTGTTCTTTGCGCCCCTTTTGGTAGTGATCAGAATGGCACCATTGATACCCCGGCTTCCGTAAAGGGCCGCGGCTGTGGCGCCTTTCAATACCGTATAGGTTTCGATATCATCCGGGCTGATATTCCAGGTATCTGAATTGATGGGAATACCATCTACAATATAGAAATTGAGCGGCGAACCACGCAACAGTACGGTGGGTGTTGACAACAGCTCCTGGTTGATGCCTATATTCAGACCGGCTACTTTGCCCACCAGGCCATTGATCGGGTTGGGTTCCCGGGCCTTCAGCAATTCTGAACCCTTAACTTCCTGAACCGAATACCCAATGCGCTTGGTCTCCTTGCGGATACCCAAGGCCGTTACGATCACTTCGTTGAGATCCTTGGCCTGGGCCACTACGCTGATGACAATATTCTGCATTTCCTTTCCTATGGTATATTCCTGGGTGGTAATACCCACGCCGGAAATCGTGAGCACATCTCCGGACTTTGCCCTAATGGAAAATCTTCCGTCAATGCCAGTGGATGTGCCCGCTTTCGATCTGTTGACCAGGATCGTGGCTCCCGGAATCGGAGACTGATCCGAAACAGAGAGAATGCGGCCGGTAATCACATTCTGAGCCATCGTCAGGAATGGAACTAATAAAACCCACAAGATTAATTTAAACCGGAGAGCTCCGGCACTAGTGTGATTCATAAAGAGAAGTTTTGGTTTGTCCTTTTAAAAATGGAAAATAAGGGTGAAATAAAAATATATAAGTTTCTGTTAAAATCAACAAATACTAAACAAATAGTTATCCACATTCTGAAAGGATAAAATTAGGAATTCGGGCTGTAATCCCTTCTATTGCTGGAATTATTAATGAATTTGTCATAATAAATTGACAATAGTTTAATGCAGGTGCCCGGCATGCTGAAATTACTATATTTAGTATTTGTAAACACGTGACGGGCAGGGAATAAGATGGGATTTAGCCGGATACCCCCGGCTGCCTGCCCCGACAGCATTCATATATTGGTAACAGGTGTTTAAGAATTCTTAACAGAGAAACAGTAGACTACCAGGATCATCGCATCAACACTGCCGGTATTGGCGAGGGTATGCCCCATACTTCCATCGAAGAAAAGCGAGTCGCCTTCGTGTAAAATATATTTTTCATTTTCGATGGTATATTCGACCGTCCCCCTGATCATATACTTAAATTCCATGGCATCGGTGTGCACGGTTTGTTTTCGGCGGGCGCCTTTCTTTAATTCCAGCAGGATAAAATCTGCGGGATTACAATTTAAATTCAGGGTCATGATTCGCCTGTAAAAAAACCCCCTGGCTGCCTCCTTTTTAAAAAGCTGCTGATCATTTGGCCTGATGATAATTACTTTGGAATGGTTGCCTGAAGAAATGCTGCTGAAAAATTCTGTCATGTCGAAATCAAGCGAATCCACGATATTCATCAGCACGGGCAGGGAAGGGATGGTCCGGTTATTTTCAATCTGCGATATCAGGCCCTTGCTGACCCTGGCCTTATTGGCCAGTTCCTGAATCGTGATATTCTTCGCCAGCCGCTTCTCTTTGATTTTAGAACTGATCTGTATCAGGAAATTTTCCTGCATATGGCTTGCTTAATAAGATTTATATACTATCAAACGGATTGCAATTCTTCAAAAGATTCCTCGGCCCGTCTGTGGCTTGCTGATTTACGTGCAAAAAATATTGAAGCCGTGATGATCAGCATAAGGCCCACAGCCGCCTGCAGGTAGCTGAACTGCATCAGCACTTTGGACCAGCTCATGCTCTTCATAAAAAATTCTTTGTACAACAACATCATCACACTGCCCAGATATCCGATCGAATCACAGAGATAGACAAAAAAGCCGGCATTGGCCCTGATCCGGAATACAGCAATCATGCGTTCAAAAAGAGCCACCTGAACGGGGATATATGCGAGGAACATGCCCATACCCACGAGGGACATCCACCAGAAGGGCGACAGCATGTGGATATGAAATAATAAGGTGCTTCCGCCGCTGATCAAAAGGCCGGAAGCCATCAGCCACAAGGTAGCCCGGAAACCTCTGAGGTTGCTTTGTATCAGGGACAACGAGGCTATGGCGATCAGCACGATCAAACCGGTGATTGATTCAGTTTCAGAGAACACTGCTTTGTTCCAGGAGGGATCGATCTGGTTCCAGATCTCTACGGAAAAATTATCCCGGAAATCCCGCATGGTAGCCAGCATGGTATACAACAACAGGATGGAAAATATGCCCCATCCGTATTTTCGCAACACATTTCGTTTATCTGCATTCG
Organism: Bacteroidota bacterium; assembly: GCA_030706635.1. Taxonomy (GTDB): domain Bacteria; phylum Bacteroidota; class Bacteroidia; order Chitinophagales; family Chitinophagaceae; genus Puia. Next base: position 164,535 of record JAUZOD010000001.1, read on the forward strand.
TCATGGGTAACCGTTCCACCCGGCTGCTCTTATCCTCCTCTGATGGCTTCGGCATTACGGAAAGCATCCAGACAAACAACAGGAACAATGGAAGAAAAAGAATGCCGATCAGGGCCGGCAGCCAAAACTCGGAAAGAGCAGGAAACCAGTCATGCACCATGAAATAAGTAGTCTTCAAAATACCGGAAGAAACAATCAGGCTGATGCACAGCCCCATGCCCAGTACTTCCGTAAACCGCCGGCCCTCGAGATAGCTGAATACAATTCCCCACACCATGCCAAGAGGCAGTCCGTTCAGGAACAGGAAAACAAAATTATAGGGATAAGGAACGAGTCCGAAAAATATCAGGCTGAGTTCAGCAAACAGGATCAGGCCGATGATCAGGCCCTTCCGCTGGGAGGGCCTGAGTTCAGATATCACCTTGATGCCGATGAATTTGGACAGCATGTAACCAAATACCTGGGCAATGATGAGGATGATCTTATAGTCAAATCCCCCGAGGTACAGTCCCTGGTAAGTGCCTGCATTAAAGGGCTTGCGGAAGGCATACATACAGAAATAGGTTCCAAAGGCTGCCAGCATGCTCCAGACAATAAAGAAGATCCTGGAACGGTTCAGCAGCGTGCGTAATGAATTCATGTCAGATACTTGTGGGTGCAATTTAGATACTTCAGGATTTAAACTGCCAACCCGAATTTTGAGATCTGCATTTCAGGCTGGTACGGATAAATATAATAATTGTTTTTCCGGAATCGCATTAATTTTTGAAGAAAGTCTGCCGGGCTACCGCGCCGCAGGCTTCCTTCAAAAACAGCCCGTCCTGAGCGATTCCTCACACGGGCAAAGTATGGCGACATAGAATATATTACATAATTTGCCGCCTTAAAAACGGAGTTAATGCGTGCCAGGGGATCACCAGATGCTATAGGTGATCTGCCCGAGCCCTTCACCAACGCCAAATCTTTATTATGCAAACCAGGGAAATCGTTCAATACGTAAAGGACCACCCGGCCGGGAAAGTAAAGCTTGCCTTTGTGGATATTGACGGGATATTAAGGGGGAAATATATATCGACAGAAAAATTTCTTTCCGTCATGGAAACCGGAACCACTTTTTGTGACGTGCTTTTCGGATGGGATGCGGCAGATGTGGCCTACGATAATTCGGAATTCACCGGCTGGCATACAGGATATCCAGATTCGCCTGCCAGTATAGACTTGTCCACTTTTCGAAAAATCCCCTGGGAAGACGATCTGCCCTTTTTCCTGGGCGAATTAAATACCAGAGATGGTCAGCGGTCTTATGTGTGCCCGAGACAACTATTGAAGCGGGTTTTGCAGGAAGCAAAAGACCTGGGCTTTACGCCTTTTTTTTCCCAGGAATTCGAATGGTTTAATTTTGCAGAAACACCGCAGAGCGCACATGACAAACAATTTACCAACCTGACGCCCCTGACGCCCGGCATGTTCGGTTATTCGATTTTACGAAGCACGCTGAAAAACCCGTTTTTTTCTGACCTGTTCGAATTGTTGCGCAAATTCAATATCCCCCTGGAGGGCCTCCATACCGAAACCGGCCCGGGGACTTACGAAGCAGCCATCGTTTATGCGGGAATCCTGGAAGCTGCCGACCGGGCAGTGCTCTTTAAAACAGCGGTAAAAGAAATCGCCTACAAACATGGAATTATGGCCACTTTTATGGCCAAGATCAATGAAAATCTGCCGGGCTGCGGCGGTCATGTACATCAGAGTTTATGGGATGCGGATGCCGGTAAAAATCTTTTTTACGATGAGAAGGACGAATGGAAAATGAGCAGCCGGATGAAGAGTTATATTGCTGGTCAGCTTTATTTCCTGCCACAGATCCTGCCCCTGTTTGCACCCACCATCAATAGCTATAAGAGACTGGTGGAAGGCGCCTGGGCGCCCACAACGCTCACCTGGGGCGTGGATAACAGAACTGCAGCGCTCCGGGTTTTATCCGGCAGCAGCAAATCCTGCCGCCTGGAAACAAGAGTCATCGGCGCGGATGTGAACCCATACCTGGCTATGGCAGGGTGCCTTGCCAGCGGTCTCTACGGTATAAAAAATGAAATGAAATTAACACAACCGATTACCCGCGGCAACGGTTATCTGGATTTCTCCAACGGTTCGCTTCCACACACGCTGCATGAAGCCACCCAGATGATGCGCCAATCCAAAGATGCAAAGGAAATATTGGGGGAAAAATTCGTTGAACATTTTACCCTAACCCGGGAATGGGAATGGAAACGCCATTTGAAATCCGTGACCGACTGGGAATACAAAAGATATTTTGAGATCATATAAACCAAAAACCAGAACCTGAGATTTAAAATTTATTTCACATGGAATTTGATAAAATTTACCAGTACAATTTCCCAACCACCATTCGTTTCGGCGCCGGCTCCAGTAAAGAGCTTGGAGATTATCTGCTGAGCAATAAATTGCTGAAACCACTGATCGTTACGGATCCCAACGTGGCCCAGCTTGATTTTTTTAAAACTATCCTGAAAGATCTGGAAAGGAAAAACATTTCGGTGGAAGTGTTTTCCGACATCCACAAGAATCCCGTTAAATCGGATGTGTACAAAGGAACGCAACAGTTTGATGATACCGCGCGCGATTCGGTTGTTGGTATCGGCGGTGGTGCGGGCCTGGATGTAGCCAGGTCCATCGTGTTAAGGGTAAACCACCGCGAAGACCTTTTTAAATACGACGACCTGATCGGCGGTGATATCTACGTAACCAATGATGTGCCTCATTTTATCACCATTCCAACCACAGCGGGTACCGGCAGCGAAGTCGGGAGAAGCGCTGTTATCTCCGATGATATCACCCATCAGAAAAAGATTTTATTTTCACCCAAACTGCTGGCGAAAATTGTGTTTGCGGATCCCCTGCTCACCATGGGACTTCCCGCACCGGTAACCGCCGCAACCGGCATGGATGCGCTTACCCACAACATGGAAGCGTTCCTGGCCAAAATGCCCCATCCGCTTTGTGATGGCATTGCACTGGAAGGTTTATTTCTGATCAATCAGTCTCTGGAGAAAGCAGTGAATAAACCTGATCTGGAATCGCGCAGCAAAATGCTGATCGCTTCACTCATGGGCGCCGTGGCATTCCAGAAAGGATTGGGCGTAGTGCATTCGCTGGCACATCCGCTCTCTTCCCTGCTGGATACCCACCACGGACTGGCCAATGCCGTCAATATCCCGTATGGCATGCAATTCAATATAGCGGGCTTTGAATCTAAATTCAGGCGTATCGCCAGAACGCTGGAACTGAAGGATGAAAGCGGCGAAGGCGTAGTGAACTATTTATTCGAGCTTAATTCGAAAATCAATATCCCGCACAAGCTCACCGGCATCGGCGTAAAGGCTGAACATATTGAGCCCCTCGCCGATCTCGCCTTTGCTGATTTTGCACATCCCAACAATCCCAAACCCGTTAGTCGGGAAGACTTCAAACAAATTTATCTGAAAGCATTATAAAATTATGAAAATCATTAATCCCGCAACAGAAGAACAGATTGGAGAAATAAAAGAAGACAGCCGGGAATCCCTGACCCGGAAACTCGAACTGCTTCGTTCGGCACAGCCCGCCTGGCAAAAAGTTCCTGTATTGGAAAGAGCACGGGTTATGACCCGGTTTGCTGAACTGCTGAAAGAAAACATCGAGCAGCTGGCAGGTGTGCTGACTTCTGAAATGGGAAAACCGCTGCAGCAATCCCGTAACGAAGTCAACGGCGCCATAACCAGGATGAAATGGCTTACAGATCATGCCCATCAATACCTGTCGGATGAAATCATGAATACAGGACAGGGAATGGAAGAACGCATTGTGTACGAATCCCTGGGTGTGATCTGTAATATCTCCGCATGGAATTATCCTTATCTGGTTGGCGTAAATGTGTTTGTGCCGGCCCTGCTCGCGGGGAATGCCGTGATGTACAAACCATCCGAATACACAACGCTCACGGGTCTGCAAATTGAAAAATTCCTGAAGCTGGCGGGCATTCCGGAAAACGTTTTTCAGGTAGCCGCCGGGGCAAAGGAAGTGGGACAACTTTTATTAGATCTTCCCTTCGATGGATATTTTTTTACCGGTTCCTACAAAACCGGAAAATATATTTATGAAAAAGTGGCTCCAAAAATGGTACCCTGTCAGTGTGAACTGGGCGGAAAGGATCCGGTGTACATAACTGATGACATCAGTGATATAAAATCCGTTGCGGCCGCCACGGCAGATGGTGCTTTTTATAACAATGGGCAAAGCTGTTGCTCGGTGGAACGGATTTATGTACATGAATCCGTTTATGATGAATACAGCAGGGAGTTTGTAAAGGAAGTGAAGTCGTGGAAAATAGGAGCTCCGGGGGAAGACGGCGTTTACATCGGTCCGTTGAGCAGAAAGGAACAGCCTGCTTTTCTAGAAAAGCAGGTTACAGATGCAGTGAAAAAAGGGGCAACCCTACTCACCGGTGGCAATATCATTTCCCGGAAGGGATACTACTTTGAGCCCACGGTGCTGACGGGTGTAAACCACAATATGGAAGTGATGAAGGAAGAAACCTTCGGGCCGGTTGTGGGTATTATGAAAGTGAAAAACGATGCGGAAGCCATTCAGCTCATGCAGGATTCGGAATACGGTCTTACCGCCTCGGTTTATGGAGCTGATCAGTCCCGGGCAGAGAAAATACTTCAGCAGATCAATGCCGGCACAGGCTATTGGAATTGCTGTGACCGCGTAAGTGCCGCACTTCCCTGGAGCGGACGTATGCATTCGGGATTTGGCACTACTCTTTCTCATGCAGGACTGCGGGCATTCACCAAACCAAAATCCTATTATTTGAAAAGCTGATCATTTCGGGCCTTGCGATGAGATAAAATAATGGCATTATAAAATACGCACATGAGCCATACAAAGAACCTGCTGCTGTTTTTCCCGATATTATTTCTTGCCTCCTGCGTTGCCGCTACCGGACATTATGATTATGTTCAGCCGGTGTATGTCGGGCCCGGAGTAGGTCTTGGAACCATTATAGCCGTAGTGATTTCCTGGAGCAGGAACAAATCCATTCTATGGGCGATCATTCATGGCATTTTAGGATGGCTTTATGTGATTTACGCGCTATTATTCAGCAAGAAGTAAAACAGGAGTAAATTACCGATCCACCACGCAACGAAAACCGATCGTGCCGGCCCGGTCCGTCCCCGGCGACAGCAATAAATATTTGCCATACTTATCCAACTCATAAGCCTGTGGGAAATACCAGGATGAAGTTTGCGGATGATAATAACTTCCCCCCTTTAATATTGCGGAACGGGTGTGGTCGTCCCGGCACTCATCCGTCCATTGCCACACATTTCCCACCATATCCATCACCCCGAAAGGGCTGGCGCCCTGCGGATACGCGTTCACGTTAGAAGGCAACCTGACATTCCGGCTGGAATCCGGCAAAGGCATTTTTTCACTGTCCATCACGTTCCCCCAGGGATAAATAAATCCCTGTTTTCCCTGGCCGGCATATTGCCACTCCCATTCGTGGGGTAATCTTTTTCCCGCCCAGGAAGCATAGGCCCTGGCATCCTCTATCGAAACCCAGGTTACCGGCTGTTCCTCACTACCGGTCGGATAGGATCCGTTTTTCCAGTCTTTTAAAAAATGATGGCCATCCTTTGGATGGTATTTGGATGCGTCCAGGAATTTCTTGAACTGTTTGTTTGTCACAGGATATTGATCAATACAGAAAGAAGGTATATCCATGACTCGTTTTTGTGAGCGGGCAGGATGTTTCTCCCAGGGATGCTGAACACCAATGGCATCCGGCAATTCGTCTCCTTCAATCATCACGCCTTTGGATTCAAACGTGAAGTTTTTCACAGCTGGAATCAGGATCATCCCTTCCGGGGTTGTGGCAGAAATGGGGGTTTTGTTTTCAGTAAGCATCAGCTGGGTCAACACGGTTCGCTCCGTAGAAAAGCTCTTCAGCGGTTTCGCCGACAACACATGCATCTTCGCGATAAAAGCATTCAATGATTGATTTGCGGCACCCGATGCAATTACCAGAACGGCCCCAAATCCGCGGGACTCGATGGCAAAACGGAGATAAACAGAATCACCCTGCTTCTGTGGACTTAATTCCACTCCATGATAGAGATCAATATATTTCATTCCATGTCGAAAAAGAAGTTTCAGTTGTTGTCCTTCGCGATCCGTGGAGTCTCTGTTCACCAGCGTATAGAGCGTTTGGTTTGCATCCGGAAAGGCAGTTGCAAAAATCCCTTTTTGAATTGTTGGAATATGGGGCTGCCAGCCGGGGCTGCTCCAGATTTCGGGAAATTGACGGTATATAGCTGCGATCCGCCGGATCGCGGCCGCATAGCGGTCAGTAACCTGATTCCAGATTCCCCAGATATTTTCCCAGGCCGTATATCCGATGCCATTAAAAAAAGCATATTGCAGGTCATCCGTTTTATCAGTAACCCAGCGATTGGTGACCAGCACCTGGTGTTTCGGCTCGAACCATTTATATGTGCTTACACCCGGAATCCGTTCATAGTTCCAATAGTAGCCCCAGGTATTGCCATTCCACTCTATCATTTTTAAATCACCCAGATTTAGTTCGGGCTGAAATGCCAGTGAATAGTGAAGGCTATCGGCAGCTTTTAAAAAATCTTCTGTTATGCCGGTCATGGTATCTCCGTTTAATCCGTCCGCGCCAATCTGTTGCATTTCTTTTACGAGAGCTGCCGCCATTGGCTCACGCTGTGCCCTTGTACCTTTGTCCCAGATCATTATCGGAAAGAAAACCCGCACTCCCCTTTGCTTAAAGTGGCTGATCATGCCCTTCACTCCCTGCAAGCCTCCGGGCATATCCGAAACCCAATCGAATTGATTGCGATTATCTATACCTATATTGGGATATGTGGGCCAGATCAGGACGGCATCGAGTCCTCCAAAGCGTTTTTTAACGTCATCCAGATACCGGTCTACAGTGTATTTTCCGCTGACCGGATCAAATAAATACCGGTCCGACCCCATCGTTAGCGTATAAATAAAAATTTTATGCTGCCAGCCGGCTCCGTGCTTCCTGTACATGGAATCATTATAATTGAACCGGCTTTTTTCCGATATTCTCCAGTTTTTCATTTCGGAAAGCCAGTTTTCATATTGGGCCGGATTGGCCGGACCCTTCAATAATTCTTTAAGATCTCCCTGCTGTTCCGGCGACTGCGCGTATTGAGCATGGGAAAAAAATAACAGTCCCCATACCATGAGCAGTTTTCGTTTTTTCATATTTCATTTTTTTTATACACTGTCGGGAAAATATCTTTCAGAACACGCTTTGCCGCATGATAACCGCACATGCCATGAACGCCTCCGCCCGGCGGTGTGGAAGAAGAGCAGATATAAATGCCTTTTGCCGAAGTCCTGTAAGGCGAAAACCGCAGGGCTGGCCGGGCAAATAACTGGTCCAGATCAAAAGCGCCTCCATTGATATCTCCACCGATGTAGTTGGGATTTTCCGCTTCCATCTCTTCCGTATTCATGATATGCTTCGCCAGTATTCGTTCTCTGAAGCCCGGAGCAAATCGTTCCACCTGCTGTTCAATGGCTTTTGTCATATCGAGCGTGGAGCCATTCGGAACGTGGCAATAGGCCCAACCGGTATGTTTACCTGCGGGCGCACGGGTATGATCAAATAAACTCTGCTGGGCCAGTATCACAAAAGGTTTCTCCGGATGTTTTCCATTCCATACCATTTGTTCTGCGGCTTCAATTTCTTCGAATGTATTTCCCAAATGAACAGTACCTGACTGCCTGCAGGAAATTGACTTAAAAGGAATGGGTTCGTCCAGGGCCCAATCGATTTTAAAAATACCCATGCCATAACGGAATCTTTCCAGTTGGCTCTTATAAAATGAGGAGAACCGATAACCCGCAATGGACAACAATTGTTTTGGCGTAATATCCAGTAATATGGCTTTGGCTGAAGGAAGCTGGTCCAATGAATTTATATACAAACCGGTTTCAATCCGGCCGCCCAAAGAAACGAAGTAAGAAGTCAGCGCCCTGGCAATGGTATAGGAGCCACCTACGGCTACGGGCCAGCCCTGAGTATGTCCCGCAGCCAGCAACACCAGACCAATCGCCGAGGTAGCGCACTTTTTTAAGGATTGCATCGCATGTGCGGACATTCCCGCCCACAAGCCTCTGGATTCTTTTGTTGAAAATCTTTCAACCAAATGGCTTGCAGATCCCAGTGCCTTTATCCCAAAGCGGGCCATGGCCAGCGGTGATTTTGGAAAATGCAGAGGAGCCAATACATCCACAATAGTCCGCGGCCAGTCTTTTACCAGCGGCTGCATGAAGGTCAAATAGGCTTCATCATTCAAACCCTTCGCCGTTTCCTGTACAGAACGCATTAAAAAAGCTGCACGACCATCATCAAACGGGTGAGCCGCATCAATTGCCGGATATACAAACTGTAATCCATGCGCTTCCAACGGTAAACTGGTAAAAAATGGCGACCCTGCTGCCAGGGGGTGAATGGCCGAGCAGGTATCATGAATAAAACCGGGCAATGTGAGTTCGCGGGAAGACAGACCACCTCCGATTTCTCTTTTACCCTCAATCAATAGTACAGAAAGTCCATTTTGTTGCAACAGAATGGCTGCGGCCAGTCCGTTCGGACCAGATCCGACAACAATCGCATCATAGTCTTTTTTATCCATGGATTTAGAGGAGCCGGGACTTCTTGCAAATAAAATTGACCATGAAGATAATCAATCTGAAAGCCACCAGTCTCTTTCCGAGGGATTGTCTGCTGCAAATACCTTCAGATTAAAGCAACCGTTATCATGAATGGCATAGATCATCCCATTCGCAATATTCTTTACTGTGTAAGATTTCGCTTTTTCGGGTTCCGCGTGATCAAGCAGGGTATCGCCGACTGCCAATTGCTGAATATCTTTTATGGAACTGATTTTCCTGAGCATACAAAGGGTTTATCATAATAAAAAGGGCCATAAACCACTTGTCTTTCGCTTCAACTTAATATGGATAAAAAGTATGCCAAAATTGGATGAGAGCCCGAATGGGTGAGATAGAGATGGGTCAACCTCTTAATGCGCCAGCGGCCTTTTTTTTAACATGCCTCCCTTCGTGTCTTTAACACTACTCATGACGACAAACGAATTGGAGTCAATTTTTTCGATTTCCGAATTTAATTTATTCAGTTCCAGCCGGGTTACCACGGTATATAGGATATCAATCTCCTGTGCTTCACCTCTTTTCCCAAAACCACGTTTTCCACTGTAAACCGTAAATCCGCGGCCCAGGCTGTTCATAATCATGTGCCGGATTTCCTCATGATGACTAGATATGATGGTAACCCCAATATATTCCTCTATACCTTCAATAATAAAATCCAGTGTTCTGGAAGCCGCTATATAGGTAATCATTGAATAGAGTGCAATTTCTGTGGAGAGAAAATAGGCGGCGGCGGAAAAGATCATCACGTTGATGCCAATGATGATGTCTCCGATGGTAGTACCCAGCTTTCGGCTTAAGAAAATGGCCAATACCTCTGTTCCATCAATCACTGCCCCTCCGCGTACGGAAAGACCGATCCCCGCACCCAGAAAAAAACCTCCAAAAACCGCTACCAGTAATTTATCCTGTGTTACATCGGGGAAATTAACGGTCGCCAGCACCAGGGCAAGTCCGGAGATGGCCAGTGCGGTTTTAATGGCGAATGCCTTACCCATGACCTTATATCCCAGAAGAATAAAGGGCAGGTTGATGCAGATGATCAAAAGATATAAAGGGAGCGAAGTAATGGCCGAGATTAAAAGAGAAATGCCCGTTGCTCCGCCATCGATAAAATGATTGGTTAATAAAAATCCTTTAAATCCAAAGGCAGCTGAAAAAATGCCGGCAGTCATTAACAAAGCATCCTTGATCAGCCTGATCATCGTCATCTTCAGCTCACGCAGCCCCCTTGCGAGTTCATAATCAGAATAAGCCTTATCGCTCTTGCCAGCCTTCTTGCCCCGAAGGGTTGTTCTGACGATAATCTGTGCTAAAATGCTATTCATTGTAATTTTGGTTAAGTCTGCAGCCGATGATGTGCTATCCCGATAATGCAAGCCGTTCAAATATAAAATAATTACCGTAGCTGCTTCCTTAAAACAAAAAAATCAATGAGAGCGATTGTATCCAGTTATGAAAACAACCGATCTCATTGATTAATAAAACCGCATACATCATGGAATTCGAAAACTCAACGTTTCCGTTCTTTCCATGAATCCGCGCCAGGGAAGATACTAATTCACGTAAGCAACATCCAGGCTTAATTTAGCCGGTTTTGTTGTATCACCGGGAACGGTATCTCTGATCACCCGATTTACCTGATTTGCATTGGCTAAATCGAGACCTGCTTTAGATGCCTTGGTAGTATCCGGAGGAACAGTATCCCTAACCAAATAATTAGCCTGATTTGCATAAGCAAGATTCAGATCTGCCTTAGATGGTTTTGTTGTGTCGGGGGGAACTGTGTCTCTTAGAGTTTGCCTGAAGCCAAGCTCGCTTCCTGTTCTGCTTGTAAACGCCGTTGTGGCACAAATGATCGAAAGGCCCGCAAAAGCGGACAGTAGGACTTTTTTCATAACTGCTCAATTTTTAATGTTTATAAAAGAAATCCTACGATTTAGGAAAAGGTTTATTTTTCATCCTGCGCCCATGCACTGTGGGATTCCAATAGTAGGGATGTAAAAACCATGCCAATTATCGAGCGGGAAAATGGGGCGGGTGACCCGCACCAGGGAAGAATTTTTTGTTATGGTAATATTAACGTTCGGGAGAACGGGCAAAATCTGAAGCCAAACGATTCAGCTCATCTGCCGGAATCGTTTTATTATTCTCATCTACTACGATCCGGTATCTGAAACGGACTGAATCGCCCTTTTTTAACCTAAGATTGAGTGAATCTTTGCCCTGGGTAAAAACCTTTTTCCCCAGGGGATTTGCAGCAAATAATCCATATCCGCGGGCATGCCAGAAAGTTGGATAATCCGGGTTTTGGGGGTGATCAATGATAGCGACACTCACGGAGTCGCTGCCCATTTTTCCATAAACCTTGCACCAGACCCCGCGCGTGCCCCACGCTGCGTCCCCCTGCCGGCCTTCACTGGTCATATAATTTCCATTGGCAATCTTATCCATACCCGCTTTTACCAGGGTAACATTTCCCTTGTCATCAGAGAACTTTTGATCTTCCCTGGAGGGTATCTGCAGTTCGTGTGCTAAACGCAATCCAAGCATGCCATCTTTGGCATCTGCAAAAAACACATCTTTATCCGCTTTCAATTCAGTTATCCGATCTATCATCCGACGGCCAGCTTTTCCGCTGAATTCAAAACGGGTTGTTTCTTCCAGCAATACATCGCCGCGCTGATTGCACCAGTTAGCATGGTAAACCAGTAATCCCGGTGTACCATCCGACATTTTTTCTATCCGGTCCGTTTTTATCCAACCGTAGGAATGTTTTTTCTCAGCCGGAATCGCGTAGGAGTTATTCCAGAAATCCAATCCGTTTACATTTTCATAGTTGAGCCACAGACCCAGATGATGCGGATGATCGGTGGGATCGCCCGGCCTGTTGTGCATCGGAAAGCTTCGGGTTATCTGGGTTCCGTCAGCAGTAAATATTGGATATAGTACCGGCTTCTCCAGGGTGTCCGGGTATAAAAACTGAGTAAACAATTTGTTTCCGACAAAAATATCGATCCTGTTTTTATTATCCGCCTTCACCAGTTTCACCTTATCCTGATGTTGCGATTTGACCACCGGAACAAAAAGGATCAGGAGCAGGGCTAACTGAATAATGCGGAGATTCCATTTCACAATGTATCTGTTTTCTTCTTGTTCTTTAATACCGGAATACTTTACCATCGGCCATCACCTCCTGGGTACCTTCATCAAAAGTGACCTTTGCACCGGTATGAACCGCGGCATTGGTCATGATGGTGGCAATAGAATGGCTATACCCGGCTTCCACAGGTGCGTGTGGTTGTTTCCGGCTGCGAACACATTCCATCCAGTTCCGGATATGATTTGACGTGAGTGAATCCCCGCCGGTATTGGCGGAAGTGACTACTTTCTCCGCTGCAGATAAACTCATTTCCGGAAGGAGGTTGGGTTGCATACGCATGGCATCCGCATATTTTTTGGTAAGGCCACCGGCCGGAGAGACCTTATTGGTAACCAGGTTCAGTTCACCGCCATTGGAAAAATAAATTTCAGACGGGTCATCATCCCCGTTATGCATGCGGGAGGCAAAGGTTACCTGAAAGCCACTGGAGGGATCATTTTCAGGTCCATAGTCAAATGCCGCCGTAATGGTATCCCAGTTTTTCCGTCCGTCTTTCCACATATAGATACCGCCGTTGGCAACCACGCTGCGGGGATGCTGCAATCCCGAGAACCAGTGAACAGTATCAATCTGGTGGCTCATCCATTGTCCGGATAACCCGGATGAATAAGGCCAGAACAAGCGGAATTCCAGATATTTTCTCGGATCGAATTCCGCTTTTGGTCTGTTGAGCTGAAATCTTTCCCAATCGGTATCTTCCTTCTTTAACAATCCCGTAAGTTCGGTTCTGCGCCAGCGCCCCGGCTGATTAACGTTCCAGGTCAACTGTACCATGGTGATCGGCCCGAACTTACCCGAACGGATAAATTCATTGGCGGACTGATAATTGGCGCCGCTTCTTCTCTGTGAACCGATCTGCACGATCTTTCCACTGGCCTTAATGGCTTTCAGTGCAACCCGGTTGTCTTCCATCGATTCGGCAAAGGGCTTTTCCACATAGGCGTCACAACCTGCGTTCACCGCTTCTGCGGCATGCAGGGCGTGCTGAAAATCCGCCGTGCTTACAAATACCGCGTCAACCAGTTTCCTGCCGTACAGCTCCTCGTTATTGCGACAGGCCACGATATCGTGCTGCATCTTTTCTTTCCATTTGGCGGCGCCTTCTTCCCTTCTCCTGCTCCAGATATCCGACACCGCTACCACATCAAAATTCAATTCCTTGTAATGATTCATAAAGCAGGGCATGTGGGCTGACCGGTGGCGATCGGAAAAACCAACCACGCCAACACGCACCCGGTCATTTGAACCCATAATCCGTCTATAGCTGCTGGCCGTCCAGCCCATTTTTGAAACAAGGATACCCGTTCCTGCCAAAGATGCCTGCTTAACAAATGCCCTGCGCGAATTTTTCATTTCAGTGATTTATACGATAAATGTAATAATCATCGGGGAATTCCGGAATTACAAATTGGAAAGCCGCGGGGGAAGGGATTTTATTCCAACTTTTTTAAACGGAAGTTCCGGTAGGCGATCTTCATCGGCGGCCCCACGTGCACCTGTACACCAAGCAAACCATTAAACCTTCTGTTTACTGTATCATTATCGGTGACATCACTCATCAGGATACCATTTACATAATGCTGCATATGATTGCCCCTGACGATAATATGGTATTCGTTCCAGTCATTCACTTTAATATTTTTTTTCAGGCTATCTATATTACCCAACGACGCGGTTACTATTTTAGGCATCCACTGATTATCCGAAATATGGGTCTTTAATGAATCCCGGTCTCCGACAGTTGGCAAAATAACTTTCTGCCCCCGCGAGGCCAGCGTTGTTCGTCCACGTTCTTCATAGTTACTGCCCGTGTATTCATTGGGTCCGTTTAAATCTGCCTGGTATCCCCTCAGTGCATAGGGTAACCCATCTACCTGAACGCTCCGGTAATTGATTCCGCTGTTGCCCTGATCGGAAACTTTGTAGTCAACTTTAATTTCAAAATTTTCCGGCATATCTCCCTGCCAAATAATAAACGTATTTCGCTTCAGGAGCGTTTCGGGTGTTACCACGCCTACCAGGCAACTATCTTCTACCCGCCAGTACACACTATCTCCCTTCCAATGGTCCAGGGTTTTACCGTCGAAGATTTGCACAAACCCTTCCCCATCCGGAGAATGCTTATTATTGAAGTTACCGCAACTACTAATGATTAGAAATAAAGCGGAGAGCAGGAACGGTCCTTTTAAGGAGTGGATAGATCCCATATTTTAACAGATTTAAAGATTGCATTCCCGCCGGCAGAAAAGGCTGATATCGCGTTAGCGTCTGCCCCGGGAAAAATATAAGTGGTTAAAACCTTTTCGCCGTCATTCACAAAAACCTCCAGGGAAGATTTATCGAGCAGAATATCCAATCGAATGCGATCTCTCGCATCCGGCAGATCGATCGTTTGCAGCAGCCTGTCCTGATTCATCCCTTTGGCATTTCCGGAACGGGTGCGATCCACATACAGCCGATGATTTACTTTATCATAACCGATAACTGTTTCCGCTGTTACCTGATTATACCTGTTGTTTTCCTGGGCTATTTTAAATCCGGCGGCCGTTCCCGATTTGACTACGAATTCTGCCGTCAGCCAATAGGCATTCGCGGGAATTTTGTGCTGTTTATCAATGTTCGTCTCCTGATTATTTATTTCTAAATTTTTGATTTCAATAACGCGGTGATGAGAAAGCCCGGGCAAATTATTCCGGATAAGAGCTGCCGGTTTTTGCAGCAGGCGTAGGCCTTCTTTGGTTTCTTTTAAACTCAGGTCGCGGGGAATAGACATCTGCCCTCTCCAGGGATAAGTTTCCTGCGGGTTGGGAACCATCCAGCCTATATATGTTTTATCAGGTCCCGGCAGATTATTCCAGGGAATGGCTGCATAAACACAATCTCCATAGTCGACGGGTAAAATCAGGTCGGCCGGATTGTCATTGCTAAATTCCCTGCCGTTAAACTCCCCAACGAAATATTGCATAAAAGCTCCCCTGCGGGTTCCACCGACCGAATTCATGATCACCCATTTTTCCCTTGTGGGATTTCCTTCGACAGGCAATTGAATCAAAAAGGGGCATTCCCATACGGCGGGTGCAAGTCCCTGGGGACCAAAATCGCTCAAAAAATTCCAATTTTTCAGATCCGGTGACCCATAAAACCTAACTTTGTTTTCAGACGGCATGGACACGATCATGATCCATTGTGAAGCCGGGGCATACCAAAAAACATTCGGGTCCCGGAAGTCTTTCTGATGGAGATCAATGACGGGATTATGTTCATAATTCGTATATGTTGTTCCACCATCATTACTGTATGCAATAAACTGTGACTCTTTTTTCAAGTTTGGCTGGTCGGCCGTATAAACCGCGACCAGGCAACCGCCATGCTTGCAAAATCCACTGGTGTTATTTTTATCCCAGACATTGCATCCCGAAAAGATCCAGGTGGTATCTCTGTCAATTACTTCCGGTATGGCAATCGGAAGGTGTTTCCAATGTATCAGATCCGTGCTCGTTGCATGACCCCAGCTCATGTGACCCCAGGCATTGTCATAAGGATTCTGCTGGTTAAATAAATGATATACCCCGTTAAGATAAACCAGACCGTTCGGATCGTTGGTCCAGTTCTTCTCTGGCGTAAAATGATACACGGGTCTCCACTGGGGCGTTGGCAGAGACTGCGAAAATGCAAGCGATGAGAATAAAAAGGCAATCAGGCAAAACATAAATCGCTTCTTCATAATGGCATATTTAAAATCAGGCTGATCAAATTTACGTCTAGTTCTGCCGGATTCAAGAATAGAAAAAAAAGGGCAAAATAAGTCCGCTTTCGATTAATTTTATTTCATGAAAAGGCCAGTCATCCTCATTCTTCTTTCGCTCTGCTGTCATTCCCTGATAGCACAAAACGACCAGCCGGCGGCCACCCCGCTCCGGGATCAGGAAAACAGCTTCGTGAGAGACAGCATTGACCAGTACGTCACTCAGGGACTAAAGGACTGGGCGCTGCCAGGGCTTGCTGTGGTTATCGTAAAAGACGGTAAGGTGATATTGATGAAGGGCTATGGGGTGAGAGATGTGGTTACAAAAGCGCGGGTTGACAGCAACACATTATTTATGATTGCCAGCAACACCAAGCTTTTTACAGCCAGTTCGCTGGCATTACTGGAGACCCGGGAAAAGCTTTCTCTCGATGATCCGATTACCAAATACTTCCCCGATTATCGTCTGTACGACTCCGTCTCCACCACACTGGTCACCATCCGGGATCTGCTCAGTCACCGGATCGGAACGAAAACATTTGAAGGCGATTTTACATTCTGGAATACTTCTCTCAGCAGGGAGGAGATCATGAAAAGAATGCGGTTGTTGAAACCGGTTCAACATTTTCGACAGGACTTCGGTTATTGCAACAGTTGCTTTTTGACGGCTGGACAGGTGATCCAGGTAGTCACGGGTAAGCCCTGGGAAAATTTTGTGCAAACGAATATTCTAGACCCGCTCGATATGCATCGCACGCGGGTATTATCCACTGCAATTGATCTGCAAACGGATGTAGCCACTCCTTACACGACTTCCTATTCAGACACGTTAACCCAGGTACCCTATGATAACTGGAACAACCTGGCGCCTGCAGCCAGCATCGTAAGTAATGTCAACGATCTTTCCCACTGGCTGCTGATGCAGCTGGATAGTGGAAAATACAACGGAATCCAGGTGCTTCCGTGGAAAGCAGTACAAAAAACCAGGGATGTAAACATCATGATCAGCAGCCGGAAATCAAACTATCTGCCCACCCATTTCACCGGCTACGGACTCGGTTTGTTTGTCGGCGATTATCAGGGACGTCAGATCTACTGGCACACCGGGGGAGCCGGGGGCATGGTAAGCAATGTTTGTTTTGTTCCGGAAGAAAAACTCGGTATAGCCATCTTAACCAATAACGATAACCAGGATTTTTTTGAATCCCTCCGATATCAGATCCTGGATTCCTATCTCGACGTGCCTTACGTAAACAGAAGTCTGCATGACCTGGCCGGTTTTGAACACAAACGAAAGGCGCAGGCAGATCAAATCCACAAATGGAAGACGAACGTTAAAAGAAATAAACCTCAACTTCCCCTGTCTTCCTATACAGGCTTGTACTCCAATCCGCTATATGGTCCCATTCAAATTGTTCAGCAGGAAAACCAGCTCATTATTCATTTTGGCACAAAACCCGAACTGTCAGCAACGCTGGATTATCTAGATAATGGATATTGGCTGCTTAGCTACAACAATATCGAATACGGAATCTTTAAGGTTAAATTCAGGATACAGGATGGCAAGGTTAAATCCATCACGACCAAGCAAAACCCTTTTGTGGAATACGATCCCTACCTGTTTACCAAAGACTGAGCGGATCAACGCCGTTTGGCCCTTGCGGTTTTCGCGGGCATAAAAAAGAACCACCTTAGGTTTCAATTTCAAAAATCCTTGTTACCTTAGCTTCAAAGGAAATGGTGTCTTCCTACTTAACCGTTCCGGCTTACAGGAACTAATGGCGCCTACAAATTATTGATCCGATTCGTCACTATTATAATTTGTAGGAATGAGCCTCGTCAAGCATTTTAATACACGCAACCATATCCCCATCTCATTTTACGTATTGCTCCGCTTACTTAATCTATTCCCGCACATTCAATATTAAATGATAAACAATGAAACTGGTATTCATCATCGGTCTGGGCGGCGGCATGGGTAGCATGCTCCGCTATTTAGTACAAGCTTTTGTAAGCCGCCATATGCCCATCGCTTTTCCCTGGGGCACCTTTCTTATTAATTGCTCCGGATGTTTTCTGATCGGGGTTTTGTATGCACTCTCTGCCAAATATGCCTGGATGACGGTGGAATGGAGAATGCTACTGATAACGGGACTTTGCGGGGGGTATACCACGTTTTCCAGCTATTCCTATGAGAGCATCATCCTTTTCAAACAAGGTGCGTATAGTTATTTCCTGTTGTATACCCTCCTGAGTGTGGTATTGGGTTTGCTGGCAACAGTTGGTGGGGCAGCGATTTTTAAATGATCTAAACCATAAATCATGGAATTTAAAAAAATATTAATTGCCGTGGACGATAGTGCAAATGCGATGGGAGCAGCCAAATTAGGCTTTGCACTGGCCCATAACCTAAATTCCCAGATCGGGCTCGTTTATGTAGTGGACAGATCCAGGGAGGTCGTTAATGCTGACCTGGGCATCACGCCGGAACAGAGCAGAACAGTGCTTCTGTATGAAGCAGAAAATACCATTGAACAACTGATCCGGATCAATCAAAATATTGAAGAGATAGTTCGCTTTACACCGGAAGGTTCACCGGAAAAAGAAATATTGCATATTGCCAGGGAATGGGAAGCCGATCTGATCGTCATGGCCACACATGAAAAATCGGGTCTGGAACGGCTCCTTACCGGCTCCGTAACAAAATATGTCGTCAGTCATTCGGCAATACCGGTGTTGTTGGTTCCTGAGATAAAGCCATAATTTTCAATCATCTCCTTTTGCCTCGTTGATATTCACAAATGCCGCGCGCTTCGGCGCTGGAACAACAGCATCTGCTCCTTTCACAGCTTTCCAGATCACTTCGGTAAATATTCTGTCCGGCACCCGGTCTTCTTTTGAAAAATCAAAAGTTTCACTTTTGCGCTGCCAGGCATTCTCTACGAAATTGCGTTTGTTGATGTCCGTTTGCAATGGTTTTGCATCAAATGGCGTAAGATCCGCTGTTTTCGAGAAGCAGCGCCACATAGGTGTTGCAGCAGCATCGTACTGACTCATCGGAGGAACGCCAAGGATGAGTTCAATGGTATGAAGAACGGAAGTGGTAGAATACATGGTATGATCAACCATATGTCTTCTCACAAATCCCCCGGCCACATACACCGGGCTCCGGTGTGCGTCAACATGATCGGGGCCATCCTGCGCATCATCTTCGAGAATAAACACAACACTTTCTTTCCAAACCGGACTTTTGCTTAAATAGTCCACAAACATGCCTACGGCCAGATCATTATCGGCGCAATGCGCAAAGGGCGTTGGCCGTCCTTTCCGGAGTCCTTCCGTATGATCATTGATAATACGCAACGTATTGAGCTGTGGCAGTGCATGGATGGCAACCAACGAATCAAAATCTCTTTTCCACTGTCCTACCCTGGTGGTATCTCTTACGGTTTGATCCCAACTGGTATAATAATGACAATAGTGTCCCTTCAAAACAGGGATATTGGGTTTGTAATCATCCGCAAATTCCCCGTAAGTCCGGTAACTCACGCCGGCACGGGCGCAATGATCCCAGATAAAACCGCCTTTGTTATTGGCAATGGCCCGGTTGCCTTCTCCGGAATAATCCCCTCCGCGGTCACCGTAGCCCGTAGGCCAGGTCTTTTCCAGATAATCCGTAGCGTATCCGCCCATGCTCCAGTTATGTCCGTCCTCACTCACTTCCGCATCCACATAAAAATTATCCATCAACACAAATTCCCTGGCAAGCGCATGCAGATTGGGTGTAATTTTTTCTCCGAATATGCACAGGCTTGTATCTCCGTTACCTTCCGGCATATCTCCCAAAACCTGATCGTAGGTCCTGTTTTCCTTGATTATATAAAATACGTATTTAATGGGTGAAGAATCCCCGATCCTGCGAGGCACCGGGTTTCCTTCCTCGCCCGGCGCCGTTAGCTCATTTTTTTTATTATAGCGGCAATTCTCATACACCAGGCGGGAATAATGGCTTAAAGTGGCCGGGCCCGGTTCTTTAAAAATACTCAGACTACCGGTAAACAAACCACCGATATACTGGCTTTTTGCGGCTCCCTTCTGATAGGATAAGGTAGCACTCGTATCAAATGCCCTGTATCCCGGGTTGGGCAGGGAAGTAAATCCTTTTCCATTGGCCACAAAAACCCTTTTGCCGATCACTTTTACCGCTGTCGGATACCAGCCTACGGGAATAAAACCTTTGGATTTACTGTATCCCGGATGGGATACATCGAATATTGCAAGACAATTGTTATCCGCGTTGGCAATGTACAACGTCTTTTCATCTGCGCTCAGCGCCAAGGCATTTGACGTAGAGCCGGCAGGCGACGCGGGATACAGTGCCGCATTCAGCGTTTCCAGCAGTTTTCTTTTTTGAATATCCATCACGGAAACACTATTGTCATTGGCATTGGCGACAAAAAGATATTTCCCGTTCTTCGTCAAACAGATATCATTCGGGTTATCCCCTACCGCGATGCGGTTCGTTATTCTTTTCAGCCTCGTATCATAAATTAAAATTCTATCGCCGCCCCATAGAGAAATATACAATTCCCTTTTATTGGGTGACAGAAGGCAGGTATAAGCCTCCGCACCCAGAGCAACGGAATCTGATCTCTTTGTTTTTAAATTAACGATATACAAATGATTATTTTCCTTGGTAACCACATACAGAATTTGACTGGCGTCGTCGAGATCCATTCCGGCGGGTGAAATCTTTTCCGGCCAGGGTTTCCCAAGAATGATGCTGTCTGTCAATATCAGTTTCCGATTTACAATGCCATATTTCAGGATCCGGTTATCGTTGCCTCCCGAAGCGTACAACCATTTCTCATCCCCGCTAAAAACCAATCCCAGCCAGCTTTTTGGGATGATGACCTCGCTCAGCAGCGCCGGATGCACAGCATCAAACAACTGAATAGTTTGAGTGCTTTGCCCGTTGTTGGTAACGGCAATGAGCTTTTTGGATGGAGACACCGCTATGTTCAGTGGAAGGTCTCCCAACGATAAAGATGCCCCAACCGGCGTTAGGCTCCAGCCATTCGGTAACTGAATTCTCGGAGCTATGGGATCCTGCTGGGCCCTGGAAATTCCTGAGAAAACAAACAGAGACAATACAATAAGTAAGTATTTCCTGCAGATCATTTGAAATAAATTTAGCTCCAGCCGAATACCGGATGTGTCGCCAGGTTCCACTTGGAATCTCTCGTAGAACGATACTGGTTTTGCAACCGGCTGGACCGTTGTATGAAAGGCGATCAATCCAAAAATAAATTGCGGTTTCTCTGCCAGAACGGTCAATTTTTTATATGAGCGGTATCCGATAATCCGTAATTCACGAATATATTCGTATTAGAATTCCGACTGACCAAAGCGCGCGGAACAAAATATTGAACGCAAAATTATTTTCTCATGTGACCGTGAGGTCCATAACCAAGCTATTGTTTCTACAATTGGCTTGCTTTAAAGATCCTTTCCTAAAGATAAATGAAAAATCTTAATTTAATTTGAAGGGGTGATGGCCTTCTTCCGGCAATTTTCTATGCCCCTTCCGGAAAATCAGCCGATGCGCTGGTTTCCGCCCAGTCTTCAACATCTTTTTTTGTCAGCAGATCCGGCTTGGTCCGGGCATTTCTCAATGCCGATTTTCTCAAAACCAGCCTCAGCGGGGGTTGGGAGATTCAACCGCTGCTGCAATAATTACCTTAATGCCCAGGGGCGTGACGGATATGAGGTGCTGATCCGAACATAAAGTCGGTCAACCGTCATCCGTCATCCGTCAACCATTCTTATATTTACCCAAATGGCCGAAATCTCTCTTGCCCGTTTGAGAAGGGCAAATGCAGTTTATTTTTTTATTTCGGGATTTGGATATTCCAGTTGGACCTCGCGTATTCCCGTAGTCAAGGAATCTCTCAAATTAAACGATGCGCATTTCGGTACCCTTTTGTTCATGCTGCCGGTGGGGCTGCTCGTCACCATGCCTTTCACCGGGAAACTGCTCGACCATTTTAAAAGCAGAACCATCATGTTATGGGGAGCCATGATCTACAATGTGGTGCTCGCATGCCTGGGATTCAGTCCTTTTGCCTGGATACTCGCCATCGTGCTATTCTTTTTTGGTGCATCCCGAAACCTCATGAACCTTTCGATGAATGCGCAGGCCATCGGTGTTCAGGCGCTTTACCAACGCTCCATCATGAGTTCATTCCATGCGGTCTGGAGCCTGGCGGGATTCGCCGGCGCCGCTATGGGTTATGTTATGGTAGCAACCCATGTAATTCCAGGCTGGCATTTACTGGGCGTCAGCCTGTTGTTGTCTGGCCTCAGTGTGTATTACTACCGGGACACCCTCGATCAGAAACCGGATCATAAAAATAGAAGACCGATATTTTCCTTACCGCCAAAAGGGATGCTTGTTTTCTCTCTCATCTGCTTTGCCTCGATGGCTTGCGAAAATACGATGTACGACTGGAGCGGGGTGTATGTGAAACAAGTACTTCACGGGTCCAATGGTATGGCGACCATTGCTTTCGCCTTATATATGGTGGCCATGACCACCGGCAGGATTTTCGGCGACCGGGTAGCGGACAAATTCGGTATCCGGTTCGTCCTGAGGGGCAGCGGCATACTCATTCTTACCGGACTGCTCATTACGGTAGTCTCTCCGTTGATCGGCCTTACTCTAATTGGATATCTGTTTACCGGTTTCGGAGTTTCCTGCGTAGTGCCTTTCATATTCAGTCTCGCGGGAAAAATCCCGATGTCAAATCCCGGTGCTGCGCTGGCTTCCATTTCATCCATTGGATATCTGGGATTTTTACTTGTTCCGCCCATGATTGGCTATGTGGCGCAATCTTCCAGTCTTCGTGTTTCCTTCGCCATCATTTCCACTATGGGGATATTGATCATTGTGCTGAGCAGAAAAATAAACAAAGCGGTTTAACATCATTCAAACACAATCGACCCGAATTTTCTGAATTCATGAAAACTATGTTCGATCGGAGCCCAGGACCATTTCACCATGCTGCCACTGTCATAATCGAGTCGGTAAAAATTGGCGCGCCAAACCGTGCCGCTTGCCGGAGGAACATTTTGAAGGGGACTGAATATGCCGTAGGGGAAAAACAATTCGACACTCCAGGACTTGATCGGAGCATTCATCCCCGCTTTACCCCCGGTTATATGGACCATTTTTTTAACCTGTCTTCCATTTTCATAGTGCCAGGGAAGCCAGCCAGAAGCCCTGCCGTTTAAATTCGGGACCAGTAAAACCAATTCCTTATTCAGTGCATTGACTTCGTATTCAAGGTACAGCGGCATCGCGGTATCGGGATGAAAAAAAACCTCAAACACATCTGCTTTGAACAGATCCTGAAAATCCTGATCAAAACTTGTCGTGATCCGGTTATCTTCCCCATCGAACAATACATAAATTCCTTTTGCGGAATACAGTATTTTGAAGCGGGTGGCATAGTTCAGGCCGGCTGAATCAAGCCGGGTTAAGGGATGCCAGACGGTTTTCCCCCATTCCGGATTACTTCCATCTCCACTCAACGTAAAGTCACTGCATTTCGAAACCTTTAACGGGTCGGTACTGAATGCAATTTTTTGGGAATACAGACTGCCGCCCTGGATATGCATTCCTAAAATGATCAGCATACCCAACAATCGTACCCGCCGTACAGAAAAATTCACCTGATTACTTTTTTATATGATGATTACCTGTTTCCCGGTTCTCCCAGCCACTTTTACCTTTATCAATAAGGAGTTCAGTTACTGTTCTGGAAACACGGTCGTCCACCTCTTCTGACAGTTCTACCCTCAACGGGTGCGTAAGTTTTTTCATCCATGCGATTACCGGTGCATAAGGCTTATCGCCTTTATCTGTTTCATAAACGAGATAGGCCCATTTCTCGGAGAAAAAATTCCCCTTCATGGCAGGAATCATCTGCTGCATATTAGAAGCCAGAAAACTCAGGGACAAGGCGCGCGCCCAGTAAATCCAGGGACCTGCCGTGATGTAAAAATATGGATTGAGCAGGCGTGGTGCAGATTCCAGTCCGGCATTCGCATAACTGAGCTGTATGCCTGCAAATCCGATACCCGTGGTTTCATCAAAGAAACTGATCCATGGAACATCCGCCTCCATTTTAATATCCATGAGATCAGCCATTTTCGCTACATCGTAAACTACGACGGAATCCCGGATAACATCATACCAGGCAGCGTGCGAAAACAGCTCCCGCTTAAAAACGATTTCCGCATTTCGCAAAGCCAGGCATTGAACCGTTTCATTAATCCGCAGGGAGGAAGAACTGATGAAATAAGGCTTGCCGGGATAAAATTCATAGCGTACTGAGGCGTCAACCTGGGGAATTTCCTTAAGATGTCCATACACGTCACTAAAGCTGATTACCGGGCCAATAATTGACTGAATATGGTCCGGCGGATTCCAGTCAGACGTATGCGTCCATGGTAACGGCGGCGTATAAATTTCCGGGTTCCAATGAATGGCCCCATTGGTTTCCATGCGGTGAAACAAGGGAACATTGGGTTTTGTTTTTAAAGTGATCTGATCCAGGTGGCCCGAGTTGGGATTCAGATCTGCCGTGAACATCGAGTTATCAATCTGTAAACCCGGCGCTTCCCCCTGAACGCGCAGATCAGTGCTATACATCTTGGCTACTGCCGATTCATTATTGTAATAGATCAGGTAAACCCGGCTTGAACGGGCAGGCACATCCGCCAGAAAAGCGACTTGGGCGGTTACCGTAGGCAGCCAGATGGGCATCTGCCTCGTGGGTTTCCCGTTTTTATCCGGAGAAAGATCATCTTCTTTCATATATCTCTGAACATCGTACACCTGAGAGGGCACTTCGCTTAAAATATGCGTTTTCGGATCAATAGCCATCACACGGATTTCCCGCTTCAAATCCTTCACCTCATCAGGATAAAAAGGAAGCAATACCTTTACCGGCTCGCCGCTTCTATCCACACCTGCTGTTTCGCTTACCACCACCGACTTATAACTTTTCCATGCAGTATCAAAAACCTGGGCATCTGTTGGCGCAGTAACTATTTTTGTCGCAGAAAGCATTACGTCATCGTTTGCATTCTGTACGCCTTTCTTCATTCTGACGGTGATCTTTATTTGATAATGGTCTCCCGGTTGCCATCGGACCCACCCGGTTACGAAGGGATTCGAGTAGACCGTATTGTCCTGCGAAAGTCCCGCTCCTGAAGGTGGTCGATGCGTTATGGATGGCCTGTTGATATCCTCTGTTTCCGTTTCCCGCTGCAGATCGGTGAACCGGAGTACTTTTCCATTTACAGCCACTTCAACTTCAATAACAGAGGGATTCGGTAGTTGCAGTTGCGCACGAAGATGATAAAAGGGAATTGCGGGACAAGGATATCCCAGCTCCAACTGACCAATCTTTAATTCGGCGGGGCGGGGCGCGGCAGAGAGGCTCGTTAAGAAAAGCAGACCGATCGCCGCAGTCATACAAAATATCAACCTCATAGCCCGGGATTTAGAGATAATTAAAATCAGTTTGTCTTCCGTTCAGTGATCAGATTTCTTTTCCGTAACTCTTCCAGCCCCTTCTCCCAGGAACCGCCACTACCCCAGATATAGTATGAGAAATACATGGTGCTCTTTTGAAAAATCGGTGTCCAGGGCTGAAATTCCGTATAATAATAGTGCGCGTCCGGATTTCGCGGATGATTCATCCATACATGCAGAAACAATGGCTGGCTCACCGGATAGGCGCCCACAAAACTAAGATCTGCTTTCGTGTCGTATCCTGCATTCCAACCTTCTTTCAGGGTAAATATATGTCCATAATATTCTTCCATGCGCATGCGCATATGCTGTATGCCGTCCACAGAGGGAAAAGCAAAGTCATCTTCCGGACCATGAGCAGTTCCCAGTTGCAGGATCGGTTGCGGTCCGATCACATTCGCCTCAGGATTTTTAAAAGTCAATGCATACCTTATTTCAAGCAGAGGAGAGTTTCCATACAGCGTGAATATTTTTTCAATTTTATTCCCAAAATAGTCTGCCGACATTTTTACCTGGACATAGTTACCTTTACTCTGGACGATTTCAGCGTCATAAACCCGGAATGTTTCCATGCTCGGCTGGCCGAGAAAATCTTCGAATCCTCCAAATGGATAATATTCTCTCCCCCGCCGGAAGGAGCGCTTATCGTCATCGGCTTTTTCGGGCCATAATTTAAAAAAGATATTATCCTTTCTGCTTTTGACAATGTATTCTATTACGCGGCCGCCGGTTGCCAGGAGGGTTACCAAAACGCTGTCATTCTCCATCCGGTATTCTGAAACCCCGTCGTTATTCAAATCAACTTTATAGGCGAGCGGCTGGCCCTCCGGTTTTCCGACACCCAACTGGCCGGAATAGGTGAGACCCAAAGCCGAAACTTTTACGGTATAACCACCAGGCGGGACATTCAACTCAAACTGCATATTTTGAAAGGTTCCCGGGGCTGCCGTCCCGTTTTGCCGGGTTGTAAAAACCGCTTTCGCCAGGTTATTTTTTCCATATACCTGTACTTCCACCGGGTAGGATGCAGCTTGCGTAAAATTGTGGATGGTAACAGGATATTTAATCTTTGGCGCCAGGCTATAGAGCAACCGGTGCACAGAAATGGCCGGCGGCAGATCCAGTATCGCCAGTGTGGTTTTTGTTTTCTTCTCCCAATTAAAATGAACGGTAACCGGATTGGTCTTTTCCATGGCTTCCGCCTGCGGAAGAATATTTATGGCCATGCTTTTTGTCGTGTTCGCAGGTAGGGTTACGGTCTCCGGCAGAGAGCCGGTCAATTTCAGTTCCGGTGGCAACTTAATGTTCAGTTCCCCTGAAACCGCGTGGGAATAGGTGTTGGAGAGGGTGATGTTTAGCGTATAACCCTGGATCTCCGCCTGCAGATCGATCCGGTCCCCGAAATATTCCTCCAGATAAACCCGGTCAAGCAACAACATCTGCAATGCATTCCGGTATTCAGCCGGCCCCATCATCTTTCCTTCCTTTAAAATGGCGACCTCCCGCCGGTGCATAATCGCGTCCCACATTCCCTCCCTGGTCAATTGCTGTCCCTTTGCAGTAAACAATACCATGCTGGAAACCAGCCCATCCTCCATGGATCCGGTCTCAGAGATAAAAGGAATATTTTCATTGTCTATCTGTTCTTTATTTCCTTCCGTAGCGATATAACCGTCATAATGATATGGATCACTAGCTGTATCATATACAGGTCTGAACACATAGCCCTCTTTCTTATGCGCGAAACTGATCCAGGATTCCTCACCCTTCATATCCTGCACCTGGAGGCCGTCATAATCTTTACAACCGTATATGGGGGAAAAGCCAAAATCGACAACCACCGGAAGATCTGTTTTGGATAACCAGGCGGTCATTTCATCCTTTTCCCAGAATTCCATGTATCCGCCAAAAGTAAACCAGTCGTTTCCCTCATTTAATCCCTTGCCGATGATTTCCAGAGGATGGCCCTGCCCGCAGGTAACACTTTTTAAAAGTGTTTCGGCGCCGAACCAGCCTTTATGGAGATCATAGGACGACAGCACTTTCTCCGTATTCTCAATAAGGGCTTTTAGCCTGTTTCTCAATATGAGGTCCTCAGATGCAATTACAAATAATTTCCTGTTTCCATTTTCCAGATAAAAAGCATTCACTTCTTTAAAATCCGCTGCTCCATACTGATGGCTTTTTAATTGCTGTTTCCACACAGTGTCCGGTATAAACCTCTCCAGCAATCTCTTTCCAGTCTCTGATTTCGGTGAGGTATATACCAAAACATTGTTTGTGCTGATGTCCGATTCCAGGTCCTTTAAAGAAGGATCTTCGGCGGTTTTATGACTTTCCGAAATCAATCCGTTCATAAATCCCTCCTGCATTTGCAGGCCCGGAACCTGCATTTCTTCTGCCACATCTCTTTTACTTTGCATGATGGTAAGCGCCGGATCCGGAGCACTCATTTTGAAAAGATTACCATACCGGTACCATTGCCGGTAATCATCATGCCAGTATGTGGTATAGCCGTTAAATTGAACGTTGTTATGAATTGTATTTTCCTGAGGGTGAAAAGATCCGGTGTATTGAAAGCCGGCCAGGAACTGGGCGTCGGCAGCTGTCACAAGCAAAAAGCTGCAAAATATGGATAACGCGGTTTTGGCAAGCGGGAATTTTCTCATACGAGCAGATTATGGAACCCTGATAAAGTTATAAGATAAGATATAAAAACCCAAAGGTTTTAAACAGGAGCAGAAGACAGGTCTCTGATCATCCACAAATCACAACCATAATGACCCGATTTACCCAAAGGACCGGGCAGGTAGCTAAACCCGATTTTCTCGTAAAGCCCCAGCGCACCGCGAAGCTCCGGCATGCTCTCCAGATAAATTTTTGTGAATCCAAAAGATTGTGCCTTTTCGAAGCAGGCGTCCATTAAGCGCAGGCCAAAGCCGAGTCCACGTGCATCCGGAAGCAAATATAATTTCACCAGTTCACAACAACCTTCCGGTAAACCTGGCGTCGGAAAAATCCCGCAGCCGCCAACCACCTCGCCTCCTGACTCAGCGATAAAATAAAAAGAATCAGGCAACTGAAACAAGCGGTACAAATCGTCCGTTGTCGGATCAAAAAATACAGTCCCTGGCTTATCTGCTCCAAACTCTGAAAGGGTTTTCCGGATGATTGAAGCAATGCGTGCGTTATCCTTTTCCTGTATTGGCCTGATGGAAATTGCTTTCATTAGTTGTTCCGTAATTTGCCTTCCCTGAATGCCGAAATTGAATATTGGTATTTTCTTATCCAGATGGCAGGCCCGGTATTTTCTGGATACAAAAATAGAGAAAGGCAACAACTCTGTCCTTTGCAAATTGGGTAAAGATTTGGATATTACATTCATTTAATCAGAGGAAACCCCTTGTATTATCTTCTTCGCATATTCGTTTGGCTTGGATTGAAAATTTTTTGCAGAACCATCCATGTTAACCGGCCCGATTTGCTAAAAACGAAAGGCCCGCTGATATTGGCGAGCAACCACCCCAACGCGTTTCTGGATGCTATTATACTGGGAAGTCTCTTCTACCAGCCGGTTCACTTTCTCGCCCGGGGAGATGCGTTTCGGAAACCATTGATCCGCAAATTCCTCAACGCATTGCAATTGATCCCCATTCACCGCCTCACAGAAGGCAAAGAAAATCTGGGCCTGAATGAGGTTAGTTTCACAAAATGCCACCAAATCCTGTCTTCAGGAGGTATTGTACTGATCTTTGCTGAAGGCCTGAGTCTCAATCAGTGGATACTCAGTCCCATGAAAAAAGGTACCGCACGGATTGCGCTGGCCGCCATGAATGATTCCGTCATAGGTTCAAGAATCCGCATACTCCCGGTTAGTCTGAATTATAATTCTTTTGAAAGCCTCAGTAAAACCCTGCTCATCCATTTTGACGACATGATTTCCATAAATGATTTTTCCGGAGATCATTCCGAAACAAAAAAAATGCACCAGTTCAATGGTTTGCTTGCTGATCGGTTATCCGCCGGCATGCTGCAATCTGCCGCCCATACACAAATTATTCAACTTCTGATCAGCAATCACGGGCAGCACGATGTACCTTACTTAAAAACCGTTCAGGACAGCTTGAATTCAGCGGCCAATCCGGCTGTTTTCGAAAAATTACAAATGCCGGGGTCCATGGCCTCCGACCCCGCTTCCTTTTTATTTCACTTATTGCTTACGCTGATTTTGTTTGTGCCCGCCGCAGTCGGCTGGATACTGCATGTTCCGCTGTATTTCCCTTTGAAAAGAGTTATTCATCGGAAAACAACGGGCACCGGATTTTTCGATTCCATTATGTTTTGTGCACTGATGATCACCTATCCTGTTTATTGGCTGCTGTTGAATATTATCATTCAGCCTCTTCTGAAAAACGAATGGATCAGACTTTCCGTGCTATTTATGCCCTTGTTGGGGTGGATCAGCCTTTACTGGAAGGAGAGTTTCCTGCAGATGAGGAACTATCTTGCCTTGACCGGGAAAGAGAGGAAAATGCTGAACAGAATGTACCCGGTAAATGGAGGACGTGCTTCGCTAGATATGATCCCCGGTAATTAATTCAGATTCGTTGGTCTGATATTGCGATCCACTTCATGAGAACTAAACAAACGGAAAGCTTTTGAAACGAAAAAAATCAGGCCCGCAAGAGAAAAGTAAAAAAGCAGGGAAGTCACACCGCTCATGGTGATCCCGATCTTATATAGCAACAGGGCTCCTGTAAGCAGGCATATGATGCCAAAGCAGATTGACCAGGACACACAATCCCTGATTTGCAGCTTTTTGGCTGAGGTTAGCTCCGCTACAGGTTTGGGAGAAATGATCTTTTTTCCGGAACGAACGATTTCCGTAACGCCGCTTTCTTGCTGCAGAGACTCCATCATAACTATTTATAGGGAAAACCCGCAAAAAATCGTGCCAGATTAACCAGGGATGGCCAGGTTATCCACATTCCGGAGAACTTTAACTGGATTTGAGGCCGATTACCACACATAACTGGCTGCGGCACCTGCTTCCAGGTTACCGGAAAACTTTTTTCCCGACGCGCGAACCGTGAAGGATTGGTTCGAAGTAGTACTATTGGCCAAAATCAAAACGCTTTTACCGTCCGGTGTTTTAAAAGCCACATCAGACAGGCTGTCTGTCTGGTTAGATTTTATCCGGACCGAACCCGGTGGAACAAATTTAGAAGCCTGGGCAACTACATAATAGGCCAAGTTGCGGGAAAAATGATTTCCGTCTATGGTCAGGGCTCCCTCACACATTGTACAGCCCCCGTTATCCGTATGGGGTTTATTATCCTTGTCTGCCGCTAAATTCCAGAGCAATACATTGCGGCTCCAGTTTCGGGTAGCGCCAATGATCAGGTTGGCCACCTGCTCGCCGATATTGAATCCCTGGTCATCAATAACCATTTGCTCCGTGAAATAAAGTTTTTTATCCGGATGTTTATCGTGCACTTCAGACAGGGCTTCGATTTTCCCTCCATACAAATGAAACCCGGAGCCATTTACGTAAACCGCGGCGGCGGGGTCATTCAGTATGGTCAGCGGATATTGCGGCTCATCGCAGTTGTGATCATACAGAATAATCTTCGTTTTGATTCCTTCCTTCCGGAAAAGCGGTCCCAGGTTATTTTTAATGAAGCGGAGCTGATCCGTTGCCAGCATTTTCATGCTGGGTGTATTGCCCTCATTCAAAGGCTCATTTTGAATGGTAATGGCATCTATGCGTATTCCCTGCCGCTGCATGGCCCGGATGTATTTCACAAAATATTTTGCATACAGTCCATCGTACTGCTCTTCCAGGCTGCCGCCTTTCATCTGCCGGCTGGTTTTCATCCAGGCCGGTGCCGACCAGGGAGAACCGAGAATCTTTATGGCAGGGTTTATAGCCAGGATTTCTTTTAGAACAGGAATCACATCTTTTTTATCGTCCTGCAGATCAAAATGGGTCAGCTCTTTATCGGTTTGTCCTTCAGGCATATCATCATAAGTGAATACTCTTTCGTTCAGGTCAGAGGCGCCAATACTGATCCTCAGGTAACTGACCGCTAAATCAGCGGTTTTTTTGCCGAATATTTCTTCGAGTAATTCTTTCCGGCTATCGGCATCCATCTGAATGATGTGCTGTGCACTACCGCCCGTAAGTGCAAAACCAAAACCATCGATGGTTTGATAGGTTTTAGAACCATCAACTATAATACTGTTGGAATTTTTATTCCCCCGGGCCAATTGCAACGGCAGGGAATGCAACGCCAGCAATTGAGATCTGTCCGGGGTCGTCTCCCAATACTGAACGGTGCTTCGTTGCGGGTAGGCGCTTGCCAGTAAAAAAGAAAAGAACATTACACAGAAAATACGAAGCATGATAAATAATTTGAAAATGTGCTAATTTGAAAATTCGAAAATAGAAGAATGCCTTTTTGAAATCCACCACGATTTTCAAATTAACACATCTTCAAATTTTCAAATTACCGCTTGCTGATTACCGCAGCCCATCCACCACCAGCCGCCAGGTGTACGTGTACTGAAGTGGTACTCTGAACCGTTGAAATCTGACGAACATAATCCGTGCCATCCCGCTCTGCATTGATGCCATCGCTGAATGTTTCTGCTTCAAACGATCCTTCTCCCAGAAAGTCCAGCGGGATTTCCAAGTCGCGCGGCGTCCAATTGCTGAGAGCTCCAACATACCAGGTATTTCCTTTTCGCCGGGCAACAACGGCAAATTCGCCTACTGTTCCGTCAATGGCAATGGTCTCATCAAATATAGTCGGAAAGGCGGCCATGAAACGGGTACAGAGGCTGTCCTGACGGTAAGCCGTAGGATTATCGGACAACATCTGCAGCGGCGCTTCATATAAGCTGTACATGGCCAGTTGGTGACAACGTGTTCCCTGACTCATGGGCATGGAATTGACCGGCCTGAAACTTGATTCGGATGCATTGCGCATCGCACCCGGCGTATAATCCATTGGCCCAGCCAGCATGCGAATGAAAGGAATCTGCGCATCGTATTCCGGAACGTTGCTGTTGTGAGACCATTTATAATTTTCCAGTCCCCGAACGCCTTCACAATTCAACACATTGGGGAAGGTTCGCTGCAGGCCCGATGGCTTATACATGCCGTGATAATCCAGCACCAGTTTATATTTTGCAGCTTTGGCAGCAACGGCAAAAACTCTTTGTACCATTTGCTGATCATCCCGGTCCAGGAAATCAATTTTAAATCCTTTCACCCCCATGCGGCTGTAATGTGCAAACAAAGAATCTGTATTTTTTTCTACCGCATACATCGTGGACCACAGGATCACGCCCACATTCCGGCTACTCCCATAGGCGATGATGCTGTCCAGGTTCACAGCCGGAGAAACATCCAGCAGATTTGTGTCGTTGCTCCAGGACTCATCCAGGATAATGTATTCCAGCTTATAGTCTGCCGCAAAATCTATATAATATTTATAGGTTGCCGTATTACATCCGGCTTTGAAATCGACATGACTAACATTCCAGTCGTTCCACCAGTCCCACGCTACTTTCCCCGGGCGAATCCAGGATATATCGGGCACGCGGGACGGAGAAGCCAGCTTCTGCATCATGTCATTGTTCAGCAATTCTTTATCGGCCGAACTCATCAGCAATACACGCCAGGGAAAATGACGCGTGCCCGCGACCTTTGCAATAAAGTTCTCCCGCTCATCAACTCTTGAATTCAGATTATTCCGGTAAAGGCTCTCCGCCTTTGGATATCCGGCAAACACAGCCTGCAGGCTATTGGGGGAACCTTTTTGCGGTTGGAGGAACATACCCGGATAGTCTTCCAGGTCGGCTTCGAGTATTGCCAGTTTTTTTCCTTCTTCCAGATTGAGCATTACCGGAAGAAAGCTCAGGGTGTCCTTTGTCAGCCCGTTTAAAGACGTTTTCCGGTAGAGGGCTTCGAATCCACTCATAAAAGGATCGCCAGGAACCCGGTACTCGGGAATAACAGGAAAAAGGCCCGTAAGATCTGCCGTGAAATGAAAAGCAGCTATTTCATTGCGTATGGTTAGCATGGATTTGCGCCTGGTAAAAAAACGGTAGGCTACGCCGTCGTTATAGGCCCGGAAAATCAATCCGTATTTACCGGCAAAGGTCAGGGTCAGCTCGTTGTATTGATCCGTAACAGTTGATTTTTTATAGAGCGGTGTTGCAAAATTCTTATTTACGCTTATTTTCTGGGATTTCCTGACTACTGCATAACGTCCGAGCACTTCACCGCTACTGAGTTCCATTCCTATTTCTGAAGGAAGCAATACCTGGGTGTTGAGATTTACGACAGACCACCTCACTTCCGCACCCGTTGCCACTTCGATCGCCAGTTTATGATCCGGCGAAAGCAACCGGTATAATCCGGATTGTGCCTGAAGTGAGGTTCCGGATAGTGCTAGAAATAGGGCTATAGAGAATTTTACAATGGACAGTTGACAATTGACAATGGACAATGGAGAAAGATTTGAAGGCATAATAATTCAATTTTGATAAGGCGTATGCTGGTTCATTCAATATTTCACCTTTTGAAAATAGTCATTTCATTTCCACCCTCACTGTCCATTATCCATTGTCAATTGTACATTGTACATTGTCAATTGCCTGTAGATTTCAGCCACTCCAGGCAAATGTCCATCCACCTGATATCACTGGTCTTATTGATGAGGCCGAAGCCGTGACCACCTTTTTCATAAAGGAAAACCTTAACGGGAATATGGTGCTTTTTCAGCGCCGAGGCAAAGGCCTCGCTGTTGGCATACGGAACGGCAGGATCATCTTTGGCATGAACCAGGAAAGCTGGCGGGGTTTGATCCGTAACCTGTAGTTCGTTTGAATAATATTTAATTTTCTCCTGTGATGGGTTCTTACCCAGAAGCTGATCCCTGGAGCCGATATGACCTATCGCGTCAGTAAAACTGATCACGGGATAAATCAGCAGCATAAAATCGGGCCGCAGATTGATCTTCCGGGGATTGTCAATATAGGATTTCTTGAAATGCGTGCCCGCAGTGGAAGCCAGATGGCCCCCCGCTGAAAATCCCATAATGCCTACGTGATGCGGATCAATCCCCCATTCAGCCGCCCGTGACCGAACAATCTGCAAGGCCCGCTGGGCATCCTGCAAAGGGCCAATTTCCTTATTGACCATGGTATGATCATT
Source organism: Bacteroidota bacterium (assembly GCA_030706635.1). GTDB lineage: Bacteria > Bacteroidota > Bacteroidia > Chitinophagales > Chitinophagaceae > Puia. Next base: position 199,072 of record JAUZOD010000001.1, read on the forward strand.
GGGGATCCGGTACTTCAGGACAAATGCAGCTATCCCGGCATCATTAAAACTTTTGGCTACGTCAGCTCCTTCATGACCGGCTGCAACCACCCAGTAGCCGCCGCCCGGACAAATAATAACGGCCACGCCGGTCGCTTTTTCTTTCGGAGGAAGACAAACCGTCAGGGTCGGCCGGGAAATTTTGCTGATAATCAAGAGCCCATCCGCATCATATTCAGAAGTCTCTTCATCGGGTGCCGGCTTTGAATTTGGAATTTTGCCCGGATATAAAGGCAAAACGATCTGTGCACCCGATTCTATTAAAAAAGTAGACATGAAAACGAAAAATAAAAGGAAGGAGCGAAATAAAGGGAGCTCCCGGAAGCGTTTCATATCAACAATTTAACAAAAAATCCCGAAAACGCTGATTCGCTCCGGAATTAATTCATCTTTACCATCAGCAAATCATTTAATTTGCAAAACGCAGCCATTATTTCCTTTAGGGCCTGCACTTTTACAACCGCATAAAGGCATTCATTGGTTTCTCAAGAACGAACGCAGGAATGCCGGAAAGGCAGACAAAGAGTTCCGCTTATGAATAATATATATGAAATCAATTCGGAAAGAAAAACACCCAAATACCTTCAGATCATTGATTCCATCAACAACTCCATTAAAAATGGAAAACTGAAAAAAGGAGACCGACTACTGTCCATCAATGAGCTGAGCAATGAATTTCTCCTGTCCCGGGATACCGTTCAGAAAGCCTATGATTTGCTGGAGAAAAAAGGAGTGATCCTGCCGGTTAGGGGGAAGGGATTCTATATCAACAGAACAGATATCAATACTTCATACCGGATCTTGCTTCTCTTTAATAAGATCAGCAATTATAAAAAACAGATCTACAATGCATTTGTACAGGCTATGGGTACCCATGCGGTAATTGATCTGAAGATTCATTATTCCAATACCCGGATCTTCAGTAACCTGCTGGAAAATCATATGCATGAATATGATTATTATGTGATCATGCCCCACTTCTATGAACATGAAGAAGAAGCTTATGCCCTTATCCGGAAAATTCCCACGGAAAAATTACTCATCCTGGATAAAGACGTTCGCAACCTGAATTCCAATTATGCCGCGGTGTACCAGGATTTTAAAAATGATATCGGAGACGCCCTGCAAACCGGTCTGCCTTTGCTCAAAAAATACGATAAACTAATATTGGTTTATCCCAAGCTGATCTCCTATCCAAATGAAATTGTTGTTGGCTTTCGTAATTTTTGTATGGCCTTCAACCAGAAGTATTCCATCATCCAGGAAATAAACCCGGACACAGCTGTTCATCCAAAAGAAGCCTTTATTGTAATAGAAGAAACGGATCTCGTTAATCTCATTAAAATCTGCAGAAGCCAAAAATGGATGGTTGGCAAAGACGTAGGCATCATCTCGTATAACGAGACCCCGTTAAAGGAAATTTTACAGGAAGGTATTACCGTGCTCTCCACCGACCATACTAAAATGGGCGAAGATGCGGCCAGACTAATCCTGGAAAATAAAAAAGAGAAAATAAAAAACCCTTTCAGCCTGTTGATCCGCAAATCTTTATAGCTGTTTGCTCCGGATTGCCGGACGGTGTAATGCTAAAATTCATTTGTGGATGGAATCGCTCCCAAACGAAGAGACCGCGACTAGTTTTTCTGTTCGGCTATAAAGGGTCTCATGCCGGCAGCTTTCATCTTTTGAATCGCCAGTTTCCCCACTTCCTTTCCGGTTTTCTGGCCGTTAACAATTGCATCCCGAAAATGAATGCCTCCATAGAGCCTGGAGATGCAGGCTTCTTCCGCTGCATTTCGAAATGAAGAAAACCTTCTCGGGGTAGCACCGGAACTTACCTCGGTATCATCGGTATAAGAAAACCCATCCCCCAGAAAGAAGGTCAGGATCTCTGCTGCAGAAGTGGAGACAATGCTGTGGGCGCTGATGTATTCCGGGAAGGGGGGAGTCTGTAGCAAAGGCACCCACCTCACATCTATGTACCTGTTAATATAGGTAACTGGCCTGATCCGGTTGCTGCGATACTTTTCTTCCCAGGCGCTGATGAATGCGTCCATCATGGTGACGGAAAGCATGGTATAAACCTGCACTGACTGATTGAAAGACAACCTGGCTCTTTTTGCGGCGATCCCGGCTATATTCATCCAATGGCCACCCGGACTTATTTTTTTAAACCCAATCATCATATGGCCTTCCGTTTGGACGGCAAAAGGATTATTATCCCAGAAATTGGCAATGGCTTCATATTCCGGAACCGCCTTCCTGGAAATATCATATACTTCTTTTGCCAGCTTATAAAAGGCACTGCTGCTATCTTTGCTGAAAGGAGTCAGCGGCAATGGCTTAAACTCGCCGGCTGAATCAATGATCAGTGTATGGATAGTCTTCCAGTTAGGTTCCACTGCTTCCGCGTAATCAGGCGGTGTCGGATCCCAGTACGGCTCGCCTTTCTTAGGCGTATAACCCAGCCTTGCACTCAGCTTGTTGTAATTGTCTGTTTTTGAATAAGCAACAATGGTTTCAGTCATTGCCTTGGCCACCGTAACCGACTGCCCGATTACCGCAGGCGTTATTTTTGCTTTTTTGCAAATCTTAAGCAGGTCCCCTTCCTGTTTTTCCAGCATATATCCGGATGGCAGCAGGCGCTTCCCAGTCTCCAGAATACAATAAAGAGATGCGAGCCGGTAATTGTATTTTCCTTTATCAACCCCCACATAGTTTAGATGATAACCGTTCAGTACAGAAGACAGCGGTATAATACTTGGATCATTTTGGGAAACAATTTCATAGGTACCCATCAGACAATAGGCATAATAACGGGCCGCAGCCGGAGGATTGATGACATCATGTATCATTACATGCGAAAGAGCATAAACTGCCGACTGAATGTCGTTTTCAAAATTTGCGGTCAGTGGCTGGGCATAAGCGCCCCGACACAGAAAGCAGGCTGCTATTAATAGCTTCTTCATTTTCGTTGTCATTTCTCTTTATAAAACTCTAACTTCTCATCATTGATTCCGACAAGGATATATTTTTTACCGTCAATACCGATTTCTTCGGCCGACTTCACGTCTCCTTTAATGGAAAGTCCCGATAAGGGTTGGGGAACATACGTAAATCCGCCTTTTCCATCCCCTGCGAGCAAACAACCGTAATTGGCGTCAATACTGCCGATCTTCAGACGGTTATCCATGTGATTTCCCAGAAGCAAAAGATCCGCATGCCCATCTCCAGTAAAATCTCCGGTCAGTATTCTGGTGACCATGGAAAACTGAGCCTGTACCGGCAATATTGTTTTAATAAATTTCCCCCCTCGGTTTAGGAAACAAACAGTGCGGCTTTCCGTTACCGTTAGTTTAGATGCCCCCGCCAGTTCCTTTTCCGAGAAAATATCTTTTATAGTCGCATCCGCATAAGCTTTATAACTGTGAAATTTCAGGCGCATGGGATAGATCTGGTTATTCAATTCATCACGGCTTACGAAAGGATAACTTTTCCCCTGAATATAAAAATTAAAGAAAGGGTCAATAGATCCATTGTTATCAAAATCGGCATAATATAACTCTCCGGGTTCCTTTTCGGAAACATGGATCTGTGAATTCAGGCCAAGATTACCGGCGATGATATCCGGTTGTCCATCTCCATCCACATCCGCAATGCTGATGCAATTCCAAAACCCCTGCTGACCTTCTTCGAAATAATCCTTGGTTTTATCAGTAAAACCGTCAGGCAGGTTAATAAAAATTTTAACCGGCATGAATTCGCCGCAAAGAATCAGATCCTTTCTTCCGTCATTGTTCAGATCCACCCATTGCGCATCGGTCACCATACCCAGGCTGTCAAATGGTGTCGGTGACACATGATAAGTACCTTTGCCGTCATTGACTAGCAAAAAACTTCTCGGTGTTACCGGATAGGCACCCGGGATTACTCTTCCACCTACAAATAAATCCAGATCGCCATCGTTGTCAAAATCGCAGGGTCTTACGCAGGATTTACTGCTGGCGCTGAGGTTGGGAAGTGCGGTTTGTGCGAGTTGAAAATTGCCTTTTCCGTCATTGAGGAATAATTCATCCTGCAGAGACGGCGTATTGGGTTGAAAAAGAGAATAGCCCCCTTTGGCGGTGTAAAGATCCGGGAATCCGTCTCCGTTTGCATCAAAGAACACGGCAGCGGAAATAGCCGAAGAATTTTCGTCTCCGATATCAATGGCCAGCGGGCTGAATTTACCACCTGGCTGCTGAACATATATCTTCCCATATTTGTCTTTATCGCCACTGATAAAAATATCTTCCAGTCCGTCTTTATTAATATCTCCCGACGCAACAACAGGACCTGTTTTCGAATACATGAATAGCATCAGGAGCTGGCGTTTGAAATCATTCTCCGTAAAAGCAACATTTTTATAATCGACAAAATCCGGCGCCCTGACAAAAACGGTTTCATTTTTCACCGGTTTGAGAATCCATGGCGAATTCGCATGAGGATCTTCCGCTATTTTCAGTTCCTGGTTCGCCTTGATGTTCGTTAGCAATTGAGTGGTCTGATCGGGCCAGATAATCCTCACGGAATCAACCTGCTGCTGTTCTGCAAGCCCGAAATGAAGTTTGGTGGTTACGCAGGAAAGATAACCCCGGTTGGGGTTTACTTCCTGATATTGAACAGACCCCTTATTGTACAGATACGCTTTCGCTCCGATGGCGTGTGTATTTGGTCCATCGCCTTTCAGGGATATGGAAAGATAGTTACTGTTGTGTTGTTCCCGGCTCATATTCTGGTAAACAAAAGCATTCTGATTGATATTGTTTATCAGCAGATCCAGATCGCCGTCATTGTCGAGGTCGGCAAAAACCGCTCCGCTGGAAATCTTCGAATCCATGAGCCCCCACTCCTTTTGTTTGTTGGAAAAAGTAAGATCGTGGTTATTACGGAAAATATAATTCGGATAAATGGTCACCGGCATCGCTTTTACGAGATCCATCAGCAATTCCGGTTCTTTATCCATCTGCTTTTTTATTTTGTAATCACCCCAATAGCGCAGAAAATCCTTATTGGTGTAGTCGCGTAAATAGCCGGTTGAGACAAACAGATCTTTATAACCATCATTGTCAAAATCCGCAAGGAGGGGGCACCAGCTCCAGTCTGTATTGGATACGCCGGCGAACTGGGCTATCTCGCTAAAAGTACCGTCGCCGTTGTTCAGCTCCAGCATATTGCGCATATATTGCTTGTAAAGACCCTGATCCTGCATGATCTGAAAATTCTCATAGTTCTCCTGGAGTTGCAGCAATTTCTGACGACGGTTGCTTTCGGGCAGCATATCCAGCGTCATAACATCCGGCAGGCCGTCATTATTGAAATCGGCAATATCGACGCCCATCGAAAATTCTGATAAATGCCGGAAATAGTCCTTCGATTTTTCCGTGAATGTGCCGTCATGGTTATTGATATAGAGGTAGTCCGGCTCATTATAATCATTGGTAACATAGATGTCCTGCCATCCGTCCTGGTTCACATCTGCGATGGCCACGCCCAGTCCAAAAGTCAGGGGATCCTGGTGAATTCCGGCCTTTTTTGATACATCCACAAAATGGCCGTGCTGGTTTTCAAACAACTTGTCACCTGCCATTTCATCAGTGAGGTCTTTGTATTTGGCCAGCTCGAGATTGCTGACTTTAATAATGTTGTGATTTAGCAGAAACATGTCCAGATCCCCATCGTTATCGTAATCAAAAAACACGGCCTGCGTGCCGTAACCAGGATCATCGAGTCCATATTCTTTTGCCTCTTCTTTAAATTTTAGATCTCCCTGATTAATGAACAGCTGGTTCCTCCGGATATTGGAATCCACTTTACCCGAATAACAGATATAAATGTCAAGCAGCCCGTCCCCATTCACATCCGCCATTGTAACACCTGTTTTCCATCCGCCTTTACGGCCTTCCAGTCCCTTACAGGCTTCCAGGGTGATGTCTTTAAACTGAAGATGTCCCAGGTTCAGATACAATTTATTTTCTCCCATATTGGAAGTAAAAAAAACATCCTCCAGCCCGTCATTATTGATATCTCCAACGGCTACGCCACCGCCATTGTAAAAATATTCATACCCCAGCACGTTACGATCTTCCGATTCGCGGAGATCATTACTAAATTTGATATGCGTGTCTCTGGGAGATTTTAACTGAAAAAGCGGTGTTTGTGAAATAACCGGACCTGCAGCAAGAAGGATCAATACTTCAACAAACAAAAACCTAAAAGGCTTTATCAATAACGAGAGATACAAGATGGATTGATTATTGATTAAAACAAATCGTACTTAAAGATAGGGCATCCGTAAATAAATATAAAAAAAGGCAGGATCTTCAGTGAACCCTGCCTTTTAAACCATAGACAACCTCAATCATTCCTGTTATTGCGCATCCCACCACATGTGCGTGGTAAACAAATCGGGTCCCTGCGCAGCGATAGCGGCCTTATAGGCATCTGCTGAAAGTGTGATTTGTTCTGTAGGATAAATTAACCTCCGCGGAATTTGGCCGTTGGATGCATTTCCCACGTAATTAACCGGCGTTAAAACAGGGAAGCCAGTTCTCCGCCAGTCGGCCCAGGCCTCGTATCCATTGAATGTACAGGCGAATAATGTCCACAATTCTGTTTGTATCGCCTCTACTTTATTATCCAATGTGCCTCCCGGATAAGGATTGGCAGCCTGATAAGCTGTAATATCTCCGGCTGAGGGTGCATAAGTAGGTGTATAAGAGGCCATCTGCTGAAGTGCCGCAGCCTGACCATTCCGGTATTCCGTAGCTGCAGTTCCTGCAAACCATCCTCTCTCGATGGCTTCCGCCTTTAGAAATTCGACTTCTGCATAAGACAGGATGATGTCGGGTGCATTGTCTGTGTATATGTTAATATTCATTACAGAATAAGTAGCAATCGGATCGGGAGATACGTCAAGCCCGTTCGGAAGACCTTTCTGTACGCCTGGTGAATTGTCGCCCGGTGTTGTACCGGTGCCTGCCGATGTTTCACCTACTGCTGCAATCTGGGAAAGCCTTGGGTCCTGTCTGGCCTTCATGGCATCTATAAGCGTTTTTGACCACTGGATATTGCCATGAAGCACTTCACCTCTCGTGATTTTATTCGAAGGACCTAAATTGTAAGAATTGGGATTGGTTGTTGCCGATGCACCACCCGGGTAAATGATGATATAGCTCTCATCATTGCTGGTCATAACGCCGCCGGTCAGGGCTTTGTTCACCCAGGCTTGGGCAGTTGTAGCATCTACTTTTTGCAAACGCATAGCCAGCCGCAACATCAAAGAATTTGCAAAATGTTTCCATTTTCCAATATCGCCCTGGTAAGCAAAATCAGCAGCCGAAGGTATGTAAGCGGAAGTACTTAGCGCTGATCCTGCCTGGTCCAGTTCATTCAGCATATCCATATAAATATCCTGCTGTTTATCATACGCAGGAGAATACACAGAGCTCAGATATCCGAGCCCAGCCTGGAAATACGGGATATCTCCATACATATCGGTCATAATAGACATCTGAAGCACTTTCAGTATCCTGGCCATGGATAAAATATTCACGTTGGTCACGGAATCCTGTCTGGCCAGATAGATCAGGTTCACGAGGTTCTTAATCGAATTTGGATAATTTCCTTCCCCGTTACTGGTTCCGAAATAAGCACCGGAAGCATCGTTGGTTGCTGAGAAAAGATACTTATCCCCGGAGTAAAAGCTTCCCAGGGAGGCGAACTGCTGCACCATGGGCATGGCATAAATAAAATTACCGCGCCAGGTGGTATAACCGGGATCACCAGCGGAGCCGGCGAACAGCAATTGTGATTGTCCAAAGATGTAATCCAGCGGCACAGAAGCCGGTTGAGTTGGATCGACATTGATTTTATTAAAGTCCTTTGTACAGGAGGCCATTGATAAAATCAGGCATGATAGAATGCATATTTTGCGAATCATAGTGAGTTATTTTTAGGCAGGTTTAAGTTAAAATTTTACATTAAGATTTATTCCCATCGTTTTTGTAATGGGCATTCCAGTAAATTCCAACCCTTGCGCATTGCCATTATTGTAAGTGGATTCAGGATCAATATTCGGCGTATGCTTGATAATGGTCCACAAATTTCTGCCCACAATGGAAACTGTCACGGATTTAAAAGGCGTATTCCTGAATGTTCTGGCAGGAATGGAATAATCCAGGGAGAGGGAGCGCAGCTTGATAAAATCAGAACTGTAAACAAACGGTTCGCCGAAATTATACAGGTTCACGTAATAGGCTTCCGCCTGAACATTCTTCGTATTTGCCGTTTGACCATCTTCCATCACCCCCTTGCCTACCACACCCGTTTCCCTGCCGGGAAGGGTCCCTTTGGATAACCCATACCGGTAGGCGAGCGCTTCGGTGCCTGAGAAAATCACACCTCCGAATTTCCCGTCGATCAGCATATTCAGTGTGAAGTTTCTGTACCGGAAGGAGTTGCTGAAACCTGCCGTATAGGGTGAAACGCCGGTTCCCATATCTTTCAGATTGTCTGCTTTATCGGGAAGCCCGGATGAATTGAAAATAATCTGCCCCGCGGCATTTCTTTTGTAGGCCACCACCTGGAGCTCACTGTATTCTTTCCCGATTTCCTGCGCGATATAAGCAGTTTGGGTGCGGGCATTATCTACAGATATCTGGGTAAGGTCTCCATATAAAGCTTTGACTAAACTTTTATTGTAGGAAAAATTAATTCCCGGTTCCCACATAAATCCGGTGGGTGAACCGAAGCGGTAGCTGAGCATTAATTCAACCCCTTTATTGGAGATCTCGCCAACATTAAATACTGCTCCGGTATAACCTGACGTTGGTGAAATGGTGGCCGTAAGGATATCATCTGTTGTTACACGGTTATACACAGCCAGATCCAATCCCAGCCGGTTGTTGATCATTCTGGCTTCGAGACCAATTTCATCGGTTGTTGAAACATAAGGCTTCAGCTTGGAATTGGGAACCCCGGATGGTCCAATCTGAGCAAGAGGAGCTGAGCCGTTGGCACCCGACAAACCGTAGGTGAGTGATAATTTATATGGATCAGTATCCCCGCCAGCCTGTGCCCATGAAGCTCTTATCTTGGCATAGTTGATGGCGGCAGGAAGTCTCAGGGCGTCGGATATCACAAAGCTCATCCCGACGGATGGATAGAAAATGCTGTTCTTAACCGTCTGACCCTTGGGAACCGTAGCCGGCGTCAATGCTGAGAACCAGTCATTACGGCCGGTAACGCTTAAGAACAGATAATTATTGAAGGAGAAATCGGCAGATCCGTAAAATGAATTGATCCTCTTTTCAAGGTCACGGTGCGTATTGTTGATGCTTCCCGGATTCACATTGCTCACATCATAAAAGAAAGGAATATTGAAAGGACCGCCTGAGGTATTATCCCCAAGAATTGACTGCGACATGGCATTACCACCGGCAATGGCATTGATAGCGAACCGGCTCCCGATCTTTTTGTCAAGACCAATGATGAAACCTAGGTTTGATTCCCGGAAATCCACCAGATTTTGTGAGTAGCTTCCGCCTAAGGAATAACCGGCACCGGTTGGTGTAATGTCCTTGTCCCGGTAGGTGAACTTGTCAAAGCCCATTAAGCCTTTAACATAAAGCCAATCGGTGATATTCAATTTAGGTTCAAAAGAGGTCAACAATCTTTCTTTGGAATCGTCCTCCTGATATTTTTCAGTAACAAAATAGGGATTGTTGACATACTGGTTATTGGACCAGACTTTTTCTGAACCATCCGTATTCGTCACATTGTCTTTTAAGGTTTGAACCGCTAAAGAGGTTGGGAGGGTCCATAGCGTGTAGGCCGCATTTCCAGGCGAATCTGACAGTCTTGGCCGGTTGTGGTTTTTGTCCTTAATATATTTGATGTTCCCAGTGAAAGACAATTTATCACTTAATTTGCCATTGAGGTTCAAGGCCACATTATCCCTCCTAAGCGAATTACTTGGCAGGATGCCGGTATTATTCAGATCACTCAGGGAAAGGCGATAATTCAATTTATCTGTGGCTCCGGACATGGCCACAGAATTCGTCCAGGTATTTCCGACCCGGAAGAACTTAGACAAATTATCTTTAACCCCCACATAGGGTCGGGTCACCCCGTCATATTGAATAGCTGGTGATCCATCCAGTTTGGCGCCATAACTGTTGGTCTGGGTATTCGGGTCTGCGGTAGCCGGTTTTGACCCCTGGAGGTCTCCGTTTAAGGCATCGCCGATTCCATATACGTATTGATAATCTTTAAAGGTTTTATTCAGCAGCGATTCCCCAACAAAATTGCTATTCAGTTCCAAACCGATCGCGCCATTGTTTTTACTACCACTTTTGGTGGTAACCAGGATGGCCCCGTTTGAGGCCCTCGAACCATACAGGGCAGCAGCTGTAGCGCCTTTCAGCACGCTGATGTTTTCGATTTCATCCGGATTCAGACTGGAAATACCGTCACCCTGATCCGCACCACCCCACATCCCCACCGCTGTGCCGCCACCGCCGGCACCATTCTGCAGGTTATTCATATTCTCATTATTCATCGGAATCCCGTCCACCACGATCAGCGGCTGGTTATCACCACTCAAAGATCCATTTCCCCGCAACGTGATACGGGAAGAACCACCCGGACCGGTGGCCGTTGAAACAATATTAAGGCCGGCTACCTTGCCTTCCAGCGAATTCGAGATATCCACCGACCTGGCCTTGGTTAGCTCGCCTCCATTTATTTCAGAAACGGCATAACCCAGGGATCGTTTCTCTTTCTTGATACCCAGCGCGGTTACCACCACCTCTTCCAGTTTCTGGGATTCCTGGTTGATGGTTATATCCAGGGTCGGGCCCTGAACCACGTACTCCTGAAGTTTGTACCCTACATAACTTACCTGAATGGTGGCCCCCTGCTTTACATTACCCAGCCTGAAAAAACCATCCTCATTCGTAATGGTTGATTGCCGGGTTCCCTTTACCGTAATGGTTGCACCAACAACGGGACCCGCACCCTGAAAGTTAACATGACCTGTTAGTTCAGAAGTCTGGGCAAAAGAGAAAGAATAAAGGCAAAGGAAGAAAGGGAAGATAAACAGAAGTTTTTTTCTCATCGTTAGTTAGTTTTAGCAAGTAAAAAAACAAATAAGCCTTTAGCAAAGTGAAAGTAAATGGATTTTAGTGATGATTGTGGTACTTATTTAACAGATTATTGTCATTTATTTTCAGTTACTAAGATTTACACAAAAAAAATATCAAAAGGAGGTGGTAGCTCCTTTTTTTATTGCCTCCTATCACATCACCCGGTAATTTCCCTGTACTATTGAATAAAGAGATCCCAGTTCCTGAGGTATTCCTAATAAAACCAGCCTAACTGAAAGACAGCACAATCGTTTGATCTGCTGCCCGTACCTAAACCTATTTTTTCTATGCGTCATGCCCTACCAGCTGGTGTTTTTTTGATGTATAAAGTATGGTATCCAGGGTTTTCTCCAAATGGACTAAATTGATCCTGATTAATTCGCGTGAAAAATGGCGCACTTACCCGGCTTTAAAAAGCAAAATCTGACCATCCTGGTCATTTTCATCCTGGTGTGCCTGGGCGGCATCTTCTGTGCCGGTTTCGGCTCTTCAAAATCCCAGGCCATTCATGCTCATAAAATTCAGAATCCTTATGCCGGGTCCGCTTCCTGCCAGGGCTGTCACAAAGACATTTATGATACCCATATCTCCACGGCTCATTATTTATCCTCCCGTCCGGCACAGGAAAAATATATCAAAGGCAGTTTCGCGCCATCCAGGAATCATTTCAAATTCAACAATTTCACGGATGTGGCGATGGATAAAACAGACAGCGGGTTTTATCAAACGGCCTATATCAGTGATATGATTTTTCAAAGGGAGGCTTTTGGAATGGTCATCGGCTCCGGAAGAAAAGGACAAACCTATTTGTATTGGCGGGACAGCACCCTGTTCCAACTACCCATTTCTTATTATACCCCGTTGGACAGCTGGTGCGTTAGCCCAGGTTATCCTTCAGCGGTTATTTTTTTCTATAAAAAAATCCCCGCCAATTGCATAGAATGTCATGCGAGTTTCGCCAAAACCATCACGGAACCGGATGGAGCAATTGCTTTCGACAGCAGCAGCCTGATCTATGGAATTGACTGTGAGCGATGTCATGGCCCTTCCGCGGCGCATGTTGCCTTTCATCTCCAGAATCCGAATGAAAAAATCGCCCGGTATGTAATCAATCCGAAAGCATTGAGTCGGCAGCAAAGATTGGATGCCTGCGCCCTTTGCCATTCCGGATTCAGGAAAGAAAAATTGCCGGCCTTTTCTTTTCAGGAAGGCGATAAACTGGATGATTTTTCTACCCCTGCATTCAATGACAAAACAAACGCTTCCCTGGATGTGCACGGTAATCAATACGGCCTATTGACCTCCAGCAAATGTTTCAAGTCCTCTGCGATGGATTGTTCCTCCTGCCACAACGTACACCGGACCGAATTGAATGATCCGGTTTTATTTTCCAGCCGTTGCATCACCTGTCATCAGGAACATGGTCCCGATACCTGCAGCCTTATTCCGCCCAGGGGGCTGGTGTTGAGTGATAATTGTATTGATTGCCATATGCCTTTGCTTCCCTCTAAAAAAATATTTTTGCAAATGGCTGATCCAAAGAAGTCCACGCCCGATCTGGTGCGCACCCACCGGATTGCCATCTATCCCGATATCACGAAGAAATTCCTGGCCAGCCATTCTTTGGATACGAAATGAAGAGATCCGGCATTTTGATAAACCGATGCCTACATTTGCCTTTCGCCATAATTCCGTACGATGATTAAAATATATTCGCGGTGGTTTTTGTGCATTTCCATTTTGATCTTTTATATTCTTTCCGCCCAGGCCCGCTCCTTTTCGCACGAAGATTTATCCGGAACGCTCACACAACACTCAAGCCTGCCGGATGGAATCTGGCGGGCGCATCTTCTCCGGAAAGACGGCCAGGAAATTAGTTTTAATTTTGAAACCAGAGACAGTGCCGAAAAAAAAATCCTATACGTCATGAATGGGAAAGAGCGTTTGCTGGTGGATCAGATCCGGCAGGTTCAGGATTCGTTATTCATCCAGATGCCTTTTTTTGATTCCCGTTTTCCTTTGCGGATTTCCGGCGGGAACAGGCTGGACGGATACTGGATAAAAAATTACGGAGACCGGGTGGTTAGGATGCCATTTCGCGCCGTGCTGAATCAAAGCGCGAGGTTCACTGTTTCCCAACCGCCCCGTTTTGATATTACCGGGAGATGGTCAGCTGCTTTCAATGAAGACAATGGCTTAATGGAAGCGGTGGGCGAATTCAGGCAATCCGACTACCGGGTTACCGGAACCTTCTTAACCACAACCGGAGATTACCGCTTTCTCGAGGGCGTTGTGGATGGAGATTCTCTTAAAATCTCCACGTTTGATGGCGGAGATGCTTACTATTTCACAGCAAAGATTGACGGTCCCGGTAAACTATCCGGCGGCCTGTTTTACGCGGGTGCGGTCAATAAAGAGACCTGGAAGGCCGAAAAAAACGAAAAAGCCGCACTGCCGGATGAATACAGCCTGACCCGTCTGAAAAATCCGGCCAGGGCAACACTGAATTTTAAATTTAAAAGCATAGACGGCCGGATGATTTCCATTCTGAGTCCGGCCTTTAGAAATAAAGTGGTCATTGTTCAGATCATGGGATCCTGGTGTCCCAACTGCATGGATGAAACTCTTTTTCTGAGCGACTTTTATCAGAAAAACCGGGACCGCGGCACGGAAATCATCGCGCTGGCTTATGAACGAACCACCCATTTTGAGTCATCTAAAAAATCTCTGCTATCATTTAAAACCCGGTTTCATGTCACTTATCCCATCCTGGTGACCGGCGTCACCGTAATGGATCCCTTAAGAACAGAAAAGACCCTGCCACAACTTGAAAAAATCATTGGTTTTCCGACCACCATTTTAATAGATAGAAGGGGGCAGGTTAGAAAAATTTCCACGGGATTTAACGGGCCGGGTACGGGCGACCATTATGAAATATTTAAAAAAGAATTTAATGAGCAGGTGGATAGTCTTTTAAATGGGCAATAGCTGTTTTCACCGCCCCCAGTCCGGCATTCACCGCTTATTGTTTTCTTTTTTTGAACCGGAGAAATATCTTCGCCTCCTGTCAGCAAAAAAAGGCACTCATGAATACCCCTTCAGAAGCCGTTCTGGAAGTCCTCAACCTCAACGTGAAATACGGAAATTTCCTGGCGGTAAAAAATCTTAGTTTTACGGTGCAGGCCGGGGAAATTTTTGAGCTGCTCGGTCCAAACGGCGCCGGCAAAACGTCCTCTCTCAGTGCCGTGGAAGGGCTGCTCGTCCCGGAATCCGGGGTTGTTCGTGTGGCCGGATACGATATAAAAACGCATCCGCGCCATGCCCGCGCCAATATGGGTGTGCAACTCCAGGCGACCAGCTTTCAGCCGGAATTAAATGTCGCTGAAATCATCCGGTTGTATGCGGGAATTTACGGTGTGCCCCTGACGCGCGAGAAACTGGGATCCATTCTTGAGAATATCAACCTCCGGGAAGCGGGTAGTAAAAAATTCGGACAACTATCGGGAGGGCAGCAGCAACGGGTTTCCCTGGTGATTGCCCTTATCCATGAACCCAGACTGGTTTTGCTGGATGAGCCCACTACAGGACTCGATCCCCAGGCACGCCGTCAACTCTGGGAAAGAATTGAATCCCTGAGAAATCAGGGACATGGCATATTACTCACCACCCATTCTATGGAAGAGGCAGAATCCGTATGCGACCGGGTAGCCATCATCGATCATGGCCAGGTGATCAGCACAGACACACCACAGGCCCTGATTGATGGTCACCGGAACGATCCTGAAGTGATCCGGGCTTCCAGAAAAGGAAAAGTCACGCTCGAAGATGTATTTATCGGGCTCACCGGCAGTCAGGTGAGGGTTTAATTTATCTCAAATAAAATATCATGCAAAACATCCCCTCCACATCCACCATTTTTTCTTCTCTGCTGCGTGCGGATCTGACCACGCAATGGCGCAACCGGAAATCCTTTATGCTGATCCTCATCGTACCTGTGATCATCCTGTTTTCATGGAAGGGCGTAATTGATAAATTGGGCGGTGCTTTTGTTCTGGGCACCTGCATTACGCTGGGCCTTATCGCCATCGGCCTCATGGGTTATTCCAATTCCATTGCCCGTGACCGGGACAAAGGCATCTTTCAAAGATTGCGGGTTGCGCCGCTGCCCGCGTGGTCCGTTATGAGCAGCCGGCTCCTGGTACAGATGCTGATGATCTTGCTGCTGACCAGCACGGTATTCATTGCCGGGTTTTATTTCGATAAGATTTCACTTTCTGCCGGCGGTTATCTCCTGGGATATGTGGCGGCCCTCGTGGGGGGTGCAGTTTACCTGGGAATCGGTCAGATGATTGTGGGACTAATTAAAAATGCAGAGACCGTGCATTCCACCAGCCGACTGGTGTATTTTGTCTTCATCATGGTGGGTATGTTTGGCGAACTGGGTATACTGGGAACACAAATCGGTCATTTAGTCCAATGGTCGCCTTACGGAACCGTAAAACATATCCTCGCCAGCAGCTTCCAGGCAGCTTCCTGGGACCTTTCTGCCACCAAGGCCCTCCTGATCACCATCGGATACGCGATCATTTTTTCTGTACTCGGCATAAGGTGGTTTAAATGGAGCCCTTCGGAGAGAGGCTGATGGAATTCTCCGCGTACAGTCCGCCAACAATCGGCCAATAAACTTAGTTGTCATATTACTAATAAAATTAGTATTTTAGCTGCGAAACTTCCCTGATATGATTGCTCAAATCAGCAACAGATCGATTGCGCACTTTGACCTGGACGCATTTTTCGTAAATGTGGAGTACCTGCGTAATGCAAAACTAAGGGGTAAACCGATTGCCGTCGGCGGCCAAAGCGGCCGTGGGGTTATAACTTCCTGCAGTTATGAAGCCCGCAAATTCGGTGTGCATTCAGCAATGCCGGTGAAACTTGCCAAGCGGCTATGCCCCGAATTGCTGATCATCCGCGGCGATATGGATAAATATATCCACTTCTCCAATCTTGTTACCGAAATCATCCGCAGTGAAGTTCCCCTCTTCGAGAAATCGAGTATTGATGAATTTTACATTGACATGAGCGGCATGGATAAATTTTTTGGGTGCGTCCAATACGTGATGGAGTTACGTAAGAAGATTATTAAAGAAAGCGGGCTGGGTATTTCCTATGCCCTGTCCACCAACAAACTTATTAGCAAGATAGCTACAAATGAGAACAAACCCAATGGACAGGTCGAAATTCAACCCGGAAAAGAAAAATCTTTTCTCGCCCCGCTACCGGTAGAAAAAATGCCGATGATCGGCAAGCAAACAACTACCCTGCTGCGCCGCATGGGCGTAGAAACCATCTCGGTCCTGAGCCAGATCCCGGTAGATATGATGATCAACCTGCTGGGTAAAAATGGTATCGAACTCTGGCGGCGTGCCCAGGGAATAGACGATACCCCCATTGTTCCCTATCACGAACAAAAAAGCATCGGCACGGAAAACACGTTCGACACCGATACAATAGACATCCATTTCCTGCATAAGGCACTGGGCCGCATGACGGAACGCATCGCCTTTGAACTGAGGAGCAATGATAAATTAACCGGCTGTGTAACCATTAAGATCCGTTATAGTGATTTTCAGACCATGACTATGCAAAGCACCATTTCGTATACGGCCAACGATCATATCCTGATCCAAAAGGCCATCGAACTGTTTAATAAACTGTATGACCGGCGTTTACTCGTCCGGCTGGTCGGCGTCCGGTTTACCCACCTGGTATCCGGCAGTTACCAGATCAATATTTTTGAAGACAGCCGGGAAATCATCAGCCTCTACCAGGCCATAGACAGCGTAAAAAAACAATTTGGCGAACATCTTTTATTCAGAGGCGCATGTATTTGAACTGTAAAACCTATTTCAGCTTCCGTTATGGAACATTTGGAACGGAAGAACTGGTCAGCGATGCCGCAGCCCTCGGCATTAGCCAGCTTGCCCTCACCAACATCAACAATACCAGCGATACCTGGGATTTTGTGGAATTCTCCAGGCAACGGCAGATCAGACCCATCGCTGGTGCAGAAATCAGGAATGATAACAAGTTCCTGTATATTCTACTGGCCAAAAATAATCCTGGATTTGAACAGATCAACCGATTTCTTTCGGAACATCTTCAGGGCAAAAAACCTTTTCCAGACAGACCGGATCTCACGGGCGTATATGTCATCTATTCCTTCGGATCCATTCCGTTGCATGAATTGCAAGCGAATGAATTCATGGGTGTTCAAACAACCGATATCAATAAATTATTCGGACAGGATGCGTTTTATCTGCACAAGCTGGTGGTTCGGCAGCCAGTCACTTTTCAAAATCAGCAATATTATAATGCCCATCGCCTGCTACGCGCCATCGATAAGAATGTCCTGCTGAGCAAACAACAGAAAGAAGACATCGCGGAAAAACACGAAACTTTGGTAGCGCCGGGCGAGTTATTCCAGGCCTTTCAACGATATCCATGTATTATAGCGAATACCCGCAATGTTATGGAAAGCTGCTCCATTGAAATGGATTTCCACAAAGACAAAACAAAAAAGATTTTTTCCGCGTCCCGGGAAGACGACAGGCGATTACTGCAAAAACTGGCGCTCTACGGTCTCCGGAAGCGTTACGGAATAGAAAATAAAACCGCCCGGAGCAGGGTGATGAAAGAGCTCGCCATCATTGATCAGATGCACTTCAATGCCTATTTTCTGATCACCTGGGATATTATCCGGTATGCCCGGAGTCGCGGATTCTTTTTTGTCGGCCGTGGAAGCGGCGCCAATTCCATTGTCGCTTATTGCCTGCAGATCACAGATGTTGATCCCATTGAACTGGATCTTTATTTTGAACGGTTCCTGAATCCGCAACGGTCCGTTCCACCCGACTTCGACCTGGATTTTTCATGGAAGGGTCGGGATCAGATCATTGACTATGTCTTCAAACGTTACGGCCGCGAACACGTTTGCCTGTTGGGCTCTTACAGTACTTTTCAAACCCAGGCCATTCTGCGTGAACTGGGCAAAGTGTTCGGCCTGCCTAAAGAGGAAATTGACCAGCTTGATTCCGGGAACATGCAAGACGACAAGATCCGTCGCCAGATTCATTTTTACGGGAATCTCATCCACAACTTTCCAAACCACCTCAGCATACATGCCGGTGGTATGCTGATCAGCGATGCACCCATTTATCAATATACCGCGACTGAACTTCCACCGAAAAATTTTTATACTTCCCAAATCGATATGTTCCTGGCGGAAAAAATAGGATTGTTCAAACTGGATATTCTGAGCCAGCGGGGATTAGGTCATATCCGGGAAACAATGGAACACGTAAAACAGAATCAAAAGATAAACATCAATATCCATGATATTGCCCGGTTCAAACAAGATCCGCGAATGGCGGCCCGGATAAGCAAAGCAGATACCATTGGCTGCTTTTACATTGAAAGTCCCGGTATGCGGCAGTTGCTCATGAAACTGGAATGCAATGATTACCTCAGCCTGGTAGCTGCCAGTTCCGTTATCCGTCCCGGCGTGGCACAAAGTGGCATGATGAAACAGTTCATTTACCGGCATCACCATCCCAACGATTTCGAATACCTGCATCCGAAGATGAAAGAATTGCTGGAAGAGACTTTTGGCATTATGGTGTATCAAGAAGATGTGATCAAGGTAGCGCATCACTTTGCGGGGCTCGACCTGGCGGAAGCCGATATGCTCCGGCGGGCAATCAGCGGGAAATACCGAAGCAGAAAACAACTCGAAGACATAAAAATAAAGTTTTTCAAAAACTGCCGGGAAAGGAATTATTCCGGATTCGTTATTTCGGAAGTGTGGCGGCAAATCGAAAGTTTCGGCGGCTACTCCTTCAGCAAGGCACATTCCGCGAGTTTTGCGGTAGAGAGTTATCAAAGTCTCTATCTCAAAACTTATTTCCCCATGGAGTTTATGGTTTCGGTGATCAATAACTTTGGCGGATTTTATTCCCGCGAATTATATTTCCATGAATTGAAAAAAACAGGAGCCCGCATTCAGTTGCCCTGTGTGAACCGTAGCCGTTATCTCAGTTCTATTTCCGGCTTCGAAGTCTGTATGGGATTTGTGCATGTTCAGTCGCTGGAAGAACAATTTATGACGAAGCTGATAGAAGAGCGGGAAAGACGTGGGGATTACCGGCATCTCAACGATTTCATCGAACGCCTTTCTCCTGGCATCGAACAGCTGAATATTCTGATCCGGATCGGTGCTTTCCGGTTTACCGGCAAAAACAAAAAAGAGTTGCTCTGGGAAGCGAACTTTCTCCATAAAAAAAAAGAATCCGTATCCGGTTCGGGATTTCTTTTCAGGGAAGAACCGGTAAGCTTTCAATTGCCGGATCTTGCGCAACATCCACTGGATGATGCCCTGGATGAAATAGAATTGCTGGGATTTCCCCTTTGCCCGGTATTCGAACTGGTCAACGAAGATCCGGCTCATTTTTTACCGTCTTCCGAGCTGCCTGCGCACCTTGGAAAGGAAGTGCATATACTTGGTTATCTGGTTACCTCCAAATCCGTAAACACCGTTAAAAATCAGCCAATGCATTTTCACACTTTCCTGGATGCTTACGGAGATTGGCTCGATACCATTTTCTTTCCGGATGTTTCCATATACTACCCGGTTACCGGAAAAGGTTTTTATGCGATGAAAGGGAAAGTGGTGGAAGAATTCGGCGTATATTCTGTAGAAGTAAAACACAGCCGCAAAGTCGGTATAAAGGACCGGCACGCTCCACCGAACACCATTTCAGAAAAGGTCGACAGAAAATGGACGGGCAATGTCAACAGCTTTACCTCATTCTGAGTGCAGGCTGTTAACGGGGTTGGTCAAACCAGCGTTAACAGATTGAAAACTGATCGTAGCCAGGGTAAGCAGCGTTGTAACCAGTCCTGCTATCAGGAATATATCAATACGGATGGGAATGTGATAAGCAAATCCATTCAGCCATTGGCTAGCTGCCCACCAGGCCAATGGGGAAGCAATGAAAACAGCAATCACCACCCATTTCAGAAAGTCTACCGATAACAAAAAGACCACATTTCCTACCGTCGCACCCACCACTTTCCGGATACCAATTTCCTTTTGCCTCTTTTGTGCAGTAAAAGCAGCCAATCCAAACAGACCCAGGCAGGATATCAGGATAGCGAGCCCGGCAAAGTAACGGGATAAAACGGAAATCCTTTTTTCCGCCATATACTGAGCCTGGTAATCCTGATCAAGGAACTTGTAATCAAAAACAAAACCCGGGCTGTATTTTTGATGCAGTTTCCGGATCCGGTCAATAACCTGGCTTTCCTGTCCGGCTTTAATTTTAGCCATAATACAATAGGTATATAAAGGCTCCAACCGGATGGCGAAAGGTTTCACTTGCTGATGCAGGGATTCAAAATGAAAATTCTTCACCACACCGGCAATCTTCCTGTCCCTGCCCCACATCTTTACCGTCTTACCCACAGGATCTTTGAGCCCCATCATGTCTATAGCAGCCTGGTTGAAAATGATCTCTGAACTGTCCGAACTCAGGCTTTTGGAGAAACTACGCCCGGCCGCCATTTGCATACCCAGCGTTTCGATCATTCCGTAGTTAAACCCTATGTTTCCAAAATTAATGACATTCCCTACGTTACCACCTTCCCAATGAATATCGGAAGTTGAGCCGAAGTCTGCAATGATGCTTTCATGATCCATGCTGGATGCATTCAGAACTCCCGGGACATTTTTTACTTCAGCAAGAAGGTTCTCAATGCCTGAAAGAAAGGCTTGTAAATCTTTCGGTGTGGCCATCCTGCCTTCCATATCAAAACTGATGATGTTGTCTTTGTTAAATCCTTTACTGGTTGACTGAATAAAGGCAATCTGCCGGTAAACAACTATAACCAAAACAATAAAGATCACCGAAAGCGTAAATTGAAAAACAACCAGTCCCCTCCTTATCCAGAGTTCACCAGCGGATGTTTTAAGCTTCCCCTTTAATACAGCTACCGGGCGGAATGCGGAAAGATAGAAGGCAGGATAGCTGCCGGACAGAAGGCCGACAAACAGGGTAACACCCAAAACAGTTAAAATAATCCCGGTGTCGAAATGCAGCGTTAGTTGTTTTCCCGTGATCTCATTGAAAGGGGTAAGCAGACCCGTCAAAAGAATAATGGCTAAGATCAACGATAAAAAAGCCATCAGCATTGATTCCCCCAGGTATTGAAAAATCAATGATTGACGGCTGGCACCAATGCATTTTCTTACACCCACTTCCTTCATTCTGCGGGATGCCTTAGCCGTGGATAAGTTCATAAAATTGACGCAGGCAATAATCAATATAAAGAAAGCGATAATGGAGAACAACCTTACGTATTGTATTCTCCCACCCGAAACGACGCCATTTTCATAACGACCGTAGAGATACCCTGCTGAAAAAGGCCTTGCGAACAAAATGGTATTTGATCCTTTAACTCTGTCCTTGACAAGACCTGCAATTTTACGGTTGAACTGCCCTATATCGGCGCCCGCCTTTAAAACGACATAGGTGCTGGGATCGCTGTTACCCCAGTCCTTTTCGTCCGGCCTGGCATCCAGGAATTCTTCGAAAGGCAATAAATAATCAAATTGAATGGATGAATTGGCAGGCGTTCCTTCGAAAATACCTGAGATGATAAATTGCTTTTCATGTTGCCAGTCCACCGTTTTTCCGATAATATTTTCGGTGGTATTAAATAATTTCAATGCCAGATCCCTTGAGATCAGTATAGAATTTTTGGCCGCCAGCGCATGATCCCTGTCTCCATGTATCAGATGCCAGGAAAAAATATTCAAATAATCTTTCCCTGCAAACTGCCCAATGGCCCTGATATTATTTTCCTTAACCGATAAGGTTGTTGTGGTTAATCCAATAGTTGGAGCTGCCGCAGCAGCATATTCCACTTCAGGAAAATCTTTAGTTAAGGTTTCAGCCAAAAGGGATGGCGTTTGCGGAATGGTTTCAATGCCATTCGCATTCTTTCCATTAGCCATTATCTGAAAAAGCCGGCTGTCATTCTCGTGAAACCGGTCAAACTTCAGTTCATCTTCCACCCACAGGCAAATCAAGAGTGAACAGGCGAGGCCCGTTGATAATCCCATTATATTAATAAAAGCAAACTGACGGTCTTTCAACAGATTACGTCGGACGATTTTAAAATAGGACCTAAGCATTATTCTCTTTTATAAACAGGCACCCAAAAATATGCCTGGATATATATTATTAATAATCAATAACCTGTGTTTTATGGTAAAGCTCGGAGTGTTCGTTTCCGATACGCCCGATGCACGGTAAAGATAAAATTTGGTTCATTCTAAAATTTATGTTCACTTCGCAAGTGCTACTGTTTACCTAAGGTTCCATTTTCAGTTCTCTATTCTTTTCCCAGTTTTGGAATCCATCAAAGATCAGGGAATAACATTTTATTACTAAACAAACCCGTAACTTGATTTGGAAAGGATTGCGTAACATTGGCATGAATTTTTTATTACCATGGGAATGAACGGCAAGGGCAGATATAAGTTTAAGGTGATTAATGGGATTCTTTCCTGGAAGAATGCGGAAATGGACCGATACATGCCCGTTTCAGCGGAAATCCTTACCCGGGTTGTACTGCTTTATGAAAAAGAAATAAAAAACGGGCTCGATCTCTGGAATGAAATTGAAGAGGAGCAAAAACACACGATATCCGACATCAGCATGAGCCGTTTATATGAACAACTGGTGAACTGGATGGAGCATCTGCAGGGAATTTTTGGCGACACGGATCCTTATCGCGACAAGGACAGGTGGACGGAGGATCAACAGATTCATTTAAACTAATCCATTATTTTCTTCCTGAAGAACATTCAGGGAAATAACAAACTCAGCCCCTCTTCCGGGAGCGCTGTACACCCGGATTTTACCTTTGTGATTTAAAACAATATTTTGTGTATTCGTTAGTCCAAGTCCGTTGCCTTTTATTTTGGAGGTAAAATAGGGGTCGAATATTTTAGACAGGCTTTCCGCATCCATGCCTTTCCCGTTATCCCGGATCGTAATCACACAATAACCATTAACCAGGGCTGATTCCACCATTAACTTCCCTTTTTCAGGTGTCGTGGCTTCGATGGCATTGACAATGATATTCAATAGGGCTATTTTCATCTGGGCGCGATCCACATTCAGCCAGATATCCGGCTGGATATATTTTTTTTCTATACTGATGCGATTTAACTGAACGCGGTCTCGCGCTTCATGCAGGGTTTCTTCCAGCAGTTCATTCACGCTGATCTTCTCCTGTTTTAGTTCGGAGAATTTGGTTGCCGAAAGCAATTCATTGATCAGCTGGTTTATCCGTTTAGAGTTGCGGCTGATAATGTCCAGGAACATCTTTTTGTCTTCCGGGGTAAGAACAGCATTTTCCAGGTGACTTGCCGAGAGATCAATATTGGTGAGCGGGTTCCTCACCTCATGGGCAATCACCCGGGCAATCTGGCCGGTGCTGGTAAACCTTTCCAGGCTTCGCAATTCAATGAGTTCGCGATTGGCCGAGTCCAGTTCCTTGATTCGTTTTTCCAGTTGATCATGATAGCTTTCCGCCTGAAGGGTAGCATTCCTTTTTGCGCGACTCTCTATGTTGAAAGTGATCAGTGAATAAATAATGAGAAGAATAGATATTGTTCCGGCCGCAATAATAATACCGAATACAATTTTATTATAGGATCCCACCCTGGCCATGCGAATATTCAAAAGTTTGCTTTCATGACTTTCTATTGTTGCCGAAACTAAATGGATCGAGTCCATTAGTTTTTTACTGTCAAACGCTTTTATCCGGATTGTCTCATTCATTTTATGCCCGGAGGCATTGAAGGATTGCAGCTGATCTTCGATGATCCTGTAGTTCCTGTCGATCATTCCGCGCAGGGATCCCACCCGCTGATCTTCGAGCGGATTATCATCCACAGACTGGTGTAAAATCTGATAAATTGAATCTACATGCTTCCGGCTGCTGTAATAGGGTAAGAGATATTTTTGATCATTTAACATGATATAGCCCCTCAGTCCGATTTCTGCGTCCTTGATATAGGATATAAGCAATTCCAGCTTATTCATCACTTCACGGGTACGATCGACCCATTCGTTTTGTTTCCGGAGCTGAACCAGTGAGGTGGTAGAGAGAAAATAAGAGAAAAGCAATAACAGGAAAGCTATGAGATAGCCGCTTCTGATTTTTCTTGGGAAGTCAAATTTCATAAGCTGTCCCTTACCTCCGGTACCTGAAATTACATAATATTATGCTGAAATTTTGCTCCCTGATCGCAGCTCCTTAAGCAGGTTCCATCAAATAAGTAACATCGCATCACCATAACTGAAAAACCGGTATTTATCCTTGATCGCTCTTTTATAAGCTTCCATAGTGAGGTCATAGCCTGCAAAAGCACATACCATGATCAGGAGACTGGTTTTCGGAAGATGAAAATTGGTAATGAGCGCATCCGCGATATTAAACTGATAGGGAGGATGAATAAAGGTGTTCGTCCATCCTTCAGAAGGTTTTAGTAATTTTTCTGCAGTAAAAGAAGATTCCAGCGCGCGCATGGTGGTGGTACCGATGGAGCAGATCCGGTGGCCACCCATCCGGGCTTTATTTACAATCCGGCAGGCCTCTTCATCAATCCGGTAATATTCCGCATCCATTTTGTGTTTACTGAGATCTTCCACCTCGATGGGGCGGAAAGTTCCCAGACCGGTATGTAAAGTGGCTTCTGCAAACCGTATCCCTTTGATCTCAAGTCTTTTGATCAGCTCTTTGCTGAAATGAAGACCAGCCGTTGGTGCAGCTACAGCACCTTCATGTTTGGCATATACCGTTTGATATCTTTCCTTATCCTCCTCATCCGGTTTGCGCTTGATATATTTGGGAAGCGGGGTTTCACCGAGCAATTCCAGCACCTGGCGGAATTCATCGTCCGTTCCGTCCCACAAAAAACGGATCGTACGGCCCCGGCTGGTGGTATTGTCAATTACTTCGGCTACCAGCTCATCATTGTCGCCAAAATAGAGCTTGTTTCCGACACGGATCTTTCTTGCCGGATCCACGATCACATCCCATAAACGATTCGGTTTATTCAGCTCGCGCAGCAGGAAGACTTCAATCTTTGCCCCGGTTTTTTCCTTCCGGCCGTACATACGGGCAGGAAATACCTTGGTGTTATTTACTACAAACACATCCTTGTCGTTGAAATACTCCATGACATCCCGGAAATGTTTGTTCTCTATTTGCCCGGTCTTTCGATGGACGACCATCATCCGGCTGTCTTCTCTCCGTTTGGCGGGGTGTTGGGCAATAAGATTTAACGGAAGATCGAATTTGAACTGGGAAAGCTTCATTCAGTCAGAATTTTTATAAGTTCCCGGTACATGAGTCGAAAGTGGGGCAAAGCAGGACTGTTCATTCAAACCAGGTCTTACGGCACCCGATTCGATTCATGTTACGGCATGATTTTACAAGCGTGCGAAGGTATGGGAAAATGCGCTAAAAGCAATGGGCGCGTCAAAAAATGACAGGGCTGCAGGACTTGGATGACGGTTGACCGTCAACTGTCATCTGTCAATCCATTTTCTCCCCGGAATCGCATCAATCAGGGATTTTGTATAGGCAGTCTGGGGATTGCGATACAGTGTTTCGGCATCTCCCATTTCCACGATCCGGCCTTTCTCCATCACCATTACCCGGTCGCACAGGTAATGCACCACCGAAAGATCATGGGAAATAAAAACCGCTGTAAAGCCGAATTCACGCTTGAGATCATTGATGAGATTGAGTACCTGGGCCTGAATGCTTACGTCCAGTGCAGATACTGACTCGTCAAAAACCACAAAATCCGGATTCAGGGCAAGGGCCCTTGCGATTACGATCCGTTGCCTCTGGCCACCGGAAAATTCATGAGGATATCGGTTAACATGCTCCGGCTTCAGATCTACTTTTCTCAAAAGCTCCTTTACTTTTTCTTTTCTCTCCGAAGCGTTCAGGGAAGATGCGTGAATTTTCAGGGGCTCGGACAATGCTGATCCGATCGTTAAGCGTGGATTCAGGGACGAATAAGGATCCTGGAACACGATCTGTATATTTTTACGAAAAGGCCTTAGCTCCGAATCCGGCATGGCCAGCAGATCGCGGTCGTCAAATCGGATACTTCCAGATACCGGTTTATTCAATCTGAGAAGAGCCCGGCCCAGGGTTGTTTTTCCACAGCCCGATTCACCGACCAGGCCCAGGGTCTCTCCGTTAAACACATCGAAACTTACGTCCTGAACAGCCTTTGTCCAGCCCTTTTGACGGCCAAGCCAGGTTTTTCCGGAAGAATACCAGATATTCAGACCTTTAACGCTGATCAATATCCCGGACGCAGCCTTTTTCCCGCCTGTGTTCTTTGTTTCCGCATTGAGGCCCATCAGATCGGGTAAGGCTTTTCCCGCCGGTTGTTGTCCATCCAGGAAATCACTTACCACCGGAAGCCTTTCTCCTTTCTGATGAAGGACTGGCCGGCAAAACAACAAACCCCGGGTATAGGGGTGTTGGGGACGAAGAAAAAGGTCCTCCACGCTACCTTTCTCCACTATCCTGCCCCGATACATCACCACGGCCCGGTCTGCCATGTCAGAGACCAGACCCAAATCATGGGTGATGAATATCATCCCCATATTTTCTGACTTCCTTAAATCCTGCAGCAGTTCCAGAATGGTTTTCTGAACAGTCACATCCAAAGCCGTGGTCGGTTCATCACAGATCAGCAGAGCAGGCTTGCAACTGATGGCCATGGCAATCATCACCCTTTGTTTTTGGCCTCCGCTCAGCTGATGCGGATACCGGTTGAAAAGAACTTCAGGATCAGGTAATCTTACCTTTTTGAATAATTCCAGTACCTCCCTTCTTGCCCGGCCATTGTTAAGTTTCCGGTGCAATTGAAGAGGTTCCATCACCTGCCGTCCGCAGGTCATTACCGGATTCAGGGAAGTCATCGGTTCCTGAAAAATGATACCGATGCGATTGCCCCGTAGTGAACGAAGTTCCTTTTCTGAAAGTTTCCGCAGATCGATGGCATTTACGCCATCGGGCGAAAAGAGTATCTCTCCCTGATCCACACGGGCCGCCGCGGGCGGCAATAAATGCAGGATGGACAAGGCGGTAACTGATTTACCCGACCCCGATTCACCTACGACGGCCAGCATTGCCCCGGCCGTAACCTCCAGGGAAATATGCTCCAACGCGGCTGTGTATCCGTCTGCTGAGCGAAAGGAAAGGGACAAGTCATTTATTTGAAGCAGAGGAAGCAATCGAAAAATTTAAAAGCGAAGGTGCCTGACCGTTAGTCCACCATTGATCAGTTGTTTCAGGGAATCGATCCCGATTTTCAGGTGGATCTCCACAAATTCATCGGTCACTCTTCGGTCACTTTCTGTTGTTTTTACTCCATCGGGAATCATCGGCTGATCACTCACCAGCAACAGGGCGCCTGTGGGTATCTTATTAAAAAATCCAACCGAAAAAATCGTCGCCGTTTCCATATCAACAGCATAGGCCCGGATGTTCTTCAGATATTCCTTAAATTTTTCGTCGTGCTCCCAAACCCTCCGGTTAGTAGTATACACGGTCCCTGTCCAATAGTCCACTTCGTATTCCCGGATGGTGGTTGAAATGGCTTTCTGGAGGGCAAAGGCCGGAAGAGCAGGTACTTCAGGAGGAAAATAGTCGTTGGAAGTTCCCTCTCCCCGGATTGCCGCAATGGGGAGGATCAGGTCACCCAGTTTATTTCTTTTTTTCAGCCCGCCGCATTTCCCCAGGAACAAAACGGCTTCCGGCGTAATGGCGGAAAGCAGGTCCATCATGGTCGCGGCTGAAGGACTACCCATACCAAAATTGATGATGCTGATGTCTCCGGAAGTTGCGCAACTCATCGGTTTATCCTCCCCCACCACAGGAACTTTATGCAAATTGGCAAACAGGTGTACGTAGTGGGAAAAATTGGTTAGCAGGATATACTTTCCGAAATTCCCAATCTGTTCACCCGTGTAGCGCGGAAGCCAGTTGGTAACTATTTCTTCTTTGGTTTTCATAATTTTATTGTTGACAGCTGATGGTGGACAGTTGACGGACTTTAAGCGCGAATTCAAAATAAAACCCGGTCAACCGGCAACTGTCAACCATCGACTGATACATATCCTGTAAATTTAGCAAATACCAGCCATGATTAAAATCTATTACCCACCTTATCCTTTCAAAATCAAGGAAGAGGACTACGGTAAAGAATTCATTTTTGATGAACAGCGCAAACAATGGGTGCGTTTGACAGAAGAAGAGTGGGTGCGTCAGAATTTTACCCAATATCTTTTGCAGGTAAAAAAATATCCCTCAAGCTATATCGCCGTCGAAAAGAAAATGAAACTGGGAGAACTGAACAAACGCTTCGACATTCTCGTGTACGACAAAGCGGCAAAACCCTGGATGATGATTGAATGCAAGGCGATGCATAAACCACTG
The DNA here is from genome assembly GCA_030706635.1 of Bacteroidota bacterium. Lineage (GTDB taxonomy): Bacteria > Bacteroidota > Bacteroidia > Chitinophagales > Chitinophagaceae > Puia. Next base: position 227,901 of record JAUZOD010000001.1, read on the forward strand.
GATAAAACCGTTCTCTGGCAGGCCCTTCACTACAATATCGCCATTCCTGTAAAATACCTGGTCATTACCAACGGGCAGGAATGCCGTGGCTACAAAAAAGCGGTAGTCGATTTTGAAGAAATGGCGGTACTGCCGACGTATGATGAATGAGAGAATGTGCTAATTTGCAAATGTGTAAATGAAGGACCGGAAAGAATACCCGAACAAGGTTCATTTTCAAATTTTCAAATAAACACATTTACACATTTCTCATGGAAATATCCCCAACTCCTTGTAACTCGTTCCCACTTTGTTGATCGCCACCACATAAGCCGCGGTGCGCATATCGGGTATTTTCGGATTGCTTTTCCAGCAGTTCATGATCTCGTGGGTGGCCGTGATCATGGTTTCTTCCAGGCCGCTGTATACCAGATCCGCTTCTTCAGGACCGTGCATGATGAATTCCCTTTCCTTGGATTTGACACTTTTACCGGTTAGCTCTTCCAGCTGGCTAAGAATATGGGTATTCAGGTTTTCCGTAAATCTTTTTTCCATTCTGCCGTACCGCACGTGACTGAGGTTTTTCAACCATTCAAAATAGGAAACGGTTACCCCTCCTGCATTGAGATACATATCCGGGACCACCAGCACGCCTTTTTTAATGAACACTTCATCGGCTTCCGGTGTGAGCGGTCCGTTGGCCGCTTCACCGATGATTTTTGCTTTTACCCTCGGCGCATTTTTCCCATTGATCACATTTTCCAGCGCAGCCGGAATCAGAATATCGCATTCCAGTTCCAGGGCATCCGTAGAATGCGCCAGATTGGTTGCACCGGGGAAATCTAAAATTGATCCTGTTTTTTTACGGTGTTGAAAAACCTCTTCTTCATTCAGTCCGGCCGGATTCATAATGGCTCCTTCAAATTCGGCAAGCCCGATGACTTTTGCGCCACCTTCCCGGAAGAATTTTGCCGCATGATACCCCACATTACCAAGACCCTGAACCACAACGGTTTTTCTTTCTATACCCGGCTCAAGTCCCTGGCGCTGCATCACATCCGGAATATTACAAACTTCACGGATGCCATAATAGACACCCAATCCCGTGGCTTCCCTTCTGCCCCTTACGCCGCCCTGAGTAACCGGCTTTCCGGTAACACATCCCAGCGCATCAATTTCACCGGGCCGCATACTCATATATGTGTCCAGTATCCAGGCCATTTCGCGTTCGCCGGTTCCGTAATCGGGAGCCGGAACATCGGTACCCGGACCTATGAAGTTTTTCTTGATGAGTTCAGACGTGTACCGGCGCGTGATTTTTTCGAGGTCATACGCTGAATATTTTTTAGGATCAATGGCGATCCCTCCCTTTGCACCTCCGAAAGGCACGTTCACGATCGCACATTTATAGGTCATAAGCGCTGCGAGGGCCATCACTTCGTCCAGGTTCACGGAAAGAGCAAACCGGATACCTCCCTTGCAGGGGGTTTTATGATGGGAGTGCTGAACACGATATGCCTTGATCACTTCTATCTTGTCGCCGATTTTTACCGGGAAGAACATCCGGTAAACCGCATTACATTGTTTGATCTGTTCCAGGATACCCGGATCCCAGTCTGTAAAAGGTGTCGCTTTATCAAAACTTTTTTCTACCGCTTCAAAGAATTTATATTCGTTACGGGCAGCCATAAAGTATATTTAAATGAAAGGATAAGATGGCGAAGAGAATGGGTTCATTTGATTTTTTGTTCAAGCCGCGTAAGTTTCCGGTCCGTCTGAAAGAGGTACAGGAATAGTCCGGCAAGTATTACGAGGAGAACGGCAACCACCACATAGATCTTACCATTGGAACGCATGGCATCGGCCATTTGCGGTTTTTCATTTCTGAGACTGTCCTGAGCCTGAACAAAACACGCCGTGAGCATTCCGGTAACGCTGAAGAATAAACGCAGGAATTGTTTATACATTGCTCTCTTGGTTTAGTTGGGATAGAAGTTGAATCCGGATGCGCAGGCTGCAAATCCACCCACCCAGCAAGGCCCATCCGGGGATGGCGCCAAAGTAAAATATCATTCGCATCCGGCTGTCGATATCTTTGGTATTAAAAGCAGGATTTCCCATGCCCCCCGGATGAAGACTCTCCACAAGTCTGGGAATGATCCAGAGAGTCGGAAACAGCATGGCAAAGGCAAAAACATTATATACGGCACTGATCCTGGCCGATTTATCCGGATCCGTCAGGGAATTCCGCAAAACAAAATACGCGAGATAGATCAGCAGAGCAATGGCGGCACCAATCTGCTTCGGATCATTACTCCAGTAATCCCCCCACGTATACCTGGCCCAAACGGAACCGGTGATCAATCCCAGCAAGCCGAACACAACGCCTGCCCGGGCAAACTCCACAGCACAAATATCATCCGCCGGCCTGTTATGCCTTAAATATTTCAACGAATAAACCAGGGAAATAATCAGGAAGATCATCAGTACCATCCACATGGCCACATGGAAATACAGGTTTCGGATGGTTTCGTTCAGAATAGGTTTTTCCGGCACTCCGCCCAAAAAACCTGCTGTAAATGTGTACAGTAAAAAAAAGACACTTAAGATTTTCCACCAGTTCTTACGAAGCATGATAATTTACTTATATAGCAGCCGTCATCGGCCCACAAAAATAGCACAAGGCGCTCAAACCCGAAAAACTACCTTTTATCAATCCTTCCATAAGAAGGGAAACAGGATTACGGAAAGCACCAGCACCATGATATCAAAACAAAAAAGTAAAAAAACTATAGACATCAACCCGCTTTGAAACACATCCGAAAATGCAATATTCGACATACGCATCAGCAGCATCAGTTCAGGGATGATCAGCGGGAATCCCAGAATGGCCATCAGCGCGGCATTTTGCTGCGCCCTGGCGGCAATGGCAGCCAGAAAACTAAAAACAAGGCTGATACTTACCGCACCAAAACAGGAAATACCAATAAAAAGGAGGGGATGGCTAATCGGACTACCCAGAAAAAGCCGGAAGAGCATCAGACTTACCATACTCATCAGCAACATGAGAACGGCATTAAAAATCATCTTAGCCACCATAAAATGGACAGGATTGCAAACCGAATAAAAATACAATTGCCTTCCCCTGCTTTCCTGCAAAAAACTTTTAGCCACTGCGTTCACGCAAATAAATAATTGCATCATCCAGAACAAACCATTCCAGACCGTATTTTCCGGCTGACCCATGGCCAGATACAGAACAAAAATAGTAGAAGCCACATACAGAAGTACACCGTAAAAACTGTATTGTTGACGGAATTCAAGCAGAACGTCCTTCTTAAAAAGCGTGATGATGTGCCGGATGCTGATCAATGGACTTATTTAAAATTATTTTAACAATTCCCCTTTTTCATAACAGGAACGGCAGCGCGGCTCATACAGGTCACCTTTTCCGAGTTCCACCAGTTCCGGACTCCCATTTTTTTTGTAAGTATAATGGGCCATATTCCCGCATTGCATACAAATGGCATGTAACTTGGTGATGTAATCCGCTTTTGCAAGAAGTACCGGCATTTGCCCGAAGGGCCTTCCCATAAAATCCATATCCAGCCCGGCAACAATCACCCGGGTTCCATGAAGAGCCAGGATATCACAAACCGCGGGAAGCTGTTCGTCAAAGAACTGAGCTTCATCTATTCCGACAACATCTGCGTTCCCGGCTTGTTCCAGAATGCTGCCGGCGCCGGACACCGGAACAGAGCGTGAATTCGATTCATCATGAGAGACAATATTTTCATCATGGAATCTTTTTTCGGACGCCGGCTTAAAAACAAGCACCCGGAGTTTGGCGATCTTTGCCCGCCGCAATCTCCGGATGAGCTCTTCGGTTTTCCCGGAAAACATGGATCCACAGATCACTTCGACCCATCCCCGGCGTTCAAATTGCATGGCAGGTTCAATAAACATCTTGCCTTAAATCAGTTTGGTTGAATATTTGCTTTAATTTTATACATCTGTTCATTCACTAATTATTCGCTTCGCCAGAGGCAACACGATGGAAAGACTACAACATCTGATCAGCAAGTTAAACGAACAATCCGAACAAAAGGACAGTCCTCTTCAAATGCTTGTTACGCTGAAGCAGATTGAAGCTGAACTTACACACATGCACACGGTAACGGTTACCGGAAGAAAAAATCCCGGCGTTTCGGTAGTGATGCCTTCGCTTAACATCACCCATCGCGTTTTAAGCAATCATGACGAAGAAAAAGAGAGTGGCGTCGTTACCCGGAAAGAAATCCTGGAACCCGTGCCCCGGCCGGATCCCGTGACAGCACCGCAACCCTGGATGGGAGATCCCCTGGTTGAAGTGCCTACTTTGTCTCATCAGGCGGCGGGTCAGGAACTGAATGATCTGATTGGCTCCGGGAGTCCTTCGATAAACGACAGGTTGAAAGAGAACGGATCCGTTGACAGGGGTTCACAACTCAAGGGATCACCGGTGAAAGAACTGAGAAAAGCCATCGGCGTGAATGACCGTTTCGTATTTATTAATGAATTATTCCGTGGAGATGAGCCGATGTATGAACGGAGCATTAAAACGATCAATAATTTCAGGATCCTGCCCGAAGCAGAGTACTGGATGGAAAGGGAACTGAAAATAAAACTAGGCTGGGACGACACACGGGAAATCGTAAAACACTTTTATCAACTGGTCAGCAGGCGGTTTTCCTGAATATATTGCAGGATCTTTGCCGTAGCGCCCCGTCTCGCGTATACATATTCCCGGGCAGCCTTGCTATGAAACGCATATTCTCCGGCGTTTCTGAATAACCGGTCAAATACTGATTCCACTTCCAGGGCATTGTCTATAATAATAACCCCGCCGGCCTCAGCAAGCTCCACCACTTCCAGATATTTCTCAATCACCGGTCCGGTGACCACCGGTTTCCCATACACGGCCGCTTCCAGCACATTGTGCACGCCATCATCTCCAAAGCCCCCGCCCACATAACAGATCGTGGCATAATGATACAAACTGGAGAGCATGCCGATATTATCAATGATCAATACATGCGGCGCCTCTCCGGACTTTCCGGATGCCTGCGGGGAAAGCAGATTTGCATCAAAGTCCTTCCGCAACGCGGAATATCGGATGCTGTGATGAAACAAGGCTTCGGTATCCTTCAGGTCATCCTCCTCGATCTCGTGCGGCACAATGATAAACTTAACCTCCGGATGGGTATTGGCGTAGTGGTCCAGTTCCTCCTCATCTTCTTCCCAGGTACTGCCCGCAACGATCACCTGTGCAGATCCACAGAATGCGGCTATTTCCCGAAAGGGTTGAAAGCCTGCCGCGATGTCTATAACCCGGTCGAACCGCGTATCCCCGCTAACGATCGCGGAATGGCTGATCCCCAGCCCGCTTAGTAATTCCTTCGAAGATTCGTTTTGTACAAAAAAAGCCCGGAAGCTATCCAGCATCAGCCGGTGCAGGTTTCCATACCATTTGAAAAAAGGCTGGTCTGTCCGGAAAAGCGGTGAGATCAGCAGCGCAGGAATTTTCCGTTTGTGCAATTCCCTTAAATAATAAAACCAGTAGTCGTATTTAATCCATAGCACCAAAACAGGCTTTACCAGGTCCAGGAAACGGCGCGCATGCCCTGCAGAATCAGCGGGCAGGTAAAAAACATAATCGGCGCCTGGGTAGTTCCTGCGGATCTTGTACCCTGAGGGTGAAAAAAATGTGATCAGCACCGTAATCTCCGGATTCGTTTGGCGGAGCGACTCAATTACGGGCCTCCCCTGCTCAAATTCGCCCAGGGAAGCGCAATGCATCCAAACCAGGTTTTCCCGCCCGCTGATGCCGGAACTGCGAATCTTTTCCAGGATTCCCCTTCTTCCCTGAACCCAGGCGGCTGCTTTCTTGTTCCATGGCGAAATCAGCCTTACGGAAATTTGATACAGCCAGAGAAAAAGGTTATAAAGTATGATACTCAAAAGAAAGATGAATGGGTTATTCAGCAAATGTAGCCCTTTCCGGAAACCGTTCATAACTGATTGAGCCATTGCCTGAACCATTATTTTAGCGTAGGTTTGTGCCCTTTAATAAAGAGCATTATGCGGCCTATTCAAATGGTGGATCTTCAGCGGCAGTATGCAGGGATCAAACAGCAGGTGAATGCTGCCATCCAGGAGGTTTTGGAAACTGCTGCTTTTATCAATGGAAAACAGGTGACCGACTTTTCCCGGAACCTGTCTGACTACCTGAACATCCCCCACGTGATTCCCTGCGCCAATGGAACGGATGCCCTGCAGATCGCGCTGATGGGCCTTGGGCTGCAACCGGGTGACGAAGTGATCACGCCCTCTTTTACATTTATTGCCACTACGGAAGTAGTTGCTTTACTCGGGCTTAAACCGGTATTTGCCGATGTGGATCCCAAAACCTTTTGCCTCGATCCCGCTTCACTGGAAAAACAGATCACCCAGAAAACAAAGGCCATCGTGCCTGTACATTTGTACGGACAATCTGCGCCCATGAAAGAGATCATGGACATTGCACAAAAATACAACCTGCACGTAGTAGAAGACAACGCCCAGGCCATCGGCGGAGACTACCATTTCCCCGGCGGTAAAACACAAAAAACGGGCACGATCGGAACCGTAGGCACTACGTCTTTTTTCCCATCAAAGAACCTGGGCGCTTACGGAGATGCAGGCGCCTTGTTCACGTCGGATGAATCCCTGGCTAACCGGTTCCGGATGATTGCCAATCACGGACAGAAAAAAAGATATTATCACGAACTCGTGGGTTGCAACAGCCGGCTGGACTCCATCCAGGCGGCTATATTGAATGTCAAGCTGCCGCTGCTGGACGGATATATCTACAGCCGGATAAAAACGGCCGATGCATATGACCAGGCCTTTGCGGGTCATCCCAAAATCACCACCCCCTTCCGGGCCGCTTATTCAAAACATGTTTTTCATCAATACACTTTGTTGCTGAACGGAGCTGACCGCAATAAATTGAATGAATACCTTTCATCGAAACAAATCCCCTCTATGATCTATTACCCGGTACCAGCCCACCGTCAGCAGATGTTTGCGGCATTCCATTCAGACAGGCAACAATTGGAAGTAACAGACTGGCTCACCGAAAGAGTGATCTCATTGCCGATGCATACCGAGCTGGATGAAGAACAAATCCGGTTCATCACGGGCAGTGTACTCGAATTTCTGAACTGATAAAGAAGCAAGTTTCAAAACAGCAATATTTTATGAAGATCGCCGTAATAGGAACTGGATATGTAGGATTGGTAACAGGAACCTGTTTCTCCGAAACGGGTAATGATGTCACCTGCGTGGATATTGATGCCAGTAAAGTGGGTAAACTAAGCCGGGGGGAAATCACCATTTATGAACCCGGTCTCGATAAATTGTTTCTCCGGAACCTGAAGGAAGAACGGCTGAAATTCACGACTGACTTAACCGTTGGGGTTAAAAATGCCGAGATCATATTTCTGGCGCTGCCCACCCCTTCAGGAGCAGATGGGTCCGCCGATCTTCGTTTTGTGCTCGGCGTTGCCGACCAACTCGGGAAAATTTTAAATGGCTATAAAGTGGTCGTGGATAAAAGTACCGTCCCCGTGGGAACAGCGGAAAAAGTTCACGCCGCCATTAAAAAAAATTATACCGGTGAATTCGACGTGGCATCCAACCCGGAATTTCTAAGAGAAGGCGTGGCTGTGGAAGACTTTATGAAACCCGACCGCGTAGTGATTGGCACCTCCTCCGAACGAGCCAAAAAAGTAATGGAAGAACTTTACGCGCCTTTTGTACGCCAGGGAAACCCGATCATTTTCATGAACGAACGTTCTGCAGAACTAACCAAATATGCCGCAAATTCTTTTCTCGCCACCAAGATCACCTTCATGAATGAGATCGCCGTATTATGTGAAAAATTGGGCGCGGATGTGGATATGGTCCGCCGGGGGGTGGGCAGCGATGAGCGCATCGGCAAACGTTTTCTCTTTCCCGGCATAGGTTATGGAGGGAGTTGTTTTCCGAAAGATGTTCAGGCACTGGTGCAATCTTCCAGAGAAGTGAACTACGAGTTTCAGATCCTCAATGCCGTGATGGATATCAATGATAAGCAAAAACTGCATCTCATTCCCAAGATCAAAAAATATTTTAACGGCCAGCTGAAAGCTAAACATTTCGCGCTCTGGGGCCTGGCCTTTAAACCGAATACGGATGATATCCGGGAAGCACCAGCGTTAAACATCATTGACGCATTGAAAAAAGAGGGCGCCACGCTGGCCGTATTTGATCCTGAAGCAATGAGCAATGTAAAAAACCAGATCGGCGACACGGTGACCTATGGAGAGAATCAATATGATGTGCTCGCCGGTGCCGATGCCCTCATCATCGCTACGGAATGGAATGAATTCCGCACACCCAATTTCCTGAAGATGGTTGCCGTAATGAAGAACAAAGTAATCTTCGACGGAAGAAACCTGTTCGACATCCAGGCCATCCGCGAACTCGGTTTCTATTATGAGAGTATTGGCCGTGATATCGCTATTCCGGCTGGCAACAATAAAAACAAGGCATGAGCAAGAAACGCGTACTGATCACCGGTGCAGCTGGATTTTTAGGATCGCATCTCTGTGACCGGTTCATCAAAGAAGGTTTCCAGGTCGTGGGCATGGACAACCTGATCACCGGGGATTTAAGAAATATCCAACACCTGTTCAAACTGGAGCAGTTTGAGTTCTACCACCAGGATGTAAGTAATTATATCCACGTACCGGGTATCCTGGATTATATTCTGCATTTTGCTTCCCCGGCAAGTCCGATTGATTATTTAAAGATCCCGATACAGACTTTAAAGGTCGGTTCTCTGGGAACCCATCATTGCCTGGGCCTTGCCAAAGCAAAGAACGCGCGCATCCTGGTTGCGTCCACCTCCGAGATCTATGGCGATCCGCTGATTCATCCGCAACCGGAAGAATACTGGGGCAATGTGAACCCGGTTGGTCCGCGTGGTGTCTATGATGAAGCCAAGCGTTTCCAGGAAGCCATCACTATGGCCTATCATACTTTTCATAAACTCGAGACCAGAATCATCCGTATCTTCAACACCTATGGCCCGCGCATGCGGCTGAATGACGGTCGTGCACTTCCGGCATTTATCGGGCAGGCACTTCGCGGGGAAGATCTCACAGTGTTCGGCGATGGCAGCCAGACCCGTTCTTTCTGCTACGTAGACGACCTCATCGAGGGCGTATACCGTTTGCTGCTGAGCGACTATGCCATGCCGGTAAACGTCGGCAATCCCTCCGAGATTACGCTGAAGGAGTTTGCAGAGGAAGTGATCTCCCTTACCGGAACAGACCGGAAAATTATCTACAAACCTCTGCCCGCGGATGATCCCAAACAACGCAAGCCCGATATCAGCAAAGCAAAAAAAATACTGGGCTGGGAACCGAAGGTCGGCCGGAAAGAAGGTTTGAAGATCACGTATGAATATTTTAAATCGCTTCCTCCGGAGGAATGGTATAAAGAGCCGAAAGAGTTTCAGAAGAAGAGTTGAACAGATAGGATTTAATAAGGAAAAAACCGTTATGGTAAATAAGGGACTTTCGCATGAGCACAGATAAAAGAAGGATGATGATTACCGGGGGGGCTGGTTTTATTGGCTCTCATGTGGTGCGGTTATTTGTGAATAAATATCCCGGATATAACATTGTTAACGTGGACGCGCTTACCTATGCGGGCAACCTCGAAAACTTGCGGGATGTAGAAGCTTCGCCAAACTATACTTTTGAAAGAGCAGATATTACAGATGCCGCAGCCATTAGCCGTCTGTTTGAAAAATATCATTTTGACTCCGTGATCCACCTGGCGGCTGAGAGTCATGTTGACCGCTCCATCCTCGATCCGCTGGCCTTTGTGAAAACCAATGTGATGGGCACCTGCATACTGCTGAATATATGCCGGCAGCAATGGTCCGGGGATCCGGCGCATAAATTGTTTTACCATGTTTCCACCGATGAAGTGTATGGTTCTTTAGGATCCACGGGTTATTTCACTGAAGAAACAGCTTATGATCCGCGCTCTCCTTATTCTGCCTCCAAAGCCTCTTCCGATCATTTTGTGATGGCTTATTACCATACTTATGGTTTGCCTGTAGTCCTGTCTAACTGCTCCAATAATTACGGCTCTCATCATTTCCCGGAAAAGCTGATCCCGCTGATGATCAACAATATTAAAAACAACCGCCCTTTGCCGGTTTACGGGAAAGGAGAGAATGTGCGGGACTGGTTGTACGTGGACGATCATGCCCGCGCCATTGATACCATCTTCCATAAAGGGCGGATGGGTGAAAAATACAATATCGGCGGATTCAATGAATGGAAAAATATTGACATCGTCAATCTGCTCTGCCGGATCATGGATAGAAAACTGGAAAGAATACCCGGCACATCGGCTAGGCTGATTACCTATGTCAAAGACCGGCCCGGCCATGATCTGCGGTATGCCATTGACGCAGGCAAGCTGAATAAGGAACTCGGCTGGAAACCCTCGCTGCAATTTGAGGAAGGATTGGAAAAAACGGTGGACTGGTACCTCGAAAACGAGGCCTGGATTAAACAGGTGACCTCGGGGGAATACCAGCATTACTACGACAAACAATATCAAAAATAATTTTAGTCCGATGCCATTTACAGCAACCCCATTACCCGGCGTGTTTATTTTTGAACCAGTAGTGTATCCGGATGACCGCGGATATTTTTTCGAATCGTATAACAAACGGCTGTTTCAGGCGAATAACATCCTGGAAGAATTTGTGCAGGACAACCAATCTTTTTCCTGTTATGGCGTCATCCGGGGTTTGCATTTTCAGCTTGAGCCGCATGCGCAATCCAAACTCGTGCGGGTATTGCAGGGAAGCATCCTGGACGTGGTGCTGGATCTGCGCGCCGGATCGCCCGGTTTCGGAAAAACCTTCAGCGTCGAACTTTCGGCAGCTAACAAAAAGCAGATCTTTATTCCCAAAGGATTCGCCCACGGGTTTTCCGTGTTGAGTGAGACCACCGAAATTTCTTATAAGTGCGACCAGTTCTACAATAAACAAAGTGAGAGTGGGGTGCGGTTCAATGATCCGCAATTGAATATTGACTGGAAAGTGCCGGCCGGCAAGGCCCTGGTATCGGTGAAGGATACGACATTGCCCTTATTTGATCCGCGCTTCGCGCATTTTAAATTCAACTTACGGGATGCCTAAGCAGAAATCATATGCTGTAGCGGTCACCGGCATGAACGGACAGCTGGGCAGAGAACTGGCGTTGCTGGCGCCGGAGCATCCGCAGTTCCGGTTCCAATTTCTATCGAGGGAAAACTTTCCGCTGGATGATGCGGAAAAAATGGGCGCTTATCTGAAAAACAATCCAACGGATTATCTGATCAACTGCGCCGCATATACTGCGGTAGACAAAGCCGAATCTGAAAAGGAGAAAGCCTTTCAGATCAATGGAGAAGCAGCCGGCATCCTGGCGGACTATTTATCCCGACAGGGGGGAAGGCTGATCCAAATCTCCACCGACTATGTATTTGACGGGCAATCTTCCAAACCCCTGGATGAAACGGCGCCCACCCGTCCGCTGAATATTTACGGAGCCTCCAAATTGCGGGGAGAACAACTGGCCATGGCAAATAACTTGCAGACGCTGGTGATCCGCACCTCCTGGTTATATTCTTCCTTCGGCAATAATTTTGTAAAAACGATGCTGCGGCTGATGAAAACGCAGGCTGAGGTCCGGGTGGTAAGCGATCAGTTAGGATCACCCACTTACGCAGCAGACCTGGCAGCCGCCATCCTTAAAATCTTATCTGCCGGAAAATTTATTCCCGGTATTTATCATTACAGCAACGAGGGGGAGACCAGCTGGTATGCTTTTGCGGAAGAGATCAAGAAAATAACCGGAAGCAGCTGTACCGTTTCTCCGGTAGCCAGTTCCGGTTATGCCACGGCCGCCAAAAGGCCGGCCTATTCCTTACTGGATAAATCGAAGATAAAACGCGACTACCAAGTCAGTATTCCGGATTGGAAAACCAGTCTGGCAGTTTGTCTCAATATCCTGTTGAGATCTGAAGTGTAAAAAAACCTTATAGGCTAAATTTTATTTGGCCAGTTTGGCCTGTTTCAGGTTATTATCGTGGTTGAGTCCGATCACCGGGGTATCGCTGACCCCATATAATAATTCTTCGTTCAGGTCGAGCACATCCTTTTGCAAACCATAAACTTCGCGTGTTAGTTTCTTAACTTTCTTGTTGCCCATCAGATAACCAATTCCGAAAATAAAAAGTCCGGCAATCGACACCTCCAGCATATTCAGCTGAATGGCGCGGAGTAAATCAATAATGGCTTCCATAGTTTTAGTTTTTATAGGAGTGGATTAAGCGCATTTAAAAGTAGCCCTTCAGGAGCATAAGTACAACGTAGAAACACTTTTGTTTAGTATACGTAATAATACGAGGGATACTTTGCTTCATAAACGGCGGACAATATGATTGGCGGAATATTCATCTATCCGAGTCAATGATTAACTCGCTATATATCAATATATAATGTCGCTCTCTGATCATTGCAGTATCTGTTCATGCTCATAACGGGATTCCGTCAATTCTATAAAGGTTAAGGGGAATCTGATTTAACTGTACCTCCGCGCAAAATTGAAATCCGGCCTCAGGCACCGGGGTGTTATAGTCGGATTCCCGGCCATCTACCATGATATATAAGGATCCGGGACCGGGAAAAGAGTAATAGAATGAAACAAAAAATCTCAGCACATCTGCAAATCCCTGGTTTTGACGGTTCCGGTAATCAAGTATATAATCTAAAAGATAGTCATCTGCTGAGGTATGAAAGGACAGGTGCATTTCGTCATGCTGAGTGGGCGTAATATCCAGCTGACACACGGGTCTTCCATTCTTTTCAATCAGGAAGGATTGACTTTCTGAAGACTCCAACAGCATTTTGTAACGCCGAATCAACGGATGCTGGAAAGCTTTATCCACGTATATGCCCATTCTTTTGGCTCCGTCGATCCAGTCATAGAGTATATTAAGGTCATTCAGGAGGCAAAGCGGACGAATGGTAAATAAAGAGGAGTCGTCGGACCACCAGGAAAACCAGGCAGGTTCTTTGATAAAAGGATCTACAGGCCGAAATATCTCTTCACGGAACGCCATGTTTAGAGGGGATCATCTGAAAGTTCATTTATTTTAACGGGTAAAATTTATATTTAAGGGAGAATAAGATTTGAATTTGAACCATACTTCACATCATAAGGTCCTGATCTTTGGCAAACGCAAGATGGGGTTTATACCCTTACAAAGTGCAGAAAATCACCCATTCTTTCTTATATCTCCATTCGATTTTGCCCGGATCAAAGAAAAAAAACTTGTTCGGAATTTATTTCCGGAATATCACCTATGGGATTTCATTTTGAATAAGGACTGTTATACAAGCTCCGGAGTCATAAGGGAAAATACCTATATCCACTATTCCCCCGGCGAGCAAATGGCTGAAATTGAAATAGATAAAAACAGTGGTCTCCTCGTCATCTCAATCGTCGTAGGTCCCGGACTTATGCCCATTGGGGGCGCTCCGGTAAAACCGGGAGGAACTATAAGCGGGGCCATGATGAGGATACTTTTAGAAATGGCCAATGAAAATCAAAAAGGTCAACCATCGGATCCGGCGCGGTTTTTTGCCCTAAAGTTGCTTCTAGCCCTCGCAACTCAACCGAAAGATGCACATAAAGCGTGCGCCCTATCCTTTTCAGATGCACGAAAAGTGCACGACATCATGGAGAGAGTAAAAATGCCGAAAGAGAAAGACAGGAGTTATATAAGGCTGTCGGATAGTTCGCATTTGAGTCTTCATTTGCTCAAATTGGGTTGCCGGGAATTATACGGGACAACCATCCCACAGATAGAGTTCCGGCTAACTATGGAAAAATCCATGCGACTACTGTTGTCCGGGACCTTTTCCCTGCAGCAGATAAGTCAAATGGCGGGCTACGGGAGCCGATCCAACTTCATAACGGCATTTAAAAGAAATTTCGGCATTACACCGTATCAGCTACGCGATTCGTTTAGACCGAAAACGAGAAGGCGAAATACCTAGTTGCTTTTTAAATGATTTGGAAAAATGAGCGATATTCGAAAACCCGACCTCGCCGGATATACCATTTAATGACATACCGGTCGTATCAAGTAATTGCATTGCCAATTGTATTCGTGCCCGCATAATAAACCTGAATATTGTTAATCCGTATATCCTTTTAAATTCGATTTTTAACCGGTATTCATTGATTCCTGCCCGGATTGACAGGTTTTTAAAGGTAAAGCGGCCGGCCAGGTTTCTTAATATATATTCCCCAAGGTCGTAAATCCGGTCCTGATCGTAAGCAGGTGTACTTTCATGTTGGGTAACAATCTTGTACCAGGTAATTTGTTTCAGATATGAAAGCAACAGATATTCCATTCTGGCCTCTAATAACCGGGTGTCTGGTTTTGAATAGGCAACTTCCTCCAGTATTTCCTCGACCAGCCTCTGGATCTCTGGCCCGGCCGAAATCGCCAATTCTGTTAAGCAGCCATCTTTCCGCTCTGTAACTAATTGCATGAAATTCTTCAATATATAAAACGACGACTCAAATAAATGAAGCCGGTCCGGAGAAATGTAAAGACTCAGCAACTCATAATGCCCCGCAGTCGGCAGGTGAACCTTATAGTCAATGCCGGATTCGTAAAAGAGTTGACAGCAGTATTGAGGCAACAAACAGTTCCGGACAAAAAAAGCCTTTCTGAGCGCAAAAACCAAACGGGCATAGCCGGGATAACCACTCAGCAAAAAATCCGATGCAGATTGAACGTCAAACTCAGAAATAACCAGGGCAAACCCGGGACCTGCCGGCGGCGCACGCAGATCAATCCTGAATGAGTCCCCCTCACTGACTAAGTATCCTTTGCTGGAACGCATAAGTAAGGTTTACTGAATTTACACAAAAATTCAAATTATTTACTCCGTAATTGACAATACTAAAATCGAAGGCAGCGCTAGCTTTGAGAAAAGCCCATGCTTCCAGTATTAACCTCCGGAATATCCGGAAATATTGCTTTATGCCCGGACAAAAATCCCGGATTTCCCGTATTAGCGGGCTGGGATTATTACACCGGCGGAAATAATTATCCGGTGAAGCTTCAGCTCTGTTCAAATAATTTTATACAGGTCGAGTTATATGCAATACATCCAAAACGCAGTGAGCAAATCCGTTTCTCAGACATTATGTATCCGGGTCTGGTCATTTCCGTTTTTGGCAAAAGTTGCTATGTAAAATACAGTTCCCGCGAGAAATTACTATTCCATGACCGAAGCTGCCACCTCGTTCGCAATGCCCCAGATGACTATTTCGTGGAATTTCCGGTTGACGGGCAATATTTGATCTCTTTCATCCGGTATGCAAATGATTTCGCCTTATCACTGGATACAAAGTTATTTGGCATGACAGTTCGCCGTCCTGTAATCCTCAACAGAGAAGGAATGGAACTACTTTCTGCGTTGCACTTTGATCCGCAATATATCGATATGTCCGATTTCATTCGGGAGGAAATCCTGCGGTTTCTAATCACCTGGTATTTCAACCGGGCTACCGCTGGATTCCTTCAACCGTCACATATAAGCCCGGAAGAAGCCGAAACGTTTTATGACGAGAAAAACATCCTGCTGGAATCAGCTAATCATCGTTTACCCGTTCAGGAACTCCTCAGATCAGCCGGTATCCGGAATATTTATCTGTTTCGGAAGAGATTAAGACAATTTTACGGCCTAAATATCAGGGCGTTTCTCACAGAGGCAAAACTTCTGAAAGCCGTAACCTTACTAAAAGATCAGGAATTTTCGATCAAACAAATTGCCTCCATGGCGGGATTTGTGAATGTCTCCTACTTTACCCGTGTTTTCACCCTGTATTTTCATGAACCGCCCGGCAAATTCCAGAAATCATAATACCGGAAAAGACAAAGAATAGTTTAATACAGACAAAAGATAGAAGCATCAGAATTAGGAACCGGCAGACCGATTTACGGACCTTTCCATTCGTTAAACGAATATAAAAATCATGATGAAGATAAAAGCCATAGCCATTGAAATCATTTCTACCTTATTCGTGATCCTTTTTATTTACGCCGCAGCAAGCAAATTGATGGACATCCAGAAGTTCCGGGTCCAGATTGGACAATCGCCTTTACTGACCCGTTATGTTGGCCTGATAATCTATGGAATCCCGGCCCTGGAAATCCTCATATCGTCAATGATTATCTATCCGGCGTTGAGAAAAACCGGCCTTTACGCCTCGTTTACACTAATGACCGCTTTTACGCTTTACATCGTCGCCCTGCTGCATTATGACTCGCATGTGCCCTGCTCATGCGGCGGCATTTTGCAAAAAATGTCCTGGAACACCCACATCTGGTTCAATACAGTATTTATCATTCTGTCAGTAGCCGGAATCCTCCTGGAGGAGCAGAAGGAACAACATTTTGTTGCAATAAAATAAGGGTAAGCCGAAAACCTTAAATAGAGTAGGCAGTATTCCTCACATAAAGTTTTTTACCGCTTTTTAAAATATAAAAGCGGAACATTCCATGAAAAAAATAAAAATCGGACTTACCGCATCGGCAATCGTCTTTGCATTGATTGGTGCCTTCGCCTTTAAAACACCTAAAGAACTGCTTTCAGATGGTTATCAAGGCACACCATGCGTCCAAGTGACGACATGCGGGGCAGGGAGTTTCACCTGTAAGTTTAATGGCCAAACGGCTTTTACTACTAGCTCCTGCATAACTGCAGCTAAGCAGGAAAACCCTTAAGGTTTGATGAAAGGGGGCAAACAGATGCCCCTTTTTAACTACAATTTAAATTAACTATAAAATATCCCGATGTCCGTAGGGAATAAATTACTGATCTGTTTTGCATTTTCCGCTCTTCTGATTATTGGACTGGGAATTGATGCTATTTATAACACACATTACCTCTCAGCGTTTAGACGGTTGTATCCTCCTCACACCCTGAATAACCCAAGCATCATTCAGCTTCCAAAGGAAAAGTTCTACATCGCAGGCTGCACATCTAAGTATATCTATCTCGGCAGTTATTCCTTACCCTTTCATTTATTGAGGATTGACTTTTCACTGAAGGATAGCCTATCCATAAATTTGCCAATTCCAAAAGGAAACCGTTTGCATGGTAAAACAATAAAGCTACAATTAGACTCCCCCAATATTTATTTGGTGGATGAATCCAATACAACGATTCTTTCCTGCCCCATTTCCAATCCCGATAGCCTTCGTTACCTGCCAATCAAAATTCGGATTCCTTCGCTTGAATGCAAAGCAATAAGTGCCTGCAGTTTTATTGTCAGGAACGCGGACTCAAGCGCAAAATCTGCAGTTTTAACCAAACTCTCCTCCAATTCAATTCCGACGAAAGTAATGAGCAGGAATCTATTGCAAAAACAGATTGATGGTATTTTTGATACCGACGGAATGTTGCATTTTGATCAGTCTCTAAATCAACTGGTCTACGTTTATTTCTACCGGAATCAATACATCGTAATGGATACAAATCTCCGGGTTCAATGCCGGGGTAAAACATTGGATAGCAACAGTAAGGCAAAAATCAGTGTGACATATATCCCCTCAGACGATGAAACAACAATGTCCATGCCGCCATTTTCAGTAAATAAATTGAGTGCTGTGGACGAGGACTATCTGTTTATTCAATCCGCCTTGATGGCTGTAAATGAAGACAAAAATGCGTTTCGGAACAACTCCGCTATGGACGTTTATAACCTGAAGAAGCAGCTCTATGAATTTAGCTTTTACCTTCCCAGCACAGCAAATAACAAAATGCAGAGTTTTAAAGTTTCGCACCAGAAATTGATCGCCTTGCATGGGCCGTATTTGGAGGTGTACCAGATCAACCCTGGGTATTTAACCCGGCACTAACCCGCTGTTTCATTAACCGGATCACGGATAACAATTACATTCATTTCCTTAAGCCCCTGTTCAAGGATTAGTCCCTTTTTCCGGATAGCCTTTTTTATATCATTCAAATCCGTCATTATAGCACTGAATTCCAGGTCAATATTGTCCTTTATCCCCGTTTCATCAACGAACATTTGTGTTTGATAATAGCTGTCTAAATCGGAAATCAGGTCCTTCACCGGCCTGTTTACCAACAATAAATGGATGAAGTCAGCATCAAAAACAGGTTTCTCCCCTTTTGTCTTTAATAGCCGCTTCGCGACCGCCGTCGAAGTTATTTTAAAGTAGGGCTCTGATCTCCTTTCCACCCGCACACTAAATCCAAAATAATTTTTCAGGTCATTCCGCATAATCTGCTGAAGATAATGGGCATTAGCCTTCTCCTCTGGAACAATCAGGCTATAACTATAAAGATTGTCTCCTGTTACCGAACTGAATTGAAACAGAGAAGTGTCACTCATTTCGAGTACCGGAAAATACTTCCAGTTGCCATAGTGATTTTGGACGTCCCCGGCTTGACCTATCATACGGGGATAGGTAAACGGGACGGTGTCTCCATAAGCCAGCCTGTATAAGAAATAAAGAGGTATCCCGGTCATTTGAATCATTTTACCATCTCTACTGCTTATATAATCATCATAATGGAACGAGCTTTTCGGATCCCATTTCGCCAGCAGGGATCTGAATAAGAAAGCAGTATCCGATCCGCCGTTGCCATCAATCAACAAAGGCTTTTGATCGTTGTAATAGTCATCTAACGCCGATTCCTGTTGCGAATTAAGACACAGCCGGGCATGCAGGGATTTGCCCGCAATAAAATCCAGCGCCTCATCCCTTTCTATATTTGTCGTTACCGCCTTTACAATTCCATTGCCATCGATCCATATAGCGTATGGAACATGATCTATTTGAAATTGCCTGAACAACAGCGTATCATAAACAACTGGGAGATTCAATCCGTAATGCCTCCTGAATTTTTCATAATAATTCCGGATGAACCGGTCATCCTTGCCAACCAAAATAATCTGGATCTTATCCTTAAACTCCTTCTGAATTTGGTTGATCTTTGGCATCCGGATAAAACAAATATCACAGCCCGCTGAAAAAAACTCGAGTATTATCCGTTTGTTTCTGAGATCGCCCAATGAAGCCCGTTTTAATGAGAAATAACTGATATTATTAAGTTCAAAATCCGGACAGGACTTTCCCACGACAGGGAAATTTTCATTAGAGGATGTCTGGGCAAGACAAGGAGAATTGACCAGTGTAAAAAGGCAAAAAGCAACTATTTTGGATATTTTCATTTGACTGGTTTAAAAGGAACCGGAAATCAATACCCCTTATTTTGAATAAGGTTGGGATCATTCTGTATTTCGGTGATGGGAATGGGCGCAAGCGTATCGGTATCCTGCCAGCCCGGTTTTATAGGTGATAAAACAGCATTTGCCAGATGACGACGAACAAGATCAAACCAACGATGACCCCACTCACAAAATAATTCATGACGTCTTTCAATACCTATCATGGCTAAACAGGAATCCTGCGTTGAAATACTTGAAAGAAGGGGCAAAGACGCGCGGCTCCGGATGGCATTGATGTCTTCAACTGACCCGGTAAAATTATTCTGCATAGCCCGGGCTTCGGCCCGGATTAAGTATTGCTCCGCCAACCGGAGAACCATATAATACTCCTGCAGATTCCCACCGTTTTGAATCTCATATTTAAATGGAAAGAAGTAAGTATTTGGCCCAACGACAATACTATCTATCCAAATAGCTCTTCTGGCATCTCCGGGTTCCCAACTGTTAATCAGGGAATTGGAAAGCGCTACCTGCGCGGGCGCAGAAGTTGGCTGTCCATGGAGTATAAACTCATATCCTTCCCAGGTATTGTAGCTCGGATTCACCGGGGCCAGCTGCCAGATGGCCTCCGAACTATTTTTCAGAAAAACCTTGCTTAAATCAGTTTCAAGCTGATATAATCCTGATCCAATAACCTGGCTGGCAAACTGCTCGGCATCCACCCAATCGTGATCATAAAGTTTTACCCTCGCCATCAATGCCAGTGCCGAAGACCGGTTCACGCGTGCTCTCTCACCTCCCGAAAAATGGTAATCTATACTGAGTAAAGGAATTGCATCGCCCAGATCCTGCATGATTTTCTGAAAAATCTCTTTCCGGCTAATCTGAACGGCCTCTTGATTGGTACGATAATCTGTGGTACTGACGTAAGGGATGTTTCCAAAATATTGGAGAAGATAGAAATGACAGAAAGCTCGCAGAAACTTTACTTCGCCCTCAAACTGGCTCCTCGCCCCAGAACTGATTTTAAGAGAATGGCTAAGACCTTCCAGCACTGCGTTGGACTCGTAAATGTATTTATATGCAGTTTTCCACAAGGATTGCAGATTTGTACTTGCGGGATTGATGGCGTTATTGTAGAATGCAGACTGATCCGAACCAGCGGCATAGGTCTGAAACTCATCCGCCTGTAATCCCGTGAGTAGTGTGAGGTTACCCCCGCAGATTCCCAGGAAACTGGTCATCATATCGCCGTAAATTCCCGACACCGCCGCGTTGGCAGTAACACTATCTTCAAACAGGGTCGAGTTGCTGAGCTGGGTTATCGGCGGAGCGACAGAAATCCATTTTTTGCAGGATCCTACAGCAAAAATTATTATCAGTATAATACAGATCCATTTCATAAATCATTTTTATAGCGTGAGCTGAATACCTCCGGTAAAAACGCGCAGGGGTGGCAGAGCCTGCAGATTTTGGTTTTCCGGGTCCATTCCCTGGTAGTGGGTAATCGTAATCAAGTTTTGTCCAAGGACATAAATTCTTCCTTCAGCTATATGCATTATTTTATTGAGCTTTTTTGGGAATCGATAAGATACGTTGACATTTTTCAAACGTATGAAAGAAGCGTCGCTGAACACCCTATCACTTGTGGGAACGTGGCTAAACGCTCCGTAGGCAGCCGAAGAATAGTCCTGAGTGAACATTTCAATGGAACGGTGATCATTTGCTGTCTGCCAGCGATCCAGTACCCAAACAGGCTGGTTACTCATCATGCCGGGAGAGATATAACTTCCATCCAGGTAATTCGCGCCGTTTTGATGGACAAAATAAAAAAAGCAATCCACAGACCAATTCCCGTATTCGAAATGGTTACGCAGACCACCATAATATTTTGGTTGGAGAGAAACAGCCCTGCTAAGATCATTCGGATAACTGATCAGTCCATCTTTATTCACGTCTTCAAATTCATCCAGGCCGGACAAAGGATTGACCCCCAGAAAATGAAAGACTTTCCTGATTTTAAGAGGTTCCCCCGTTTGATAAGTATTGGCATACGGCGATGAAGCAAGGTTCGGATAGGATACCAGTTCAGTTCGCGGAATAGTAAGCGTAATCCCACTTGTCCAGCTAAAAAACTTCCCCTTGACATTAACTGTATTTATTTCCAGTTCAAGGCCGCTATTTTGAACGGTGGCAGGCAGATTTGTCTGAACGGACGTAAAACCGGTTAGTACGGGCAACGAATAGGGGATCAGTTGATTGGAAGACCGGTTGCGATAATAATCGACTGTTATTAGTAGCCGGTTTCCAAGCAATCCAAGATCTATACCCATCTCCAATTTTCGGGTTAGCTCCCAACTGTAATCCGGGTTATATAAGCGTGTTGGCAAAAGTGTGCTGCCCTGAAGGTATGGGTAGAATGACGGACTCCACGTGTCCAGGTATTGGTAGTCCCCGATTTGGTCATTGCCTGTAGACCCATAACTGACTCTCAGTTTACCGAAACTGAACTGGGGAATGTTTTCAAGAATAAATGCTTCTTTGGAGAAAACCCATCCAGCGCCCAATGCCCCAAAATTGGCAAACTGCTTGCCAGGGCCAAAACGACTTGATCCGTCCCTCCGCGCAGTAAGATTCAACAGATATTTATCCTTATACTGGTAATTGATCCTTCCAAAAACAGCTTCATATTTATAATGCGTATCCTGTGTGCCTTCAGATGCGATGCTGGATGCCGCCGATATATTTTCCAGAAGGTTATCACTTGAAAAGCCGGTAGCCAGGAGATTCTGTTGGTGGAACGTTTGATCATTTAATGTACCTCCTATTAAAAAGTTTAAATGTCCGAAAGAAAAATCCTGTTTATATTCTAATTGGGGCTCCAGTATCCAGGTGTCAAGTTTGGTATTGGCCGAATAGGCAACTCCGCTTGTCAACCCGTAAGCGGGGTTAAACGAAGTGGTGGGATACCCGGCAAATTCATTCAAGGAGATCGAATTCATACCTGCGTTAATACGGAATAGCAAGCGAGGTGCAAGCTGGTAACCCAGGTTCAGATTACTGATCAGATTATTTGTACCGGCCAAATAAGAAGTTTGAAATATGCTAAATGGATTATTAAAATAACCGTTTGCCCAGTTCAATTTTCCATACGCATCGTATATGTCCGGAGCATCAGGAGGCACTGTAGTCGCCAGTTGCGTTATATCAATTACCGGAAGGTTCGTTTGAACCTGGGAATAATCCGCAACAAATGCCAGGCTAAGCTTTTGATCCTGCGAGGAGTGGTTAAGTCCAGCATGACCGGAAATCTTTCGATCCTGATAGTCTCCGGGGAAAACGGTCGTCTCCCGGTGATAGTTGCCGCTGATAGTAAATTGGGTATGCTCGTTCCCTCCGGAAATGCTTCCCTGTACATCCGACGCGAGCGCAGTACCCCCAATGAGCATCTTCTGCCAGTCTGTATTCCTGGTCGTATCCCAGTCCAACAAATCCACGTCTACGCCTGCCACCGGCATTTCACCATCATTCCGAAATGCTTCCTCCCGCATATCCAGATATTGCCTGGTATTAAGTACAGGTAACCTCCGGAAAACATTTTCCCAACCGGTATAAGCATTTACGTCAAACCGGGTTTTTCCTGCCTTACCCTTGCGGGTGGTGATGAGAATAACTCCATTAGCTCCGCGTGAACCATAAATAGCCGTAGCATCTGCATCCTTAAGCACCGATATGCTTTCAATGTCGAGCGGGTTAATCGAATTTAAAGGATTGCCGCCAAAGTTTATGCCGGCGCTAACTATCTGAGAGCCCAAAACCGTGGTGCCGTAAGGAACACCATCAATGATATACAGGGGTGTCGTTCCGTTCAGCACACTGTTCTGTCCGCGAATCTGCACAGAGAATGACCCCCCGGGAACTCCGGTATTCTGTATAATTGCCAGCCCGGGCACCTCACCGGTTAGAGCCGCGAGCGGATTAGATACCGGCTGCGGTTGGATATCCTTTGATGATACGGAACTGATGCTTCCGGTATTCAGCCTTCTCGTCGTGGTGCCATAAGCAATAACCTGAACTTCGTCCAGGTTTCCTATCGCATGGTTTAGGACAACCCGGAGGATATGATTATTCCCGATACGGATGGTCTGCGGTTCGTATCCTGCAGAACTGATCAGCAATTCCGCCCCAATGTCCAGATCGTGCATCTGAAAGAATCCCTGATCATCCGTTTCGATGGCTTCATGCTGATTAACCGTAACGTTCGCACCCACTATCGGTTGATTCTCTGTGTCAGTCACCCTTCCCCCGATATCCAGCTTTGTATCCCGCGTTGCGGGTTCTGGTTGCTTTTTCTTCACAACAATAATTTTGTCCTCCAGGGTGTAGGTCAATGGCTGATCTGTGAAGCATATAGCCAATACACGCTCCAATGGTGCTTTAACAACGTGAATCGTAACCGGTTTTGATCGCGCCAGATCCTTTTCGGAATAATAAAAGAAATAACCGGATTGCTGGTGGATTTCCATGAACAACGTATGAAGGGAAGCCTGTTCATAGCTCAGTGTAATTTCCTGGCTTCGGACCTTAACACAGCTCAGCAGGCCAATGGCCATTAAAATCAGCCAATAGGATTTATGCATAACGGTGAGTTTTGGTTGGGCATGCACCACCCATGCGGGCTATGCCGTTTTTTTAATCCTGATAAATCGGTGGACTTAAGTTTGTCTTTTTAGGTTTTCCGGGGTATAACCTGGACCTCATTGCCTTCAATGATAAAATAAACGTATCCCGCCAGCTCCAGGGTTCTGAGCGTTTCAATAAGGGACCGGTTTCGCGGTAATATACCCGAAAAATGTTCGTCTATCTTTCCTTTGTAGACTACCTGGATCGGGTACCAGCGCGCAATTTCTCCCATAATCTCTTCAAAGGGCTCCGCCTGAAACCAGAACAGATGTTCTCTCCATACTACGGCCTGCCGGGTGTCTGTGGAATCTACCCTGACTTTTCCTTTTTCTGTGAGAACAGACTGCTGTCCCGGCCGAAGCAAAACACTATCCTCTCCCGCTTTAAAGCAGACAAGACCTTCCAGCAAACTTGTTCTAAATTCCTGTTCGCTGGAATAATTGCGAACATTAAAATGA
The DNA here is from genome assembly GCA_030706635.1 of Bacteroidota bacterium. Lineage (GTDB taxonomy): Bacteria > Bacteroidota > Bacteroidia > Chitinophagales > Chitinophagaceae > Puia. The sequence continues at coordinate 252,445 of JAUZOD010000001.1, forward strand.
GTGCCCATCACCCGGACCAACCCCAGACCGCTCTGCACCAAAAACGGCTTTTGCAAATTTTTGGCAACTTCAAAATATCCTTCTCCGGTAAGGACTACCCTTCTTTCATTTCCTGAAAATACCGATGGAAACTGAAGGCTCGAACCGGCATTGAGCCAAACCCGGCTTCCATCAGCCAATGTAATTTGATACTGAGTTCCATTTGGCGTGGTCAGGGTATTGAAAGATTTTTCCAAAGATCCACTTACTCCTTGCAGCACAAGACTATTACTATCCGTTTTCCAAATGCTTTCCGGTATTGCCAAATTACCCGCTCTGGCCGTATCCAGCCGGATCAGCTTCCCACTGGCAAGTCTCAATGTTGCCTGCGGTATTCCGGCCTGCACATCATTTTTAAACCGGATAGCCTGAGATTCTTCAGTTTGCTGAAAATTTTCACGCCGGGACTTCAGCAGTAAATAAGTTCCGAATACCGCAGCGGCGAAAATCGCCGCAACAGTTGCATATTTTTTCCAGGAACGCATGCCTGCTACCGGACTTTCGTGACCTGTTTTCACCCGTTCCCGGATCCGGTTCCAGGTGGCACGACTGTCCCTGGCTTTCAGATCGGCCATATCCGCTTCCCATTTCGCATGATTACTCAGGTCATCAAAAAGAAGTTCATTTTCCTCCGATTCCCGAAGCCAGTTCCTCAATTGCTCTTCATCTTCGGATGACAGCGGCTCACGCTGCTGATAACGCCAGAGAATATCTACTATGGAAGGTATCTTTTGCATAAGCGTGGTTAATGAAGTCCGCCGGGTAAAGACAAACAATCTCGCTTGTCGGATGAATAAGCGACGATAAAATTTTCCGCTTCCTTAAAGTTAAAGCTAAAAAAAGAAGAAATTAAAGATCGTAAAAAGCTGTCTGACCATGATCTGGCGGAGGCTTTTCAGTGCAGCTGCCTTGTGGGTCTTTACGGTATTGATGGATAATCCCAATTGTTCGGCAACTTCGGGTAGTTTAAGACCCTCCCGGAAGATCATCATGAATACTTTTTTCATCTGGGCCGGAAATTCTTCTGCTTTGAGAAATGCCAGCTGGATAAGCTCGGCCCGTATCAGTTCGGCTTCCATTTTAGATGTTATCTTATCCGACAGGTAGGCGATTTCCCGATGAGCCGATTTTTTTCTTTTATTCTGCTGGATATAATTCAGGCTGGCATTCCGGGTTGCGATAAAAAGATAATTGATCAGCCCTTTAATATCTTCAAATTGTTTTCTTCTTGCCCAGGTTTTGAGAAAAGCGTCGGTTACGATGTCTTCAGCCTGAAGGTCGTCCTCAATCAGGTTACGCGAATAATTCCAGAGGGAATGATAGTGCACATCGTAGACCTGGCGAAGCGCAGCATTTTCCCCACGCCGGAATGCCAGCACTAAGGACATTTCATCATCATATCTATCCACTGACGACATTACGCTGCTTTATAATCAGGTGAAAAAAGTAAGTCTCCGTAAGACGTTCAGATAACAAAAGAAATACTACAGAACGTGGAACTGACCTACCGGATGGAATCGTTATTTTAAATACTAAGATAGGAAATATATCTAAAAAAGCCACTTATAAGGAGGATCTTAATAAGGGTAACTCAGGTCACGGCGATTTATTTATTTTATTTAATGAAACGTGGGGATAACAAAAATCCAAAGAAGGCAGGCAAAACCAGACTTGATACGGATGACCAGTTAAAAAAGCTTGGTGAAAGGATCAAAAAGCTCAGAATAGCCAAAGGTTACTCCAGTTATGAATATTTTGCCTATGATAATAACATATCCAGGGCACAGTTCGGAAGATATGAACAGGGCCAGGATCTCCGCTTTAGCACGCTGATAAAAATCATCAATGCATTTGAATTGACACTTCCCGAATTTTTCGGCGAAGACTTTGATTAAAGATCGGGAATTAACGCATCGTGGCTGCTGTATTCGCCGCTTGGAAAAATGCGTAATCTTCCCGTTTTTTACGACCCAGACATGGGTGGCATTGGCTTTGAAAGCATGCCCGCTTGCCTTATGGGTACCCTGCCGCTACACCAGATTATTGAGCCTGAGACAGAAAAATCGACCCGCCCTGTGCGCCGGAAACACCTCTTTTTTGATCACTTTTCCCGTTGCGGTGTATCTCGAAAATGCCTGGCTAGGGTGCGGGCTTAAAAAACGTGTAGTTATAACAGGCTGACAGAGTTAGGTACACGAAAAAAGACCCCTCATGGGATCTTCTTAAAGCGTAGCGAGGAGCAGACTTGAACTGCCGACCTTCGGGTTATGAATCCGATGCTCTAACCAGCTGAGCTACCTCGCCAAGGGCTGCAAAAGTAATAAATCCGGTCTTAATTCTGATGGGAATTCTCATCCCGAACCTTATGGCCTGAAAGATTGGCCGGAAGAGCAGGCCGACGCAGGTTCGGATCAAATTTTGCAAGGATTTTCCCAAGACATCCGGTCTTACAACCTTAATACAGCATAATCCGGATGCTCCGGATTTACGATCAATTCCTGCCGGAAAGGATGAATCATCACATCCATTTCTTCCATGGGTATGGCGCCTAAAAGCGGTTCGCTGTCGCCGGGCAGAACAAATGCACTGCAAGTCGCCATTCTGTTGGCAAACTTTACGTCAACCGGGCCAACGACATCATATTCCACTACCCGGCTATTTGCAAGTTTTACCTTTCGTTTCTCAAGAAAAGGAAGCTGCAGCCGCTCCTGGATGGATCCGTTCATGGCCATCATGTATGCGCCGCTATCCACCAGCATAGTTAAACGGAGATGTTTCACCTCTTCCATACCAATGATATGCCGTCGGGCAAGACTCAGGTCATCGGCGTTTGTCAATTCTATATCCGCATACACAACACCCATAAAATAAAGTCTATTATTAAGCCGCCGTCAACCGTGTTTAGTAGTCATCGCCAGCTCCGGCCTGATATTCCGCAGCATCTCTTCACTCATCCTCCGCAGTCCATACTCGGGTTTCCAACCCCAGTCGCTGCGGGCCGTCTGATCGTTGATGGATTCCGGCCAGGTTTCGGCTATGGCCTGGCGGTAGTCCGGTTTGTAGTCTATGGAAAATCCGGGAACAAGCTGTTTGATTTCTGCAGCTATTTCCGCCGGTGTGAAACTGATGCCCGCCAGATTATAGGCCGTGCGTACGGTGATCCGGGAAGCAGGAGCTTCCATCAGCTCGATGGTGCCGCGCACCGCATCATCCATATACATCATCGGCAGCCGGGCATCTTCTTTTAGAAAGCAGGTATATTTCTCGCCGCGAACGGCCGCATGATATATTTCAATGGCATAGTCCGTAGTGCCGCCGCCGGGCAGGGTTTTATAGCTGATCAGCCCTGGATATCGTATGCTTCGGATATCCACTCCATACCGCTTAAAATAATAATGACACCACTGTTCGCCCGACAGTTTACTGATACCGTAAACCGTGGCCGGGGTAGACCAGGCGTTCTGCGGACAATCCACCCTGGGCGCGTCGGGACCAAATACCGCAATGCTGCTGGGCCAGAATACTTTTTGCACCCCTTCCTCCCGCGCCACTTCCAGCGTATTCAGCAGACTCTCCATATTCAGCTTCCACGCGAGCTGCGGTTGCTGTTCACCGGAAGCAGACAACATCGCGGCGAGCAGATAAATCGTTTTGATATTGTTGCGACGCACCTGCACCTGCAAGGTCATTTTGTCCATCACGTCCAGGGGCAGAAAGGGCCCCGCACCCTTTAGCAGGTCCGCATCTCTTTTCAGATCCGCTGCAATCACCGATTCCCCGCCATACCGATGGCGCAGGGCCAGTGTCAGTTCCGTGCCGATCTGCCCGCTGGCGCCGATCACCAGTGTCTTGTGCTCCTCCATTCTTTGATTTCTTAAATGCTCCGATGTCCTTCTTTGCAGAACCTCCGTTTCAACAGCAAAGAAAAGCATACAAAACGGGAATCCCTCATGCTCCTGTTTTTTTGATGCATGGATTTTTAAAAATAAAAGGAATTATTCCCCGGCTCTGTCGTTTCATTGGAAAAAAAGACAAAAGATTCGGTAAATTCTACTGCTGATGCTGTTTTTTTAGATGAAATAGAAACAGGGAAAGTAAATACAATCCCTGGTTTTTGAAACTACTGCTCACGATAAAACAAAACGACATAAAGAACGCAAAATAAGATTGAAGGGTCTGTAGAAACAAACCCTCAGGGATCACAAAGGCAAACCCTTCACATGAGAATGTCTTCCGGATGCCCGCACGGCATACCGGATAAAATCATTTTATCTTTCGGATGAAATAAACCCGGTATATCAGTTCAAAGGGATAGAAAATTTTTCCGTGGTGGGCGGAAGGCATTGCTGATCATTGCAAACCATAAATTCTACACTGCCGGAGAAATTGGTCCTGGCGTTTCCTTTGACCTTCACCAACTGCACAAAATCCACTTTACCATTAAAATATTTTACGTCCACCCCAAAAACAGCTTCATGTTTATTCAGCAGCTTACCGTTTTCTTTTACTTTTCCATCGATAGTATACAATGGATTTTTGGTGAAGCTGAATGAAGTGGGAATCGGGCCGCCATCCGGTGTGAACTGGGAATAGGTGTGCCAGGGACTGTTGACGTTCACGGTAAAATGCAGTTCATAAGTATCTCCCGCAATTTTCTTTGCCGAGTAGGTCCATGTATAGGGAGCGGGATGCGGTTGTGCAACCGCAGTAAAAAATAAGAAGAGGGCAAAAAAGAGACTATATATTCTGGACATGAATGAGAAATTAAAAATCAAAAATGATGAACGCTAAGTTAGTGGATTGATTGAATTCGTCTGTCGCGTTTTTAATAAAACAGCAAAGGGACGTTTTTGAATTAGAAGTATTTGTTAAAATTTTGTGAGAGCGGAGCAATTTCTTCCCGTTTTTTTTTTAAAAAGCATCTCCCGTCAGCCTTTTCTCAATAGCGAAAACGGATCTGTTTCTGCCACCAGGGTATTGCTCAGGACTCCCAGTTCTGTGATCTCCATGGTCACGGTGTCACCGGCCTTCAGCCACTGCGCTGAATACGCGGGATCATGAAGAACGGCGGTGCCGTTAAGTTCCAGCAGGCATCCCGTGCCAACGGTGCCGCTGCCGATAACGTCCCCCGGATACAGATCCGCACCGTAAGAGGCCCGCTCAATGATCTCTGCAAAAGTCCACTGCATATCCGAGAGCATACCACGACTGTATTCTGTTCCGTTTACAGAACAACTCATCTCCAGGTTCCAGGCTTTACCGGTATGGCCCGGCCGGGCTGCTGTTTCATATTTCTCCAACTCGTCTGTGGTCACCAGCCACGGACCGGTGCAGGTAGCAAAATCTTTTCCTTTGGCAGGACCCAGGTTTAGTTTCATCTCCTCCATCTGAAGTGTACGGGCACTCAGGTCATTCATGATCATCAACCCCGCGATGTATGCATCCGCAGTTTCCGCCCGGATATTCCGTCCCTGTTTTGATATCACAACGGCAGCTTCCAGTTCATAATCCAGCTCCTGAAAATGATCGGGCATACAGGCCACGGGCCCGGGACCGCGTATTGACCGGTGGTTGGTAAAATAAAAAACCGGAAAACGGTCAAATTCCGGAATCATCGGCAGGCGCCGGTTCCTTCTTGCCGTTTCCACATGCTGGCGGAATGCATAGCCATCACGGCAGGATCCCGGCCTCGGCACCGGGGCAAGCATCTGAACATCCTCCAGCCGGATGCCCTCTGATGTTTTGACTGAACCTGAGTCCATTATTTTACGCTCCGCTTCCTGCGCCAGCGGCATCAGCAAATCCCACTGCAATAAAAAAGAATCAATCACCCGCGGCAAACGTTCATCCAATACAGACAAAGGATAAACCCGGTGATCCCGGATAAACCCGAAAGCTTCCTGATGCTGATACAAAAAAGAAATCAGTTTCATGGTAATGGTTAAAATGAACGGCGGCGTCCGCAGGTTACAGATTTCCGCGCAATGCCTGCTCCCTCTCCATGGCTTCGAACAAGGCTTTGAAATTTCCTTTGCCGAAACTCTTCGCGCCTTTGCGCTGGATAATTTCGAAAAACAATGTAGGCCGGTCTTCCACGGGTTTGCTGAAGATTTGTAACAGGTATCCTTCCGGATCGCGGTCAACCAGTATGCCCAGTGCTTTCAGGGGTTGCAGATCTTCTTCCAGTTTACCCACCCTTTCTTCCAGGCCTTCATAGTAGCTGTCTGGCACCTTCAGAAATTCTATTCCGCGATGCATCAGTTCCCGAACAGTCTCTATGATATTGTCTGTTGCCAGCGCTACATGCTGTACGCCTTCCCCTCCGTAGAATTCGAGGTATTCCTCCACCTGCGATTTTTTCTTTCCCTCCGCAGGTTCGTTGATGGGAAATTTCACATATCCGTTACCGTTACTCATCACCTTGCTCATCAGGGCAGAATATTCTGTTGAAATATCCTGGTCATCAAACGTCAGAATATTTTTAAAGCCCATCACGTTTTCATAAAAGGAAACCCATTTGTTCATCTGGTTCCAACCAACATTGCCCACGCAGTGGTCAACATATTTCAGTCCTGTACTGCCGTGGGCAAACCCGGGATCCCATTTTCTGAAACCGGGCATAAACAAACCTGAATACTGTTTACGGTCAACGAACAGATGAACCGTGTCGCCATATAGCCGGATACCGCTGATGCCGAGTTGTCCGTCTTCATCCGAAAGGATCTCTGGTTCCTGGTCACTCACAGCGCCGCGGCGGGTTGTTTCCCGCCAGGCATCCGCCGCATCGTCCACTATCAATGCAATGGCACGGATGCCATCCCCATGTTTGGCCACATGGGCGGCAATAGGCGTGCCCGGATGAAGCGAAGTAGTGAATACGAAAGTAAGGTTGTTCTGCCTCAGCACGTAACTGACCCGGTCCCGCATACCCGTCTCCGGGCCTGCATATGCAATGCCCTCAAAACCAAAGGCTGTTATATAATAATGCGCGGCCTGTTTGGCATTGCCTACGTAAAATTCAATATAGTCTGTTCCGTATAAGGGAAGAAAGTCTTTTTCTTCCGTAGAAGAAAGACCGGTACTGCTGGTCTGTTTCATAAAAAATGAATGAATGGCAAGAGAAATTTCGGGAAAGCACGCAGGTGCGGAAAAATATCAGTGCGCGGCAGCCAGGGTTTCCAGCAGAAAGATGTAATGCCCGCGCTGGTCTGGAAAGATTTTATATGGATAGTCGGGCCGCATGGGTGATCAAATCAACTGGATCTGTGGCGAAGGTAGAAACAAATGACCATGGCCACAACAAATCCGGCAATCACGATCCTATTCCAGTTTTTGACAGCTTTTTGAGCGCGTAAGGCATCTTCGTGACTGATCATTTCCTCGCGGATCTCCCGGGAATAACCGCCCCTGGCCATAAACTGTGAACCCTTGGGCGTGATTTCCATGGAAAGCCCTTCGGGGCCCACAAAACCGCGGATCAGACCATCCTCAAACAGGATTTCCTGCAGCTCGTCCAGATCCTCTCCGAATAAATCGCCATAGCGGTTATGAAACAGAGCCAGCGGAACGGTGCTGGCTTCTTCAAATTCGTGCATCATTAAGGAAAGTAAGCCATCTAATTTTTCGTCAATACCCGTGATCTTGCCCGTTAACTGCATCAGTTGATCTGTTTATTAGTCATGCAAAAAAATGCATTCACAGGAATGGATCACAGATCGCATGGGTCCGTTAAGTCATTAGCCGCTTATAATGCTTAGAAGGAGTTTGCGTGAAAAGAAGATTTCAAAGGAGTGGGCACCATAAAAATAAAAACATTTTCACGAAAACAAAATATTTTTTAGATCGGCGTACCTTGATTTTAAATATTCAGCATGCCTTTCTATATTCAGCGGGGCAAAATCCCGCCCAAGCGGCATACCCAGTTCCGTCAGCCCGACGGAACCCTGTACGCAGAACAGCTTTTTTCCACTGAAGGGTTCTCTAACGATTCCTCGCTTCTATACCATGCCCATGCCCCCACGGCCATCACCGGCATAGACGAGCCGGTGGCCGTAACGCCCCTGATTGCGGAGGAGAAAATGCTGAAACACAGGAGTCTGGAGGGTTTTAGCATAAAACCGGCAACGGATTTTCTGGACAGCCGTGTTCCCGTCCTGGTCAATAATGACGTCCATATTTCCCTGGCAGCTCCCCGGGAGTCCATGAAAACCTATTTTTACAAGAATGCCGACGCCGATGAGCTGATTTTCGTCCATGAAGGGGGAGGCAGCCTCGAATCCCAGTACGGGTCGCTCCCGTTCCGAGAGGGCGACTATCTGATCATTCCCCGGGGAACCATTTATCAGATTCTCTTCAATAGTAGTCAAAACCGGCTTTTTCTGGTGGAATCCTTCAGTCCGATCCGGTTTCCTGACAAATACCTGAGCCGCTACGGCCAGCTCCTTGAGCATTCACCATATTGCGAACGGGATATCCGGCCTCCCGGCGAATTAAACTTCATCAATGAAAAGGGTGATTTTCTCATCAAAACCAAAAAGCAGGGTGTTCAATACGGCATCCATTATGGCCATCACCCTTTCGATATCGTCGGCTGGGACGGATGCTGTTATCCTTTTGCCCTGTCTATCCATGATTTTGAGCCCATTACCGGCCGCGTACATCAGCCTCCTCCGGTTCACCAGACTTTCGAAGGCCGGAATTTTGTGGTGTGTTCTTTTGTTCCCCGTCTTTTCGATTATCACCCTTTGGCAGTTCCGGTTCCCTATAACCATAGCAATATTGACAGCGATGAAGTGCTTTATTATGTGGATGGCGATTTTATGAGCCGCAAACAGGTGAGCCGTGGCATGATCACGTTGCACCCGGCAGGCATTCCCCATGGTCCGCATCCGGGCACGGTAGAAAAAAATATTGGCGCAAAAGAAACGAAAGAACTGGCGGTTATGCTGGACAGCTTTCACCCGCTGAAGCTGACACGCGCAGCCATCGATATTGAAAACAAAGATTATATTTCCTCCTGGTTATGACCATCAACCGCGACATCCTCACACTCGAAGAATTCAGAAAACAGGAATTAAGATCCCTCCCTAACGCTACCGGCGAGCTCAGTAACCTCTTGCGCGACATCGCCCTGGCCGCCAAGCGCGTAAATGTCGAGGTAAACAAAGCGGGACTGGTGGACATTCTCGGCGAAACAGGCGCTGTAAACGTCCAGGGGGAATCCGTGCAAAGGCTGGATGAATTTGCCAATGCAGAATTCATGGCCGTATTGCAACGTGGCGTGAGCTGCGCAGGCATAGCGTCGGAGGAACTGGATGAATTCGTTGCCTTTAATGAAGAACTCTGCAATCAATCCAAATACGTGGTGGTGATGGATCCGCTCGACGGCAGCAGCAATATTGACGTGAACATCTCCATCGGGACCATCTTCGGCGTGTACCGGAGAAAAAGCGTCCAGGGGAAACCCTGCATGCTGGAAGATTTTTTACAGCAGGGCAAAAACCTCGTGGCCGCGGGTTATATCATCTACGGATCTTCCACCATGCTGGTATATGCCACCCGCAGGGGTGTTAACGGGTTTACGCTGGATCCTTCCATCGGTGAATTTACCCTGAGCCATCCCGATATCCACTGTCCGGAACAGGGAAAGATCTATTCCGTGAATCATGGAAACTTTTTTGCCTACAATGAAAAAGTACAGAAATACATTGATGCCTGCCAGCGAAAAACAAAGGCGGAAGGCGGGCCGTACAACCAAAGATACACCGGAAGTATGGTGGCAGACCTTCACCGGAACATGCTGAAAGGCGGCATATTCCTGTATCCGGGCAGCAGTGCAAATCCGAATGGAAAACTGCGGCTTGTGTATGAATGTAATCCTTTTGCTTTTATTCTGGAAGTAGCCGGCGGTGCGGCAACAGACGGACAGGAGAAAATTCTGGACCTGACTCCCTCCTCGCTGCATCAGCGTATCCCATTTTTCGCAGGAAGCAAAAAGATGATGAAGGATTTTGAAAAGAGCTGACCGCTGACGGTTGACGGTCAACCCATTCTCACCCAAACGCTCACCGATTCTGGAGGCACCAGGAATTTCCCTTTTCCGTTTTTGTCCAGTGTTACCAAACCTTTGTGATTTTGCAGAAAGTCTGCAAACGGTTTACCCGCATACCGCTTCCCCATGTTCATTTCTTTGAACCCCTCCTGATCATTGCTGATCAGCACGGCGCAACCTTCGTGTTCCTCGTCACCGGAACGCGTCCAGCCAATACAACTGCCATGATCCAGATAATCTTTTTGTTTACCAAAGGCAAACTGTTTGCGTGCCCGGATCAATAACTCCAACTTATCCACCTTCGGCATGAAGATCTCATGGTCCTGCCCATCCTGGCCCTTATCCGTATAGTGCGCCCCATGCAAATCCGCATAAAAGATGCAGGGATACCCCTGTTCCCTTAAAAGAATCAGTGCATAGGCAATGGGTTTAAACCAGGGATCAACGGGAGCTTCCAGGGCCTGCAGAGGTTGCGTGTCGTGGTTGGCCACCACAGTCACCGTTACATCGGGTCGCACGGAGATGAGTGAATCGTGAAAAATATTGTTAAGATCATAATCCTTTCCCGCCCGCGATGCTTCGTGAAAATTTTGCTGCAGACAGGCATCAAACAAACTCACTCTTCCGCCGGTTGCTTCGATGTATTTCAGCAACAGCGGAAGATTTCTTGGCGACCAGTATTCTGCAACCGCAAACAAGTCGGGGTTGATACTCGATCGCATCTCATCTACCCATTCATTGATGAATTTCGGAGAAATATGTTTTACAGCATCCAACCGGAATCCGTCATAGTGCAGGGTATCGTACAACCATTTTCCCCAGCGCTTCAATTCTTCCCGCACGGCAGGATTCCTGAATTCAATATCGTCGTACATCAGGTAATCATAGTTACCTTTTTCATCGTCCACCATTTCTTCCCAGCCTTCCCCGTATTCATTATTGACGATGCTGAGAATAGCGCTTTCGTTCAGGTCGGCGGCATAATCAATACCCGAAAAACAACGAAAATCCCATATGAACCGGGAATATTTTCCTTTTCTCCCGGGAAAAATAAATTTCGTGTAGGCTTCAATCTCAAAAGGATCGCTGATGAACTCATCCCGGTTATCTGGATTTACCCGCCGAACGATTACTTTTTCCTTTTCGTCCGCGCCGCCCATATGATTCATCACGGCGTCCACATACAGTTTTATGCCGGCTCCATGAATGGCATCCACGGCAGCCATCAATTCTTCTTTTGTTCCATACTTTGTTCTTACCGATCCTTTCTGATCAAATTCTCCCAGATCGTAAACATCATATACATCATACCCAATCGAATAACCTCCCGAGGTTCCCTTTCCGGCAGGCGGAATCCAAATCGCAGTAATGCCCATGTCCGCAAGGCTTCCTGCGCTTTCCCTGATCTGGTTCCATAGTTTGCCGTCCGGTTCCAAATACCAGTGAAAACCTTGCAGGATGGTGCCGTTGATCATCGCTGCTGTTTGGAAATTTTTTGATTGTACCGGATGATATCCCAATATTCTTTTCCGTAATTCACCAGGATCTCGGAGCCGGCGGGAATATTTCGTACTGCATCAATATACACCCTGTTCCCTTCTGCTCTGTATTCTGCATTATTTTTCAACCCTGACTTACGGGAAATGCCCCGCGCATCATTGGCATACCGTCCATGTGCTTTTTTAAAGCCGGATGCATCAACCACCACATTCCGGTTTATATAAAAAATATAACCATTCGTCCAGTTCCGATGGTTTACCTCTTTCCAGGTGGTTTTTCTACCCTTATACTCGATGATGCGTTCACCCTTGCGAATATCTTTTTTTGTAAACAGGCCCTTGCCTGAATGGGGTATCGTAGAGGCTCTGACAAACAATTGCCCGGAGAGAAAAGCCATATGGAATACATGAATTTTGGGTGAAATGAAACCCTTCTGTTATATAAAATATTGTGCCACGGATCAGTGCTGATACACCCGCACATAATCCACGAGCATCTTTTGCGGAAACGCCGTGTGCTGGTCCGGTGGTCCGGGCCAGTCGCCACCGACGGCCACATTAAAGATCAGGTAAAAAGGATGATTAAAAGGATTGTAGGCTGTTTTGATATCCGCCGCCCTTGCTTTCACATATACGTTATTGTCTACCAGGATCTCGTATTGATCTTTCTTCCAGATCAGACTGTACAGATGAAAACTCTGAGAAAAATCGCCCTGGCCCAGATCATACCGGTTATTCAGTGTGCCTTCTGTAGCGTCATCATTTTTCCAGTGAAAGGAACCGACTACCTGTTTTGGATTTTTGCCGATCAATTCCATAATATCTATTTCTCCGCAGTAAGGCCATCCTTTCGTATTGATGTCATTGCCCAGCATCCACAGCGCAGGCCACATGCCTGGCAGAACCGGAAGTTTGGCGCGGATATCTATACGGCCATATTGAAACTCATGTTTCCCCGCCGTCGTGATCCGTGCGGATGTGTAGTGGCGGGTTCCCCTGTCCTCCTTCTTTGCTTCGATCACCAGATTGCCATTCTGCAGGTAAGCATTTGAATCTCCCGCCGTGTAATATTCCAGTTCATTATTCCCCCAGCCACTGCCGCCGGTTTCATAATTCCAGTCGCCGCCGCTTAGTCTGCTTCCGTTAAACTCATCTCTCCACACAAGACGATACCCCCGATAAACAGGCGCGGCAGTATCACTATATGAAAATCCTTTCGTAACAAAAAGATTCTTGTTGCCAGAGAATCCCATCAGCAGCAAAAGCCATAGGATGCGGGATCCATTGATGAAGTAATGAGTTTTTTTCATTTGACTATTTATTGGCGGCAGATCCTCGTTACAGCAGCTCCGTTTCTTTTTGTTTTGGACGAACAATAAAGCGGAGCGATTGATCCTTATTGAAATAAGCCACCATCCAGTTATACAAGGTTTTAACCCGGTTCCGGTAGTTGATCAGCGAGATCAGATGAATGAACAACCACATCGCCCAGGCGATAAATCCCCGGAAATGCAGTTTCGGCACGGGCAGATCGGCTACGGCCTTATTCCGTCCTATGATGGCCATGGTCCCTTTGTCGTGATAACGAAAAGGCTTAAGTGGTTTTCCGTTCAGTATTGATTCCAGGTTCTTTGCCAGTAATTTTGCCTGCTGCATGGCCACCTGCGCCAGCTGCGGATGTCCGTTCGGATACGCTGCTTCGTGGGTTTGGATCGACGTATCTCCAATAGCATAAATGTCTTCCACGCCGGTCACTTTATTAAAAGGATCGGCGATCATGCGTTTTGATCTTCCATAACTTTCTTTTGGAATGCCTTCAAATTGCATGGCGGTAACGCCGGCGGCCCAGATCAGTGTTTTGGCTTCGATGATTTCGCCGGTAGACAACAGCACTTTATCATCCGCATAGTCCTTCACCTGCGTATTGAGTTTTATGATCACGCCCATTTTATGGAGTGCATTATATGTGTCCTGCTGCGAAGCCGGACTCATGGGAGCGAGTAAATGTGAACCCCCATCCACAAGAAAGATATCACTTCTCACTCCGTGCAGTTCCGGGTAATCTTTGCGGAGGCTATGCGCCCGCAGATCCGCAAACATGCCGGATACCTCCACGCCTGTGGGGCCACCACCGGCAACCACCAGGGTGAGTAATTTCTTCTTTTCTGCAGGATCCGTGGAAATACTGGCCAGCTCCAGACGCTGCAAAACCGTGTTACGCATATTCAGGGCATCATTCACGTTCTTCATGGGAATGGCGTTCTTTCTCACATTCTCCATGCCGAAATAATTCGTCTCGGCCCCGGTGGCAAAAACGAGATAATCGTAAGGGAGCTCCCCATTATCCAGATGACAGATATGATTGGCAGGATCCACTTTTTGCAATTCTCCCAAACGGAACTGTATGTTCCCGTATTTGCGGAATAATTTGCGGAATGGGTAACTGATATTCGAGTTCTCCAGGAAACCGGTAGCTACCTGGTAGATCAGCGGCGGAAAAAAATTATAATTGTTTTTATCAACGAAGGTGATCTGAAAATGCGGATTTCTTTTTAATCCGAGGGCGAGATTGACACCTCCGAATCCACCACCGACGATCACCAGTTTTTTCGGGAGACTTGCACCGGAAGGAGTATTGCTCATGGTGCAAAATTAGGGCATCTGATGAATCTGCTTGAAATTTTAGTTGACAGTTGACGGTTGACCGATCCCAGGTGCGGATTCGCACCTGAATACCGTCAACCGTCAACTGTCAACCTTTTATGCGCTGCAACTAATACAGCCTTCCTCCATAGTACAGGTGGCTCCCTGGGGAACATCATCCACAGCATTGGGCACCACGGGCTCCATGGCTGCGCTGCCCTGTTTCTCAACGGTAAACTGAACGGCGCGGCTGGCGGCCTGTGTTCGCAGATAATACATGCCTGTCTTCAGTCCTTTCTTCCAGGCATAAAAATGCATTGAGGTCAGTTTGCCCGAAGTGGGATGGTCAACAAATAAATTCAGAGATTGCGACTGACAGATGTAGGCTCCCCGATCAGCAGCCATATCAATCAGATTCCTTTGCTTTATTTCCCAAACCGTTTTGTACAGTTCTTTGACCGGTGCCGGGATCTCTTCAATATGCTGAACGGATCCGTTGGCCGAGATGATCTTATTCTTCATGGCGGTGTTCCAGAGGTTCAGCTGAACCAGGTCTTTCAGCAGATGTTTATTAACGATCACAAATTCGCCGCTTAACACCCTTCGCGTATAGATATTGCTGGTATAAGGTTCAAAACATTCATTATTGCCCAGGATCTGCGAAGTGGATGCTGTTGGCATGGGAGCAACCAATAAAGAATTCCGGACGCCATGTTGCATAACTTCTTTGCGAAGGGCATCCCAGTTCCAGCGGTCACCCGGCCTTACGTTCCAGAGATCAAACTGAAATTGTCCTTTGGATAAAGGAGAGCCAGCAAAAGTTTCATAAGGGCCATCCTCTTTTGCCAGATCATTGCTCGCTGTCATGGCCGCAAAATAGATAGTCTCAAAAATATTTTTGTTCAGCAGCTTGGCCAGATCACTTTCAAACGGAAGGCGTAACTGAATGAACACGTCAGCCAAACCCTGTATGCCGATGCCTATGGGCCGGTGGCGCAGATTGGACCTCCTGGCTTCCTCAATAGGATAATAATTCTGATCGATGATCCTGTTCAGGTTTTTGGCAACCTGGTACGTGACCTCATAGAGTTTCTGCTGATCAAAAAGACCATTGATCACAAACCGTGGCAGGGCAATGGAGGCAAGATTGCACACGGCAACTTCATTGGCATCCGTATATTCCATGATCTCGGTACACAGGTTGCTGCTCTTGATGGTACCCAGGTTTTGCTGGTTGCTTTTTCTATTGGCTGCATCCTTGTACAACAGGTAAGGCGTACCGGTTTCTATCTGCGCGTCGAGAATAGCAAACCAGAGCTCCTGCGCCTTTACGGTATGGCGGGCGCGGCCTTCGTTTTCATATCTTGTATAAAGTTCTTCAAAAGTTTCACCGAAACATTCATGCAGACCCGGCGCTTCGTTGGGACAAAACAGACTCCAGTCGCCATTGGCTTCCACCCTTTTCATAAAAAGATCCGGTATCCACAAAGCATAGAACAGATCGCGTGCACGAAGTTCCTCCTTGCCATGATTTTTGCGCAGGTCCAGGAATTCAAAAACATCCGCATGCCAGGGCTCCAGATAAATGGCGAAAGCGCCTTTACGTTTTCCGCCGCCCTGGTCCACGTAACGGGCTGTGTCGTTGAACACTTTCAGCATCGGGATAATGCCGTTACTGGTTCCGTTGGTTCCACCGATATAACTGCCGGTAGCGCGGATATTGTGAATAGCAAGCCCGATACCGCCGGCGCTCTGCGAAATCTTCGCGGTTTGTTTGAGGGTATCGTAAATGCCATCAATGCTGTCGTCTTTCATAGTAAGCAAAAAGCAGGACGACATCTGTGGCTTTGGCGTCCCCGCATTGAAAAGCGTGGGTGTGGCATGCGTGAACCAGCGCTCACTCATGAGGTGATAGGTTTTGATTACATGGTCAATATCTTCCTTATGAATGCCTATGGCCACGCGCAGGTACATATGCTGCGGGCGTTCCGCTACTTTCCCATCTATCCGCAGCAAATAAGATTTTTCCAAAGTTTTAAAACCAAAATAATCAAAACCAAAATCGCGGTCATAGATCACAGTGCTGTCCAGCAACTCCTCGTTGTCATCAATGATCTGCATCACATCATCTGCGATTAGCGGCAGTTTTTTCCCGGTCGCCGGATCGCTGTACTGATGCAGTTTCCGCATGCAGGCCGAGAAAGATTTAGTTGTATTCTTATGCAGGTTGCTCACGGCAATACGCGAGGCCAGGATGGCATAGTCCGGATGTGTAGTCGTGAGCGAAGCTGCTGTTTCGGCCGCCAGGTTGTCGAGCTCGGTGGTCGGCACTCCTTCGTAAATGCCCTCGATGGTTTTTTTGGCTACTTCATGAACATCAACCAGGGGACTGAGACTATAGGAAAGTTTTTCTATCCGGGCCGTGACCTTATCAAATTTTACAGGTTCCTTTTTCCCGTTTCTTTTTATAACATACATGATCTTGTCATTTATATCGGTAATTAAAAATCCTCTTCCAGAGAAAAGGAAACATCTTCTCCTGAACTGAGCACGCCGCTTTTCTGATAATCCCCAACGCGCTTTTCAAAGAAATTCGTTTTCCCCTGCAGGGAGATCATCTCCATAAAATCAAAAGGATTGACGGCTTTGAACATTTTGGGATACCCAAGCTCCGCCAGCCAGCGGTCGGCGACAAACTCAATATATTGCTTCATGAGATCTGCGTTCATGCCGATCAGCCGCACGGGCAATGCTTCGCTGATGAATTCCTTTTCGATGCTTACCGCTTCTGCAATGATCCGAAACACTTCTTCCTTTGAAAGCTGCCGATTCAGCATGCTGTACAACAGGCAGGCGAATTCACAATGCAAACCTTCATCCCGGCTGATGAGTTCATTGCTGAAGGTGAGCCCCGGCATGAGCCCTCTCTTTTTCAGCCAGAACAGGGAACAGAAGCTTCCACTGAAGAAAATACCTTCCACGGCGGCAAAAGCCACCAGTCTTTCGGCGAAAGAACCATTCTGTATCCAGCGGAGCGCCCATTCCGCTTTCTTCTTTACGGCAGGCACAGTTTCGATGGCGTGGAACAGGCGATCTTTTTCCCTCGGATCGCGGACATAACTATCAATGAGCAAGGCATAGGTTTCGGAGTGGATATTTTCCATCATGATCTGGAACCCATAAAAGCAGCGCGCTTCGGGAAGCTGTACTTCGCTCATGAAATTGACTGCGAGGTTTTCGTTCACGATGCCATCGCTTGCGGCAAAAAAGGCGAGGATATGGGAAATGAAATGCCGTTCGCCGTCGTTCAGCGCCTGCCAGTCTTTCTGATCACTGCTGAGGTCAATTTCTTCGGCCGTCCAGAAACTGGCCTCATGCTTTTTGTACATCTCCCAGATGCGGGGATAGTTAATCGGAAGGATCACAAAGCGATCCTTGTTTTCTTTCAGTAATAATTCGGATTCGTCCTGCATGAACATGGATTTAAAAAGTAAAAAAATGCGGAACGACAGGAGACAAAGATTCCAGTGAAATCAGGGGAAGATTATCTTCGCCGATACCTTTTCCGGGAAGGTCTCGAATAATAAATGTGATCGGCAGGTCTCCTGACTTGTAACGATTGATCCTCCTTCTCATCCCCGCGGGGACAATGGAATGCTTGGATCAACCTGGAGGTTACTTACAGTTGCCCGACAGCCCGTGAATTACACACGGTTCCCTATTGAGCCGCCGGCTCATGAAGTATAAACCGGCTGCACCGAAAACAAATTATCTGCAAGAGCGACGACGAATATAAACAGGATGGAAGTAGGAGGCCAAATGACTTACGCACAGATTGTGGAAAAAATTGATGGGGTGCTGTCTGCGCACGGGAATTGTTGACGGTTGACGGTTGACCGTCAACGGTCAACAATTACTTTACCGCTCCCAGCGGAAGCACAACTCTCCCAAACAGCTCATTCAGCAAAACAGCCGTTGCAGCATACATGGCTGATCCGCCGCAGACGATTCCTTCATAACCGGCGAAATGTGTGATGGAAGGATTTTTGGTTGCATCGCCTATAGCCAGCAGGAAGAAAAGTATGGTGAGGGTAGCAAAAACAAACTGCAATGCTTTATTCAATTTTAGCGTGCCGAAAAATAGCAGCAAAGTAAAAATACCCCATATCGTGAGGTAGGCTACCATGGCGGGTTCAGATGCGGTGCTGATCCATCCCCATTTACCCATGAAGATCAGAGCGACCAGGCTAATCCAGAAAAAGCCGTATGAAATAAAAGCGGTCATGCCGAAGGTATTGTTCTTTTTAAATTCGAAGATACCGGCAATAATCTGGGCCATCCCTCCGTAAAAAAGACCCATGGCGAGAATCATGGAATTCATTTCGAAAAACCCGGAGTTGTGCAGGTTCAGCAAAACGGTGGTCATACCAAAACCAAATAATCCCAGCGGGGCGGGATTGGCATGGGTATTTTTAATGACTATGGGATTTTGTTCGGCGTTCATATCGCTGTTTGAAGGTTTAACAATCGTTGGGCTTCTAAAAATAATATTAAAATCAATATGGACACCCAATTGTCGGAAATAGCCGGGTATTTTTGCCGATTCCGTAGATTTGTTGAGATCCCCATCGAATCCCGCTTGCCGCTTATGCCGGATTAACCGATTTTAATCAACCATTCCGTAAAAATTGTGCAGCTGAAATTCCCGAAACTTCGTCTCGCCGTATTAAGAAGAAAGATCCTGATCGTAAGTTATCGCGGATTGGGCTTTTGGAACGCCCGTCTTCAACCCAAAGAGGTTTACTGCCTGAAAAGGGGATACCATAGTGCACACATGCCGAAGCATTTGATGATACCCTAAACAAAGATGAATGGCAGCGAAGTGTATACGAAAAAGCGCTGGCGCTGGCACAGCAATATAATTGCCGATCCATTATTGATGTTGGCTGCGGATCAGCCTATAAATTGGTGCACCTGTTTGAAAACTATTCCACCCTGGGCATTGAACTGTCCGATACGTATAACTGGCTGACGGAAAAATATCCGGACAAGAAGTGGATGTCCTACGAGCACGCAAATCCCGCTGAGCTTAATGGCGATCTCGTTATTTGTTCCGATGTTATTGAGCATATAAAAAATCCGGATGAGATGATGGATTTTCTCCAGAAAATGCATTTCCGGTTCTTAATACTCAGCACACCAGAACGCGATGAGGTCAGGGGAAACAACGATTTCGGACCACCTGAAAACACGGCCCATTACCGGGAGTGGAACAAACGGGAATTTCGAAATTATGTCTCGGCGTGGTTTAAGGTACAGGAGCACCTTGTATTTGATGATAAAAGTGTAACGCAGGTTGTAGTATGTAATCAACGCGGTTAAACAGAACTACGTGTTATCTGCCCAACTGGCGATATGTGATCAACCTTGGATTAATGGCCGTTTTCACTGAATCCATATTTTCTTAGTTTTACTGCCAGAAAATAAACTCAATACCATCAATGCCGCAGTCAGAACTGCAGAGCAGTCCTACTCCGCCAGAGAAGTTTGGAACGCCCTTGCAGGCAATCTCCATAAAGTAGAACGGAAAGACACTACGCATAAAGGCTTTGATTACGCGGTATTGATTCAACAGTTGTCTGTGTATTTTGACCTTGTTGAAGTTAAAGGCATACCCTTTGGCTGGCTTCCTCCCTCATTAAATTTTACTGTTGGTATTGTTGTCAAAAGAAAATATGCGGGAGATTCATGAGTCAGAGAATAACTGAAATATGAATTACTTTTATATATGGCTGCCCAAATACTCTTCTCCGAAAAACAGCGATTCAGACAAATCTGGCTTTGGGTGGTTTTGCTTAGCCTGGATACCTTTTTTCTTTACGCAACTTACGGTCAGGTAATCAACAAGCATCCGCTGGGCAATCACCCCATGAGTAATGACGGCGTTTTATTTGCAACAGGCCTTATGCTTTTTTTGTCTTTTCTATTTTCCATCCTGCGGTTGGATACGGAAATCAGAGGTGATGGCATCTATATCCGTATCTTCCCTTTTCAGCAGGCTTTCAAAAGGTATGCGTGGAATGACATACAGGCAGCCTTTGTCCGGCAATACAGCCCCATTGCTGAATACGGCGGATGGGGAATCAGGTTTGGGTTTTTGGGAAAAGGCAGGGCCTACAATATGTCCGGTGATAAAGGAATACAGATTATCTTCAAAGACAATAAAAAATTACTTATCGGTACGCTCAAACCGGAAGAAGCGTCAGAAGCGTTAAGAAAAGCCGGGCATCTCACGACCTGAAAACCCTATCCAGGGTATTTCTGCCTCAATTCTTGTTAAGCTTTTATTAATGAGATCGAACGGGAAGCCTGACGCATGATTTTTGGGTAACATTGCTGATGTGAGGCCATTCCATGAATAAAAAATTATTGCTGATCCTGCCTTTTTCCCTCTTCTCCTGTTTTTCCGGAACGACACAAGGCACCTGGAATCTAAAGAAAGACAAGGAAGGTATAAAAGTATATAGCCGAAGCAGTGAGCATTCCAAAATAGATGAGATCAAAGCAGATTTCAATGTACAGGGAACACTGTCTGAAATGGCTGCCGTTATGCTGGATGTAGATGATCATGTGCAATGGGCTTATTCTACCAAATCAAATGCGTTGCTGAAAAAAACAAACGATGCCGACCTGTACTTCTACACTGAGATGAATTCGCCCTGGCCTCTGAGCAACCGGGATCTGATTGTTCATTTGCTGCTGAGTCAGGACCCGGCCAGTAAAATAATGACCATTGAAGAGACCGAAGTGCCGGATTACCTGCCTGAAAAAAAATCCGTTGTGCGGGTTCCCTTTTCCAAAGCGGTGTGGACCGTTACACCAGTGAATAAAAAGACCATCAAAATTAATTATCAAATTGAAGTTGACCCCGGTGGCGCGGTCCCTGCATGGGTGGTCAATATGTTTGCGGCCAAATGTCCTTTTGAATCTTTCAAAAACTTACGCACACAGATAACACTGGAAAAGTATCATCTTGGGTCACCTTCATTTATTACCAATCAATAAAAAGGAACCAATCCGGAATCTCGATGTGTGATCCATCTTTCAATACCTGCCGGGCAAACTCCAGGCACAATGAGCCTGCCTATTCAGCATGCAGGCTCGTTACCGGGTTAACCCTGGCAGCCTGGATGGCACGGATGCCCAGCGTGATCAGAGCAATCAATCCGGAAAGCGATCCGGCCGTCACAAATACCCACCAGTGCAGGGGTATCCTGTATGCGAAATCCGTCAGCCAGCGATGCATGGCATACCAGGACACCGGCAGCGCGATGAGCGCAGCAAGGGCCACCAATTTCAAAAAATCTTTAGAAACCAGCTGCACGATATTTAAAACAGAAGCGCCCAATACTTTCCGGATGCCAATCTCTTTAGTGAGCTGCTGTGTGGTAAAAGTAACCAGCCCGAACAGGCCCGACACCGACAGCAGAACGGCAAGTACGGTAAAGATAAAAGCCAGGTTCCCCTGTTTTTCCTCAGCAGCATACTGGCGGGCAAAATTCTGATCCAGGAAATGATACTCAGCGGGATTGGCGGGGTCGAAGCCTCTGTACACCTGGTCGAGATAAGCCAGCGCCTGCCTGGATTTTCCTTTGGCCAGCCGGACGTATAAATTATCCTTTTCCCGCGCATTCGACGGCATGATCAGCACCAGGGACTGCACTTTATGCTGCAACGAATAAGTGTGAAAATCACGGATGACACCGATAACCGTTTTGGCATCGGCCGCTGAATCTCCCGGCTTTTGCATTCTCATCCCAATGGGATGAACCCAACCCAGATCCTTAACCAATGTTTCATTTACTATAACCGAATTGGTTTGGTCCGTGGGAAGCTGACCGGAAAAATTTCTTCCGTATTCCAGTTTGATCTGCATGGTCGGCAAGTAGTCTTCATCCACCATCAGTTCCTGCACCGCCTCCGTATTCTGTGCCAGGGACAGGTCATTCTTCTCATACAGATAACCCTGTTCACCCAGATCATTATTCCCGATCGGGTTGCCCGCCGCTGCAACGCCCTCGATCAGCGGATTCTGTAATAGTTTTGCTTTTATCGCCGGAATCTCCGCCCGAAGACTCCGGTCATCCAAATGGAAGGTAACTACCTGTTCTTTGTTAAAGCCAAGATCGCTGTGGGTGCTGTACTGCAATTGCTGATAGATCACAAACGAGGCAGAAATCATGCAGATGGTAATAACAAATTGCATCACGAGCAGGGATTTCCGGAACAGGATCGTGGCGCTGATATTTCCCATATTGCCCTTGAGCGCCGGAATGGTTTTGAACCGCGATAAAAAAACAGAAGGATATATACCACTAATCAACCCAACCAGCAAAGAAAATACCAGCGTGAACCCGGCGACGGGAACGATGCCGAAATCGCGCAATGAAAGGCTTTTACCAGTGATGGTTCTGAAAAAAGGCATGGAAAGCTGCACCATGACGAGCGCGACAATACCAGCAATACCCGTGACCAGCATGGCTTCTGTAATGAAGAGGACGGCCAGCTGCATTCTTCCCGAACCAATGGTCTTCCGTATGCCAATCTCCTTTATCCTTGCGGAAGAACGCGCGGTGGCGAGATTAACATAGTTGATGATGGCGATCAACAGGATCAGCAGTGCGATGCCGCTAAAAATATATACCCGGCTGATGCTTCCATTGGCGCTGATCTCATAATCGAGACCGGAATGCAAATGAATGGAAAGCAGGGGCTGGAGTTCAATGGCATAATCCGTGACGTGCATTGCTCTGGCGATCGTTCTCGCCGCAAAGGCAGGCATACCGGCCCGAAGGGCGGAAATGCCGGAAGGACTTTTCAGAAGCAGATAAGTATACAGATTGGCGTTCTGCCATCCGCTGGTATAATCATTCGGCATTGGCCGCACGGCGCGAAACCGTAGATGGGCATTTTCCGGAATATCCCGGATCACCGCAGTGACGTGAAAGGATGGACTGCCGGGGAAAACAACCAGTTGATGCATCGCTGCATCGGCAGAACCAAACAAAGTGCGGGCCAGGGCTTCGGTGATCACAATAGCTTGCGGATCGGCAAGCGCAGATTCAGCATTACCCTGCAAAAAATCATAAGTGAACACGTGAAACAAAGATGGATCGGCCACAATGATATCACCCACTTTCAGATTGCTGCTGCCGTGCTGGATTACGCCGCCACCTTCCGGATCAATGCGTACGGCTTCTTCTATTTCGGGAAAGCTCTGTTTTAATGCCGGGGCAAATGGCGCGGAAGTCAGCGCAATATTCATACTCCCCCCGTCCCAACGGGCATGTTGTACAACCCGGACGATCCGGTCGGCATTCTTATTGAACCGGTCGAAGCTCAGCTCATCAGAAACGTATAACGCAATCAGCCAGCAGGCTGTGAGGCTAACGGCCAAACCTGCAATATTTATAAAAGAATAAATCTTTTGTCTTTTCAGGTTCCGGTATGCGAAACGGAGATTTGTGCTGAACATATATGCCTAAAATTAAATGAAAGATTCCACTCCTTCTTCTTCCTTTCCAAGGCGATGCCAATAAATAGACGAATGATATTCAGCGTCCTATGAGTGCGTGACCTTCAAGGGTGTCCATTATCGATACAGTGAATGTGCGGGATAGAACAGGTCTACCGGGAAAACGGGGAACAAACCATGGGTTTTGTTTCCGGATATGAGCTTAAATGAAATTTGCTAACCGTTCACATCATGGAGGACTATCGCAAAAACCTATACCCGATAAGTCAGTATGAAGATTTCAAAAAGATCATCAATGCCTCTTCAGATTTCAACAAGGTCGTATTGGTGCTGGAAAAAAACTGAGCGGGTTAAATCAAACGGCACAATGTTTCAATTCAAGCAGGTTATCCAACCTGGCATCGGTGTTCCAGTGATGATGGATCACCTGTGCAGCCCCCAGGGCAGACGCCTGCGCCAGCGAGGCCGCATATACTTTCATCTGAGGAAAGGCGCGTGCAGCGAGCCGCATGAATAATGGATTTTTGCTAAACCCGCCATCCACAAACATCAGTTTAACCGGCTCCGATCCCAGAACCAGGTCTGTTGATTTTTTTTGCCGGTTCATCAAATGCATCATGCCCACATGATATGCTTCATCATAGGAATTAAAAGAATCAATGAAGGCGCAGGCATGTTCAATTCCTTCATTACTTATCTGAGACCATTTTTCAAAAATAACCGGATCAGGATTTACGGACAGATAATAATCATTCCGACATTGAAAATATTCTGATAATTTTCTGGTATATATTTCATGATGATGACCCGCAAATAACCTCGACGCCTTCACCGGCTTCCCGCGAAATGACAAAAAACAAAGACAATCCTGCTGCAATTCCGAATCCGTTAATGGCGAATGATTGAACGGATTCAGACTGATGGACCAGGTACCCGTAGATAATAAAACAAAGGGCTCTTCAAAGGCAGATAAATACGGGATCAGGGCTGCAGAACTATCGTGCAAACCCAAACCGACGGCAATACCATCCTGTTGCCGGATGGAAATAGAATCTCCGGGGGCAATGCCGGCAAATTTTTCAATTAGTCCTTCCTTACCGGCCCAGACATGATAATCTCTTTTTTCAAAGTCCCAAAGCCGCGTATGACAACCGATGCTGGTCAGATCAGAAGCGCACTGACCAGACAGTAAAAAGCTGATGTATTGTGGCAGGTGAAGAGAATAACGGATCTGCCGGAAAAGGGACGGTCTTTGTTTTTTCAGCCGGTACAATTGCATGCCTGAATTCAGGCTGCCCAGTTCCGGTGAGGCTGTTCGTTTGGCCAGTTGCCCGTCCGAATCATACACATGGTTAAATTCCAGTTGCAGGTCAGCCGGAAAGGGCTTTAAATAACTATAGAGGGGCGTTAAAGGATTCAGGTCTTTATCCAGATGAACAAGGGACGCTCCGTAGGCCGAAACATTTACGGCCTTCAGCTGAATATCTTTCCGCGTGGCCACTTCATCAAAACTTGCTCTGATCCATTGGGTTAATAAAGACAGATCTTCTGTCGGAAACCCATCTTCATCTTCCGTTTCGGGAAGTTGCACAGACTGTTCATGAACAACGCGGTATTGTGCATCGAACAGCAGCAGCTTCTTATTGGTGCGGCCAATATCAAATATGGCTATGGCAGGGAATACTTGCATCATTATAATCCGGTGGCAACTGATTTGCTGCCTCTTTCCTTCACCAGTTTTTCCCGCACCCTGGCTTTGCGGAAAACCTGCAGTGGATCCAGCGCTCCGCCTGACCGGAGCCGGGACTCGGCAACCAGGGCCCGGACATCAGTCCGGAAAGCTCTTTGCAATATTTCCTGCGCCTGCACAACATCATTCTGCTCTCTGGCTGATTCCAAAGCCCTTTGATCAATCAGTAAGGCCTGTGCATAACTGATGAGGATGGCTTCCACTGATTGCAGGAGATCTTCCAGCGGATCTTTCACATTGTGCGAGGCGTCAATCATCCATCCCAGATCACGGTTATGATCCATGGACCGTGCATTCATGCCCTCTACCAGCTCATTAAAAATTAAGAAGAGCTGATAGGGTTTTATACTGCCCACCGTCAGGTCGTCATCCCCGTATTTGGAATCATTAAAATGAAAGCCACCGAGTTTTCCCTCCATTAGTAAAAGCGAAACAATCTGTTCTATATTGGCATTGGCCAGGTGGTGCCCAAGATCTACCAGGGTGAAAGCTTTCGGGCCCAGTTTACTTGTATAAAGCAGCGACTGCCCCCAATCACCCACCGTTGTGGAATAAAAGTTCGGTTCGTAGGCCTTATATTCCACGAATACTTTCCAGTTTTCCGGGAGATGTGCATAGATCTCCTGTAAACCCTCAAGGGTGCGCTGGAACGCTTTTCTGAAATTCAGCTGACCCGGGAAACAGGAGCCATCCGAAAGCCATACCGTCAGGGATTCAGAACCGAGTTCCACACCATGCCCGATCACATCGAGGTTGTGTTCAATAGCCTGTTTCCGCACGGCTTTATCGGTATGCTGTAAGGACCCGAATTTATAACTCAGCGGCTGGCCCGGCTGGTCCTGAAACGTATTGGAGTTCATCGCATCAAAACGCAATCCAAAGGAGGTGGCAAGATCACGGATCTTAGCCGGGTCTGATGGAATATCCCAGGGTATATGCAGGGAAACAGCGCCTCCCGATCTATTCAGCGCATGCAACAGGCCAATGTCCTCCAGTTTTTCTTCGAGATTGCGTGGCTCGCCACCGCCGGGGAAACGCCCGAACCGGGTTCCACCGGTTCCAAGGGCCCAGCTGGGGATGGCTACCTGAAATTGCTCCAGCCTTTTAATAATGTCTTCCGTGCCTGCCCATTCATTCTGAATGAACTGGAGCCTGTTCCGGTGAGCACTGAGTCCGTCCTCGTTCAGCTGATCTATATTCTTTCTTTCCAGACGCATGTCTTCTTTTGCTTTAGTAGTCTAAGATACTTCCAAATTTTAACGGACAAAGGCCGCAGCCACGCCCCCATCCACATTCAATACATTGCCCGTGGATTTATTCAGTAGTCCGCCGACGAAAGCAAAACAGGCATTCGCCACATCCTCGGGAAGGATCACTTCATTCAGCAGGGTTCTTTTTGCGTAATAGGCCGGTAATTCTTCCACTGTAATGCCGTATGCTTTCGCGCGCCCCGCGGCCCATTCACCTGCCCATATCTTACTGTCGCTGATCACCGCATCCGGATTGACCACGTTTACCCGGATATGATCCTTTCCAAGTTCTGCGGCATTCAGCCGGCTCAGGTGTAGCTGCGCCGCTTTAGCCGAGCCATAAGCAGCATTATTTGGCCCCGATACCAACGCGTTTTTACTCACGATATTCAAAACATCACCGCCAAGATTCTGTTTGCGCATGATCTCAGCGCCTTTTTGTGTAATAAGGAATTGTCCCTTTACCAGTATATCGTATAACTTATCCCAGTCTGCTTCTGTATGTTCTTCCAATGGTTTGGATATAGAAATCCCTGCGCAGTTAACAACAATATCCACACCACCGAAAGCAACCACGGTTTTCTGAAAAGCATGGTGAATGGTTGCGTTGCTCGTAACATCCAGTATTCCGGATTCAAATGCGTCTTTCCCAAACTGCTGTCTGAATTCCTGCGTGGCGGATGCGAGGCGGCCTTCATCATTGTCATTGATGAACACCACGGCGCCTTCCTGCGCCATTTTTTTGGCAATGGCCTTACCAATTCCGCCGGCACTTCCCGTAACCAGAACAATTCGGCCGGTGAGTGGTTTGGGTTTGGGCATCCGTTGGAGCTTGGCTTCTTCCAGCAACCAGTATTCAATATTAAAAGCTTCCTGTCTCGGCAACGAGGTATAAGCGGAAATAGCCTCCGCGCCCTTCATCACCTGAATAGCGTTCGTATAAAATTCCGCAGCGATCCTGGCAGTGGCTTTATCTTTTGCAAAGCTGAACATCCCCACACCGGGAAAAAGCAGGATGACCGGATTCGGGTCCCTCATCGCGGGACTGTCTGCATGTTTACATTGTTCGTAATACGCGCTGTACATTTTACGGTAGCCTTCAAAAGCAGGCTTCAATTTATCTCGAAGGGAGTCTATTAAATTGAGATCATCAGCAGCAGCCAACGGCAACACCAGCGGACTGATCTTTGTCCTTAAGAAATGATCCGGACAGCTTGTTCCCATCGGCGCCAGTTTTTCCAGATCACGGGAGTTGATGAATTCAAGCACGGCGTCAGAATCCGAAAAATGCCCGATCATCCGGTTGTGTTCAGAAACATAGCCCCGGAGCATGGGCATCAGGACCGCAGCCTTTTCCTTTCTCTCTTCGGGTGACAAAGAATTTATTTTACGGCCGCCAAAAACAGGTCTTGTTTTCCCAAAATTATTTTCAAGGTAAGTAGCACATTGCTCTATTACCTCCAGGGTATTAATGTAGCTTTCATAAGCCGTATCCCCCCAGGTAAACAATCCATGAGAACCCAGCATAATGCCGCGGATCTTCGGGTTCTCATCCAGGCAGGCCTTTAGTTTTAATCCCAGGTCAAATCCGGGCCTTTGCCATTCCACCCATCCAATGGAACCATTGAAGAGTTCCTGCGTAATTTTTTCCCCGTCCCGAGCAGCCGCAATGGCAATAGCCGCGTCCGGATGCAGGTGATCAATATGCTTGAATGGCAGAAATGCATGAAGCGCCGTATCTATAGAGGGAGCCTTGGATTGCAGGTCGTAAATACAATGATTAAACAACGCTACCATCTCATCTTCGTGCTCTATACCCCGGTATATCTTCTTCAGGGCCAGCAAGCGGTCCATGTACAAAGCAGCCAGTCCACTTTTTTTGAGCGTTCCCAAATCTCCTCCGGACCCCTTCACATACATTACTTCTGTTTTTGTTCCGGTGAGCGGGTCAGGCATCTGCACTTTACAGGAAGTATTTCCTCCGCCATAGTTGGTGAGCCTGAGATCCGCGCCCAACAGGTTGGACCGGTAAATAAGCAATCCCACTTCATCGCCTTTAAATGCGGCGGCGGTATTTTCGTCCCATAGATAACTTACGTGCTTAAACTGTTTAGCAACGGCCATATCGATCTCTTTTATAATTTAATAATATACGCGGTTATTGTTTCAATGCATTTCCGTAGCCTACCATGCAAACCGAAAGAATAATGGTAGCAATGCCCGCAATGATTGTGAGTCTTGTTTTGCGGCTCACCGCTTTCCATTCTTTCAAAACCAATCCCCACATATTCGCCACCAGGATAATAAAAGCCATATGCAGTATCCACGAACTTGCTCCGTTTCCCAGTTTACTTTCTCCCATACCATAAAAGAAGAATTGCAAAAACCAGGTGGTTCCGGCAATGGCGGATAAAACATAATTCTTTAACAGCGGGGTGCTTTTATCAGTATAATTACCAAAGCTGCGGTTGCGGAGGTTCAGAAAAAAGCACCAGATGAAATTCGTTGTCAATCCGCCCCATAAAAGCACCACAAAGATCACATTGTTCTGATACAGCGGATTAGATCCCATGGCCAACGCCTGGTGGGCCATTGGCTTGCCGGCTTCGATCCCGAAATTAAAACAGGCACTGAGAATGCCGGATATGATCGCGACAATAAGTCCTTTGGTTAAATTAAATTCGGCAATTGATTTTTTCTTCTCCGCATCGGAGACTTCTTTCTCCTTGCCCATTCCGGCCCTTCCGCACAAATAAATGCCAAACAGGCAAACTGCGACTCCGGCGATTACGACCTGTCCCCAGGTCCTGCCTGTCATATCGCTGAAAGAGGTCTTTCCTGTAGCAGGGAAAAAGTTGTAGTATATGGAGGGAACCAGCGCACCGAAAGCTGAGCAAAAGCCGAGAACCACGGAATTCCCAAGAGACATGCCCAGGTACCGAACGCCGAGTCCGTAGGTAAGACCACCCACGCCCCATAAGAGCCCGAACAGAAAAGTATAGTTCAATACCTCTTTTGGAGCGGCCCGGATGATTTCAGTGAAATGGGGTATGGTAAGCCAGGCTGCCAAAGGCGGCACAATGAGCCATGAAAACAGCCCTCCGACGATCCAGTAATTTTCCCAGGCCCAGCGTTTCACTCCCTTAAAAGGCATATAAAAGCTGCCCGAAGCAAAGCCGCCTATGAAATGAAAGAAAATCCCTATGATGGCCTGCATATTTCGTCAGATAGGTTTAGGATAAAAATAGGGAATGACCACAGTATAGCTGTCATGTACTGTCATGTTCAGATTCTTCCGGGGAGACCGGAAATGCGAAATAGAACGTCAATCCTGCATTTCGCTGAGTTCCAGCCAGCGGAATTCCTTTAGCTGAAGATCCTCCGAAATGTGGTTAAAACGGTCAGACAATTTTTGAATTTCTTCATAATCCAGGTTTTCCTGCCGCATTTTTTCCGTGAGCGAATCCTTTTCCCGATTCAGGATATCCATTTCCTTTTCAAGCGATTCAAATTCCCTTTTTTCCTTGTAAGTTAACTTGGGCTTCTCCGCCCTGACAGGTTCTTTCGCTGTATTTAAAACCGGAGCGCGCATTTCGGCAATCGGAGCTGCGTCTTTTGTTTTCAGCCAGATCTGGTACAATCCATAATTTCCGGGAAAATCCCGGACCACGCCTTCTCCCTCAAAAACAAACAGATGCTCTACCATTCTGTCCATAAAATACCGGTCGTGTGATACCATCACCATACAGCCCTGGAAATCCAGCAGGAAATTCTCCAAAACGGACAGGGTTGGCAGATCCAGATCGTTCGTCGGTTCATCCAGGATCAGGAAATTCGGATTGCGAAACAAAATGGATAGTAAATGAAGCCTTCTTTTTTCACCGCCGCTGAGGCTGGAAACATAAGTGTATTGTTTGTCGGGCGGAAAAAGAAAGAGGTTTAGAAACTGGGCTGCACTGAGCGAACCACCACCCGCCAGCGGAAAACTCTCTGCAATGTCTTTTACAAATTCGATCACGCGTTTATCTTCTTTGATCACCAGGCCAAGCTGGGAATAATTTCCGAACACCACGGTATCGCCAATGTTGATCTTACCGCTGTCGGCCGGCTCCAGGCCTTGCAGCATATTCAGAAAAGTAGTTTTTCCGGTCCCGTTCTTGCCCACCACCCCGATGCGGTCGCCGCGTTTGAATGTATAGTCAAATCCTTTGAGAATAATTTTATCGCCAAAACTTTTATTCACTTTTTTCAGTTCAGCTACTTTTCCACCCAGGCGGCTCATTTTCATTTCGAGCTTGAGCTGTTGCTCGTCGAGGTTCTGTTTGGCTTTGGCTTCCACCTCATAAAAGGAATCCTGACGGCTCTTGGATTTGGTGGTCCGTGCCTTGGGCTGCTTGCGCATCCATTCCAGTTCCTTGCGGTACAGATTCCGGGCCTTGTCAATGCTGGCTACATCACTTTCTATCCGGGCCGCTTTTTTCTCCAGATAATTTTCATAATCTCCCTTGTACTCGTAAAGCGAGCTGCGGTCCATTTCCCAGATCTCGTTACATACATTGTCCAGGAAATACCGGTCGTGCGAAACCACCAGCAGCGTAATGTTTTGCTGATTGAGATAATTTTCCAGCCATTCCACCATTTCCATATCCAGGTGGTTGGTGGGTTCATCCATGATCAGGAGCACTTCCGGATTTCCAAACCCGATATCAATCAGGGTCCGGGCAAGGGCTACTCTTTTGCGCTGCCCCCCGCTTAAGGTTTTGACCGGCTGAATGAGGTGATCAATGTTGAGGCGGCTGAATATCTGCTTCACTTTCGCATCGAAATCCCAGGCGCTGAGATGATCCATCTGATCAATGCTTTCCATGAGCGCATCGGTGTCTCCGCTTTCGCTGGCGGCTTCAAAAGCTTTGATGGCGGTGATGACGGGATGTTTATGATGAAAAACATTATCCAGCACGGAGAGATCCTCCTGGAAACGCGGCTCCTGTTCGAAGAAAGTAACGGTAATGTCCTTGGAGATCCAGACCTTGCCGCTGTCTGCCGTTTCCTTGCCCGCCAGGATTTTCAGCAGAGTGGACTTCCCCGTCCCGTTTTTGGCGATCAGCGCAATTTTATCACCGGACTCGATATGAAAGGAAATATTGTTAAATAAAGGATTAATTCCAAACGATTTTCCCAGGCCCTCAGCAGAAACATAATGCATGCGGCAAAGATAAACCTTGCTTTGACCATTCGGAAATTTTGCCTTTGGCCGAAGCACCTGATTTAGTTAAATTCCAGGCGAACTAACCAACAATAGCCTTTCTTTTTTTATTCAAACAGCCTTTTCTACCGGATCAATAACTTAATTAATCCAAATTCTGCTCACCATTTTTCAATGATGCAGTTGCCAGTATAATGCCTTCATAAAATAGCCTCCAACCACGCTGCGCGCCTGAAATCCGACCTGTTTCCCATCCAACGTTTCGTGCCAGTCGCTTAATGGTACGCGGGTTGGCGTTTCCGTAAGGTATTTATAAACGGGGGCCACGAGCGATTCAAAGCTTTCCTGGTTATCTGCCAGGGTAGCCGTCCACAGGATCCAATCCGATTTCGTGTAGGTTTTCCTGCTGTCGAGTGGCAGTCCGAATGCATTTTGCTTACCGAGATAATATTTTATTTCTTTCTGATATACGGAATCCGGAAACAGATGCAGGTCAAGCACTTTATCCCAGACCATGTTGTATTTCTGGCTCCAGGTATTCTTATCATTAAAGGTCAGTGCGTAGTGATCTCCTGCTCCTGCCAGTTTTTCCCACTGACGCACCATGCCTTCTGTCATGTTCGTATACCTTTTGGCAGCAAATTGATCGCCTTTCATGCCTGCCATCATACCGAAACAGCGCAGGGCGACAATGGCTTTCACCGATAAGTTGGCATTGCGCGCCAGATGCCCGGCAAAATCATCCGTGCATAATTGGTCTGCAGGATCAAGGCCTTTCTGAACGAGGTAGTTTGCCCATTGGTTTAATATCTTCCAGTGTTTGTTTGCAAATTCCGCGTTCCCCTCCTTTTTCACGATAGCCGCAGTCAGGATGATCATATTTCCGGATTCTTCTACCGGCATCCCTTCTCCGTAAACCTGGCCGTTGGCCAGCGGATAAGTGCCCAGGTCGTGCGCCGCGTAAGGTTCTCCATAGCGGCCGCTTTCACAGAAATAAAATATTCCGTTGAGCATGCCCTTTAACAGATCCGGGTTATACATTAAGTATAAGGGCGCAGAAGGATAGGTCACGTCCACCGTATTGATACAGCCATTGCTGAAATTCTCCTTGGAAAGAAAAAGAATCTCTCCTTCCGGGCTCTTCACCAGTTTATGGGCAGATACGCTTTGCCTGTAAGCTGCCACGCAGAGTTTAGCATATATTTCCCCACCGGCAGCCAGTGCATCCCGGTAAACCCGCTGATCGGCGCTATCGCATTTTTTGAGTATGGCCGGATACTGATCCAGGGCTGCGTCCATTTCTTTTTCTATGCTGCTTCCGGGTTCCAGCTTCCACCAGGGCTTGAGGTTATTGTGAAAATACTGGATTGAGTACAGATCGTCATATCCCAGTAATAGCAAGTGCTTTTTGGGCTTATCCGAAATGGTTTCTGAAGGGAAATCCGTTCTCAGTTCCCTGCCGGAAATTCTTTGCACGGGGAGCTCCTTTTTGGGTGCTCCCACATACAGATATCCCCAGTCAATGCGCAGGTCGTCTCCTTTTTTGGCCAGTACAGGCTGGTCTTTAGTCCCGGCTTTCATCAGATCTAAAGCCGCAGTGGAAAGCTTTGAACTGACTACTTCCTGGCCCGGAACGTTCACGGCCAGATCTGCGGAAGCAGAGAAATACAACTGCGCTGTATGCGTCCTGTGGTCATTGGAACTGATCTGGAAAGCCACATAAGAAACCGGTCGGGACAATAAGTGCAGGTCATTCAGGATCAACGGTGAAATAAACCGCATGCTAACGTTCACCGGACCGCAGACGAAATCATAGGTTGTTCCCGTGGCCGTTACCGTTACCTGCTTCTGTTCCCCTTCAACAGGCTGGCCGGCAACCTCTGTCTGCCTTACCAAACCTGCATCCAGCCATTGTTCACCGGCCGTATTGGCTACATGAATGGCCAGTATATTGTCTCCGGACCCGACTTTTTTTAATAATGAGTCGGGTACCGGTATGTATAGGTATTTATGCGTCCATCCTTTCAGGCTGTAGATATTTACCCCATTTAAAAAAACCTCCACATTATCGTCGTGCCTGATCTTTAAAAACAACCTGCCTTTTTCCGGGTTCAGCCCGGGGAAAATCCTTCGCGTCCACAGGTCAGGACTCACCCATTTGGTTTTAGCGAATGTAACATCATCGCCAAAAGCCCCTTCGCCTGTTTTCCAGTTCCGGTCGTTATATTCTTCGTTCATCCAGTTTCCGGAAGGCCTGGCTTCTGTATATTTCAACGAATAAGCTTTCTCTTCTGCGGATGGCAGTATCGTTTCATATTGTGGAGCTTCCTGGCCGAGGATCCTGTATTTCTTTCCGTCCACCGTAATGCCGGCGATCAGCGGCTGGTCGGCGCCCGTCCAGTGTTTGGTGGGAGAACTGGTTACGGTATCGCTGAAAGACCATATACTGAAGTAGGGATCGTGACTGATCAAGGGATACGCCGGCATCTGATGAACCTGGGCCGTCGCACACCGGGTAAAAGCCATGAAAAGAAGTAAAAAACAAGGGAGACTGCTGACCGAAGTAGATCTTTTCATGGGGTCAATTTACAAAAAACCGGCAATTGGCCATTATCTGATTTGTGCATTGCCGATCACCGGCGAATACTTCCCGATAAATTAACAATAAAATACGATCGACCGGGACCGGGAAAATAATGAGGCCTGAATCTTGCGGTAACCAACAGGACAGCAAAAATTTGTTCCCCAACTATGATAAGACCGGTTTCCACACTATTACTTTTAATTTTAATAACAAACATATCTTTCTCCCAGATGGTGAGCCGGCCGTTTCCGCAGCATGTTTCTTACTACCCGGGCTGTATAAAACCCAACCACATTTCCCAGCAGAAAATGGATGGCCAGGTTTTGCATTTTTATCAAAGCTGGAAAAAGCAATATATCCACGCTTCGCCAGGGGTGGATCAGGCTTATGTTTTTTTTAAAGAGGAAGGATCCAATCTGCAGAGCGTTTCGGAAGGACAGGGATATGGGATGCTGATCACGGCATTGATGGCAGGGGCAGATCCTGTGGCACAGGGAACCTTTGACAGTTTATACCGGTATGTGCTCGCGCATCCGAGCAAACCCGATTCCCCGCTAATGGCATGGTCGCAGTTTTACAACAACCGGAATAAGGATCAGACTTCGGCAACAGATGGGGATATGGACATCGCCTATGCCTTGTTGCTGGCCCATGAACAATGGGGCTCCGCCGGAAAATACAATTACCTCGCCGATGCCCGTTATATGATCCACTCCATTATGAAATACGAGATCAACCAAAACTCATACAGCATACTGCTAAGCGACGCCGTTGAATTCGACAGTGGGGACTATTTTGATATGCGGTCGTCTGATTTTATGCCGCTGCATTGCAAGATGTTTGAACTGGCTACCGCCGATCCGCAATGGAATAAAGTAGTGGATAATAACTATAAACTCTTTCAGCATCTGCAGGAGGGATATAGTCCTGATGCGGGACTGATTCCGGATTTCATCATTCATATCAACAAAACAGCGCGGCCGGCTCATCCCGGCTACCTTGAGTCCCGCTACGACGGATGTTATAATTATAATGCCTGCCGTGTTCCCTTGCGGATTGCTACGGACTACCTGCTCACAGGGGATAAACGTTCTATTGAAATGCTGAACAAAATCAACTACTGGATCAGGCAGACCACATCAGATAATCCGGATAACATCTCGGCGGGCTATACGCTGGACGGAAAAGATATCGGAAGCCGGAATTATGAAGCACTCAGTTTTATCGGTCCTCTTGCCGTGGCCGCCATGGTAAATTCCAAGAATCAGAAATGGCTGAACAGCATCTGGGATTACCTGCTAAATTTCAAATTGAACGATTTCGATTATTATGACAACAGCCTCAAGATGCTCAGCCTGCTGATCATTTCCGGAAACTACTGGGATCCTTCCGGGCCTTCTATTGCCTTCCACGGGCAGGATGTAAAAACCCACAGTTAAAAGCCCGGCTTATCTTAATGTTAATTATATCAGCTTAGTCCTGGTTTACAGCAGATTCTTTATACATTTGCAATCATTTTCAATGTTTTGCACCGCAGGTGATAAAACCCGCCATAACCGGAACCAGTTGTGTTCAGACAAAAACCTTCATACCACCTTCTTTCAAGGGCCATTTTGGTAACCCTTTGTCCTATTTTCCTCGCGGTACAGATATTCTTTAATTTTGGTGTTGCTATTAATTCCGGGGCGAGCAGCAGCTATTTGTTTGGAACCCATATCGCAAAGAATGACCACGCGGTTAAATCAAATCCGAAAACAACTCATCATCAAGCAGGTTTCCGCTTAAACAAACATTTTCAACCGGAAAGCCTTCCTGCCTACAATTTGTTTGCGATTGAAAGACCTGTTGAATACATCGACTGCCGGGAACAAACCGCTTATCAGGTTCATTTCTCCTCTTCCCCACTCCTGGAGGCGCAATCCCTGCGCGGGCCTCCAGCGAAGAATGATTTTTTGTAGAAATCATTCTTCATCCTTTTTATTCTCATAATACATGTTTACTGAACACGACAGGAGGTTTTCTGCCTTAACCGGTTTAATATTATTCATCCCTATTTTCTCAGTATTCGCCCAGCAGTCCAATTACAGCCTGCGTCAATTGGTTGATAGTGCACAGCATTACTATCCCCAGCTATTGCAAAAACAGGCCCTGCTGAATAGTGCGGAAGCAGCGGTAACTGACGCAAAGCATCTGTTCCTGCCTACGCTTAAAGTAAATGAGCAGGTCGGACTGGGCACAGACAATTCCATTCCCGGCAGCTATATTACTTATGGAATTATTCCGTCTGCTTCTTCCGGAGTGCGCAAAGGAAACAATAGCCAGTCGGCCACCGAAAATATCGCCATACTGGCCGCGCAATACGACCTGATCGATTTTGGATACCGGCATGCCTTTATTGAAAGTGCGAAATCTTTCGTCAACCTGTTTCAGGCCGACCGGGAAAGGGAGCTATACAATCTAAAGATCCAGGCCTCCCAATTATATTTTAACCTGCTGAAAAATCAGTTCCGGCTTCTGGTAAATAAACAAAATGTAGCTCGTTATGAAGAAATCTTTAAGGTGATCAAAGCCCTGACACAATCCGGTATAAAGCCCGGCTCAGATTCTTCCCTGGCGAAAGCGGAATTGTCGAAAAGCAGGATCATCTATAATCAAACCCTGGGTCAGATCTCGCAGGTTAAAGAGCAACTATCTTTTTTAAGCGGTATACCCGCGCAAAACCTGCAGATTGACACTGCCACCGAAACCTTTATGCGGATCAGATCAGATATCAACAGCCAAACAGAAGATAGTATACATAACCCCTTCCTGGATTATTACGAAAGCCAGAAGAATACATTTCTGGCGCAGGAAAAACTGATCAGCAAAGCTTATCTGCCGAAGATCGTGTTAACTGCCAATACCTGGGCTCGAGGTTCGAGTATAACATATGATGATCAATACAAAGCCTTATCTGAAGGCCTGGGTTATCAGCGCTATAATTATCTGGCAGGCGTCTCCTTTCAATACGATCTGTTTAACGGAATTCACAAACACGATAAGCTCAGGGTTTATCAATTCCAGACAACGGCCAGCGATCTGGCGCTGCAGCAGGAAAAGCTGTCCCTGCATTCGGCTTCTCTTCAGGCCGCCAGCGCCATTCAAACAGCTGAAACCAATTTGTTGGAATTACCGGTTCAACTGTCCGCTGCCCGGAGCGTATATGATCAGGAACTGGCCCAGTATAAAGCAGGCATCATTAACCTGGTGGACCTGACCAACGCCGCCTTCGTTCTGGACCGGTCACAAAATGATTTCATAGAGACCCTGGCAGACTGGTACCTCGCACAATTGGATAAGGCCTGGTCTGGCGGAACGATCGACCAATTCATCAATACAATAAAATAACTATAATGGTAAGAGCAGCGTTAAAAAGACCCATCACCGTTCTCGTGCTGTTTATGGGATTACTATTGTTCTCCATAGCCGCTATACGAACAATACCTATAGATATCTTTCCCAAGCTGAACCTGCCAACGATTTATGTGATTGAATCGTACGGAGGCATGTCGCCCCAGCAGATGGAGGGTTTTTTTTCAACCCGCATGCAGGATCAGTTTTTATACGTAAACGGCATTCAGAATATCGAGAGTAAAAACATTCAGGGATTAACCCTGATCAAACTTTCCTTTTATGAAAACACCAATATGGCCGAAGCCTCTGCGCAGGTGGCTTTACAGGTAAACCGGGCCTCCAAATTTTTCCCCCCGGGAGCCCTGCCGCCCCAGGTTATTCGGTTCGACGCTTCTTCCCTTCCCGTAGGCCAGCTGGTGTTCAGCAGCAAGACCAAGTCCCTGAAAGAAATCTATGACCTGGTTGCAACCCGTATCCGGCCTATGTTTGCGTCTGTAGCGGGATTATCGGCGCCACCCCCTTTCGGAGCCAATTCCAGATCCATTGTGGTCAGTGTTGATCCGGAAAAATTGCGCCGGTTTAATATTTCGCCCGACCAGGTGGTAGAGGCCATTGCAAAAAACAATGCCATGACGCCGGCTGGAAACCTGCGCATTGACAGCCTGATGTATGTAACAACGGTAAATTCCCTCGAGGACCATGTGCAGGAGTTCGAAGATATACCGCTCGTTACCAATGGTGCCTCAACTGTTTTCATCCATGATATTGCCACAGTAGCCGATGCCTCGGATGTTACGGTCGATTACGCGTTGATCAACGGCAAACGATCTGTTTATATCCCCGTTGTAAAGACCGCAGAAGCATCAACCTGGGATGTAGTGCAGCACTTGAAGTCGAAATTGCCCGAAATGAAAAACCTCTTGCCGGATGATGTAAACATCAGTTATGAATTTGATCAGTCAGTATTTGTGATGAATTCGGTAAAAAGTCTGATGACCGAAGGGATACTCGGCGCCATACTGACCGGCCTGATGGTGCTGCTATTCCTGCGGGACTGGCGAAGCAGCCTGGTGGTGATCATCACAATTCCGGTAGCGATATTAAGCAGCCTTTTGTTTCTGAACCTGTTCGGACAAACCATCAACATCATGACCCTGAGCGGTCTTGCCCTGGCCATTGGCGTGCTGGTAGACCAGGCAACCGTTACCATTGAGAATATTCACCAGCATCTGGAAATGGGCAAATCAAAACGACAGGCCATCCTGGATGCCTGTGAAGAAATTTCATTCCCCCTGTTACTGATCCTGCTCTGTATCCTGGCCGTCTTTGCCCCTTCCTTTGTGATGACGGGAGTGCCCAAGGCCATGTTTCTTCCACTATCTTTGTCCATCGGTTTTGCCATGATCTTCTCCTTCATTGCAGCCCAGACCCTGGTGCCTGTTATATCTAACTGGCTTCTGAAAGAAGACATGTTCCGGTACCAACATACCGGGTTCCATGCGCACGCCGGGCTGGCATTGAATGATCAGGAAACAGACGAAGTAACTGCTCATACACAGCAGGATACCCGGAATTCTTCGGAGAACGGATTTTTCCAACGCATAAAGATGAGACTCACCGGCAGGCTCGAGAAATGGATGCCGAAGCGAAAGCTCATCGTTTCCATTTATGTGATTCTTTCTCTTGCTGCCGCAGGCTCCTGCTTCGTAATCATCGGAAAAGACCTGCTGCCCAAATCCAATGCCGGCGAATTGCAAATCCGCATTAAGGAACCCGACGGAACAAGGCTGGAAAAAACGGAAAGAACGGTAAATGGCATATTGAAGGTGCTGGATTCAACCGTGAATGGACATGTAGCCATCAGTTCCACGTACGTTGGATTGGTTCCGAGCAGTTACGGAACCAGCAACCTCTATATTTTTAACAGCGGCACGAACGAGGCCCTTATGGAGGTGGAGCTGGACAAATCGTTCAAGACGAACCTGGATCAATTAAAAGATAAACTCAGGGCTAATATTTATGCAGCTTATCCGGGCGTAACCATTTCCTTTGAACCGATTGAGCTCACGGAGAAGATCATGGCGCAGGGCGCCGCAACACCCATTGAAGTGCGCGTAGCAGGAAAGAATTTCGACAACATAAAAAACTACGCCACGAATCTGGTCAGTAAACTGAAGAAAATCGTCTACCTCCGGGATGTGCAAATTGTCCAACCCCTGCATTACCCAACCATCAGCATGCACATTGACCGTTACCGGCTGGCCCAGATGGGGCTGAACTTAAATGAAGTAGCCCGGAGCATAACGGACGCCACTTCTTCCAGCCGCTTTACAGAAAAGGTACAGTGGTTAGATACAAAGGTGGCATATACCTACCAGGTACAGGTTGAAGTGCCGGAATACCTGATGAATTCCATTGAACAATTAAAGTCCATTTCTTTAGTGAAGGGTAAATCCAGACCGATTTTGTCGGACGTGGCTCAATTCAGTATGGATACACTCCCGGGGGAATATGACCGGTCCGGGCCGCGGCGGTTTCTCACGGTCAGCGCCAATATCAATCACAAAGACCTGGGCTCTGCAACCGCTGCAGTGGAAAAAGCCGTCAAATCTTTGGGGACACCACCCCCGGGACTGGTTGCCCAGATCCGGGGCATGTCTTCTTTATTAACCGAAACGCTAAGTTCATTGCAGACTGGATTAATGGTGGCTATTGTTGTTATCCTTTTGCTGCTCGCCGCTAATTATCAATCATTCGGTTTGGCCATTTCCGTTCTGGCGACCGTGCCGGCCGTGCTGCTGGGCGCTATGCTCATGCTGCTGGCCACAGGAGCAACATTGAACCTGCAATCCTATATGGGCATTATTATGTCCACTGGCGTATCCGTAGCCAATGCTATCCTGATTGTAACCAATGCAGAATCCCTGCGACTGGAATATAAAGATCCATTCAAAGCAGCCTGGGTGAGCGCGGGCATCCGGTTGCGTCCTATATTGATGACGAGCATGGCCATGATTGCCGGTATGATTCCCATGGCCAGCGGCATCGGGGACGCGGGTGATCAATC
>JAUZOD010000010.1 GCA_030706635.1 Bacteroidota bacterium
ATAGGGAATGATGTAGGGATAGATCTTATCATAATATTCAATGATATCCCCTTTGGAAATATGTTCCTCTGGCCAGAAAACCTTATCAACGTGCGACAATTCCACGGAAATATCACCGCCCCTGTAAAATTTATTTTTCATGAATCTCTCATTTCGCGGATGATCTTGTCCATCCTTAAACCTTGAAATACGGAATGGCGCATGACCTTATCTTTTGTCCATTCACTGAAACGGATACTGGCCACGAGCCTGGGCCTAAGCCAGGTAACTTTATTGCTCATCTTAATGTTCGCATCGAATGGAGACTGATCGTCAATGGGAAGCTGTTTTATAGTATTTCGTGGGCCTTTCGCCGTCATAATCACCCGAAACGGCATATTGATCATGACGCTTGATCAGTAGCCAGGCGTTTTCTGTTCGTGAGTGCTCCATTTTGACAAGAACGAATTTGCCCTTTATTTTTTCTCCATTCAGAGTGAATTCCAATGAACCATTTCTAAGTGCTTGCAGAGGGCTTTCTAATTTGTTGTCAGGTTGCCAGGTACCGTGATCCCATATTTCTACGGTGCCGGCTCCGTAATTTCCTTCCGCGATTATTCCCTCAAATCCGGCATAATACAGAGGATGATCTTCCACCATCACTGCCAGCCGCCTGTCCGAAGGACTCATGGAAGGGCCCTTCGGGATAGCCCAGCTTTTTAGCACACCATTCATTTCAAGCCGGAAATCATAATGCAAGTGCGTCGCCTGATGTCGCTGCACTACAAAAATGAGCCCGTTACTTCCGTTTGCGCCGTCTGTCTTATGTGGCTTTCCCATTTGTTCAGAATAAATAATACTTACCTCTTCAGAGTCTTCGCAAAATTCGCTCGCTCTGAGCCATTCTTCCAGTATAACGAGGGCTATGCTGCCTCATATTTGAACCTACACAAAAATAACGCCTTTCACTGCACCAGCCGGTGATAACCGTCAATACCGGTTCTGATGAATATCATGAGATCATTTATTTAATTATAATGGCTTCCTTTGCAATAATAATGAAAGCAATACAGATCAGCCACTGCCATCGAGATTTTGAATTTGTCGAGAGGAAAAGACATCGTCCTCTATGATCCCTCCAGGAGGGCGCCCGTTTTTGTACGAGATTTTCCGGTTATTATCAGCCTTGGTTGCGTCATGGAAAACATGTGGCTGATGGCAAATTCGTTGGGGATCGATTTTCATATTGTCGGTTATTCCTTACGGCAGGGCTATGCTGCCGGTCACCCCTCCAATTATTTAAGTGTGCGTCGGGACGTGGAAGATTTCGCATATCATAATAAGTATGGATAAAAGGAGGAAATAGTTTGATTTTGCGCAGTACCGCACATCGGTTAAGTTCGCGGCTTTTTGTTATCTTAACGGAACACAACTCATGTGGTACCGGATTACCATACGCTACAAAAACGGGAAGGTCCAAAGTGGCATCCGGGATATTGACGATGACAGTATTCACCGCGTAGAAAGGCGTGTACTGGAAACGCTGAAGAAATCCCGCGATTTGAACGTGGTGGCCCACGTTGATATTACCCCA
Source organism: Bacteroidota bacterium (assembly GCA_030706635.1). Classification (GTDB taxonomy): domain Bacteria; phylum Bacteroidota; class Bacteroidia; order Chitinophagales; family Chitinophagaceae; genus Puia. Next base: position 1,574 of record JAUZOD010000010.1, read on the forward strand.
CTACCAGAGACCCATGCTGAAGTCGTCAGTATCAAGGAAGGTAAACGTCGGAACCGCAAAAGTTCTTTGCCGGTCCGTCAAGACTTCATGAATAAATTTGGTATCGAAAAGATGTTCGATATTGAAATTGACGGACAAAAAATCCGGGTTGAAGAATACCACGATGGTAAGAACATTTATTTCGGAGTCTTTATTCTGGGTCTCGACATATTTGTGATCACCCGGGCGACTGACTTTAAGGGTAAGCGTTTCTGGACGAGCATTCCTGAAGGCCATCAGGAAAAAGCAGAGAAAATCGGTAAATTGATCGAGGGACACATTAAAAAAACATTATAAATCATGTGCTACTACAACGGAATACGGGTAACCCATGGCGAATATCTGCGGCTGAAGGATCTGGAAAAACTGTTTGCGCCAATTCACATGCCGCTGGTGCAGGGACCGATGTATGCTCCGGACGTAAGGTATCCGGTGTTACGGGCAACAGCAGATAAATCTGATTTCGAAATAGTGCCGATGGAATGGGGATTTCTCCCGGAAGAATCCAAATGGCCGTTTCTGAAGGATCGCGAACAGGTTGACCGGTGGAGGAAGGGATATAAGGACGCTGCGGGCTGGCACAAGGGCTACACGACCCTGAACGCAACCTGTGAGAACCTTCTAATAAATGAAAAAGGCAATACCTCGCTATATGCGTCCGCCGCAAGGGCGCGACGTATTCTGATTCCTTCGACGGGATTTTTCGAATGGAGGCATCTGCCTGAGCTAGGGAAGAAGGGTCAGCCGCTGAAATCCACATTGAAGATTCCCCACTTCATCTACCTGCCAGAGCATGTCGCTGTTGGTAAGCCTTTCTATATGGCTGGGATTTACAATACATGGGTAGATGATTCAACCGGAGAGTCCGTTGATACTTTCGCGATCCTGACCACCGTGGCAAACCATCTAATGCAGCAGATTCACAATTCGAAGAACCGTATGCCGACTATCTTGGAGGAAGACTTAGCTTATGAATGGCTGTTCGGCAACCTTTCCGATGCGCGGATTCTGGAAATCGCTGCCACGCAGTTTCCGGCGAGGAGGATGTGGGCACATACCGTTGAAAAGAAATTCATTGAAGCGGTCGATCCGACAATCCCCTATGACTACAAGGATTCCCGGCTTATACTGGAAAAGGAAGTAGCGTGAAAAAGAAGGAACTCGAAGAACAGGATTGTTGCAAATTTTTTTAATTCGATGTTTCTGGAAATAAAAGAGGCCCCAATTAAGGAACCTTTTAAAGAATTTTAAAAATGAATCAACAATTTTCTGAAATTTCCCCCCGCGCTTACCCCAACCTATTTAAATTGCTGATTATCAATATGCTTATGTGACCCCGTCAGGATTCAAACCTGAAACCTTTTGATCCGTAGTCAAATGCTCTATTCAATTGAGCTACGGGGCCCTTTCTGACCGGAAACCACTGGTTTCCAAACGTCAGGGCCGCAAATATAAGGCATAAATTTTTAAGCAAAAAACCCGCCCGGCTCCTGCTTTCCAACTGCTTTTGTTGTATTGTTGCTGCCGTTCCACATGTCGGTCAACTTTTGTCAAAATTTGCAGCGTATCGTAAATGAAATCCCCGAAGGTCCTTTCAACAAAAAAATCGGGTAAGCTGGCCCTGCTTCCTTTAGCGGCCGTTATTTTCTTTACGGTGTCCGGCGGACCTTATGGCATCGAACCGCTGATCGGCTACGCCGGCAATCTGGCCATTCCCCTCGTGCTGATCACGCCCCTGCTCTGGGATATTCCCTGCATCCTCACCGTGCTGGAATTAAACAGCATGATGCCGGTGGAAGGTGGCTACTATCAATGGGTGAAACGCGGGCTCGGCCTTCGCTGGGCTTTTTATGAAGGCTGGTGGACCTGGCTTTATACTTTCGTGGACCTGGCTATTTATCCCGTGTTCTTCGTGGAATACGCCGCCTTTTTCTTTCCGGGTGTCGAAGCCTATAAAATTCCGGTCTGTCTCGCGATCATCTGGATCAATGCGGCACTTAATATCCGCGGCATTGTCTCCGTCGGAAGATCAGCCATTTTCCTCACTGTATTGGTGATGGTTCCTTTTTTCATTCTATTGTTTACCGGTGTCATCCATCCGGTTCATGCCGTGGTCCTGCATCCGGGCGGACCGACGGGATTTTCTTCCTTCGGTATGGCGCTCTATATCATCATCTGGAATTATATCGGCTGGGACAATGCCAGCACCTATGCAGGCGAAGTGGACCGGCCCGTGAAATCCTATCTGTTTTCCATTCTGATCGCGTTCTCGGCTATCTACATCATCTACGTGGCGGTGACCTGGCTCGCGCTTAATTCCGGTATTCCGGGAGAGATCGTGTCAGAGAAAGGAATCCCTTATCTCGGCACCGTCATGGGCGGACAATGGCTTGGCGCTGCGCTTTCCATTGGCGGCATGGCCAGCATGCTGGGCATTTTTATTGTCGTCCTGCTTTCCGTTTCGCGTGTGCCTGCCGTGATGGGCAGCGACAAACTGGTTCCCAAAATTTTCACGCGGATGCATCCCAGATATCAAACCCCCTACATCTCCATTATCGTCTGCGCCGGGCTGGTGAGCTTCCTCATCCTCTGGCCTTTTTCCGATTTGCTGGTAATTGATGTTTCACTTTATGGAGCCGGTATTTTCCTGGAGTTCCTGGCGCTTCTTCGCCTGAGAAAAACAGCGGCGCTGGAATCCAGACCTTTTAAAATTCCGCTTCAGCGCAGCGGATTGATTCTTTTGTTTATTGCGCCATTGCTTGTTTTCTCGATTGCTCTTGGCGCCGTGCTGCTGGGATCGGGACAGGGTTTTAAATCTGGTCTGTTTGCCATCGGCGCCATTTTTTCAGCCCATATTGCCTGGTATGTTATGGGGAAACTAAGAAATAAAAAACTGGGCTGAGATTATTGCGGCTGATGCCGGATTAATTCATTGATCCGTTTTTCCACTTTCGCCGGGTTTTCTTTTTCCAGCAGATAAAATTGTCCCCTGCCTGATTCATCCCAGCTGTCCGATCCGTCGGCAGCAATTTTAATCCTGCCTTTCTTTAAAGTATAATAGGTCTGATATCCGGTGGCGGCCACCAGCACCGCCGTCTCATCCCAGCTTTTTCTTCCGGCACTATCTTCTGCTGCCATGGGAATGCTGATACGAAATACATCTTTTACAGGACTGTGCCGGATAGTTTCATCGTGGATCAGCGGGATCCCGGTTTTTATTTTCCAGCCGATTTCAAATCCGGAAAACAAGACTTCTCCGGGCCAGTGAGCATAGGTATAAACAGAGGATGGAATATCCTGATCTATATTAAATTCCTCGCCTGCCGGAAATTTGCCGGCCATACTGACCAGCCGTTTTACTTTCTTTTTCACCAGATCGTATCCGTTGAGTGCGGAATACTCGTCTGGTGCTGATTTTAATAGTGCGGCAAGGTTCGTCAAAAATCCAACGGTGACAATGGTTATGCTTTTATCAGGATGAGCGGAAAGAATTTTCCGGTAAAGTGCTACCGGTTCCATGGCCTCTTCGTTGGTTTTTATCTTATGCGGATAGTTGGCCACCAGCGTGTCCGTCCAATGCTGATAATCCCGTAGCAGCAGTCCGTTGTTCCGGGGAACGGCAATAGGGATTTCTTCCCGGTGAAAATACGTGTTGAATACATTCAGAACGGCCCCTACATTTTCATACCGCGTACTGGCGATGGTGGCGAGAATATTTATTTTTCCTTTGTCGGCAAATGCATGCAGCAGCGTAATGGCGCCCACATCATCATAATCAGGCCCCATGTCGGAGTCGAAAATAATATCGGTGCGATGATAAGCCGGATGTTTTTCCTGAGCACACGTCTGCGGCATCCAAAGAAAACAATAAGCTGCACAAAGTATAAGAGTTTTTCCTGTTAATGTTTTTAAATGCATGAGTGAAAGTATATAAGATTTTTGGTAAGATGGTTACTCATTCACGCGGCAACGCAAACGCCACATAAGAATCTCCGGATCGCTGTTGTAATTTTCCACCGCCACAGGCAATCACCACATACTGCCGGCCCTTGATTTCATAAATAGCCGGCGTGGCAAATCCGGCGGCAGGCAGACTGGCCTCCCACAATAATTCCCCGGATCTTTTATTGAAAGCGCGAAACTTTGCATCTTTTGTTGCGGCGATAAACAATAGTCCACCGGCTGTGATGGCGGGACCGCCATAGTTCTCCGTTCCCGCCTTCGCTAAAGCTTCGGCGGGCAAGCCTTCTTCGCCCACCGAAGCCTTGGCGAAGGTGGGCTTCACACTTTCATCTTCCCCCAGTGGAATACTCCATTTCTGATCTCCGCTATTCAGATCAATAGCAGTTAACGTTCCCCAGGGTGGCGCCAGTGCGGGTAATCCGGATTTCGAAACAAATTTATTATAGCCGGAGCCGGTGTAAGGAACCTGCCGGAATCGTTCTGCTTCGGATAATTGTTGTACAAATGGTTTTGACTGATCTTTTCTCTCATTCAGGATAAAGGAAGCCAGCGCTTCTTTCTCCTCAGGTTTCAAAAAGGGGAAAGCCGGCATCATTCTTCTTCCTGTGCTGATAAAGCTGATGAACCCAGGCCTGTCCAGCTTTTTATTTATATCCACGATGGATGGATAATTGCCACTGCCTTTACGATCAGGGCCGTGACAGGACATGCAATTCTGTTTGAATAACCGTTGCCCCGCTTCTCCGAAATTTTCTTTTTTCACCGGCTCGTTCTGTACGTCCAGCATTTGCTGTATCCAGGCCATCTGGTTGGCGTTGACATATAAAATACCCGATGCCGGATCTACTGCCGATCCTCCCCATTCTGATCCCCCATCAAATCCCGGCAGGATCACTGTACCGGTTTTGGACTGGGGCGTAAACAAACCGGTGTGATAACCAGCCAGCCTTTGTTTCACATCCGCATATTCTTCGGGCGATAAATAAGGATTGATGTCTTTTTCGGTAAAAGACTGCCGTGCGAAGGGTAAAGGCTTTTGCGGTATGGGCTGGGTTGGCCACAATTTTTCCCCGGTTAATTCGGTAACCGTATCCACCGGCGTCTCGACGATCGGAAAAAGCGGTTTCCCGTTTTCCCGGTCAAAGAGAAATACAAATCCCGTTTTTGTGGTTTGTGCAACAGCATCAACAAGTCTGCCATCGTGTTGCACGGTCAGCAGAACCGGAGCTGAAGGCGGATCCCAGTCCCAGGTGTCGTGATGGATGTATTGATAATGCCATTTTAATTTTCCGGTTGCTGCATCCAGGGCAAGCAGACAATCTCCGTACAAATCCGTTCCTTTCCTTTTTCCTCCATAGAAATCCATCGAGACGGAGCCTGTCGGCACATAGGCTATGCCCGTTTTCTGATCTACGGTCATGCCCATCCAGTTATTTGCGCCGCCGGTTAATTTCCAGGCGTCCTTATCTTCCCAGGTTTCATAACCCGGTTCACCCGGCTGCGGTATCGTATGAAAAATCCATTCCATTTTTCCGGTGACCACGTTGTACGCCCGGATATGCCCCGGTGCTGCATCCATGCCTTCCGAAACACGCGTGCCCGTCAGCAGCAGATCTTTATAGACCGAGGGCGCTGATGTGGCCGTAACAAAAAGATCCATGGCATCCTCACCAAGGCCTTCCCGCAGATCCACCAATCCTTTTTTCCCAAATGTTTCAATCAGCCTTCCGGTCTTCGCATCTATGGCCCTGAGGAATGATCCCGCAGGATAAAATATTCTTTCATCTCCTTTGTTGTTCGACCAGTAAGCGACCCCGCGGCAGTTGTTTAAAATGAAATAGGATTTCTTATCTCCGGGTATGGAATCAAATGGAGAGTAGACCCAGATCTGCTTTCCGGTCGCCGCATCCAGGGCGACCAGTTTCATCTGGGCTGAAATTGCATACAAGATGCCGTTCACCATGATCGGATTGCACTGGATCTGCGAGTGCGCCGCCGTATCCATATCGTCCGTATGATAGGTCCATGCTATTTGCAGATGCTGCACGTTGGAAGTATCTATTTCTTTCAGTGAAGAATATTTATTGCCGCTGAAGTTTCCATTGACCTGAGTCCACCCGGCATAAGGCGAAGGCGATGAATTACATCCCAGGATAAATAGCAGGATTCCCGAAAACAGGAATGAGAAGATATATTTTCCGGGAGAAGCTGCTTTTAACATGTCGGAGGTTTTATTAAAGTTAAAAGGATTCTCAAGAATCAGGAAATAGATAACGGTTGACCGATATCGATTGCGGGTTCACACTTAAAGGCCGTCATCCGTCATCCGTCATCGGTCAACCGTCACCTTATCTGGCCGACAACAAAACAAACGCATGCTGCAATCCGCGATAATTATTATAAATCAGAATTTTCCTGATGTCTGTTTTCCCGGATTTCTTTAACACGATTTCGGGGATCTTTCCGGTTCGTAAAATTTCTGTGGCAAGCCAGAATCCGAAAGAGGAAGCTGTAGAGTATTCACCAGACAAATGTTTAAAGCGCGCTATGGCAGTTCCACGAGGAACAAGGGATTCCGCATTCCGATAATATTTTTCAAGCCGTGCATCTCCGTTCTCTCCCGTGATCAGCAGATCGGGTGCCACGGCGGGGAAACCATTCTTATGCAGAAATTCAAAAAGGGTTTTCAGCACCAGTCTTTCGTCCGTGGTATGTATGGTTTGTAGTGCATCCACGGCAGCGAAGGCTCCGGAAGGCTGACCGGATACGATCATCATTAAAGATCCTTCACCGGCAATGGTTCCGGCAGCAGGATGATCGAACAACTGTTTGTTGGAAACGATTTCATCCCGGAAACATCCGTCCAGACGGTCAATATTAAAATTGTAGTCAGAAATTTCATCCACAGATCCCAGTAAATAAGTTCTGTCAGGATTTTCTTTCAGCAGCATAAAGGCATCCAGCAAGGCATTCTCAAATGCCAGTCCCCGGTGTGTATGGGTATTGTTGTATTTTTTGTTTTTGGTGATCATCGCAATCTGGGCAGCCGGCGCATTAGACGTGCTCTGCACGAAATTGCCGGGTGTGAGAAGACCTTCCCGGTATTCGATGATCTGATTCAGGAATTTGATGCAGTCTTCCATGCCTCCATTGGCCGTGCCGATGATGATGCCATCCGGCTGGGGAAATTCCTTCAGCAAAGGAAGCGCTGATCCTACACTCATCCTGACGGCCTTACCCATCCTGCGCAGGGTACCCGGCGGAATATCCGTATAAACAGGTTCTTTCACCTTCAGCCGGTTATCCTTAGATTCCGTAATCACGCTCAGATCCGTTTCGGAATAGGTTTGCTGAGCTGAAAAGCAGGCCGATTTATGAATGTAAAGCATGATTACGGTTTGGAGAAAATAAGGGTACTGCAGTTGCCGCCAAACCCGAAGGAGTTGGACATGATGTGCTGAAATGCCTGCTTCCGGTAATGTTTTACGGGAATGAAACCGGTAGCAGGAATCGGTTCCCTGAATTGTAACGAGGGATACAGTTCCTGGTGAGCTAATCCCATTACGGAATAAACGGCTTCAATGGCCCCCGAGGCGCCCAGCGTATGCCCCGTAAAAGATTTGGTAGATGCAAAAGGCGGCGGCGTTCCGAATAATCGCTGCATGGATACACTTTCTGTTTCATCATTATTCTCTGTGCCTGTACCGTGCGCATTGATATAGCCGATGTCTCCCGCATTTAATTTTGCCCTTTCCAGAGCCTCCTTCATCGATAGATAGGGCCCCTCTCCTTCCAGTGATATCGAGGAAGGATGAAAAGCATCGTTGCTGTTTCCATATCCGCTGAGTTCGGCATATATTTTTTTCCCGTTCACATCTTCTTCTTTTTCCAAAACCAGGAAGGCAGCGCCTTCTCCCAGGTTCAGACCCCGGCGATCCCGGTCGAATGGCGCACAGAGACCGTAGGACAAAATATTCAGCGCATTAAAACCGTTGATGGTGAATTTGGCGAGACTATCCGCGCCGCCCACAATGGCCCTCCTCGCAAACCCCTGCCTGATCAGGCGGGCCCCATACAAAATGGCATTGGCGGAAGAGGAACAGGCCGTGTTTATCGTATTGATTTCACCCAGGATCCCAAATCTTTTCTGGGCAACCAGGGTAATGGAAGCACAATCGTAAGAAGATGTGTAAGGAGAACCAGAGATTTTTTCGTGCGCGTCGCTGAACAATTCATCCGTGAGGCACATGCCCCCAACCGTTGTGGCGCCAACCAGTGCAGTATCCGTGGAAGCCAGCTGTTCCTGCGTAAGACCGCTGTCCTTAATGGCTTCCTCTGCCGCATGGAGTACCAATAGGCCGGAGCGGGTAATGGTCGGATCGGGATATGTGAATAAGCTCTTATGGAGTGCAGCAGAAGAGATTTTGATCTCTCCACAAGGCAATCTGCCTGCATAGGCCGTTGGATAGAATTCGAGCTGCGTGATACCGCCTCTTTCGTTTATCAGGGAATCGCGGTTTTCCTTCAGTGTAGTTCCGATCGCACTGATAACCCCCATCCCCGTAATCATGATCCTGCTCAAGATGCTCCGTTTACTTGGTTCTGTTTTTCTCGATATAATCCACCATGGTATTCACATTCACCAATATTTTCCGGCCTTCCTTCGGGTCCTGGATCTCGATGCCATATTCACGGGACAGCATAACAATCAGTTCAATGGAATCTATAGAATCCAGACCAAGCCCTTCTCCGAAAAGCGGTTCTTCATCTTTGATGTCGTGCGGTTGAACGGTTGTCAGGTTCAGGAATTTCACGATCTGCTCCTTGACCTGCTGCTTTAACTGAACTGTTTCCATGGTGTTGATCAAATTAAATTTTTCTTCTTTAATCCGTATAAAGTGAGTAGTTGAATGCCAATGGTTATGATTGCTAAAGATAGAATATTCGTTAATACATCTTTCAGTTTTCCCCCCTCCAGGAACAATGCGTAATAGGCCTCGAGTCCCCAATGTAAAGGGGAGACCCGGAGCAGCTGCTGCATGTTGGCGGGCATGGCAAATGATGGAACCAGCAGTCCCCCGAGGGCTGCCAGGATAACGATCGAGATGGCTCCGAATCCATTGGCCTGTTCCGGAGTTTCAGAAAACACTCCTACGCAGATGGCATAACTGGCCGCGCACCAGCCGCAGGCCAGAGTGATCAGGATCAGTCCCGGAATATCCTTAGGCAAGTGAAGAACCGGCAGACCGATATGTGGAAACAAAAGATTGCCGACGGCAAAGATCACTGCTGCCTGTAAAAACGTGACCATGATATAGACAACCTGTTTGGACACGAGGGCATTGAGATAACTGGATGGAAGGGTTTTCAGCCGGATAAAACTGCCGCTGATTTTTTCCCGTACCACACTGCTGCCGAGGGACACCACCACAAAGAACATGGCAAAAATGGTCCATGCCGGCACGTTGTGCTGGGAGGCATTGGGCACTACGCGGCTGCCGCTCCGGGAGACCGGAATTTCCGTTATCGGGATCTGTCCGAATAAAATATCTTTCTCCAGTTCAGGTGGAATGGCTTTGCTATTTACCGCGCTGTATAAACTTTTCGCAATGGCTTCTCCCTGTATCACCTGCACGGCGCTGTGCAATGCGCCTTTTATGGACTGGCGAAAAGAGGGTTGCATCACCGGATGATAGAACATCAGGAGTGAATCCGGCTGGCGGGCGTAACGGTTTTTTTCTTTGGAAGCGGAGTCGGGATCGCTCAGCGCACGGGAGGCGATATCAGAGGCCCTCTGTTGAATGGAAGCAGAAAAGTCATCCGGGATAACAACGGCCACCAGGGCGTCTTTGGCGTGCATGCGAACGGATATTTCATTATCCCTGATTGAGGTATCCAATAACAAAAGCCTGAACATGCCGATCTTTTCTATGGCGGATATCAACCGGGTTCCTTCCGGGCCACTATCGCGGTTGCAGGCCAGCAGCGTGATTTTATTGTTATTGACCAGTTCAAACGTGCTGTTTTGCACGCTGGTGATTACAATCACCAGCAATACCGGCATAAAAAACATCATGAGCAGCCCCATACGGTCACGCACGAGTATTTTCAGATCTTTGATAATGCTGGCTTTAAGTGTATGCATGGTTAGTCCCTGAATCGTTTACCGGTGAGTCCCAGAAACAAACCCTCCAGGCCGTCCTGGCGGTGTTCTTTCAGCAGGGCCGCCAGGTGATCATGGGCAATAATTTTACCGTCGTCGATCAGGGCAACTTTCTCGCACAATTCCTCTGCTTCTTCCAGCTGATGCGAAGTATATATTAAGGTAGTGCCCAGCTGATTCAGCCCTTTTAAGTAATGGATGATGGCGTGCCGGGATTGCACGTCCACGCCCACGGTCGGTTCATCCAGAAATAGAACCCGGGGCTGATGCATGACACCGATGGCCAGGTTAACGCGTCGTTTCATGCCTCCTGAAAACGTGCCCAGAAACCTGTCTCCCACGTCGGTAAGTCCCAGCACCTCCAGTAATTCTTCAGATCTTTTTTTAATCTCCGTTCTGCTCAGGCCGTACCAGGCGCCGAAAAAAGCGAGGTTTTCCCGGGGGCTCAATTCTGAATAAAATGAATAGTCCTGGGGTACAAATCCGAATAATTTATTGACGGATTTCGGATGGTCGTTAATCTCATGGTTTAACAACCGGATACTTCCTTTTTTATATTTAAGTAAGCCGGTCATCAGTTTCATCAGCGTTGTTTTCCCGGCGCCGTTGGGCCCGAGTAATCCGAATCGAATGCCATCGGGCACTTCGAGGTTAAGTTCCTCAAAATGAATGCCCTCCTGGCGCGGATAACTGAAGCCGAGTGAACGGATCGCTATGGCGGGAATACTCATGAAGGCCACTTTATTTTTGACAGGGCCACAAAGGCGCGCTTTTCGATTTCCGCAGCTACCAGCAGGAACTCACTCATGGTATTGAAATCGGCTTGGGTTCCAATACGCCCCTTATAAATACCTGCAGCCTGAACGGCGGCGGAACGCCACACGTCGCCTGCCTGAGTAAAGAGTCTGGATATTTCAAGCAATTCATCCAGGGGCTGATAAGCATGCGCTTCCTGCAGGAAGGCGCCGTAGATAAAACGGAAGCCTCCTCCGCCTGTGCCGATCTCCTCCTGCATTCTGACCAGCTGGGCCAGATAACTTCCGGCTTTCTGGGGACCAAGCTTATCACGCCATCCCCTGATCTTTTTTGCTGTGTACCGGATGCCCCTGATGCCCGCAATGTTTCCGGGAATATGGAGCATATCGCGTATATTTCTTTTAATTCCGGAACGCACGGCCATTTTCATCTGTTCATTGGTTACGGAACGTTTCTCTTTCGGATAATATAATTGTCCGCGTGGGGCAAATGCCCCCTTGGCAAAACGTACCCTTTCCAGTTCATAACTGCTCAGCGAGGTAGCCATCTCCATTACGGGATCACTGATCAGATACTGGTCCTCTTCTCTTCCGTAAACGATCAGGTTATGGGCATTAAAATGAAAACGGTATTCTTTCGGGAAATAGGTGAGATAATATACGCCTACCTGACAACCGACCGGCTGACCCGCCCTGAGACAATCCATCAACACTTTTTCGGCCTCCGCAGCTGACCGGAATTTCTTTCTTTCCACGGGAATGTTCAGCGCCTTGCAGGTCCTTTTAAAGATCAGTCCGGGCTGTGTCCGGAAAGCAATAGCCGGACCATTATTGATTTTCATAAAAGGGATATAGACGAAAAACAGTCCCGACCCGATCCCGAACGCCAGAGGCTCGGTGATCTGATTGACCCCGTGGTGCCGGAGGAGACTGGTCGTTACCCCGTTCTCACAATGGGCTGCCTGGGTATGCTGAAAATCAAGTTTCATTCGTGGTCATATTTTTTAAATCAGACACGCTCACCTCAAAAAGATCAGCATATTTCTGCAAACGGGATGCAGAGAGCTTTTCAAAAACGGCATACCGGAGGTGTTTTTTCACCTGCCATTTCCAGATTCCGGTGTAGGCGGAAACAATCGCGATGTCCATGACGTGCAACTCCATGAAATACAGCAGGGGGCTCGCTTCCTTATTCGCCACCCGCTGCTTTGCCGATTTTATTCTCTGCTCTACATCTTTCCAGGCAACATCCAGCGCAGATGCCTTTACTTCCCAGCCGTCGCTTAGGCTGGTACTGTATTGCCCTGATTCATCCACAGCATAACAAACTTCCTTCGTGATTTTACTCAGGGCGCCAGGATCCTGGGGGATTTCTTCTTTTTTCATCAGAATGCATTTTTTGTTGACGGTTAACCGTTGACCGATCATAGCTTTTACCTGCGAGTCTGAATTATACATCGAAAGTCGGTCAACCGTCAAAGGTCAACAAACTGTAAGCAGCGCATACATATAGGAGAATCTGGAACTTTCCGGAACCAGCAGCAGTATTTTCTGGCCTTTTTTCAGTTCTTTATTGTGGAACACCTCATCCACCATAAAATAAACGGATCCCGCACCCACATTGCCCAGGCTGCTAAGATTGGTTACCCATTTTTCATACGGTATCGGCGTTCCGTTCTTTTCAAGTTGATCGAAGATCTTTGCCCGGAAAAACTCGCTGGACATATGCGGAAGAAAATAATCGACGTCAGCAGGATTAAGGCCTTTGTCTCTAAACAGATCCGTTAGCATAAGTCCGCCCAGCGGAACAATATTTTCACTAAGCAGTTTCACATCCTGTTTGATGCTCATGATGGACTGGTTCCTGACTTCTTCCGGGCTGTAATCAAGATAACTTTTCAGTTTTCCGTTTTCCATTTTTTCACAGCCCATGTACATGCAGGCTTCCATCCGGTTTGCGTAAGATATACCTTCTATCCATTCCACTCTCAGGCTAAATCCGGTTTCATTTTTTTTATCTGATAAAAGGAAGGAAGATGCGCCATCGGATAACATCCAGCGCAGGAATTCTTTTTCAAAACCGATATACGGGTTTTTCTCTAATTCATTGAGTTTCTGCGCTTCTTCTTCAAATGTCTCAGATTTAATTATAGCTGACATCCTTTCAGAGCCTGTCGCCACCGCGTTATGTGCATCGCCGGTTTTAACGGCCATATAAGCGTATTTGAACGCATGCATTCCGGCACAGCAAACGCCGGAAGGCGAAACCACTTCAATGGAGCGGGATTCCGGAAGTTCACCATGCACCATAACGCCGTGAGAGGGCATCATCTGATCGGGGGACGATGTGCCGCAAGCCAGCAGGTCAATCGCCCTGATCTGTTCGGCATCATTGTCGAGCATGTTCCGGATAGCCTGGGCCGTCATGCCGGCGTTGGTATGGGTGGGCTTCCCTTCCCTGGTCAGCGCATAAAATCTTCTTTTTATTCCGTTATTCCGAAGTACGATCCGCTTTGATTTGGAAGGGCTTTTATTGATCAGTCCCAGGAACTCTTCCATCTCTTCATTCGACACAGGCTCGTTGGGGAAATAGGTAGCTGTTTTTGTAATATAGACCTCTTTATACTCCATCTTCATTACCGGATTAATTCACGCCTGAATAATATTGTTTTTGTCTTTTTATTCGCCCGGACAAAAATGGTTTAAAAAAAATCGCATCTACAGTTAGTATTATCGGGGCCGCTATAAATAGCGCAATTAAAAGATAATATTTGAATGCAACAAGCCATGCAGTTCTTTTTTTACGTTTCGAAATAATGCCTGCCCACACTTTAAAAATCTTGCGTGCCTTGGACTCAATGAACATCAGGGGATAACTGATTCTTACGGCGCCTGCGTCCACAAGTTCCTCCTGTAAACCCTGCCAGTTATTGTTTTGCAAATAAGGAATTACAATCTCTCCAAATGCGCCTGTATTTTTAATATCTTCTTCAGAAACACCCGGTACCGGGAAAATATTCAGATAACGATCTTTCTTTCCGGTAAACATCCAGTACAATATCGTAACGAAACTAACGAAATTGGCATGGCGATCTACGAGGGCGATATTGCCGACCAGTTTTGCGCCTGATTTCTTTAAAACAGGTTTAACCTTTTCCATGGCACTTATCCACATATTCCGGGCGCCGGTGACTGTAATCACCGGGCAGTTTTTTGCTATCGCTTTAAACCCGGGGTCGTTCATCAGGCTGTTCGCAGGGATACTGGGGGACAGGAACCAGGCCTGATAACCCAGGATGATCAGGTCGTAGGAGGCCTCTTTAAAGGAAAATGGTTCAAGCGGCCCCGGAACCTGATTCACAGAATCGGGCATAACGGCAAAAAATGATTTTCCCGACCAGGGGAAGGGATAGGCAGTGCCGGGGGAAACCTGAACTTTTTCCACTGATACCCCGGCATCCGAAAGCGGCCGGGTGAAATGGTCTATGATAGAGGCTAATTGGCCGGACTGGGTATAGAATACCGCTAATACTTTTTTGCCCATTCTGGGGCCGAAGTTAAGAAACCTGGAGCTTTAAAACCTTCGATTTTTTGCTGTACTCCACAATGGCCCGCTGAACTTCGTCCGGAAGGGATTTATATGATTTTTTGATGTATTCACTATCTTCCTCCATGTTGTCCTTATAACCCAGAAAGCCGGGTGCATTTTCCTGAATAATCAGTCGCAAAAACCGAAACTCAGCATTGGCCGGCTCCTTTTTTATGGCGGCCTCCAATTCCTTATGTCCCTCCTTGAACAGTTTGAGTTTTGTCACGGGACTTCCTCCCAAACCCGCTTTTTTCATGATCATTGCTCCTTCGAACGCCTGCCTGGCTTCCGGCTGAGCCAATTTCAACTTCTTCAATTGGCTATTGATGAGATCTTTTTTATCCTGTTGTATGGCCTGGTAAAAGGAGGCCCTGTCTATTGATTGTGCAAAGCCCATTATGGATGAAGCCAGCAGAAAGAGGGTTGCCCATAAATATTGCATGCTTTCCATTTTATGATTACCTACAGGGAAAACTCGTGCCCTATCCTCCCTGATTGATTCGCTTATCAATAAATTTAAGCGGTTTGCGACCCGCCACCGGGAACTGCAACTGCTGCATTTCTTCCCTGGTAGTATAACGGATATGCGGGGTCACCCTCAGCTTAGCCTGCAGATAGGCCCGTATTCGGTGATCCGTTTCTTCTGACTGGCGAACCGGAAGCAGGTGCAGGGTCAATTCATCTGTACCGATTTCATTGGAACTTACTTCGGCTATAAATTCGTCCACATCGTCCATCGCGTTCAGCAAATCATACAGGGCAGGTGCAAACAAGGTGGTTCCCTTGAACTTGATCATCTGTTTTTTTCTGCCAATAACGGGGGAAAGTCGCAGGGTATGGCGCCCGCAGGAACAATATTCCGGATGTGCCACACAAATATCTCCGGTTTTATACCTCAGCAGGGGCATGCCCTCTACCCCCAGGGTTGAAATGGTCACTTCTCCCGGCTCCCCGTCATTCACCGGTTGATCCATTTCATTCAGCAGTTCCACAATCACCAGTTCAGGCTGATGATGGCCGCCTTTGCCAGCTGAACATTCCGTAAAGGCGGTTTGCATTTCCGTTGAAGCATAGGTTGAATACAAGTGGATATTCCAGGTGCCCGTGATCTTTTTACCCAGCACATTATAAGAAAAATCGGTTTGCCGGATATTTTCACCGATGCAAATAGCTTTTTTCACAGAGGATCTGTTAATGTCGATCCGGTGCTCCGATGCATACTGGATTAGTTTTAGAATAAAGGATGGAACGGCAACGATCGCCGTCGGATTAAGCCGGAATATGGTTTCCCATTGCAAGGACGGAACGCCCGGCCCAACCCGGATGATGCCGGCACCGAGTTTACGGATTCCGGAATAATATGCCATGCCCGCCATAAACTGCCGGTCAAGCGTGAGCATCAGCTGATAAAGATCCTCCGGCGATCCTTCGGCGCATTGAAATGAGCGATACTCATTGTAAGCGAGTCTTTGCAGGTCGTTTTCTGTCAGCGCAATACTGACCGGAGCGCCCAAAGTGCCGGAAGTGGATGTGTATTCAATAATCTGCGTGCGCGGCACACAGAGAAATTCATCATTGTATTGCTGCAGGTGTTCTTTTGTGGTCACGGGTAATAAAGAAAGATCATTCAATCCCCGGATCCGATCCGGATCAATCTGATTTGTTCTGAAGATTTTTTGATAATAGGGAGAACGACCATTGAGGTACTGTAACAATTCCTGCAGTTTTTTTTCCTGCAGCAACCGGATCTCTTCCGGCTTAGTATAAACTGAGCTGTTGTTGTTCTTCATGATTCAAGCATGACAATGGCCGTTGCATAGGATTTCAAATGGGAAAGGGAAACATGCATTCTCCGGATACCCAGGGAATCAAGAGCCACCGCTGTTTTCCCTGAAAGTTTAAGCACGGGCTTACCATTTTCTTCATTAAGAATTTCAATTTCATGCAAAGCGAGACCGCTGTCCCACCCTCTTCCGATGGCCTTTAAAAAAGCTTCCTTTGCAGCAAACCGGGCCGCATAATGTTCAAATGGAAACGCTTTGGATTCGCAATAGGCTATTTCCGATTTTGAAAATACCATTTCCTTAAATCCGGAATCCCTTGAAACACGGGCCGCTATGCGTTCCACTTCGATCATGTCTATACCGGTTCCCTGGATCATATTCTTAATTTGTTTCCTCCTCTGCTTTTTTAATCCGGTTGCGGATGCTGTTCTCTTCTCCTTTGGTGGCAATCACTTTGGTCAATGCCTGGCGGTAGTAGACTGCAGCGCGACGGTATTCTTTTCTTTTAAACAATTCATTGCCTGCCAGTTCATAAGCCTGATAAAATTCCGGGTTACTCGCTACCAGGCTGTCAGGATCAACCATCAGGCCGTCAACTACTGCTTCTTTGTATTTCCGGAACCGCAGAAGATCCTGGTATTGCTTCGTTTGTAAAAAGGGATCTGCCGGAACGTCCAGACTGCTGTCGGAGATCTCCTTGTTGGTTTTTAATCCGGCCAGGGAAAATACCTTGTTGAGATCGTAACACACGTATTTGCCGAGCTGCCAGGGAGCTGTAGATACCCATACCAGCCTTTTTTTCGGCTCGAATACGATAGAATGATGTGCAATGAACTGGTTGATGGCTTTTTCGTTCCCCAGGCCAATGTCTTCATTGTGCATACCATCCCGGTCGCGAAGGATGGCTACGGTCCGCTGCACGGTATTTCGTTTTGTGGAATCCAGTAATTCCTGCAGTCGCTGATACCGGTACTCTGATGCGCTTTCCCTGATCTGCACCTGGTTTGATTTCAGATCTTCCAATCCATTGCTTTGAAAATGGTTGGCACATATGATATAATTTTTATTCGGATCATACACAGCCATGGAATCCGGGGTTTTCTCGATAATCACCGCTTTCCCATCTTCCGCAGAACCAACCAGGAATGATTCCGATACAAACATTTTTCTTTTATGTGCGATGGCTATGGCTTCAGGAATATTCTCTGCGTACTGAAGGATTTCCCGGGCAACCAGCGACACGGGCGTGGCCGATCCGGTGGGTATGCTGGATTTTGCGGCGTTGATCGTTACCGTTAGTCCTTTATCGTTCATTCCGGATACCACCCCAATGAACCCACCCCAGGTAACGGACATAAATTTATGTCCTTCCGAGGGGTTCTCAAAAGCCACGATTTTATTCTCGGAGAAATGTTCCCCGACATAGAAATCGAAATTTCTTCCGATGATCATGTTGCTGTCGGCAGACTTACCGCCCCAGGTGCCAAATGATGTACAGCCCACCAGCGCCAGATTTTGCAGGGCGTGTCCTATATCATGCGCCGCGTGATAGTTTAATATGCGCTGATAATTGCTGCCGATATAATCGTATTTATCCGATGCGGATGCCGATACACCATAGATTTCAGCTTTGTATTCCGGGATAACGTATTTGGCAAGATCCCGGTTAAACCATCCAACAAAATATTTCAGGAAATGAAGATAAAATTTGGAAGGAATCATTTTTTCAATCTGATCGTTGAAATATTCTTCCTGCTTCTGCAGCAATTCTTTGGTGAGTTTTCCATTCACTACGCCCCGTTCATAGGGTTTGCCTTCCACATATAATTCATAAAGACCGGATTGACTTTTACGGAACCAGCTATTTTTCAAACTGTAGAACCCGGGAGCGTTTTCTGTACGCTGCCAGTTCAACGAGCTCCTGTCTGCAATTTCAGGCGGACTGGTTTTTGAAACAACCAGGATATAGATTATTCCCGCCAGCAGAAGCAGGATAAAAACGCCGAATACCCGCCTGGCCCTTCTTTTCCATTTTCTTTTATCAGGCATTTCTTATTTTTTCGATGAAATCATTTCTTCCCATAACAGCAGCTGCGGAGATCAGCCCGCTGATGGCTGTTCCCAGAATCCCATGCAGGTTCAGGCTTTGCCCGGTAAGGTATAGATTCGGAACCTTTGTTTTTGCTGACTGCAGTGCCGCCAGCGGATCCTGATAATCTTTTCGTGTTCCGTACAAATTCCCATCTTCATTCCCGATATAGTCCCTGTACGACAAGGGCGTGGAAGTATAATAGGTTTTAATGCATTTCCGCAGACCGGGGAATTTCTCTTCCACTTTATCCAGTAATTGTTCCGCTTTTCTTTTTTTAAATGATGCGTAATCCGCTCCGCGGTCCTCGTGCGCAGCCACCGTGTTAAAACTGGAGGCCCACGGCTGAACTTCTTCGTATCGCATGTATGCAAAAATAGTCATCCCGTCGGCAAATTCCCGCGTACGGGATGAAGGAGCCATATATAAGGCATAGCCGAGCGGCCATTCCCCTTCATTATAACCGGCCATGTTCCAGACGGATCCCCGTTTATGATAATAATAGTTGTGTTTTACGTAGGGGTAACAATCCTTTTTAAATACAATATTTATGATAAAGGAGGAAACGGTATTCTCCATGGCTTCCAGGCGTTTCCGGGTAACGGGACGGATCAGGGGGGGCTCTGCCATGCGAAATGTTTTGGCAGGCGGAATATCCGATACAAAGGATGCTGCCTCTAAACGTACTCCGTCTTCTAACAGGGCATATTTCACCAAACCATCTTCCACCAGTAACTTTAACACTTCCTTATTGCGGATCAGAACACCCCCCGCTGCATGAATATTTGCGGTGAGTGCTTTGGTAATCTGGGCACCTCCGTTTACACATCTCCAGGCGCTCTCCATATAACTGTTCACAATAAGGGCGTGCACATACAAAGGTGTTTCTTCGCCAACACCCACATATAACATATTATTTCCTGCCAGCACCGCGCGGAGTTTTTCATTCTGCGTAATCTGTTCGATAAAGCGTTTGGCGGAAATACTCATTACTTCGATCTTTTCGCTGGCGCCGCCCTCCATCCGAAGCCGGTACATCGGGAACCGGTCACAGATTGATTTCATCGTATCGCAGTATTTCCGGATGGCTTCTTCTTCCTCCGGAAAATCAATCATCAGTCTTTGAATAAAATTGCCATACCCCTGTGCAATCCCGTAAATTCTTTCGTCATCATCCATCAGGACGCGGTCGAATACTTCATCCATTCGCTCCAGCTTCAGCTTATCCATCAGGCCCAGATATTTGAAGATCTGGTAAAGGTTTTGTCCTTTCTCCAAACCGCCCAGATAATGAACACCGGAATCGAAGGTCACTTTGTCCCGCGCGTAGATTTGCAGGCATCCCCCGAACTGTTTGTTTTTTTCAACAAGACAAACGCTGTATCCTTCCCTGCTGAGAATATCTCCGCAAACCAGGCCCCCCATGCCGCTGCCGATGATCAGGACATCAAATTTTTTCATGTTGATCTGAATGGGTTATAACAAAAAGGATGTTTGATGTGTATTTCGATGGATCAATGGAACGACAGGTCATCTGTTTACGCAGCGCCAGATCGCGGATGGTTTTACCTGATAAAAAGAACAGTTCCGGATGAACCGTTTTATTGAACGAGAAAAAGCGCGTAGAGAAAAATTCCGTGAGTTTTGTGCCTTTGTGCCGTTCATCCAGCTCACGGTCTCCGTCCCGTATCAGCAATACGCCTCCCGGATTGAGGCTATTCATACATTTTTCCAGCAGATTCAACTGTTGTTCCGGTTCCAGATAATGCAAGACGTCAGAGAGGATAATGCCGTCTGAAGATTCCACCTGGATGCGGGAAACATCAGCTTCCACAAAACGAATGTTTTCGTCCCGGCTGAAGCAGTGGCTGGCCGTCGCGATTTTGTCTTCATCATAATCGTATCCGGTGATATCCCTGCCTGGTGCGGCGAAATGAAGCAGGTAACTCATGAAACCGTAGCCGCATCCGATATCGGCAAAATGCCCCTGTTTTGGCAGTAGCTCATGAAATAACTGGTAATTCTTTTCGATCCGGGTCTTGATTTTCAAATACCATTCCAGCACCGGCCCCTTATAGAGATAGTTGTACCTGAGTTGTTCCCGGAAATAACCGGGATGCTCCCGGCTGTTTTTCAATAAAGCATATTGTTCCTGGAAATATTTGCCAATGGATTTTGCCCGGTCAGTGTAGGTTTCTCCAAAAGACGCATCCTGCCTGGAAATCCTGGGAAGATATTTAATCGTTATACGCCCGTCTTTGAGCAAAAAATCTCCTTTGGACATGGTATAGGCCGTTCCATGGATCACTACCGGCAGAATATCGAGGTTTAGTTTTTCAGCAAGAAAGAAAGCGCCTTTGTGAAATCTTTTGATCCGGGCATCCGGGGTACGTGTGCCTTCCGGGAACACCACGACGGAATAGCCCCGTCTCACTTTCTCAGCCAGTGTATCTATGCCGTTTTCAATTCCTTCGGCCACAGGGTAATATCCAGCGAGTTTTACCAGTTTTCCAAACAAAGGTGAATTCCAGACCCATTCATTGGTCAGCAGCACTACGCGTGGATAGAGCATCGTCATGATCAGAATGTCCAGAAAGGACTGGTGGTTTGCGATGACCACGGCAGGTCTGCTGAAATCTTCTTTCAGCGGATTGACGATCTCCTTTTTCACGTTGCCCATAATATAAAGCACTGACCAGGTATAAGCCGATAGAATCCGGTGATACAATTTTTTCCCTCTCCCCTCTTTGAATTTTCCTGTCTCGAAAAAATTCCATTTTATCAGAATATACCCACAGCCCGTTACGATCAGGCTGCCTAGTGCAAAATAGCTGAGGGAGAAAATGGATTTGAACACACCGGCTGCCGTCCAGGGAAATCTCTTTTTCTTCACCCGGTTGGTGATAAGAAAATGAAACATGAAAGGAATCAGCACCTGGGCAATGATCACTACACTGAGGATGCCGGTTATGGAAACCAGCGCTATGGATCTCAGGGCCGGATGTTTTGCAAAAATCAAAACACCCAATCCTGCCAGCGTGGTGATGGCTGAAAGCACGATGGAAGATTTATAGGAAGACAGATTTTTTTTGCCCGTACGGTATTCCTGAAGCAGTCCGTCCATGATGAACAGGCTATAATCGTCTCCCAGTCCAAAGATCAGCGCAGACAGAATGATGTTTACGATGTTGAATTGGATTCCGGCCAATCCCATAATGCCCAGGATCCAGACAAAAGCGATGAACATGGGGATAAAAGAAACGAGTGTAAGTTCTATTCTTCCATAGGTCAGGAGCAATACCAGAAATACCAGGATGGATGTCATCCAGCCGATCTGGTTGAAATCGGAGCTGACGATATTCACCAGTTTGGAAGCGAGGTATTGCCGGTCAATAACGGTCACCTGCGGGTCGCTGGCAAAGGCTTTGTAAATGGAAGACTTGTCGTCCGGGGAAACTTTCAGCAGGGTAACCAGGGAGGTCTGGTTTTTTCGGGAAATGATGAAGTCGTTGGCAAACCCATTCTTAATGAGGCTTCCCGAGGCGCTGTCCAGCGGTTGAAATGTTCTATTTAAGAAACCGGAAAAAGCAGTGAATGCCGTGCGACGGAATCCAAGGGAATCGCCTGCCTGCTGCAATCTTTGAAGCAATTGTGTCTTCTTTTCAGCCGTCCAATATTGGTTCCAGCGCCGGATTCTCTCCTTCTGCAGAGAATCCGATATCAGTAAATGAAATATGCCGGAATATCTTTTAATAAGATTTTGCTGCCTGAGCCGGGTGATGGTTCCATCGAGTGATTCCTGTTTTTTCAACGCTTCATCCAGGTTTTTTGCATCGGTCACCAGGTAAACAGAGCGGAGACTATATTCATTGATTTTATTGAGGACGGCTTCTGATTTTTTCAGCTTTTCCGGCATGAAATTCATGTGCATCATGTCCTGGTCAAAACTTACTTTGCCCATGGTAAATGCAAACAGCACGGTGAGTAAGAAAATAAGCCCGACGACATACTTATTTTTTTCAGGATGATAATCTGAAAGTCGCAGTATCCAGGAGCTCCGCTCGGTTTTCTTTTTCTCAAGAGCAGCATATCCGGAAGTGGATATCAAATGGGGCAGAAAGATCAGGGAACTCAATGCGGCACCGACCAGGCTGAACGCTGCGAACAGCCCCAGGTCTTTCAGCATTTCGGATTTCACAAACTGCAGACCGAGGAATCCGCCGATGGTGGTCAGTCCCCCGATCGTCAGCGGAAAAGCGAGGTCTTCAATCACAGCACGCATATTCCGGCGGTGACGGAAATGATTGTACACGTGCAGGGAATAATTAATGGCGATCCCCAGCACGATGGAGCCTGCGGCCAGGGCGATCACGGAGATGGTTCCTTTTATCCAGTAAATAATAGAAAGGGAAAATAGAGCGCCAAGCAAAACGGGCAACATGATGATAAAAGGCGCCCGTTTCTTTTTGAAATACCAGGCGATAAACAATACCAGAAAAATAAGGGTTATGCTCAGGGTTAAAAAAGAATCCTTCCTGAGCTGCCGGGCATTGCCCTCCGAAACGGCCACTGCGCCAAAGTAATCTGCCTGCACGCCGGGAAAAGAATGTTGTTGCATACCCAGGATAATATCATCCAGGCCCCGTAAAAGGATACCATTTTTCCCGGTATTGTCTGGCGGATAGGCCGGTGAAATAAACAGGAGCATATACCGGTTATCCTTTGTAACAATGTGGCCATCATATAAATAAAAATTCTCATCATACTGCAGTTCCCGGATTTTTTTAAAGGCCAGGGAGCTGATGCCAACCGGATCCATGCTGATGAAACCTTTGAGAACCATCCCGGCCGGAGAGGTAAGAGTGCGGAGGTCGGATGCTAAAGTCAGTTTCAGGCGCCCGGGAAGGATAAGGCTATCCATTTCGGTATAATCGGATGAATCCAGAAATACAGGGAGATGATCCTGTAGTGTCAGCATGAGGGGAGGAACCAGACTGTCGCTTACCTGGTTCTTTATTTCCCGGATATAATCCGGGTATTGCGATTGGATTTTTTCGGCGAACGAATCTGAAAAAGCGGCCAGGGTCTCCGGAGATGATTTGTTGCTATCCTTCAACGAGACCATCAGCACCAGTTTGTCAGCAAATTTTGCATTTTGCAGCAGATCGTTCAGTTTTTCCGTTTGACGGTCTTTCGGAAGGATCTTTGAAATATCTTCTTCCGGCCGGATCTTCGAAGCAAAATATCCGGTTATCAGAAAAAGAGAAATGAACACCGAAAACAGAACGGTGCGATGCCGGACAAAATAGTTATAGATATAGAGGAAAGGTTTTGCCATTTTTCTAAATATCCCGCCTGGGTTTCTTGTTAAACAGCTTCAGCAGCAGAAAGGTAAGTAATCCGGTTACCACACCTGCTACAATGGCAAGGGTAATGCTTCCCAGCAGATATTGCCTGAAATTATAACGGATGGCGGACAAACTGAGGCTTTTACTAAAAGAGATTTCAGGAGCAGATCCCGGCATCCAAATGGAACCGGACCGGTAGCTGGCATAAATGATCAGGGGGATAAAAGGCGGAATGCTGATGTTGGCAAAGAGAATGACCAGCACCTTATTCAGTTTCAAAATGAAGGCAATAAAAATGGCCGCGATCAGCTGAAATCCCCAAATGGGGACAATGCCCATGAATATGCCGAAAGCCGCTGAAACCGATTTACGCGCATCGCTCTGGTGCGGATGCAATAATTCCTGAATAATTGCTTTCTTCCAGTTTTTTTGTCCGTTTAATTTCCTGAAAAGATTCCGGGGTTTAATATAAATAACAGTAACCAGCACCAGGATGGTATTGAGGATGCTGATGCGGGTGAAATCCCGGAAGGGCCTGAAGTGAGAAATGCGTTCTCCGGAAGGAGGATAATATACTGACACCGGCACGGGTACCACGGGAATCCCCCTCCAGGCGGCGCGGACGATCACTTCAATCTCAAACTCATATTTACGGGTGAAGAAATGCATATTCTTTAACCGGTGAACCGGATAAAGCCGGAACCCTGACTGGGTATCCGGTAACCGGATGTCTGTTTCCACTCTAAACCAGAAATTCGAAAATCGGTTTCCGAAACTGCTTTTCGATGGAACCGACGACTGATTCATGTTCCGGGCACCGATGATCAGGGCTCCCGGGTTTGCTTCGAGCATCTGCAAAAAAACCGTAAGATCCTTCGCGAAATGCTGCCCGTCGGAATCAATACTGATCACATAATCAAAGCCCAGCTCCAGGGCTTTTTTAAATCCCTGCTGAAGGGCATAACCTTTTCCCTGGTTGGGGGAATAATTAACCGTGAAAACCCCGGGAAACGCGTCCAGGATTTCAGCGGTCTCATCTGTGGAACCATCATTGACCACCAGGATATTCCAAGTAAAAAAGCTAATGTCTTTGAGCAGGTGGCCGAGTGTTCCGGCATTGTTATAGGTTGGCACCAGTACGCATACTTTCAGCGTATCAAACAGAAACTCCAGTTTTTCAGCATTGCTCATGAAAGAACACCGGATCGTTTAATTTATCTAAGCGTGTACCGGGCGGATACACCAAAATTGCCAACGTAAAAATTGCCGTAATCGTAATAGCGTGGTGCTGAAATCCGGATGGTTGGTCTTAGGTCCGCAGAAACATTCAATGGTATTGCTGAAAACTTATAGTCAATACCGCCAGTGGGAAATATCCCCAATCCAAAGCCTTCATAATCGGTGTGACCCGAGAAGCTACGGTAACCCGTGAGACCACCACCTACAAACCACTGAAGTCCGTCCACCTGCTGAATCTCAAAATGGTATTGATAAGAAGCGGAAAGAGACAGATTAAACACCCCGGTATAACCATAGTCGGGCCTGAATCCCAGATTCAATTCAATGGCACTTGGGGATTCGCCCAGGAACGTTTTATAGGAAGCAGCAATCAGATCAGTATATCCACTGCTGATCCGGACTCCGAAAGCACTTTGGTATTTGCTCTGAGAAAATCCTTCAGCAGCTGCAAACAAAACAAAAGCAAGCACAAAAATCCCTTTTCTCATCTGTTTTACTTTTTAAAGGTTAGCCATGATCAAACACTTCGCCCATTTCCTTTTCTCACAGGGAAATGGAAGCTTAAAAATAAGAAATTTGGCCTTAATGCCTTTCCGCTGTGCTGGCAATTCTTGCAAACAGCTTTCTGGCGTCAATTCTTAATTCTCACCAAAGGGAGGGAATCCGGGTAGTTCTCTTTGACAAAGTTCAAGAGACCTTCCCGGATATAGCAGCGCAGATCAAATGCATCAGAAGAATTATTAGCGCTTACCAGAACGCGCACCTCGACGGTCTTTTCCGTTAAACTCGTTACCTGGATCAGTTTGGTTTCCTTATCCCAGAGTTCTGTAAGTGATAAGAGTCTTTCGAATTCTGAGCGAAGGATATCCAGGGGAATCGTATAATCGAGATACATGAATACGGTCCCTAAAAGGGACGCGCCGTTGCGGGTCCAGTTCTGAAAAGGCTTTTCAATGAAATAACTGATGGGTATGACCAGATTGCGCTTGTCCCAGATCTTTAATACGACGTAGGTAAGGGTAATTTCATCCACCCTTCCCCATTCCCCTTCTATCACCAGCACGTCATCGATGCGGATGGGCTGGGTAAAGGCAATCTGGAATCCGGCCAGAAAACTGGAGAGGGATTTCTGAGCAGCAAATCCAATAATGATCCCGCCCACCCCGACGCCCGTTAGTAAACTTGTGCCTATTTTCCGAAGGCTGCTAAAACTCATCAGAATGAAGCAGAGCGTGACCATGATAATCAGGATGATGGCCAGCCGGCGAATGAACTGTAACTGCGTGCGGATCTTCCGCTCCCGCAGGTTATCGTCTTTCCTGATATCGTATTTATGATACACATAATCTTCGCCGATCCTGACAATGCCCATCAATAAACCGGCAATCGTGATCATAAGTACAATGTCTGCGAATTTGTGAATATCCGCGTAAACCTTTGGGCCCGCGCGCATCACCGGCAGCATCAGGTAAAGAACAAGAATAGGCAGATAAAAAGAAAGCGGACGGCTCATTCGTTTCAAAAAGGATCGCCAAAAAGAAAATCCGGTATTCGACCTGGTTTGATTTGCCACAATCTTCCGGGCAACAAACCGGGTGAGCAAGCCCAGGCCTATGGCCAGAAAAAGAATGCCTGTATTCCAGAGAAAATCCGGAATTCCATTGAGGGTATTTTGAAAATCGTCTGGCATCGCTTAAGACTGACCGCGCAATTTAATCATTTTGTAAAATCAGGGCTGCCACCGGAAATTCCTTCAGCAGCGTGCCGGCATCGATGGAATCCTCCAGGGTCACAGACTGGTTGCTGAACAAGCTTTTCCAGCGACCACGGATACCGGAAATTCCGGAAACGTCCATTGCGGTGTCTGTCGAGGGCAGTGGAACAACGATAAGCAGCTGTTGATCTCTGTATTTCCGGATATATGCCAAGAGGCTGGGCGTTCCTGCTACCGGAAGATACTGACCTTTATTGAACAATTCCGCGGAACTTCTCCGGAATTGCAAAAGCTTCCGGATAAGAAATATTTTTTGCACCCCGGACGCCTGATATTTCGAAGCGTATTCCAATACCGTGCTTTCTTTTTCTTTTGAAATGATGTTATCCAGAAATTTTTTTCGCTTGTCAAAATCCACCGGAAGCCGGTTGTCCGGGTCAACCAAAGAAATATCCCACAATTCTGCGCCCTGATAAATATCCGGAATGCCGGGCGCAGTAAGTTTAAGCAGCGTCTGACTCAAAGAAAAAACCTCGGCCCGGGTGATGACCTTTTTCACGAGGGGCATGAAAGCAGATAGAAAGCCATGATCCGGTGAGAGGATTGCATGAACAAAATCAAGACAATCTTTTTCGTAAGCCAGATCCGGTTCTTCCCATTGCGTTTCCCGTTTTTCCTCCCGCATGGCCTTAATAAGATAAGCAGCAAACCTCTCCCTGAATTCCCGGCTGGTCCGTCCGTCACCGGGCATAACGCCGACAAGGGCCTGATAAATCAGGTATTCATCGTTCGAGGAAGGAGAGCGCCGGTTCCTGAATATTTTAATAAAAGACTGGTTGAGCTTTTTCCATTTCTCAATCAGGCCCATCCATTCGTCTGCGTAGAGGCTGATCAGGTTTATCCGCAACCGGTTATCCTCTCCCCTTTTGCCGTCGTGGGTGGAGCTGGCATTCATGCTCAGTGGGGCCTTCCGTTGTCTGTTTACCATAAGTGCATGAAAAACCTCCGCCGTTACTTTGCTGCGGGCAGGTGAGTCACCCACTTCATTCAATCCGATCAGCGCATTGTAATTATAAAATACGGTGTCTTCGGTTCCTTTCGCCGCGAGCGGTGCGGTATATTGTGACCATCTTTGGAGGAAATACAATACCCTGTCTGCCAATAGATCTCCGGGTTCTGTATTGAATAAAGATTTCAGCCAATCCAGCGCCTCACGCTTTAAAGGTGCTTTTGTAAATGCTTTATCAAATGCCTGATGTATCCACTGCCGGTCCGTAGCGGACAAAGGCAATTGATCAGCATAGATCCGGTAAGCCGGAAATGCCGCCATTAATACAGCCAGTGCCTCTTTCAGAGATTCTGATTCCGGCAAATTTCCCTTTTGAATCAGAATGGGTTTCAGCCAGCGCATCAGGTTATTCAACTCGCCATTCAAATGGGATTTCAGAAACGACCGTTTTCTATTAAAAACCATATCCTCGTAGGTTTCGCTCAGGATGTGTTTTTGAAAATACGCTGTCAGCTTTTCTTTGCCCGGATGATCCAGCAGCAATTGATTCACGAAGGAAAGAAAATCATATCCTGTAGTTCCCTGCACCGCCCAGGAACCCGGTATTTCCTCGTCTTCCTGTAAAATCTTTTCTGAAACGATATACGCATCGGGTCCGGCAAGATCGCGCAGTTTTTGCAGATAACCACCAGGATCAAATAAACCATCCACATGATCTACCCGGAAGCCCTGAATCAGGCCCTGATTATATAAAGTCAATGGCAACTGGTGCCAATAACGAAATACGGATGCGTCTTCCATGCGTAGACAGATCAGACCGTTTACCGCAAAAAAGCGCCGGTAGTTCATTTTTGAAAAACTGGTTTTCCAACTGCATAGCTCGTAATGCTGAAAAGATAAAAGCTCATGCAATAAGGCATGATCCCGATTAATGAACTCACAATATTCGGTGGCGAGCTGATACAGCCGCGGGCTATGGAAAACTTCATTCATCAACCTGTTTTTGAAATGAATCCATTCCTGCCAGGGTAATATAGAAAAGGAGACTGTTTTATCTGACCACACCGAAAGGGGTTGAAAGAACTCCGGTATTATGGAGCAGATCCAGTGGTATGAACTGATGGCAGCCGGGTAAATCTGGTTCTTATATTGAATAAAAAAACCGGCTGACCGGAACCCAAGGCTTATTTGACCGTCCTGAACACAATCCCGCAAATCCTTGTCAAGAAAAGGAACCATGATCCGGATAGATGGCTGATGGCCGGGGGTCGACGGAGATTGCGGAATAATATCAAAATAATCTTTGAAATCCGAATCGTTTCCTCTTTCCAGCACATCATAAATCCAGGGATTCTCCATGGAATATGCCATGTGATTGGGAACTATATCCTGCAACCAACCCATGCCATGGTCCTTTAGAAAAGCTGTTATGGATTCCCATTCTTCTGCCGTGCCTATTTCGGGATTGATCTCGAGCGGATTGATCACATCATAACCATGCCCACTGCCGGCAAGGGCGCGCGTAACCGGGGAGGCATAGACTGTAGAGATGCCCAGTTCATGCAGGTAAGGTAGCAAAGCCGATAACCGGGAAAAATCAAATTCTTTATGAAGCTGGACGCGGTACGTAGCATCAGGTATATACATTTTTTAGTCATCGTTAAATTCATAGATACAAACAGTGATTCCCGGGATTTCCAGATTTTGCCCTGGCTCCCAGACAGGTTCGGCGACCCTGCCGGAACCGGCCCATTGCAAATGACCGGAATCCTGTATTTTCGTCAGTCGTTTTCCAAAATCAGAAACCATATTTCTGCAATCATCCGCATAATTCAAAACAATGACCAGGTGATCTTGTTCGAATTTTCTTTCGAGGAGGATCAGTTTACCGGCTGACGTGTATGCCTTTACCTGCATTCTTTCCCTGCCCTGCATGGCCTTGCGGGATTTCCGGAAACTGATCAGGTACTGATACCAGCGCATCAGCGCATCGGATTGGGAGCCCGCATAATTCCAGGATAACACCGATCGGAGAAAACTGTCTTCCGACGCGGGGTCGGGGAAATCGCCGGCGTCGTTAAAATAAGCAAACTCTTCTTTTCTTCCATTCCGAACAATCTCGAGCAGTTCCTCACTGGAATGATCCACAAAAAAAAGAAATGGATTTTTTTCGCCGTACTCTTCTCCCATGAACAGCAGTGGCGTATAAGGTGAAAGGAGCACAGTTGCTGCAGCCAGTTTGAGCGCTTCAAAAGATACCATCGTGCTGAGGCGTTCACCTTTCAAGCGGTTACCGGTCTGGTCGTGATTCTGATCAAATACCACAAATCTGTCGTAAGGGAAAGAACGTGCATCCGAGCCGAATTTTCTCTTCCGGTGAGCGGAATAATTCCCGTCGTACACATAGGTATTGTTAAACGCCTTAACCAGGTGCGCCGTTTCTCCGAAATCTTCATAATAGCCGGATTTTTCTCCCGTGAGCAGGGAATGAAGGGCATGGTGAAATTCATCAATCCATTGCCCGTCCAAACCATATCCTCCTTTTCCCGGCTCCTGAATATAACGTATATCATTAAGGTCTATCTCGCCGATAAGTAGTTTTCTGCGACCCGTGCGCTTTTCCACTGACAGCGCTTCTTCTTTCAGCTGTTTTACAAAATGATCGGAACCAAGATCTTTCAGTGCATGAACCGCATCCAGACGGAGCCCGTCTATATGAAATTCTTCAAGCCACATGGAGGCGTTCTGGATAAAATAGTTCTTTACCCCGTCGCTGTAGGCATCATCAAAATTGAGGGACTCCCCCCAGAAGGTTTTATACTTATTCGTAAAATAAGGGGCGAACGCAGAGAGATAATTTCCGTCCGGCCCCAGGTGGTTATAAACAACGTCCAGAATCACAGCAATGCCCTTGTCATGCGCTTCGTTCACGAGGTTTTTCAGTTCCCCCGCACCGCCATAACTTTCCTGTACGGCAAATGGGAAAACGGCATCATAACCCCAGTTCCGTTGTCCCGGAAACTGGGCAACCGGCATCAATTCAATCGTATTGAATCCAACATTAACCAGGTAATCCAGGCGGCTTCGTATGCCTTCAAAATCGTGCTTGTCTGTGAACGTCCCGGTATGGATCTCGCAGATGATCATCTCCGCGAGGGGAATGCCCTTCCAACCGGAATCTTTCCACATAAATAAATTCCGGTCTGTCACTGCGCTGGAACCATGCACTCCGTCCGGCTGACTCAGAGAGGCCGGGTCGGGAAAAGGACCGGCGCCGTCCGGCCGGAAGCGGTACCTTGTTCCCGGATCTGCCTTCAGGCTGATCTCCCAATATCCATTTTCATCTTTTTTCATGGGCAGCTCCGCCCGATCCGGAGATTCAATGATCAGTTCGAGTTTATTCTTCAGCGGAGCCCAACAGACAAACCGGGTAAGATCGGGGCTATAAAACGCACCTGCTTTTTGATTATTCAACAGATTTTCTTTTAAGTGTTCAGTTAAATTTCTATGCCACAGAAAGCTGACTGAATTGTGCTATTTTTGATGCCATTCCCAATCCGCTTATTAAACTAACCCTAATGTACGGCAGAGTCATGATTTTTGATGACGATACAGATCTTCTTGAAGTTTGTTCGATTGTATTAAAGTCAAAGAATTATGAAGTGGAAAGTTGTAACAGGTGCCATTCAATTGTGCAGGATGTTGAATTATTTGCGCCTGATGTTATCCTGATGGACAACTGGATTCCGGATACAGGGGGGGTAAAAGCGACTCAATTGATCAAGCGGCATAGCGGTCTCAAAGGGATTCCTGTTATTTTTTTTAGCGCCAACAACGATGTCCGGGAGCTGGCCGTTGAGGCTGGCGCAGAATTTTTTCTTCAGAAGCCATTCGAAATAGATGAACTCGAGAATATCGTATCAAAAGCCATTGAGCTGCGACGGCTTCAATGAGCAGATAGTGAAAGAAGGAAATGGATGATATCCGCTCCGGATAAAACGGCGTCAGGCACCGCGTATTTTAATGCATACCGGGGCATATAATCCACTACGGCATCATCCGGATCCTGAATAATACAGTAACCACCCTGTTCTTTAACCGCCCTCATTCCCTCGGTTCCATCATCGTTTGCCCCGGAAAGCAATATGCCCGTCAATCCGGCGCCATAGGCCGCAGCGGCGGACACAAGCGTCACATTAATGCTTGGCCGGCTGTAGTTGATCTTTTCAGAATAATCCAGAGAAAATGTTTTGTCCTTTTCTATCAGCACATGAAAATCTGCAGGCGCTACATAAACTGTGTATGGCCGGATCATTTCCTTCTCTTCCACTTCGATAACGGGTAGATTCGATTTTAGGGAGAGCACTTCATCCAGGAAGGATTCTGAAGCATTACTCCGGTGAACGACCAGAATGATGGGAATGTGAAAACTTGCAGGGAGCGCCTTCAGGATGCGGATGATTACCTCAAGACTGCCCGAGGAGCCGCCAATCACGAGCAATTCTATATGATTTACCTGATCTTGCGCCATATTTTTTGTCCGGGCACGGCTATTTTAAATTTAGATTCGACGGGCGAGAATTTCACGGATTCTTTGGTGCCCAGAGCCAGAAAACCCAGTAACTCCATGCTGTTATCAAATAACTGCAGCACTCTGGCCTGCAAATCCCGGTCGAAATAAATCAGCGTATTACGGCACAGGATCAACTGAAATTCGTTAAAAGACGAATCGGACACTAAATTATGGGTGGCGTAGATCATTTTCTCACTCAGACCCGTATCGAATTTAGCCAGGTTGTAGTTGGAAATATAATACGATGAGAAATCTGCCGTTCCACCGGATTGAATGTAGTTTTCTGAATACTTTCTCATCTGGCTGGCGGGAAAGATCCCCTTTCTCGCTTTTTCTATCACAAGCGGGTTTATGTCGGTGGCATATAAACGGGATTTTTGAAGAATGCCGGCTTCTTTCAACATGATGGCCATGGAATAAACTTCTTCACCGGTAGAACAGCCCGCATGCCAGATCCGGATGAATGGATAAGTAGCGAGTATAGGAATAACTTCTTCCCTTAATGCCTTGTAAAAAAGCGGATCCCGCAGCATCTCCGTTACGTTTACGGTAAGCTGCTCCACGAGGCGCCGGAAATAATCCGTGTCGTTGAGAATCCGGTAACGAAATTCTGAAAAGCTGGTAAACCGGTCCATTTGAAATAGCCGGGTTATCCTTCTGGACAGGGAAGCTTCAGCGTATCCCGTAAAATCATATCCGTAACGATCTATCAGGTCGTTCAGTAAAGTCTTCACCTCATTTTCAGAAACCGGCATTTTTTTTCATGCTAATTTTCATATAACCAGATGCGCAGCAGCGAGATAAGCTGATCTATGTCGACAGGCTTTGAGATATAGTCCGAAGCGCCGGCACTGATGCATTTTTCGCGATCGCCCGTCATGGCTTTGGCCGTTACGGAAATGATCGGCAGAGTCCGGAAGGCCGGAATATTCCTTATTTTCCGGATACTTTCATAACCATCCATTTCCGGCATCATCATATCCATCAGTACGATATTAACCTCCGGATTTGCCTGAAGCATATCCAGCGCATCCTTCCCGTCTATCGCCGGGATTACTTTCATCTTATGCTGTTCGAGCACTTTGGTTAGCGAAAAAATATTGCGGACATCATCATCAGCCACCAAAACATTCTTATTCTTCAGCACCTCATCCAGGGCACCCAATTTTTCCATAGGCGTCTGGTTATTTTTCGATTTATCTTTCTGATCTACAATATGCAGGAACAAAGACACTTCATCCAGGATTCTTTCGTATGAGTGTGCGGTTTTGATCACGATGGAATCGGCATACTGGCGAATCCTTTGTTCCTCCGTTCTCGAAAAATTCTTTGACGTGAAAAGAATCACCGGCAGATGTTCCAGGCCCGGAGTTAATTTAACTTTTTCAAGTTTCTCATAATTGTTCTGTTCCGTTGTGCCCATTTCCAGGATCACACAATTCACTTTTTCTTTTTGGAGCGCCCGAATACTTTCGTCCAGGGTCTCCGCAAACTCCGCCTGAATTCCGTATGTGCCCAGAAAATAACCAAGCGCCCGGGCATGTTTGGGGTTTTCCTCAACAATAAGCACTTTGGACGGGCCCTGATTGAGCGCCAGCTCAATTCTCCTGAAAATTTCCGGCATTTTTTCAAATGCCACCGGCTTGTTAATAAAATCTACGGCGCCTTTGCTCAGGCTCTCTTTTCTGGCTTCAAAGGAAGACATAATATGAACAGGAATATGCCTTGTTTTTGAGTCGGCCTTCAGTTCTTCCATCACTTCCCAGCCATTCCTCACGGGCAGCTGGATATCCAGTAAAATTCCCCGGGGATTGAACGCTTTGGCCAATTGGATGCCTGTATCTCCCCGAACAGCCACTATACCCTTGTATTGTTGTTTCCGGGTGAATTCCAGCAACGCCTTGGCAAAATGCGTATCATCCTCAATGATCAGAATCACTTTATCGTCCGGCAGAATATCCTCCCGGTCATCCGGGATATCTTTGGGAATATCTGTAACCGTTAGCTTGTGTTCCGGAAATGAAAAAGCATCTGGTTTTATTCCCGGGTTGACGGTCGCAATACCACTCTGATGCTTTCCTTCACGAGCCGGGGAAGATATACGGCATACGGGGAGGCGTAATGTAAATACGCTGCCCTTCCCTTCTTTGCTGCGAACATACAGATCTCCGTTCAGCAACCGGGCAAGTTCCCTGCTGATGGAAAGCCCAAGGCCGGTACCTCCGAATTTACGTTTGGTAGAGCCATCAGCCTGCTGGAAAGCCTCGAAAATCAATGCCTGCTTGTCGGCCGCGATGCCTATGCCCGTATCCTTTACTTCGAAAAGAATGAACCGGCTGTCTTTTTCTGCGTCCGGTTTTATATTTAGTTCGATACTGCCATCCCGGGTAAATTTAAAAGCATTAGAAAGCAAATTCTTAATCACCTGTTCCATCCGCATTTTATCCGTTTCCAATTCAGCAGGAACTTCGGGATCGGTCTGAATATTAAATGCAAGGTTTTTTTCTTTTGCCAGCGGATCAAAAAGCATTCGAATATCCCCAATAATTTCCTGTATGCTAAAGAAGCCATACTCCAGCTGCATCCTGCCGGCTTCTATTTTAGAAAGATCCAGTATCTCGTCGATCAGTTCCAGCAAACCATTCCCGGAACTCTGGATCACCTGGGCATATTCCACCTGATCCGGGCTCAGGTTCTGATCTTTGTTTTCCGCCATGAGCCGGGATAACAGCAAAATGGAATTCAGGGGAGTTCGCAGCTCATGACTCATATTAGCCAGAAACTCTGATTTATACCGGGTACTCAGCGCCAGCTCTTCAGCTTTCTTTTGTATCTCCTGGTTACGGTGACTAATGAGCTCATTCTTTTCTTCCAGTAACTTACTCCGTTCTTCCAGTTCCCTGTTTGTTTGCATCAGCTCTTCCTGCTGCACCTTAAGCTCTTCTTCCGAAACCTGAAGCTTTTCGGTTTGAGCTTCCATCTCTGCATTCATCACTTCCAGTTCATTGTGCTGACTTTGCAGCTCTTCCGTTTGAGCTTGTGTCTCTTCCAGCAGTTCCTGAAGCCGGAACCTGCTTTTTGCAGTATTCAGGGCAACGGCTACATTCAAGGCTGCATTAGAGAGGTAAAGTTTATCGCGGTCGGAGAAAGCATTCAGGCTGCCCAGCTCAATGATCCCCAGCAGCTGGTCTTCAAAAATCAATGGAAAAGCATATACGCTGGAAGGTTTAATTGCACCCGTTGCATACGTTATCTGAAGTTCAGTCCTGGATATGTCGGTCATCTCAATTCCCTTTTTACCTAATGCGCACTCTCCGGCAATCCCCTGTCCATATTGGATCTGTTTCTGACTTAAGGACGGATCAAATGCATAACCGGCAGAAAAATCCAGCACATTCCCATGGCTGGCAAGATATAACGCACCCACGGAACTATTTGTATAAGCAACGACGGCGTCGAGAATATTCTTTGTCAGTTCCGGGATTGGTTGTTCACCCATAACGGTTTCACTGAGTCTGGCAGAGCCAGCCTGAAGCCATTCCTTGTCGGAAATTGTTTTAAAAGAAGTTTCCAGTGAATGGGCCATTTTATTCAGCGCGGCGGATAGATTGCCCAGATCGTCTTTTTCCTGATCGTTCACCCGAACACTATAATCACCGGAAGATATGGTTTCTGCTATTCCGAGGATCACGTCAACGCGACGGGCTATATCCCGGTCTTTATTTTCGAGATCCAATTGCAATCTGGTTTTTTCATCAATATCCTTCCTGACCCGAACAAAAAATAAAATGGCCACGAGAATGGACAGACCGGAAGCAATCAAAATAATAACTGGCGTAACATTGGAGAACGAATCAAAACGGACTGTTCTTTTTGCCAGCAGTGAGGTTTCTGAATTTTTCATCAGCAGAACGGTCGCCTGGATGGAATCCATGTACTCGCTTCCGGCCTGAAGCTGCTCCATGGTGACCGGACCATTACTTTTTTTTGCGTCGATCAGCGTTTCCAGCCGCGCAAACCGGATATTGATGTATCCCCGGAGACGTTCGCAATTCGCCTGTTCTTCAGCGTTGTCAGTCGTCATGCTTTTAACCCTTTCCAGCGCATTCAGGGATTCCTGGAAAGCTCCGTGAAAGGGTTCGAGATAAGACGGATCACTGCTGATGATGAAACCGCGCTGAGCGACTTCTGCGTTCCGCACAGGCGCAATCACCTGATCCAATTCGGAAATCACTTTGTAAGTATGCGTTACCCAATTTGTGCTGTTCAGCAGATTGCTGATGCTGAAATATGAAGCTATGGAACTCCCGAGTAGCAGTAAAAGCGAAAAACCAAATCCAATGATGAGATTGCGGGTCACAGATTGTTTCATTCCTGATGATTATTCCATTAATAAATCTGAGGCTGGATGGCAGCCGGTAAAGAAAAAAAGAAAGTTGATCCCTTGCCCGGTTCACTTTGCAGCCAACAGCTTCCTCTATGACGTTTTATTATTTCCGAACAAATATAAAGACCAACCCCCAATCCTTGAAAGCGGTGTTCGGATCCCTCCACCCGGTAAAACTTACGAAAAACCTCCGCCTGGTTACTCTTTGCTATCCCGATACCAAAATCTTTTACTCCAACAATTACCAGATTATTTTCGAGACGGATATCAATCTGCACCTCCCTGCAATCGGGCGAATATTTCACTGCGTTGGTCAGATAATTCAGGAGTACCTGTTCCAGGCGATTTTCATCGCCCACAACCTGGATTCCGGATTTCCCGGTTATACGAATCTGGTATTCCGGGAATGTCTGTCTTATCATTTCCGCTGCATTCAGAATCAATCCATCGAAATTTATCAATGATTGATTGAATTTGAGCTTCCCGTTTTCTATCCGGGATACATCCAGTAAATCCGTAATAAGGGCATTAAGCTTATTAATCTGGATGAGCATACGGTCAACATAAGAGCTGACCTTATCATTCTTGTCAAGTGAACGCTCCAGCAGCTGGACATAGGCCTTCATACTGGCCAGCGGTGTTTTCAATTCATGACTGGCAATGCTCATAAATTCATCCTTTCGACGGGATGCCGCCAGCGCCTCCTGCTGAGCCAGCTTCCGGTATTCGATTTCCTTCCTCAGGTTATCCTGTACTTCATTCAATATTCTGTTCTGCTCATAAAGACGAGAAAATGTCTTCACCCGCAGCAGGAGAACATCCGGATCGATGGGCTTGGTAACATAGTCTATTCCTCCCGACAAATAACCTTTCGTAATGTATTTTTTGTCGACGTTGATGGCCGAAAGAAATATGATGGGAATATCTTTTGTGGCATTGTTCCCGGATAAAATCTCCGCTACTTCAAACCCATCCATCCCAGGCATTTGAACATCGAGAATGATCAGTGCATAGGTCTTTCTTAATACTTTCTTTAAGGCTTCTTCCCCGCTGGATGCTGTATCAGTCGGAAACGAATGCAATTCCAATAATGTCTTCAGGGTAAAAATGTTTTCAGGGGTGTCATCCACAATGAGAATCATAGCTATAACCGGGAACTTTTTAGAAGATCGTCCGTTATGAAAATACGAAAGTCCCGAACGAAATTCAGGACTTTGTATATTTCCCTATCCTAAGACTAATGAATGCAACTATTTAGATCTCAACAAACATTTTGCCAAAAAATGTGAGGGAGACAGAACAGGGATCGATAATAAAATTGTAGAATTAATTTCCCACTACGGCTTCTTTGTGGAGCAAATTTCCTTTTGATCCCTGGATTCATTTCTTGTGGCAACCTTAAACGCTATAGATTACTTTGTATATTTCAGAGATATCCACGTCCTGTAAATAGGGATAAAGTTCGCCTACATCTTCAAAGCTCCTGATGCAAATGTAGAAATAACGTGTGGTGTGATAATAGATTTCTACGTAAAAATCATCCACCTGGTAAAGGGTTATCCGGTAGCAGCCATCGGTTCTTTCTGCGAGAAAAACACCATCAGTTGCGAGAACTTCAGTTTTGGACATACCGTCCATAATATTAAAATCCCTGATATCCATAACCTGGTTTGAATGTTCTTGATTGTAGGTTCAAATCCTATATGTCAAATCATATACCGATATTTGGAATCCGATGACCTAAATTTTCTATTTTCTTCCCAAATTATATGCCTGCTCCAATTAACGCGCTCAGTCATGGTGAGTTCTTAAAGGCCGATAAGAATTATGAAAAAGCGGCAAGGGCAGTGAATTTGGTCTATGTTACCGATCTCACACCCGGAATTATACGGTTAAAAAAGGGAAAAGGTTTCTCTTACATCCTGGAAGACACCATTCTTCGTGATAAAACCCAGCTTTTGAGGATCAAAAAGCTTACAATTCCGCCTGCCTGGACTAATGTGTGGATTTGTGCCCTGGAGAACGGACATATACAGGCTACGGGTCTTGATGTGCTCAAACGGAAACAATATCGTTATCATAGCCTGTGGACAGTGATCCGGGGTGAAACAAAATTCCACAGACTTCTGGAATTCGGCAAATTATTGCCCCGTCTCAGAGCACAGCTGGAAATAGATCTTCAGTCGAAGACGCTCACCCAGGAAAAGGTATTGGCTACCGTGATCAGTCTTATGGAAAGGACCTATATCCGGATCGGAAACAGCAATTATGAAAAACTATATGGCTCTCACGGATTAACCACGCTCAAGGATAAACACGTATCCATCACGGGCGATAAAATCCGTTTTTCTTTCCGGGGTAAGAAGGGCATCCAGCACGACATCACCCTGAAAAATAAACGGTTGGCCAAGGCTGTTGAGCAGTGCCGGGATATTCCCGGGAAAGAGTTATTCCAGTATTATGACGATGAGGGAAACCGGAGACCCGTTGAATCGGGTATGGTGAACGATTATATAAGGAACGCCATGGGGATGGATTTCAGCGCGAAAGACTTCCGCACCTGGGCCGGCTCCCTCCATGCGCTGGATGTTTTATGCGAATTGCCTGAAACCGATGAGGAATCGGAAAGAAAGAAGAATGTGGTGGCGATGCTGGATTTTGTGAGCGGCAAACTGGGAAATTCAAGGGCCATCTGCAAAAAATACTATGTTCATCCGGGACTAGTCAGGCTGTATGAGGAAAATAATTTTGCCAGATATTTAAACCTGGCCAATGAAACCGATGACGATTTGGAGGAAACCGGACTCACCTCTTCAGAAAAAGTGTTGCTTCAAATCCTGAAGAGAAGGAGTTAATGTGAAAATGTGCTAATGTGTAAATATGTAAATAAGGAACATGTATCTTATTTTCACATTAGCACATTTTCACATTATCCTTCACGCCCTTTCAAACTTCAGAATAAAATTAGACCCCTGATCTACTCCGGTCTGTACATCAATTGATGCTTTATGCGATTGTATGATATTCAGGGTGGTTGCGAGCCCAAGGCCAAGGCCGTTTCTCTTAAAGGTGAAGTACGGTTCAAATAAATGAGGCAGCGTTTCCTTGCTTATGCCAGTACCATTGTCGCGGATAGATACCAGATGATGACCATTCTGACTGGTGACGGAAATATTTAATTCGCCCTTATTCTCGTTCATGGACTCAATTGCGTTGATGATGATATTGGTAAATGCGATCTTAAGCTTGAGCGGGTCGGCGAGGATATATGCCGGCTCATCGGGATAGACCACTTTCCAGCTTACTTTTTTCAGGGTTATCCGATCGATGATGGTTGCTATGGAATCATCCAGGATATTCTGTAAGGCTTTTCTCTCCCGAAGGTTCTCCGGAGGCATGGATGAGGATAATAGTAACTCTGTAATGAGATCATTGATCCGTCTGCTGTTCCGGCTGATGATATCCAGATAAACATTTCCCGATTCGGCTGCGTTCTCGAGAAGTAGCTGATCTACCGAAAGATTGATGTTGTTGAGCGGATTTCTGACCTCATGCGCCAGTGCCCTGACGAGCCGGTTTGCAGCCCCGAGCTTTTCAGCCTGAAGCGTGGCCTTTTCTGCCCTCTTCAGGTTGGTAATATCATGGATAATACCCTGGATATAGAAATTGTCTTCCGCGTCCATTTCCATCGAAAGCGAAAGAATACCCAGGATTTTTTCCTTATTCTGGTTTATGAGTTCCACTTCAATATCTTCTACTTCACCCTCCGATTTCAGCAGGTTATTGATTTCGGCGGACTGCTCCGGTCTGGCAAAAAAATGGTCAAGACTAAGATTTAACAACTCAGACCGGGCATATCCCAGCATAGTTGTGGTAATGTAATTTACATCCTTGAAAATCAGTGAATGATCGGTCAGGAAGACCGCATCTTTTGATTTCTCAAATATGCTCCGGAATTTTCGTTCATTGGATCTGAGCGTTTTCAATGCGGAAGCCCTTTCCATGGAATAGCGGATACATCGTTCAAGTTTTTCGGTGTTGAGTTCCAATTTAACGAGATAGTCAAAGGCCCCGGCCTGCATAGCCTCGAGATCAATTTTCTGATTGCCCATACCAGTTAATAAGATCAACGGCTGCTCGCAATGATGAAGCAAAACCTCTTTCATCAGATCCAGACCGGTTTTTGCTCCGAGAAAGTAATCTATAAAATAGATATCATACCTTGATTCGAGAATGGAATCGTAGGCTTCTTTATAACGATAACACCAGTCAATGACAAATTCTTTCCCGCGGATCTTTTTTATATACTGACTGGTAATAAAAAAATCCTCTTCATCATCATCAATAATCAGGACGCGTATCGGCAGGTTCTCGGAGTTCATGGATAGCAAAAAAATTTATCAAAAAAAATCTTACCCTGGCTTGCTTCAGTGATTCTTCATTTCTTCGTAGAGGGTCATTTTATTATACAGAGTTTTCCTGTCAATTTTTAACAATTGTGCTGCTTTACTTTTATTATAATTGGATTCTTTTAAAGCCTGGAGGATCATTTCATATTCGGCATCAATGCTGGCTTCTTTCAGTGAACTTTCACTGATATTCGCCTTAGCGGCGGGTAATTTTTGTTCAGCAACGGTTATGGGGCCTGATTGTGCTGCCGCGGAAAGATTTGCCGGCGGTTGTTCACCGAATTGAAGTTTACTGTAATTGGAAATTTCAAAAGGAAGCGTTTTGGCTTCAATATAATCGCCTTCCGTAAGCAGGGTTGCCCGTTTGATGACGTTCTTCAGCTCTCTTAGATTCCCAAACCACACATATTTGGTAAAGATGGCTTCAACATCCGGATCGAATCCTTTCACTTCTTTCTCGAGTTCCTGATTGGTGACCTTTAGAAAATGATTCGCAAAGAGCATGATGTCTTCTGTTCTTTCCCTCAGCGGTGGAATTTCAATGGAGAATTCGTTGAACCGGTGATATAAATCCTCCCGGAATTTGCCCGTGCGTGTGGCATTCCATAATAATTCATTGCTGGCGATGATTATCCGCACGTCCAGGTCAATATCTTTTGTGCCGCCTACCCTTCTCATTTTTCTTTCCTGCACAACACGCAGCAGCGATACCTGAACATCATAAGAAAGATTGGCTACCTCATCCAGAAAAATGGTACCCCCATTGGCAATCTCAAAACTGCCCGTCTTCTGGTTTACAGCACCGGTGAACGAGCCCTTTTCGTGCCCAAATAATTCACTCGCGGCAAGTTCTTTGGATAAGGCACCGCAATCAATGGCGACGAATGGTTTTCCGCTTCGCTTGCTGCGTTTGTGAATCTCCTGTGCGATGGATTCCTTGCCGCTGCCGGTTTCGCCATAAATGATCACGCTGTAACTGGTAGGCGCCACCAGGGCCACCTGTTTAATGATTTTCCGAAAAGCATCCGTATCACCAAAAATATAATCTCCGGAATACGTAACGCCTTGCTGATCAGCAGAAGGACTACTGGCCTGCACCTGTTTTTTTACAGATGGCTCCGCGCTGCGTTGGGTTTCCCCATGCTCTATGGCTTGCTGAATGGTATGGATAATTTCGTCCGGGAGCAGCGGTTTTGTTATGTAATCATACGCGCCCATTTTCATTACTTTAACCGCTGTGCGCATGTCGCTGTAACCGGTGATAATGATAACAGGCATTTCCGGATGCCTGTTCTTAATGCTGCTCAGCACCTCCATGGCATCCATGTCGCCCAGCCGGTAATCGCACATGATCAGGTCTGGCTTGTTGGAGTCCAGCCAGGTCAACGCCTTCTTCCCGGTAAACATTTCAATGACTTCATATCCGCGGCGACTCAGAAAACGATTAAGCAGCAAACAAATATCCCTGTCATCATCTATTACCAGAATTTTTTTCATACTCGTTAATTAGGTAGGTGTTTATAAATGTTTTGGTGTTTCTAGCAGAAAAGAGCCCTCATCTGGGCGACCGGGATATTCAATTGATCACGGTATTTGGCAATTGTTCTACGTGCCACAATATAACCCCTTCCGGACAGAATATCCGCCAGTTGCTGGTCAGTATATGGGCTTTTCTTATCTTCCTTCTCCACAACTT
Organism: Bacteroidota bacterium; assembly: GCA_030706635.1. Classification (GTDB taxonomy): domain Bacteria; phylum Bacteroidota; class Bacteroidia; order Chitinophagales; family Chitinophagaceae; genus Puia. The sequence continues at coordinate 44,331 of JAUZOD010000010.1, forward strand.
CCTCAACGATGGTCTGAATCACCTTGTTGCTGATCACCGTTCCCTCCTTATTGGACAGGCCTTCCGTAAACAGGTTTTTCAACAGGATCATCCCGAATGGAGTATCTGCATATTTATTACAGGTAATCCTGGATACCGTCGATATATCCAGCCCCACTACTTCTGCAATGTTTTTCAGGACCATCGGCTTGAGCTGCATATTGTCTCCGAACTTGAAATATTCTGATTGAAAATGAACAATGGCCTTAATCACTTTAAGCATATTGGATTCCCGTTCCCGGATGGCTTTGATGAACCATTGTGCAGACGCCAGTTTACTGCGCATATACTGGCGGGTGCCCCGGTCAGTGGTTTTATCATTATCCAGGTTCTGGACGGTCTGAGCCCAGGTCTGGTTAACATGAAGTGTTGCCGAACGCTGGCGGGCAAGGTTTATCACAATATCTTCGCCTTCCATGGTAATGATAAAATCCGGAAATACGGTATTGTTGACCTGACTGCTGCTCGCAGAACTGACAACCGGACGTGTCTTTAAGGTAGAGAGCAATTGAAGAACCTGCTTTATTTCACCTTCCTTCATCTTCATCTCCCGGCGTATCTTTTCTATATTGCAGCTATGCAGGTCCTGGAAATGATGACTCACCAGTTCTGTCGCCCTGGCCACCAAGTGATTGGATCGATCCATATCGGCGAGCTGGATCCGGAAAAATTCTCCCAGATCAGGCGATCCACAGCCCAAGGGCTCCAGTTCCTGGATGGTTTTAAGAATTGGTATCAGGTCTTCCGCATTGATCCAGGTATGTTGTTTGAACGAAATTTCTTCGGCAATGGCTTCCAGATCCTGAGTAAGAAAACCATATTCATCCAGGGAGTCGATCATGAAATCAGCCAGCGCATATCTGGTTTCGTCAAATTCGATGAAACGATATTGCTTTTTTAGCTCAATGCGGTAATCGACGGATTCGGCAATCTGCCGGTCCGGCATCTTATCGGACGGCAGATAATTTTCATATTCTGTTTTATAATCAGGAATATCGTCGTAACCATATTCTTCCCAGTTTTGAAAGTCCTGAACGGTTTCTTTGGAAAATTTATCATTTAATGGATCATCGTTACTGCTGTTTTCTTCCAACGCAGGATTTTCATTGATCTCATCTTCGATTCTTTGCTCCAGGGCCATGGAATCAAGATGCAACAGGTTAAGCAATGCGATATGGTGGGGAAGAATTTTATGCTGTAGCTTTTGCGACTGAAGCTGATGGAGCATGTTGTGGACTTTTATTAGCGGTTGTAAAACAAATAGAACACCAAAAATTTCCTATCGGTAAATTGCGTCACAGACTGGGGAATTTACTATTATGGGGAATAAAATACTCAAAATGAGGAAGCAATTAAGGTAAGTTACCGGTCACTGTACACTGCCCCTCAGAGAACAGACTAGTTACCTTCCGGTTTCTTTTCGTCTTTTTGCTGCTCTTCTTCCAATTCTTTCTTCTTTTTATCGGCCGCCTTTTTCTTCTTTCTGAAATACCCGCGGAGCAGGAAATTGTGCTTTGCCGCCTCCATATTCTCGCTCAATCCCTCAGATCCCTTTTTCAGGTTGACCATTGTGGCATGCATATTATCCCCCATACTGGAATCGGAAAGCAGACGCGATAGAACGCCATGCCCGTGATTTACTTTATAAGAAACTTCTGCCAGCTGCTGGGTAATGAGGGCGGCGTTGTCTGCGGAGGTTTTCAACCCGGAAAGAATCTGTTCGGTCTCAACCGGGGCACGTGATACCAGGACGTCATTTTCCTTTACGACGTCTCCTTCACCCACCCCGGCCGACAGAATAAGAACGCGATCGCCCATCAGTCCTTCAGATCCAATACTGGCAATGGCATTTTTTCGGATGAATTTATGTACTTCCGTTTTTATGGACATGTTTACGAGAACCGTAGAATCCGTGAGCAGCGCTATGCTTTCTACGGCTCCGATATTAAGACCTCCGAACCTTACGTTATTGCCCTGCTTCAGTCCGCTTACATTGTTGAATACAGCTTTTAGTTGAAAGACGGAATCAAAAAGATGTTTTTGTTTGCCCACAAAAAACAATCCCAACACGAGGAGAACCATTGCGCAGATCATAAAAAGGCCTAGTTTCCACTTAAGCCCGGCATTCGATTTCATATCCTTAATTTTTTGCGTTTAACTAAAAAAAGATCTGATCCATTCGTCTTTGCTTTTCTCCAGCCCGTCATAGGTGTCCTCCGCGACAATAACGCCTTCTTTCAACATCACGATCCGGTCGGCCGTCATTTTTGCGCAGCTGATATCGTGTGTGATGATCAGCGAGGATATCTGATATTTCCGTTGCATGTCCAGGATCAGCTGACTGATTTCTTTTGCCGTGGCCGTATCCAGTCCGGTGGTGGGTTCGTCGTACAACATAATGGAAGGCTTCAGAATAAGGGTCCGCGCCAGGCCGATGCGCTTGCTCATACCACCGGAAAGCTCGGAAGGCATTTTGTCTCCCGAATCCGGCAGGCCGACATTTTCAAGCACTTCCCTGATCAGCTGGTTTATTTTTTCTATTCCCAGATGTTTTTTATGATGTCGCAGCGGAAAGGAAAGATTTTCCGATACACTCATAGAATCATATAACGCGCCACCCTGAAAAAGAAAACCGATTTTAGTCCTCAGCTTGTTGAGGTCATCGTAATTGATCTCCGCGATATTCTGGCCCATAATGCAAATGGAACCCTCGTCGGGTTCCATAAGTCCGATCATACATTTAATCAGCGTGGATTTCCCAGATCCGGATTTTCCCAACACCACCAGGTTTTCCGCTTTGTCAATGCGCAGGTTAACCCCCCTGAGCACATCAACGCCGTTAAAGGTTTTACTGAGTCCCTGTATATCCACCACAGGCGCATTATCTGTTTCTGTTTCCATGGTTATAATAAGTCGGTGATCTGAACGGCAATCATGTCGATAAAGAATATGGCCAGTGAAGCGGTGACCACTGCCGAATTTGCTGCGGTTCCCACGCTGGCCGTACCGCCATCCACCCTAAATCCCTTATAACATCCGATAATTCCTATAGCTGTTCCGAAAAAAATGGACTTGATGATCGAGGGGAAAATGTCGATCCAATCAAGTTTTGACAGCGCCAGGTTATAGAAGTGCGTAATGGTTATATCACCGTGGATATTGTAAGCAAGAAAGGCGGAGAACAGGGAGATGCTGTCCGCAAAGATAACCAGCAACGGAACCATGAAGGTCGTGGCCAGAACCCGGGTTACCACCAGATAACGAAAAGGGTTGATGGCAGATACCTCCATGGCATCAATCTGTTCGGTTACCTTCATAGACCCCAATTCAGCGCCGATACGCGAACTTATCTTGCCGGCACAAATGATGGCGGTGATCACGGGCCCCATTTCTTTAATCACAGACACGCTGACCATGCCCGGTAAAAGGGATATGGCTCCAAAAGCGGCCAGAGAAGGCCTTGTTTGAATAGTAAGCACCAATCCCATAATGAATGCCGTGATGGCCACCAGAGGAAGCGATTTATTTCCTGTTTTGAAACATTGATAGAGGAATTCTTTCCATTCAAAGGGTGGTTTAAACACTTCCCGGATAAAGCGGAAAAAGAATAAACTGAATTCGCCTGCATGCCAAACTGCTTTTTTAAATGGCACCCAGGTGGGTAGATGGGTTTCTGCTATGGCCATACATTTCAGGATTAAACTGGTTATTCGTTATATTTCCATAAGAAGATCATGCCCCTGGTGAATGAATGGTTAACAAAGGGTTGCGGCAAATATTCGGGGAAATAACTACCCATCTGATGAGAATCCATTTCTATTCCCGATACCCTCTCGAAGGTAAACTCACTTTGTGTCAGCGGGATGGCCTGATTTTTATGCTATATGCGTTATAAAACAAAGCGTATGATGACAAGTAAAAAGCTGATAGCAGGCATTTTAACCGGACTGGCCGCAGGAGCCATGATCAGCCTGATCATATCTTCCAATAAGAAAGGCTCTTTCGGCAAAAAGCTGATGAAGAAGGGGAATAACCTGGCGGATGACCTGAAGGAGAAATTCGGCGAATTTGTGGACCGGATGGAAGATAAATTCCAGGGCATTTTAAAGTAATTAACTTTGCCTCAATCATTAACGATCATTATGCCAGATTCCGAGATTTCCTTAAAGTCGCTGATTGAAAAATCCCAGGATTATTTAGAAACTAAATTAGAAATAGCTAAATTGAAAACGGTTGAAAAATCGTCGGATGTGCTATCTTCTATTGTTGTGTTGATATCCATGATTTTCCTTGCACTCCTCTGTTTTATGTTTATCAGCATAGGCCTGGCCTTTTATCTGGGATCCCTGGTGGGTTCGGCCCATACGGGGTTTTTTATCATGGGTGGGGTTTATGGGATTATTTTGATTATTCTGTACTTACTGCGGAATAAATGGATAAAGACGCCAGTCAGCAACCTGGTCATAAAAAAAATACTGAAATAACCCCGTATGAAGAGAACGATAACTTCCGCCGCCGAATTGGATGACGCCATAGAAGATCTGGAGAAAAAAGCAAGCTTTCAAAAGGAGGAATTAAAGGAACATTTTTCGGGTGTGATGGAAAATCTAAAACCCATTAACCTGATCAAACACGGATTGCAGTCCGCCTTTTCCGGCGAGAACAAACAGGATCTGCTAAAAGCTGCCATAGGGCTGGGCTCTGGCATCCTGGGCAGGAAGCTGGTGATGGGAAGATTGGGGAGTGGTCTGCTCCGTAAAGTTATCGGTACAGCATTGGAAATGGGCGTTGTTGGTCTGGTTGTAAAAAATGCGGAAAAACTGAAAGAAACAGGCTCGGACCTGATGGAAAAAATATTTCACAAAAAGAGATCTTCCGGTCCGAAACCTCCGGCTCTGCACGATAAGAAATCCGCTAATTATTTTCAGAAGAATTAAACTGTTTCTCCATTCGGTGCATCAAGCTTGAAATCGGACCCTCCATTTTATTAGTCCGGTCGTCCAGATTATTATTCCCGAGTATCTGACCCAATTTAATCGACGCCGGCAAATAGAGCAGAACGTCCTGCTTGTGTTTGGCGACAAACGCCGTGATCTTATCTTCATCCGTCAGATCATCAATATTATCCCTGATCACCCGCACGACCTCGGAAGCGATATGCTCCATTTCCTGCTTCACCTGGGCATCCGGTATTCTGGAATACAAAGCAACCTGATCTACCAATACGACATGGGAATCGCCGAAAATTTTCTCAAGCAAGCTGCCTGTGGGCTGATCCACGCCAAGCCAGGACGCATCCGGTTCCCGTTCCAGCCGGTTAAACAGACCAAGTATTATGGAAGGGATGGCTGCCTGCGCTATTGGGGCACTCCCGTGAATAGTGTCCCGATCAGACACTTTCTGTGAATTAGGGTCAATTTTTTGAATTTTTCCAAATCCCAGATTTTTTTGAATCGTTTCTGTAATATTCATATTAAAGCATTTATAGTGAGAATCGAAAAAAATGCCCATTCAAAAAAAGAAAGAATGGGCATTCAAACCTTTATCGCCCGGTTTTCACGCCTTCCTGATTACGCCCAATATGAAGGCAATGATGGCAATGACCAGCAGGATATGAATCAGTCCGCCAGCACTATATACAAAAAACCCCAGGATCCATCCTATGATCAAAATGACGGCGATGAGATACAACAGACTCCGCATAAATAAATTTTAAGTGTTTTACCGTGATTATGTTTGAGTATGTTTGATAATTTCATGCCAGGCTTCCCTAATTTGAAAAATTGCAGCGTCGACGGTTTTACGAATGATATGTAGATCATTTTCTACAAAAAAAAACTGAAAGATTCAAAATATTTTTACAAACAGTCGCTATATTTGAACCGGGTTGCTGCAACTTTCGTCTGTGCTCCGTTCAACCTTAAAACATTCCTGAATCTTTTTCAAAATGCCGGATAAACGAGTCCTTATTATTGATGATGAAACTGATTTTTGTCTGTTAATCAAGAATTACTTCGTTAAGAAAAATTTTGAAGTATTCGTTTCGCACACCCTGAAAGATGGCATGGATTGCCTCGAAAAAATCAAACCGGATATTCTTTTTCTGGACAATAATCTTCCAGATGGCTTAGGTTGGGAAAAAACGGAATACATCTCCAAACACTATCCTCAGATCAGCATTAATCTCATCAGCGCTTTTCAGTATAACCCGGATGCTTTCAAACAAAACACATCTGTCAAAATCTGGGAAAAACCCATCAGCCTTTCGGAACTCAATCAATATCTGAACTGACGGATGTTATGGCATTGTTTTAGTTCTGGTTTAACCATACATTAGTTCATAAAACGAATGATATGAGAGCCATTTGGACAGGGGCCATTGGATTTGGCCTGGTTAATATTCCGGTGCGTATATTCAGCGCAACGCAGGACAGCAACCTGGACCTGGACATGCTGGATAAAAAAGATCACGCCAGAATCCGCTTTAAAAGAATTAATGAGGAAACCGGCCGGGAAGTGGAATGGTCCAATATCGTAAAAGCCTATAATGATAACGGAAAATATGTGGTTGTAACGGATGTGGATTTTGAGAAAGCCAGTCCGGAAAAATCAAAAATCATCGAAATCATGGAATTTGTAGATGGAGCTGACATTGATTCGATTTTTTATGAGACGCCTTATTTCCTGGAACCGCAGAAGTCCGGCGTAAAAGCTTACGCACTGCTGAGAGAAGCCTTAAAGAAAAGCGGTAAAGTGGGGCTCGGCAATTTCGTAATGCGGAATAAGGAGGCGCTTTGCATATTAAAACCGATGGACGATGTGATCGTGCTGAATAAGATCCGCTTTGCGCAGGAAATACGCAACGTCAATGAAATCAATGTTCCAGGCAAGGCCAGCATTAAACCGGGGGAAATGCAAATGGCTCAGGCATTGATCAGTCAGCTTACCGGTAAATTTGATATTTCAAAATACAAAGACAGCTATTCCGATGAGCTTCTCAAGCTTATCCATGCTAAGTCGAAAGGAAAGAAACAGGCCCCGCCTCAAATGCGGGTTGTGCACAACAAATCAAAGGATCTGATGTCTCAGCTGAAAGCCAGTTTAAATGTAAAAAAGAAAAAGGCTTCCTGAATCTAAATCTTGACTGCCTCAGGCAAAAATTTTATTGCTTTACCGGCAGTCAAAGGCAGGCGTATGAATACCTGATGCGTTTCCCGATCATTTACCAGGAAGACTGCATTGCCCTCCTGAACGGTTTCATCTAACAGTATGGTTGATTCTTTCCAGGTTTCCTGCTGATCGAAATTTAGCTGGTAAACAGACTCTCCATAGCGATACATAATGGTAAATGCGGACCAGTGTTCGGGCATGCAGGGTTCAAAAGAAAGCTTATTCCCGTGGCGTTTCAATCCGAAAAAAGATTCTATCAGTAACTGATACATCCATCCTGCCGAACCGGTATACCAGGTCCACCCCCCTCTTCCCAAATGATTTTGCACAGCATAGACATCAGCCGCAATAACATAGGGTTCAATCATATATTTTTTGATGCCCTCCGCAGTGCCTCCATGATTTAAGGGATTGATCAGGTTGAGCAGTTCATAGGTTCGCGCTTTATTTTGCTGTAAAGCGGTTGCCATGATGAGCCATATGGCTGCATGGGTGTATTGACCGCCATTTTCCCGCACGCCGGGCAAATAACCTTTGATATATCCCGGGTTCAACGCTGAATGATCAAAGGGCGGATCGAATAACCGAATAATTTCATTTTCCTTTTGCACCAGTCTGCTATAGGCCGAATCCATGGCCATATGGGTTCTTTCCGGACTGCCGGCGCCGGAAATAACCGACCAGCTCTGGGGGATGGAATCAATTTTACATTCTTCATTTTCCTCGGAGCCCAGCGGCGTTCCGTCATCAAAATAGGCTCTCCGGTACCAGGCACCATCCCATGAGTTTGCTTCGATATTTCCTTTGAGCGTAGCCGCTTCTTTCTTACATTGATCCGCAAAGTCAGTATCTCTTTTTATCCTGGCAATCTCCTCAAAACGGATCAGCACATCATACAGAAAAAAAGCAAGCCAGACGCTTTCGCCTTTTCCCTGGTCGCCCACCTTATCCATACCGTCGTTCCAGTCCCCGGATCCCATCAGCGGTAATCCGTGATCTCCCAGACGCAATCCGTGCTTCACCGAACGGACGCAGTGTTCGTACAATCCCGCCGACTGCTCTGATACTGCTGGCAGTTCATAATATGATTCTTCTCCGGGATTTAACGGCCTGCCTTCAACGAATTTCATTTGCTCAGCCAGAATGCTTTCATCTCCCGTGTGTTTAATATACCGGGCCGTTACATAGGGGAGCCACAAATAATCATCTGAACACGCCGTGCGAACACCACGTCCCTGGGGCGGATGCCACCAATGCTGAACGTCTCCTTCTTTAAACTGCCGGGATGCGCTGAGTATAATTTGTTGTTTCACCAGATCAGGACGGTTGTGCAGAAGAGATAAAACATCCTGTAACTGGTCACGGAATCCAAAAGCTCCTCCGGATTGATAGAACCCACTTCTGCCCCAGATTCGCGAAGCCAGTGTTTGATAGTTGAGCCAGCCATTACACAGGAAGTTGATGGCCGGATCCGGTGAATTCACCTCGACCACACCCAATGTCTTTTTCCAGAATGCTTTTACTTTTTCCAGCGCCTGCTTTGCGCTCACTGATCCGCGGAATTTCTTTGCGGTTTTCAGCGCCTGGTAAGCATCCGTGCCGGCACCCAGTCTAAAAACCAGTTCTCTTTCCTCACCGTCTGCCAGATCCATCACGGATTGAAGAGCAGCGCAGGAATCAAGACCCGCACCCACCCTGCCGGAAAGTTTAGCCTTACCCAGCGCTTCCGGGTTTTTATAAGTCCCGTTCCTGCCCAGAAATTCAGTGCGGTCGCAGGTAAAAGTCCTTCCCGGATCATCCACATCAAAGAAGCTGATGTAATTTCCAAATTCTCCGTTATAGGCATTCCCCGCCAGGATAACGCCGGTTTCCGTATTTACCTCGGTGGTAATATGCATTTGTGTTTTAGTTCTCAACTCACCCAATACCCATTCCACATATCCCGTAATGGATAATTTCCTGTATCTGGCGGAATTGTTTTTTATTTTGAAGCTGATGAATTTTACAGCTTCTTCCGTATCCACGAAAATGACCATCTCGGAATAAATTCCGTCCTCGGCAAAATGAAACTCACTGTATCCGAAGCCATGCCGGCTTATATAATGGGATTTACCGGGATGCGGTAAAAGGGAAGGTGACCAGAACTTCCCACTTTCCTCGTCCCGCAGATAGAACGCCTCTCCGCATAAATCACCCACCGCGTCATTGTTCCAGGGCGTGAGCCGGTATTCGTGCGCGTTTTCCATCCATGAATAGGATTGGCCGCTTTCTGAAATGACGGACCCGAACAATGGATTGGCAATCACATTACACCAGGGTGCTGGAGTTACTTTCTCTTCATCTGTTATGATGATATACTCCTTTCCGTCTTTGGAAAAACCACCGGTGCCGTTGAAAAAAGAAAGATCCCTGGGTGTTTCCAATGCGGAATCCAGTGATGCATAAAACTTAGTCGGTGTAAAATATGGGATGACGGGTTTTACTTTGGTGCGGCGGGTAATCTGTTCTTCCAGGGTGCCCATGGTATCGGACAGGATTATGCGCGCCACCGTCTGAAATAAAATCCGGTCTTCCTGAGAAACCTGTTCTCCCGACCTGATAAAGATGCCGCCCGGCTTATCCCGGACGTCACTAATAATACCCGGGGATATGAGGCTGATGAGTTCGTTCTGCAATGCCTGCCGGTAGCCCCCATAGTCCTCGTTCCAGATCACCAGGTCTACCAGCAATCCTTTCAATCTCCAATAAGCATGCGCCTGCACCAGTTGCCGCGCCAGTTCGATATTAGCGGAGTCCTGGATCTGTAAAAGCACAATGGGCAGGTCGCCGGAAATGGAATAACTCCATAAAGCGGATTGCCCTCTCCTGTTACGGATAATAACTGATGAATCTGCCCGTAACGAGGCATTGGAAAAAATAACCGAGCCAGCCAGTCTGGAATACAACTGGGCATCAGCTTCGGTGGCATCAATCTGGCGAAGTACAACCTGACTATGCGTCCAGGCCAGTTCAAAAGCCCGATCCGTCAAGGGCCGGTCCTGATACTTTTCCACCAATCCCACGCAGGCTTCCCGGTTTTCCGCCATACCAAGCACCATATTGATGGTTACCGAATCGTGCGCATCTATGGTAAAGCGATACCGGATGGAAACGATCGGATCCAGCACCGCACCCTGTGTACCTGTGAGACGCTGCATATTTTTGAGGGCATTCGGCTCGTGAATGCTGCGGGTTCTTCCTGTAAAGACGGAACGATCCGTTTCATAAGAAATATCCTTGATTTCTGCGTTGTGTACCTTCATCAGATGAAACATCCATGGCTGGCTGTCTCCTGAAGAGCGTGGTCTCCTCGTACACAAAATGGCATCCCGCTGCGGAAGAATCTCGGTTTGCACAAACAAATTGCTGAATGCCGGATGGGAGGCGTCGGCAGCAGGCGGCGCCAGTACCACTTCGGCGTAACTCGTAACTTCCAGATATCTTTTCTTCCGGGACCGGTTGCTGATGCGTATCCTGCGCATCTCCACGTCATCTTCGGATGAAACAACGATCTCTGTATGTGTTTCCAGATTTTGCTCCTGCCTGCGGAACTCGGCCCTTCCCTGCGAGAATACCACTTCATAACTTTCTGCAGTGCTCAGGGAAGGCTGATAAGCAGCCGACCAAACGCCGTCGTTGTCCAGGTCACGAACAAAACAGTAAGTGCCATAGTCATCGCGGGTCAGGTCCTCACGCCAACGGGTAACCGCAAGATCTTTCCAACGGCTGTAACCACTCCCTGAATTGCTGACCATGGAATGAAATCTTCCGTTCGAGAGCAACTGCACTTCAGGCACCGCCGTATTGGGTGTTTTGATCACCCGCATCTGCACATCCTGTGATGTGGTACTGCTGTCAGAAACATGCACGGAGGGTGAATAAAACTCAGTAGCATGGGGTATTCTTTCCTGCAGCAGAAGCATCACAGCCCTGAACTGGGCTTCCGCATCAAATCTTTTCTGCATGGGCCTGCCGAGCATCAGGTAGGAAATGGAAAGAAAAGACATGCCCTGATGATGCGCCATGAACGAGCGCACAATGCTGTATTGCTGACCCCTGGTGAGCCTGGAGCTGGTGAAATCCACCGCTTCGAACATGCCATACCGTCCGCCAAAGCCCTCGGCATCCATGTCCAGCAGATTTTCGGCAGATTCCTCGGGAGCCACCATCAGCGCCATCACCGTGGCATACGGTGCGATCACCAGGTCCTCGCCCAGTCCGCGCTTTAAACCCAGGCCCGGAACGCCGAATGCCTTGTACTGATAATTGAGATTTGCGTCGACCATATTGTACCCGGATTCGGATACGCCCCAGGGAACATCGCGCTTTCTTCCGTATTCTATCTGTTTCTGAACTGAAGTTTTATAGGTCTGATCCAGCAACGTATTATCGTAGGTAGGCATTACAAGCAACGGCATCAGATATTCAAACATAGATCCGCTCCAGGAAACGAGCACCGGGGATGTGCCAGGATTGGTAAGCTGACGGCCAAGGGCAAACCAGCAGTCCTGCATGAGCTTTCCCTGGGCGATGCCCACAAAAGTAGTCAGCCGCGCTTCCGAAGCCAGCAGGTCATAAAAGCTCGCGTCTCTGCGATGATCCGTAACATTATAACCGATGGACAACAAACGTTGTGATTTATCGAACAGGAAATCAAACTTTACGTCAGCAAATTCATCACAGGATTTCATCAGTAACTGGATTGTCAACAAACGTTCCTTAGCCCGGCGGCTGGTTTCAATTACATGCCTGCGTAAGCTTTCCAGCCATTTCTTTTGCGCATCCGGTATTTCGTTTTCAGTAAAAGCGTGCAATGCTGGTAAAACAGACATCTCCAGGGCAGACAATTCATTCAGCGTCATATTGCGGGAAATCATACTCTCCAGCGTTTGAAAATCGGGCGGAAAACTGTTCAGCACGAGCCAGGGAGCGGTTTCATAGAGATCGCCCAGGGATTCCCGGATCTGTTTCAACAGCGCTTCCCCCCACCAGGCCGCTTCCGGCGCAACTTGCAGGGAAGGAACCAGGCCTTCCGCGCTGATCAATAGTTTCTGCAGCTGATCGCGAATGCCCAAAATATCGGGCCATTCCCGGGATGTTGCCGATGCCAGCTCTGCACTGAAGGTTTGAAAAACGGAATCATCTTCTGTTTTTTCCTGTAAAACGCTCAGGGTGTCCATCAACCCTTTAAAGATCCTGCCATTTACCACAGGACATTCTCCCAGAGCAAATAAACCCTGCTTGAGTGTGAGCAGATGGCCCGCCAGATTCCCGCTGTCAACCGTTGAAATGTATCTGGGGGAGAGGGGTTCCAGCGACATGCTGTCGTACCAGTTGAAAAGATGCCCGGAATATCTTTCCATGCGTTGCAGGGTGTTCAGGGTATTCGATGTTCTTTCCAATAGAATCTCGGTTGGGATATATCCGAAATCCCAGGCTGTAAGATTAGATAGCAGGGAAAGACCAATATTGGTGGGAGAAGTACGATGGGCAATCCGTTCTACCGGGCTCTCCTGATAGTTATCCGGAGGCAGCCAGTTGTCTCCTGCCACCACAAAAGTTTCAAAGAAAGCCCAGGTTTTCCGGGATAGCTTGTGCAGAAACTTCTTCTGCTCATCGGAAAGGACAACCGTTTTTCCTTTGTACGGAAGGCTGATCTTCCAGGTGATTGCGGGCACCACCAGCCAGCCAATCAGGAATGGAAGTGTTATTTCAATACCGGAGTTATTCCGGTAACTCATCCATCCGAAAATCAACAAGGAAAGTACCGGGGGAAACCACATGGAAAGAAAGCTTCCCAAAAAAGTTTTGGTTTCCGAATTCAGCAGCGTATTAGATGGATTCCATTTCAGCAATTTGCGATGGCTGATCAGAATACGCCAGTTCGTTCTGAAAATTGCGTCAGCATTCAGGAATGCTTCATACGGAAGGGTTAGTAAAGCAAGGACCTGCTGGGTAAAATGGTGGATAGTAAACCGGGTGCTGACGATCAGGTGCGGAAGCACATGCATATCTGCCGGTTTTTTCCAGATCTCCCAGAAAAAACTAACCAGGGAAGGCAGTATCAGAATGACCAATACGGAAATGGTCCAGAACATCGGCGAACCGGAGTAGATCCAGCCATACAGGAGCATAAACAACAGAGAGCCCGGAACGAGACTGCGTCTCAGGTTATCAAAGATTTTCCATTTGGATAGAGGTGAGATGGGATTTTTCACCAGCCGGCGTGATCCTCCGGGCACCCAGGGCCATAACCAGCTCGCAATCTGCCAATCGCCCCGGATCCAGCGATGCCGGCGCTTCATGTCTGTGTCGTATCGAAGAGGGTAGGCTTCATACAACTGAACATCGCTCAGTAACCCGCACCTGGCGTAACTTCCTTCGAGCAGATCATGACTCAATATCCGGTTCTCCGGAAATCTGCCGCGCAAAGATTTTTCAAAAGCATCCACATCGTAAATACCTTTACCGATAAACGACCCTTCTCCAAAAAGATCCTGATAAACATCAGAGATCGCCCGGGTGTATGGATCAATGCCCGGTTCATTGGTATGCAAGCGGGCATACCTTGTATTTTTTTCCGAAGGCAGACTAACGGCTACCCTTGGTTGCAGAATGCCGTAACCTTCCACCACCCGCTGCTTCTTTTCGCTGTAATGGGGCTGATTCATCGGATGCGCCATCGTACCCGCGATTTTCCATCCGGCGTCCCGGGGAAGCTGCGTATCCGTATCCAGCGTAATCACATATTTCACCTGTTCGTAGAGAGCAGCTTCCCCTTCAATCAATAAAAAATTTTCTCTTCCTTCTCCCCGCAGCAGGGCATTCATCTCAGCCAGCTTGCCCCGTTTACGTTCATAGCCCATCCAAATCCGGTCATGCGGATTGTATTTTCTCGGGCGGTGAAACATAAAGAAAATTTCATTTTTTTCCTTCCCGTATCGTTCATTCAGTGATTTGATCCTGATCCTGGCTTCACGGAGCAATTCCTCTTCTCCCGGGAGGGTTTCCGTTTTTGCATCTTTAAAATCCGTCAGCAGGGCAAAATGCAAATGCTGATCCCGGTTAGCCAGGAAACGTACTTCCAGGTTTTCCAAAAGCTCTTCCAGTTCTCCGGAATCATTAAACATCGAGGGAATCACCACCAGGGTCCTGTATTTCTCCGGAATACCTTCAGAAAAATCCATTCTTGGCAAAACCAATGGGCGTATAATAATGGTAGATATCCAGTTGATGAGCGTGATCGAAAGCTGACTGCAGGCAATCAGCGTAAAAAACTCCACGGTGCCGATGATCCAGGGATTGTGGATACCGTTTTCAAGTTCCCGCTTGATCAGCGATCCGGAGAAAAAAACGGCCCCGATGAAACTAAATCCCGAATACAATATTAAAGGCATTTTCCGGCAGGCCCGTTCAATGCGTTCGGTTACGGTGAATTTAACGCCGGCCGCTTTCTCCAATTTCTTCAGACCTTTTCCGATCAGATAATATCCTACATGCCCGGCCCTTGTATAATCCGGCCGCAAAATATAACCTTCATTGGCCATAGACAGGGCCATACGGGCAATCTCCGATTCAGTGTGACCACTGCTTTTGGCGATCTTTTCCACCATATGGCGGTATTCATCGCGCGTGCGGAAATCCATGAGGGCGTACACATCATTGCTTTCCGTGCGCAGTATATTTTCAACGGTGCTTATTTCTTCTACGAAATCACGCCAGTTATTACTGCTTAAAAACCGAAGGCTTCCGATGCTGTTGGCGATGGAGACCTGATCGGCAGCCTGTTTCTGGTTTTCAATATGCACCAGTTCGTCACTGGTCATTCCCTGTTCAGAAAGCCGTTGTTCGATCCAACTGATGGGCAAAGCGAAGGCTGAACCTTTCCCGACGAGGCGCCTCGTGAGTTCGGCCACAAAAGAACTTTCCATTGGCGGCCCATAGCGCGCCATATCCGCAATAACCAGGATCAGGCTCTTAGGATCTTTTTCTGCCGTTTGCGTCATCTGATCTGCCCAGTAATCTGCCAAATTCTTGTTGATCCTGTCTTTGGCAATCAACGCGGCAAGCCTGCGCAGGTTTTCGATCAGGGCCAGCCTGAGCATGATGGGAATGGCCCAGAGTTCACCCAGTTTCAATTCAGACACCTCCTGGTATGAAGCCGTAAAACTGGTGAGGCTGTTCAGATCCACACGTCCATCACTATGCGCTATCAGCTCGATGGCCAGATCATATACTCTGGGCAATCCAGCCGAAGGTCCTTTCAGCAATTGGGGAAGACCCTTGCTGTAGCCTTTGGGTAAGTGTTTTTTACCCGTATACACCTGCTCCTCGATCAAATAAAAATTATCCAGCAGCCATTCTCCGGCGGGTGTGATCCGGATATTTTTTTTTGCCGATTCCGTAAGCAGGTTATGGACCTCCAGAAGGATCTCCTCGTTTTCAGCCAGTCTTTTTAATAATTGTTCCGGCGTACGGTCGCTGGTGATTTGGTGCGTTTTGGCCAGGTTCCGCGCATAAGCTTCCAATTGCTCCAGGCTAAAAAGCTCGGAACGGATGGGCGCCTTTTCATTATCATATTTATGCATGAGATTATCTCCAAGAAAGGAGATACGCAACTGGGTAAGAAATTCAGATATCGGGTTGATATTTACTTTCAAATGAGCTTAGTTTTTAAATTGGTACAGCAAACGCAAAACTTTCACTATCAGACGATACATAAAAAATAATACCATGAAAAATACGGTATTTACCTGGGCCGGACAGGGTTGCCCCGCGACGCGGCGAAGATATAAGTGTACGTGGCACCGAAATATAATATAATAGATGAATAATACACCCACAACATCAGGATCACTATGGACGCAGTGGTACCATAAGTGAACCCGATGCTGGAGCTGCCGAGATAGAATCCAATGGCAAACTTACCGATTAAGAACAGTAATGCCGTTAATGTTGCTCCGGCCACAGCATCTTTCCACCTGATTATGGCATTGGGGAGGATTTTGAAAATCAGGGTGAAGAGAAAACTGACAAGAATCAGGATTATGAAAATATTGACCACATACAACAGACTGATCAGGGAACTGTTAAAAAAATGCTTCATGCGATCACTTAAGGCATCCACCAGGGCGTTCGCCAGCAGAGAGACCATGAGCAAAAAGCTCACCCCGATTAATAGCGAAAAAGAAACCAGTTTTCTAATTACGGCCATCAGAAACTCTTTCTTTTTCGGCGGCGGTACAGACCATAAATAATTGATGGAGCCCTGGATTTCAGAAAAAACGCCCGATGCGCCGATAATCAGAATGATGGCCCCGATAACACCTCCCGCTTTTCCGTGATTGGACTTATGGATATTGCTGATGATGTCCTGTACCTGAAGGGCGGCATCACTTCCTACCAACCCGCTGATCTGATGATACACACTTCCTGTTACCGCTTCCTGTCCGAAAAACACGCCGGCCACCGAAATGATCACGATCAGCAAAGGTGCAATGGAAAATACTGCATAATAGGAAAGGGCCGCGGCGAGCTTTAATCCATTAAAGTCAATAAAGAGATTAAGGCTTTCAACCAGTATACGCCAGTATGTTTTCAGTTTATTAGCTCGCATGTAAATAGAATATGTCAGAATAGTGGTAAACTCATGCCATTGGAGGCAAAGTTTTTTCTCAGCCCAATGAGGAAAGCTGTGTGGAATTCTTTACTCAATTCAAAATGAAATTAGCCATATAACCTGATTTTCCGGTAATGGGAAATTAACTCTTTCCGCCATACTATAATAATCAACTGACAGTAAACAAATTAAACAGAGGCAGTCACGGGCTATGCCCGCTTCAATAACTGGTACTTGTTTTGAGATTTTAAAAGCAAAATATTCACCAAAATAGATTTTATGAACGGTTACCTACCTCTGTCGTTTGTTGAAGAGAAAGTGCGGGATTTGGGAAATGCCCTGTTTTTTTCAACCAGCGATGCCGTACTGAAAATGCCCGCCTGTGTGGTGCGGGTGCTCAAAGTTGATGAATTGGGGCATCTTTGGTTCGTGGTGCCAACACCTACCCAACTCATTCAGGCCTTTGAAAAGGTATTCCCGGTTAAAATGGATTTCTTCCGGAAAGGAAAGGATTATTATTTAAAAATACTGGGAAAGGCTTTCATTATCAATGACCCCGAAGACATCAACAGCATGGAAGAATTAAGCGAGGCCATCAAACAAAAAGCCAGAAAAAATGAGCTGGTGATCCTGAAAGTAAAAATCACCCATGTTGATTACGCAGAAAAGCACAAGCCAAAGCCCTCCGTAAAAATGCTGATGAAACAGGTCAGAGGCCTTCTTCTTCAATGGTTCATGCTGGAGAGACAGGAGAGCCCTGAATTTTTCAGCAGGATTCCGGCAACACATTCCATTTATTATCCGGTATATTCTAATTGATCTCCCGCTCTGTTTCCTCTCCAATCTCCTTCGAATTTATCGCTTATTATCCTTTTCCTGTCCCGATTATCCAATTCCTTTTATTGCTTGTTTGTCGTACCGCTTTGTACTTTAGGAAAGCTTTTGCCTTCTTATTGCCCGGCGTTAAATTATTTAAATGACTGAAAAAAAGATTTCCCGTCGAACGCCGCTCTTCTATATTATATCAACGCTGGTAATTGCAGGAATACTGATCGCGGCGATTTTCTGGCAAAAGATCAAATATCATCTGGTTCGTCAACAATTAAATTCCGCCATTACCGGAAAATCCGAAGGCCTTTACCAGATCTCTTATAGAAATCTGGTGATGGATGAGGTGGCGGGTAATGTTTCTGTGGAAGACGTGCATCTGTCAACCGATAGTGCCATTTATAAGGAACTGAGCAAACAGGAAAATTCAGCGCCTGCCCGGATTGATATCCGCATCCCGAAACTGATTATCACCGGTGTAAAAACGCCCAAGGCACTCCTCAATAAAGAAATCGAAGCCCACTCTGTCAACATTCAAAGTGCAGTAATTGAACTGAGTCTGCAAAAACAGGATGATAAGCCGTCAAAATCAAATCTCGCGGCAGAAATCTACAGGCAGGTCTTAAGCAAGCTACAAAGTATAAAGGCGGACAGCCTGATTTTACAGGAAATTACTTTCATCATAAAAGATCCTGAATCAGGGCAGACAAAGTTTAAAGGTAGCGGATTTTCCTGCCGCCTGTCTGATATTCTAATTGACAGCGTGCACCAAAACGACAGCTCCCGGGTACTTTTCGCCAGGGAGATAGCGGTCGGCTGCAGCGATCTGAGTCTGAATTCAAAGGATAAGAAATACAAATACATTTTTTCCGGACTGGAATATCGGAGCGACCGCAATCGCTTAAAGGCAGCGAAAATCCTGATTGAGCCGCAGTTGTCGGAAGCGGCCTTTGCGAATGCCTATAAATATTCAAAGGACCGTTACCAATTCACTATCGAAAACCTGGATATCCGAAACATAAACCGTTATGCACTGTTTAGTCAGAGACTGATCGCCGACAGTATGATTCTTGGCAACAGTTCGTTTAAAATATTCAGGGACGTTTCCAATCCCCATGATTCCATTGATCGTACCCAAAAATATCCGCAACAGTCTTTGATGAAGCTACCTCTGCCGGTTAATATTAATACCGTTGTTTTTGCCCGGTCCTTTATTGAATACAAAGAAAAAAACGCCAAATCCGATAGCAGCGGTAAAGTGCAGTTTTATGCCGTACACGCGGTATTAAGCAACCTGACCAATATTCCCGAATTTATCGGAAAGAACAATAAGATGAAGTTGAATTTTCAATCCAGGTTCCTGAACCGGGCCCCCATGCATGCTGAGCTGATCATGATATTAAAAGACCCGGCGGGCCGGTTTACTCTGGATGCAAAAATGGGCGGAATGAATGCCGCTTATCTAAACCCCATGATTCAACCCATGGCCCTGGCAAAGATTGACAAAGGCAAAATTCAAAGCCTCTCCTATCATCTGAATGCGGACGATCTGCATGGCGTCGGAAATCTGACGTTCTTATACAGCGACCTCAAACTGGTCCTTCTCAGAAAAGACGAAGATCAGAATAAATATAAAGCTAAAATATTGCCGACGCTCGCTGCCGGACTACTGGTCAAAAATTCCAATCCTGCCAAAGGGGAAACAAGGACTTCCCGGGTTGACTACAAGAGGGATAAATACAGATCTATGTTTAATTTGATGTGGAAATCAATGTTTACCGCACTGAAGGAAACGGCGGGAATGAAATAATGAGTAGCAGTTCCCGGCTATTCTGGTTGTATTCTGTTCAGTTTCAGAAAGACAATTTCTTTTCGGGAATAGATACAAAGTCCTGCATCGCGGAATTCATTAAATATCGTCGTGACCGTTTGCCGGCTGGTACCGATTAGTTGAGCAATCGTGGTCATCCTGTTTCATTTTTGCGGAATCTCATTTCATTTAACGGTCCGAAGCAATGGCCAGCAGGAACCAAGAGGCATGCGGAAGCCATTGTTCTACCCATCGCCAGTCGTTATCCTTTCCGGTTTTCACATAAGGCAGATTAAAATCAATCCCTTGCTCATCATCAAAGCCGGAAGTAACACCATTGACAATTCCTCCAGGCGCGTTGGTATATTCAAAAGTACCAAAAAATGCATACGCCGGATTATTGTGCCCCGTTCCCTGTAACATACAAGCATCATAAGGATTCAGGCCGAGTATCCAGTTTAGCTGATTTAAAGCGAAATTTTCCAGGCTGTCGTGCAATACAGGATCGTCCGCAAATAAACTGGCAGACATCCTGGCGGCTGTGGCCATAGAAGCCAGCCTTGCATTTTCTCCCTGCCACCAGGGGGCCGCTTCGCTGCCATGAGGGAAAAAGAATGCGCTGTGCCGGTTGCCCGCTGTATCCTGCACCAGTTGCCTGCTATAACCGAAAGGGTTGTTCACTTCACTGGTTATGGACAACTCGTGGATCATAGAGCGCCGGACCGCTTCCCGGATTCTGTTTTGGGTTACCGCTTCAGCAAAGGGATAATAGGTTAGCAGGCTGACTACAGGAAGCCCGGCATCCGAAGGATGGAAGAAGGGCCTGTCTTTATCATCGGCCCGCCAGTAATCCTTGTATTTCCCCCAGGAACAGAGGCGGTTGATCAATTGCAATGCTCTTTTTTCGGCTGCTTTTCTGTAAACGTCTTTTTTCGTGGCCTTATATAATTCAGTGGCTGCACTCAGCGCGCAGTAATTGTCTACGATGTTTTCTTTACCATCGTTGGTCATGGAAACGTTGTCCTTTTCAAGGAAATCAAAAGCATTTTCTGCAGCTTTCAGGTAGTCGTTATTCTTATAATCTCCGGCAGTATCAAAAGTGGAAGCCAGGGCCAATGCGGCGATGGCCATTCCTCCTCCGGAACGATAACTTGCCTGGAAACTTCGCCAGTCAGCGTTTAACTCGCGGGGGCCGAAAGACTGATCCTTTGATTTTTTAATGCTATATCCTTTGCTCTCCGCGGCGATCACCCGGACTTTTGCCATTTTGGCTGGTCCGGGTGCGCCAACGGAACGGTAAAAAGACCCGTTTGGCGCATGCATCCGCGTCAGGTAATCTGCTCCGTACATCCCTTCATCCAGCAGTCTTTTGTTATACTGACGGTAATCGGTTCCAGGTCTCCCGATCAGCAGTTTATAAGTTTCTAATAAACTCCAAACGGTAAATGAAATCTGCTGGGGATTAAAATAAGTGGAGAAGGAAAGGTGGGAAAGATGTTTGCCATAGTCCCCGGTGGCGTCGTACCAACCTCCGTGTGCATCCACAAAGCCTGCTATGGATTTGCCCTCCAGCGGCAAATGACGATCTGCTTTATCCAGTAATCCGGAACTCCGCTGTCCTTTAAAATAATATATGAGATTGGATATGGCCGATTGCTCCAGCACATTTTTCCCGATAATAAAGGGATAGGAGGAAATGCTTTTTCCCTGGTAACCGATCTGCAGCATATAATTGCCGTCAAGGGTATAACTGCTGAAATCCATCGTCCAGAAAAGCCAGTTCTTCCATTTATCCACGGCTCCGCTGAATACGGGTTTACCAGTGAAAACCAGCTGTCCGTTCTCCGTATTGATGAGTTGAAATGATTCCGGTGAAAAACTGTTTTCTGAGATAAGAACAGCACGCTTGGGCAGGTTCTCTTCATATCCAACATGGTTGGTGATGATTTGGGTGTTCTGTGAAAAAAGCATAAATGGGAAGTAAAGCAGTAAGCAAAATATTCCCGCTTTGACAAGAACTGACCGCATCAGAGGTTGGTTTTGTACAAATATAATGTTTGTATAGGGGGAACTAATTAAAACGGATACCCGATGGCGAAATTAAACACCAGATTTTTACTGTCGAAAATCCAACGCTGATTTTTGGGAAGATAAGGTTCCCTGACCGGTATCCCGAGGTCAAGCCGTATTAAAAGAATACTCACGTCCAGGCGCAGACCGGTTCCCACACCCACTGCAACCTGCCTGAGGAAATCTCCCGAAATCATGGAGCCCGGCCGTGCTGAGTCGGCTCTTAAGGTCCAGATATTTCCGGCATCTACAAAAAAAGCCCAATGGACAACAGAAAATAATTTGAACCGCAATTCGGCGTTCATCTCGATCTTAATATCCCCCGGTTGATCAGCCAGGAACGCTGTGTCCCGGTTCCCGGCATAAAAAGAACCCGGGCCGAGCGATCGGGACCGAAAGGCCCGGATATCGTTTGCGCCGCCGGCAAAAAATTGTTTTACAAAGGGCATCGTGAGGCTATTGCCGTAAGCATAGCCAATCCCGCCGGTAATCCGGGTAGCCAACACCGTATACTGCGAGAAATTCAGGTAATGCCGGAAATCCGCCTCCGCCCGGATGTATTGGGAATAAGGGGTATTGAATATTCTTTTCTCCTTTCCGTTTTTCACATCGGCCCCGGAGAAAATACCCAGCAGATTGGAAGAAAGATCCAGGTTCCCGTTAAAATAAAAATTGTTTTTTCTATGATTTGGCTGCACCTGGGTATTCAGATTAAAATTGTACATGGGTCCGATAATGAACTGTCGCTCCAGACTTCGGGCGAGAAATAAGTTCGTATCCAGTCCGAGCTGAAATGCCGGATCGATATTGGATGGATTTACAAAATTAATCCGGATAAAGTCCAGGGTATGTTCCAGGGAGGCGCTCTCTTTCCAGATATAACCAAAACTGGTTTTAAACGAGTTTAAAGTGTACTGATTCTTTTGGTTAAAAAATTCATATCCGATGTTCAATCGGGTCTTGGGCATAAAACTACTGTTCGTCCGGAAAGGAATGGGAGAAATGATTTTCGGGAAATAGAGATTAAAATCCAATCCGAGTTTATCCGTCGTGATGCTCTGTCCTTTTCCGATGAATTGCTTTTCCAAACCGCCGTAGGCACTCGCGGTAAATAATTCTGCTCCCCGAAAAAAATTCCTGTTCCGCCAGTTAATGGAAAGCAGCCCCCCTTTTGCATCATCCGACTTGGTAAGTGCCGACACTTCAAAACGAATCGATTTTTTCCGCGCCGGAGTGAGATAATAATAGGCGTTCAGCATATTTTTACCCGTATCGGCTTCGTCAAAATGAACTTTTACAAACTTAAAAACGCCGAGGGTAATCAACCGGTTCAGCGACAGATCATGATCCCGGCGGTTATACAGGTCACCAGATTTAAAAACCAGGGCGCGGCTGATGACCTGTGGTTTGATCTTTTTTTCCGGATCGATGATGCTGTAACCCTGAAATTCAGGCACCTGCTGTACCGCCGCACCCGTATCTGAGTTGATATCATAGTCTGCAAACACAATTACATCCCCTATGCGGTATTGCTCCCTGGCTTGTGCCGGCGTTGACTTTTTTATCAGCAGGGTCATATCAACCTGATGATCTCCTATGGTTGAGTCTGCTTTGATCATCAGATCATCCGGGCTGAAATAATAGTATCCTCTTTGTTTAAGTCGGGTATCGATTCTCGTCCGTTCATTTTTGATCACATCGAGATTATAGGGCTCCCCTTTTTTTAACAGCGATTTTTTAGCCATGCGGGCAATTTGCTGACTGAGAGAATCGGGATCTGATGGATAAATTACCTGCCCTATTTTATACTGGTCACCGATCTTCGCTGTGTAACGGGCCCATAGCTTCCTCCCTTTATACGTGGTGTCCAGCATCACCGTATCTTTAAAGAACCCGCGATTCTCCAGACGGTTTTGAAGCACGGCCCGGCTTTTTTCCAAAACGGAATAGGAAGCCAGTACAGGCGGTTCTCCCAATTTTTCCCTGATCCAATGGCCCAATCCCTTGCCCTTGCCGGTGCCCGCCGCATTATATATGAGCAACTTAAACCTGATCCCCAAAAAACTTCCGTTTGGTCTTGGTCGAAGAAGCGCATTGAGCTCTTTTTTGAGTTCCTTGTTTTCCTTCTTCTTTATCTGCGGATTCGATTTGATTTCTATTTTGGCGCCATCATAGAGATATTGGCCCTCCTGCAGCGTCTTTGTTTCACTGCAGGAAAAGATCATGACAGCCACAGCTAAAAAAACCAACCACCTGATCATGTCCGTTTTCATCCCTGAATTTTATTTGCCGGCTGAATTATTTTCCGTTTTTGATTTATTCTTCTTTGTTTTCTTCAACTTCTTTTCCTCTTTCCTGTTTTCAAATAATTCCTTAAACTGATCGTAATCGAAAGTGAGGATAAAACTCAATCCGGATTCGATCACCTGTCCCTCAACAACACTTTCATATTGATTCTTCCGGTACACACGGATCATATACCTCCCGTCCCGGCTTAATTTATAGTCCAGGTTCACGTCTCCGGCAATATTGGACGCATTCTGATTCGGGTCGGTTTGTTCCAGTTGAAAATCGCTGCCAACGCTTACCCGGATGCGATCGTTAAAAAGACTCTTTGAAAAGTTGACATTCAGCTGCGTCTGGTTTTGCATAGCACCCGTAGTGTAGTCCTCGTTTGAATTCAGATCAAAATTCACATCCACTCCCTTGATCAGGGAGCCTGCCAGCTGATTCAACTGGTCACTCAGTATTTTACTGGCGCTTTGCCGGGCAATGGTGCCGGCATTGGTTCCCCCTGCAACACTTTCAAAAGGGTTTTCTGTAATGAACCGGCCCAGCAGCAGCAGAGCAAAAACCTGCTTATTTACTTCTGCCTCATCCGTGCGCATTTGCTGCAATTTGAGGCCCACATCCGGCCAAACCGCCAACAGCGCGTCTGGCAGTGCAATATCAAAATGAATTTTCGGCTGAAGCAGTTTCCCGGTCATCTTCAATTTTACCTGAAAGGGTAAACGCTGTTTGAACTTGTTTACTTCATCGGTTGACCGGCCAGACAGCTGCTGTTCCACCAAATCAATAGATGGCGCGTTGACCGTATAGATTGCTGTAATGTCAATGTCTGCCTGGGTCGGATCTCCTGACCAGGTTACTGTACTCCCCCGTTGGATCACAAATTTCCGGTGCAGCACACTCAGGGTCAGATTATAGTATCCAGCGTCCAGTTCATAGTTCCCGGTGAGGCTGGTCTTGCCGCTTTTATCTATACCGCCCGACAATTCCGCACGCCCACGCATAGTCAGGGCATCTCCATTTCTTTCATCAATCACCAGTGTAAATTGCGCACTACTGTCGGTTTCAATTACAGTCGACACGTCCAGTCCTTTTAATTTCGCGTTGGAGCTCAGGGAGTCCAGAAAATGCCTGAATCGCACGGTGTCCACCCGCTGTTTATTATTTGAAAAAATCACCACACCCTGGCGGTCCATCAGTTCCGGATCATCGCTGGGAAGGATCAGGGTGAAATCCGTATTCTTATTCACCCGGATGACGGCATTGATCCTGGGAAGGTCCTGGTCCCCGGTGACATCCACGGCTGCGTTGACATTTAATTTTCCATAAAAAGTGCGGTTGGGTTCTTTAACTGCATTCACCACCCGGAAATTTTCTGCCGAAAAGGTCATATCGAAACGGTATTTCCGGAAATCATCCATAAACACGTTTCCATCCAGGGTTGCTTTGTTGCCTGCTGAATCAAGCATCGCAAATTCGCTAAAATTAAAACCATCCTTGTCGAATCCAATTTGGTCATTGCCCAGTCTTAACGGTTCGCCCGTAATCACGGGGGTGACGACCGCGCTATCGAAAGAAAGATTTCCGGTGAAAACAGGCTTATCCAGATTTCCAGTGACCCGCAGGTCGCCTTTCAGAAAGCCTTTCATGTCTTTGACCTGTGCAGCAGCGAATGACTTAAAGGACGCCAGGTTCAGCTGGTTCAGTTTTAGATCCAGGTCCATCCTGCCTTCCCGGGAATAATATTTACCCTCTATCTGTACATTGTTATCCCGGCCATTCAGCAGCAGGTCGGCGACAAGGGCATTCCCTTCTTCATTATCCACTTTTAGCGCCAGATTCCCCACGGTGTCGCCTTTGTAAGCCAGATCCTGAATTTTTAAATCGGACGTAAACAGGGGTTTGGTGAACAGGTCTTTTATTTCTGCCTTACCATTCACCACGCCGTCGATCAGGAGGGAATCCTGTGCGGCAAACTCAGTGATGGTGCGGATGTGAAAGTTTGAAAAATCAAGGTCCAGTGGCGATCGGGCAGTATTTCCGGCGGAATTAATGGAGACCGATTCGCCGGCATGCTCCAGTTTCAGGTTCCGCACCAGGATGCCGGATGAATCATACTGAACGAAATTATCTGCAGGAATATTCCAGCGGTCGTAGTTCAACTTAAGACTGTCTGGATTGAAAACAAAACGGATTCCGGTATTTAATGGTGTCAGGATACCGGAAACCATATATCTTTCTTTTGTCTTTTTATCTTTCAGCAATAAGCTGGTATACAATTTATCATGTGCTATTTTCCCTGAAAGGGAAGATTGATACAACTGAAATCCTTTTTGTCCGGCACCGGATACCCCAAGAGAATAAACGATCGCATCATTTTTTGTAGCAACCTGAACGTTCATCTGGTGAATGACCTGCTGATTAACCTGAATTTTTGGCGCGAGGATCTGCAGGTTCAAATTTTTTCCTGCACTGTTAAAATAAATTTTCCCCTGAACGCTATCGGATCCCTTAAGTGCCGGCATTAAATCCAATACTAAGGGAGACGGACGAAGCGCAAGCATCATATTCCAATCCTGCGCCTCAACCCTGGCGGTATCCGGTATTCCGGGAAGTTTGTAATAAAGATTGATCAGCTGCTTAACTGCATTGGCCGTCTGGGTCAACTTATATTTCCCATCCCAGTCAAGATCGGCCATTTCGGAACGAAGCCGGATATGTTGTGCCGTATCGGCGTGCTCCGCCGTGATGCGTATACTGTCAGTATGTGTTCCTTTACCCGCATACGTAATGGCGATTTCATCAATATTCAATTTTCCCTGCAGGGCATCGGGATTGGTAGATGGGAAGTCTCCGTCGAGATGGAAATGCAGCTGCAGGGAATCTTTTATCAGGTGCAGGGCCAGCAGGTCTGCCGTATCCAGGCGAAGATTGATTTTAAGGGAAGGATATTTTTCTGAAAGATTTCCCGCTCCGGTTAACTCGTAGGAAATATTCGGATCATGTATTGAAGAAACCAGTTTTCCGACGCCATTGTGTAGCTCAGCATCAAACTTCAATCCTTTATACTGGTAAGATTTGATATCTGCAACTTCCAGGTTTACATGAAACACACTATTCATTTTTTTGGGATCGAACCCTGATCCCCTGGCCGTTGCATTCAGGGTTATTTTTCCAAGCAGGCTGTCCTGCTTTAGTATATAACCCAGATCAGCAGCGTTCGTGCCAGCCTTCAAATCATAGGATTTATGATTGAAATCCAGTGAACCACTTACGGTTGCGTTTCCGCTGCTGGTATTGGCCTGCAGGGCAATCTGAAACCGGTTAGTGGTTCCGGTGAATTTTCCATGTGCGGAAATGTGTTCCGGTATGCGGATACTTTGAGGAAGGGATTTAGCCGGAATGATCCGGTAAAGATCAGCCCGGGAGGTAGTCAGTTTAGAAAGCACAATATCATAGTAGGCTTTCTTCGCATCCGGCAATCCCCGGATATTGCCGGACAGTGCCAGGGAAGTATTTCCGATTCCGCCAATCTCCAGGTAGGGAATATGCAAATTCTTCAGGGGCCCGTTCAACTTCCCGTTGAAAGCGAGTACAGCGTGCTCATCTCCTGAAAGATGGTCTGATATGGAAGGTACAAACAACAATACATCCTGCACGCCAATGCGGGCATGATCGAATAGCAGATCCGTTTCGATGTCTCCGGGATGTTTACTGAGCGCAGCCGTTGACATGTAATGAATCACTGACTGATTACGGATATCCGAATGACTGGTTTGAATCACAAGGTCCTTCAATTGTGCAGTTTTTTCATTATACGCTGCCTTGGCAGACAGCCGTTTTAAAACGAACCCGCTTTTTTCATCAAAAGCAATCAGATTGATATTGCCGGCATACGCATTTGAAACGGCATGCAATGCACTGGCCTGAATGTTCAGATGATTTACATCCAGATGATTATAATCCATTCCTCTTTTTACCGGTTTTTTATTGTCGTCCCCGTACTGTAAATGAGTATTATTTATACTCAGGGAAGCAATATCAAAACCCCAGGCTCCTGTACGGGTTATCGTGTCTTTCTTTATTGATGGCGCGGGTTTCGCCTGTTTTGGATTCAGCCCGTAATGCACAGCCGCCAGGGTATTGCTGAGGGAGATCTTTTTCAGCTTTATCCGGATATTGCCCAGGTCAATGGAATCCGCTTCCGTTTCAAAATCACCCAGCCGGATTTGGGCGTCCATATTTTCTGCGTCATTGCGGTAGTTCAGCGCGATCTGGCCAAAACCGATATGGCCCAGCTTCAATTGTACCGGTTGGGTGATCTGGTTGTGCCGGCTGATGGTATCCGCCAGACTTCTAAGGAATAGGATGGGC
This sequence comes from Bacteroidota bacterium, assembly GCA_030706635.1. GTDB lineage: Bacteria > Bacteroidota > Bacteroidia > Chitinophagales > Chitinophagaceae > Puia. The sequence continues at coordinate 72,569 of JAUZOD010000010.1, forward strand.
CGGTATTGACGCAGCGTTCCCGATACCCCCTGCAATGAAATATCCGGAATGGAATAAACCTGTTTTGCCGGATCAAAGGTTTTTAACCTGGTCTTAAAATCATTCAGGTTTATGACAACATCATTTCCCGTGGCATCATCGTGATACACGCTGCGTATATTCCGGAGATGAATGGTTCCTATGGCGAAAGTAAATCCGCTGCCGGAGCCTTTCGGTTCAACAGGCGTTTTGTCTGGAGATGAAAATGCATCCGCAACGAACTGATAGTTAAAAACAGAATCCGGAAGCAGTCTTTTTATCTTTACGGTAATCCCCTCGAGTTCAACATCATTCAGCCGCACTTCATGATCGAGCAGTTTCAGCATGTTGATACCCACTTCAATATTTGCTCCGGATAAAAGCGTATCCTTCTGCTGATCTTCTACATAAATATTTTTCAGGATGATGCTGGAGGGCAGGCCGATATACAATTTCCCGATGCGAACACGCGTATGCAATTTATTTTCGAGCCAGACTTCTATTTTCTGGCGGCCATAATTCTGAACCGGCCTGGTTTGTATCAGCAAAAGGATCAACAGCAGAATACTAAAAATGACCAGTACAACGGTAAGGGTGATACGGAAAATGCGCCTGATGATTTTTTTCAGTTTCTCGCTGATGGCCATAGTGTTTAGCGGGCGTTTCCTCGTTAAAGCAAAGAACAGGCCCTTTTCGGTTCTCCTTATGGAAACCTGCCTCAAAGGTAAACCACGAACCCTGGGGAATAAAATCTACAGCTTTCGGTTCCTTCTTTTTTTCCTGCTTGCATATTTTTCTTCGCCCAACAGGATGGCCCAGGGTTCCATACCCGGCAATTCGTCACTGATCAGGCGGATCATGGCAGTAAGCGGGATGAATAAGAACATGCCGGGAACACCCCAGAGCAGATGACCCGTCAGCACAGCCAGCAGGGTGATGAAGGGATTCAGTTTAACCTGCCCGCCCACAATCCTGGGCAGGATCACGTTGGCATCAACAAAATGGGCCGCAATGAAAACAATGCCTACTGTGATGGCAGCTCCTCCGGAATTACTGGCCAGGGTGACGATCATCGCGAAAACCAGGGACAGATAAATACCGAAATAGGGAATGATGTTCAACACGGCCGCCATAACGCTGAGTAATAAAGCATACTTGATCCCGAGGATCATCAGTGTGCTGAATATTAAAATCACGAGCACCAGCATTTCCATCAGCAGGCCGAGCACATATCCGTTAATCAGCGAACGGACTTTCATCACAACACCGCTCACCCGGGTGTTGTGGGCTTCATCAAAAAGAGCCAGCAGAAATCGCATGAGCAGACGACGGTAGTATAAAATAAAAAATGAAAAGATAAAAAAGAAAATCGTCAGAATAAAAGTTTCGGCTATGCCTACAAAAGTTGTAGCGGCCGAGTTTACAGCAGAGCCCAGGATTCCGTTTGCCGACTTCTTCACGTAGGCGGTCTGGTCCGTACCGTTGATGTGATATTTGTTATAAATCCAGTCCCGGCTTTGCTGCAACTGATCTGAAACCTTTGCCTGCAAAGTGGGCAGATCTTTCGATAACCGGACCACCTGCCTGCTGAAAAAATAAAAAAGACCCGCAATCAGAATTAAAAAGATCAGTACAGTGACCAGGGAAGCCACGGCCCTCGGGAAATGAATCTTTTCCAGGAAGATCACCACCGGATGCAGGAGGATGGAAATCAGGAACGCAAAAAATAAGGGGATCAGAATGGATTTACCCATCCACATAAACAGCAATACCAGCGAAATGGCAAAAAGGATCAGTGCCACCCGGGCATAAAATGGGAGTTTCGTCATGTGGTTAGTATAATGCGTCACACTACAAAGACGAAGCCAGCGCGACGATATTATCAACAGTGAATCCGAATTCTTTAAAAACTTCTTCTCCCGGCGCCGATTCTCCGAAGCGCCGGATGCCCAAAATCTTCCCGTCTTCCGTAACATATTTAAGCCAACCCTGGGGAGAACCGGCCTCTACGGAAAGTCTTTTCCTGACGGCTTTGGGCAGAACAGATTCTTTATAGGCGGCATCCTGTTTTTCAAATAGTTCCCAGGATGGCATGCTGAGAACCCTGGCGAAAATGGATTTTTGTTTCAGCGCATCCTGGGCTTTGAGCAGCAGGCTCACTTCCGACCCGGTTCCGATGAGTATAATTTGCGGTGGTTCTGCAGATTCAGATAAAATGTACGCACCCTTTTCAAGGCCGGATGCCTTCGCATATTTTTCCTGATCGATCACGGGAATAGCCTGTCGGGTCAGGACAATGGCAACGGGTCCGTCCTGATGCTCCAAAGCCACACGCCAGGCATGCGCCGTTTCGTTGGCATCTGCAGGGCGAATGACGGTCATATTGGGTATGGCTCTTAAAGAAACCAATTGTTCTATGGGCTGATGAGTGGTTCCGTCCTCGCCCAGCCCTATGCTATCGTGCGTATATACAAAAATGGGTCTGATCTTGCTGATGGCGGCCAGCCGGATAGCCGGACGCATGTAATCGGAAAAGATCAAAAATGTGGCACCATAAGGAATAAACCCCTTAGTGAGGGCCATACCGTTCAAAATCCCGCCCATGGCATGTTCCCGGATACCGAAATGAAAATTCCGGCCATCTCTGTGTTCAGGGGAGAAAGAGGGATACTTGTCAAGGATCGTGTCAGTAGAAGGCGAGAGATCTGCCGAACCGCCGATCAGAAAAGGTAATTTATCGGCAATGGCATTCAGCACTTTCCCGGAGGCTTTCCGGGTGGCAATTTTATCTGATCCTTTAAACACCGGAAGTAATTCTTTCCATCCGGAAGGCAGTTTACCGCTATTAATGGTCACCCATTCGTTTGCGCTCTCCGGATATTTTTCCTTGTACTGTTTAAAAAGATTATTCCATTGTTGCTCTTTTTCAATGCCCTTCTTTCCGGCTTCCCGGTAAAAAGAAAGCACTTTATCCGGTATTACAAAAAACTGTTCCGGGTCAAAACCAAGAAATTGCTTTACCAGTTTCACTTCATCAGCTCCCAGGGGTGAGCCATGGGCCGCTGCAGTATCTTCTTTATTCGGACTCCCATATCCGATATGGGTTCTGATCCGGATGAGGGAAGGTCGTTTTGTTTCCTCTTTCGCTTTTTTCAACGCTTCGGTAATCGCTTCCACATCATTCCCATCGGGCAGCTCCTGAACGTGCCAGTGATAGGCAAGATACCTTCCCGCAACATCCTCGTTAAAGGTAATCGAGGTGTCGCCTTCAATCGTGATGTGATTATCATCATATATATAAATCAGTTTGCCGAGCTGCAGGTTTCCGGCAATGGACGCCGCTTCTGAAGTGATCCCCTCCATCATGTCCCCGTCGCTGCAAATAGCATAAATATTATAATCAAACAAATCGAAGCCCGGTTTATTATAACGCGCGGCAAGATATTGCTGGGCAATGGCCATTCCTACCCCGTTGGCAAAACCCTGACCGAGCGGACCGGTGGTGGCCTCAATGCCTGCGAGCAATCCGAATTCCGGATGACCCGCCGTTTTGCTATGTAGTTGCCGAAATTTTTTAATATCGTTCAACGTGATATCGTATCCGGTCAGGTGCAAATAACTGTATTGTAACATACAGGCATGACCCGCCGATAAAACAAAACGATCCCGATTCGCCCAGTTCGGATCCTGGGGATTGTAATTCATCAGCTTTGACCACAGCACATGACCAACCGGCGCGAGTGCCATCGGTGTTCCGGGATGGCCTGAATTGGCCTGTTGAACAGCATCCGCCGATAAAACCCTGACCGTATTGATACAAAGTTGTTCGATGCCGGCGGTGGTTTGCTCAGTTACTTCTATCATGATACCTTATTTTTTTTATGTTTAAACCTCATAAACCATTCCAGTGGGTACGAGCAATTTTTTCCTCAATCTTTTCGGTGGATGGTACTTGGTTTATGGAAGATGGATGCCATCCGCCTTCATTCCTCTTTTTCCTTCGCTAACCTTCACCTTATACGACGTGAGCCTGAAAGGTTCCGCTCCGTTTGATAAAGATACTTTATTGTCGTCCATTGTCCACTGTCCATTATCTGAAGGCAATCGGTGCCGGCGCCTGCAAGGCAAAAATGTTGAAATTGAATGTGGTAGTGGAAGTGATCTGAACAAAGAGGCTTCTGGGACCGTTGGATGCCTGGGGACCGTGATCCACCAGCGGCTGGTAGCTGGCAGAAATCTGCAGGGTGTTGAACGACAAATTCTCATTGCGTATCTGACAGCCGATTGTGTATCCGGAGTAAAAAGGGCTTCTCAATATGGATTCGGTTTCTTTCGCGAGCAGCGAAGCCTGGATCTGAACGTAAAAATTAAATTTAAACCCATACACATTCAACGGACTATAGTAATTGGTTTGAGCACTCAGGTTCAGCCGCTGATAATTATTGAACAGGGTATAACGATAACCCAGCAACCCTTGCTCTCTGTTTATATTGACCGGTTTGTACAATACCGGGTTAAAACAAATAAGATAATCAGCATGAAGAAATTCCCTGAGCTTGGGATCCTTTAGCCAGAAAAGGTTGCTGTAATAATCGCCCTGAATATGCAGAACGGCATCTTCCGAACGGTGATTATACCAGAAACTTCCAAAACCCACATTGGTGCTGATGAGATTTTTGCCGGCAAGCCAGTATTTCTGGCCTTCCAATGCCGTGTACGTGCGTATTCTGCCAACCCATTCATCCTGCCCAAAAGAGGCGGACGCATTATACCCCAGCGGAATATCCTCCGTTCTGCCGAACCCGAAAAAATAATTGGTTTTAAAGAATTCCTGGTGAAACAACACAAATTTGCCCAGCAGGTATTGGTGATTGTTGTAATTCGGATTCAGCCGCAGGGTGTCCTGGCTGGGCCTTACCGTAAAATCCATGGTATAACGGCGAAGTTCAACCGCAATATTGGGTTTTTGACTATTGTATCCCGTTCCTTTGAACTGATTGCGGAAATTATAACCTGCCCACATGTCTACAATACTGTATTGATAATTCCTGTACAGGGAATCCGGCAAATTAAAAATATTGATGGATGTGTTTTTGGACAGGGTAAGGCCGCCTGTAAGTTTTGCCCAGGAACTGTAGAGCGGTCGGTTAAGGGTAAAATAGGTGGACCTTTCATATACACCGGTATCGGTGGTGGGGCGATCGTTCAGCACACTGTATCCCAGCGCCACATCGGTAAAAGTTCCACCCAGATTATACTTGGTATATCCTATCCCTGTTCGCGATTGCGGAGAATAAGGCTCATCCCATTTAAATCCGACATAAAGTCTTTGCGCCGCACCCAGCAGATTTGTATTGAAAATGGTGGCAGAGGCCCGGCTGGCACTTATATTTGCCAGGCTTCCACCATATTCATACAGATCTTTCGTCACGACCACAAGATCAACAGAATCCCCTTTCTGATAACTGTTGATCACATACATACGGGCATCCTGGATAAAAGGAAGGCTACGCAGATAACGTTCATTGTCTACCATCTTGTATGCGTTGATGGTATCCCCTTCTTTAAAAAAAAGCGCCTGTCGGAGAGCCCAGGTGCGGGTATTATAGTGGAGACGATTGGCAAAACGGATCAATTTGTTCGAAGCTACCATGGTATCTTCAATCTGGGTGCCGAACACCTTTAACTGATTGAAATAAATATAACGGATGTGCTTTCCGCCATATGCGCTGAAGGTATTTTGCCTGTTCTTCCAGATCACACTGTCGGCTACCGGTGGTCGTTCATTCTGCTTTGAAAGCTGGGAAAGCAGCGAATCCCGCTGCTCACGGTCTGTGATGATATTTAAATATTTCGATATCCCGTTATGGGTAGTTCTTATGGAAGATTTAGGCTCCTTCTTTGGAATGGTGTCCTGGACCATGTTTTCAGCAACAAAAGCATGCGCCTGGACGAATGAGCCCCGGATCAGCAGACCGCAAACCAAAAAAAGGCGAAAAATTATATGCAAGGATTTTTTCAAATTTCGGAATGCTTCTCCCCGTTCCATGAAACGCGAATCTGTGCGGTGTTCAACTGGTTGGCTTACAGTCGCAAACCGGCTAAAAACCTTTCCGAAGTAAATGGAAATCCCGCTATTCCCAAAATAATTCAGTCCGATGACGCTACCCGGCTATCCTTCAGAATTTTAGCATAAAATAATCGTGCCTTCCCGGCGTTTAAACTCCGGTAATCACCGTCTTCCTTACGGCGCTCCCGGGCGCAGACTGAAGCCGACCAAAACCCACTTCCTCATGAACCGCATTTACCCGGGATTTCTATTGGCTCTTTTCAGCAGTGTTTCACTATGCATTTCCGCTCAGCGCCCAATGCAATTTCCGGTCTTTAAAAATGGTTCTTTTTCGTCCGGATCCGGAATCCTTCATCATAAATTAAATCATCCCGGCTGGCAGTCTGTCCGGTTCGGTAAAAGATATTTTCTGCTGGTTCATTTCGACCATATACCCAATGCGTCGGAAAGATCGGATCTTGCGTCCCGGGGATTTCAACTGGATCAATATGTTTCCAATAATAACTGGCTCGCGCTTTGGAACGACGGCAACACGAAGAAAAATCTGGAACGCAGCGCCATCTCCGAGATATATGCCATTCCACCGGAAGTGAAAATCAGTCAGAAATTAAAAACAAATTCTCCGCAGTTACAAACACCCGAAGATCTCATTGCCGTCAGTTGCTTTGGCGGCATAGATGCCACCACAATAAAACAGGAATTGCAAAATGCCGGCGCAGAAATTATCAACACAAAAATCAAACCGGCTCATATCATTTTTATCAAAGCCGGCATGAGCGTCCTCGAAAAAATCGCTCAACTCCCCTTCATTGCGTCCATTGATCCCCAACGCATCAAAGACGTTCCCCTGAATTATAATAACCGCGCCACGCATGGCGTGCAGGCACTCGCCGCAACGCTGGGCAGAAATCTCATGGGGAAGGGCGTAACCGTAGGCATAGGAGACGATGGTGAACCTTCTTCTCATATAGATTTTTCGGGCCGGCTGATCATGCGGACCGATGAGCCTTCCTGGGATGTACATGGCGTACATACCAGCGGCACCCTCGCAGGAGGTGGAATACTGAACCCGATGTATGCGGGTATGGCTCCAAGGGCAAGGCTGGTGACCAACGATTTCACCAATATCCTGATCAATGCCCCGGTCTATACAGCTGATTACAACATGATCCTGACAAACAACTCCTATTTTAGTGGTCTTGCGGACTGCCCCGGAGAAGGTGACTATGATGCGTTGAGCAACTTTGTGGATTCCCAGTTGATCGCCTTTCCAAAACTCCTGCATGTATTTGCTGCAGGCAACGACGGGCCTCTGACCTGTTCACCTTATCCCCTCGCGTTTGCTACGATTAAATCGGGATTTCAAACCGCAAAGGATGTGATTACGGTCGGAAATCTGGACGCATCTGCATACACCATCTTTTACGGATCGAGCCGCGGACCCGTAAATGATGGCAGGATTAAGCCCGAATTGGTTGCGGGCGGCACAAACATCGTTTCAACCTTTCCGAACAACGCCTACTCATCAGCATCCGGAACCAGTATGGCTTCCCCGACCGTCACCGGAATTTTAGCATTGGTTTATCAAAGATACCGTCAGCTGCATGGCGGAGCAGATCCGGATGCTGCGCTGATCAAGGCCCTGGTCTGTAATAGTGCCGACGATCTGGGCAATCCGGGGCCGGATTTCACCTACGGATTCGGGATGATCAATGCCAGAACCACAGTAGAAGCGTTGGAACAAAATCATTATTTCGGTGGATCCATCAGTCAGGGGAACAACGCGTCGTTTACCATTCCCTCCCTCCCATCGGGAGCTCATCAGCTGAAACTCATGCTGTACTGGCCCGATCCCGCCGCCCTTCCCTTTGCCGCCACCACGCTGGTCAACGACCTGGATCTCACGGTGACGGATCCGTCCGGAACAACCCACCTGCCCTTGATTCTGGATCCCTCCGCAGCAAATGTGTCGAACAACGCTGCTGAAGGTGCAGACCATACCAACAATATCGAACAGGTTGTGATCAACAATCCGCCCGCCGGAACTTATACCATAGCAGTAAAAGGAACTTCCATTCCACGCGGACCGCAACCTTTTTACATTTCCTATGAGATCCTGCAACCTTCCGTGACGGTTGAATATCCCTTTGGAACCGAGACCTGGGTTCCGGGAGCGTCGGAAAATATCCGCTGGAGCGCCTATGGCGGTGAGCCCAATTCCTTTACCCTGGAGTTTTCTTCCGATGGCGGATCTACATGGACACTGATCAGCAATTCGATTCCCTCTACGGCAAGGTCGTTCAGTTGGATCGTCCCGAACTTGGTAACCCGGAATGCGCTCATCCGAGTCACCCGGAATTCTGCCGGCTATTCCGATACCAGTGATTACCCTTTTACCATTCTCGGGCAGCCCCTGCTCGCCGTGAGCAATCCCTGCCCTGGCTATGCGCACCTGCTCTGGAATATTGTTCCCGGCGCAACAGGATACGATATTATGAAGTTATCCGCCGATACCATGCAGGTGATCGGGAGTACAACGGATACCACGTATCTGATTACTCCCCTGAATAAAGACAGCAGTTACTGGTTCAGCGTGCGGGCTACTGTGGCCGGAACGGCCGGAAGACGGGCCGTAGCGGGCAATGTGGTTCCTAACGGTGGTCCCTGTGCGCTCACGGGTCTAGACAACGATCTTGTTTTAGATGCACTGCAAACACCGGTCACCGGCAGAATGTTCAGCTCAACCCAGCTTGGCATTACGCGAATAAAGGTCGCCGTTAGGAATGCAGGATCTGTGCCTGCCACTTCCATGACTTTCTCATATCAGGTGAATGGCGGCCCGGTAGTCAGTGAGGTTTTCGCCGGTTCGGTACCGGGCCATACCACGGTTTCTTACATCTTTTCAGCAGCCGGCAGCTATGACTTTTCAGCGCCCGGAACCTACAATATTAAAACCTGGGTGAGTTACGCCGCCGATCCCACAAGAAATAACGATACCCTCTGCACCATCGTCAGGCAATTAAAAAATGATCCGCTGGATCTGAGCCCCTCTTTCACCGAAGGATTCGAGTCTGCCCCGGTTCAGAGCTGGACGATGATGAAAACAGGACTGGATAGTCTGGACCGGGCCGATTTCAATAATTCAAATTCCCACGGGCGAATGAATAGTTTCTTCAACAGCGGATTCGCCCGCACGGGCAACCGCAGCATAACCCTTGATGTGATCAATTCAGCATCAGTAGCCGCGGACTCTCTCATTACCACGTTCAATTTATCCAATTATACGGCGACGGATCAGATCTGGCTGGACCTGTATTTTAAAAAGCAATCCGTTATGCCTGGCTATCCGGGCAATAAAATCTGGATCCGAGGAAATGACCAGGCCACCTGGATACCGGTAAGGGACCTCACCGATCCGTCGGACCTCCCCGGAGCCTATATTCACCTGAATGTGGATGTTTCGGGAGTCCTGGCCAAGGCGAGTCCGGCACAAACCGTGAGCAGCAGCTTTCAGGTGCGCTGCGGTGCGGAAGGCAGCACACCTGCTGCGTCTCCGGTTGCCGGGGGACTGCCGGGCGGAGGCATCAGTTTCGATGATTTTATGATCAGTAAGTCCACAAACGATGCCGGCATGGTTGCGCTCGTTCAGCCGGCATTAAAAAATATATGTGCTTTATCCGATGCAGAAAAAGTTTCCGTCATCGTTAAAAACTATGGAACGGATTCCCTGCTGCTGGTACCGGTAAGTTTTTCCGTGAATGCCGATACCGTCACGGAAAATATTCCTTTCATCGCACCAAAAGACAGCGTACTGTATACTTTTTCCAAAACCGTGGACATGTCGGCCTTCCAGGCTTACCACCTGAAAACCTGGGTAAGTTATCCGCCGGATAACTACCACTACAATGACAGTTCTGCAGACTATCTTGTGCAAACCACTCCGCTGATTAACGAATATCCATACCTCGAAGGTTTCGAAAACAACAATGGCTACTGGTACACCCAGGGATTAAACGACAACTGGCAATGGGGCAAACCGCAGAAGACCATCATTCATAAGGCTGCTAACGGTTCCAAAGCCTGGGTCACCAATCTCACGGGTAATTATAATGATAACGAATATGCGTATTTGTATTCTCCCTGTTTTGACCTGAGTTCGCTGACGCAGCCCGTGTTGTCTTTCAGCCATATTTTCAAAACGGAAGACGACTGTGATTGTGATTTTCACTGGGTGGAATACAGCGTGGATGATTCGGTCTGGAATATACTCGGAAATACGGCTGCCGGTGTAAACTGGTACGATAAAACGGTCCCCCTGGCCTGGCAGAAGTCAGATCCGAAATGGCATGTATCAAGTTTTGATATCCCGGTCAAAGCAACAAAGGTCCGTTTTCGGATTGCGATGTATTCCGATCCGGGAACCAATGACGAAGGGGTCGGCATTGACGACGTGCATATATTCGATAAAGCCCCGGTATTTAGCGACAGTTTATCGGTCTCGCTCTCCCAACCGGTCAGCGGTACAGGTTGGACGGATTTTGAACGGAACGGCAAAAAGATCCTGTCCATAAATCCAAATGGACAAGATCTGGGAAATGTTGCCCTTACCCTCTTTATTGATTCTGGAGCGATCCGCGATACGGCAGGGCAATATTATGCGGGCAGAAACTGGGTAGTGCGACCCGAAACCCAGCCCAATGCTAATGTATCCGTACGCTATTATTTCACCGATTCCGAAATGAACCAGCTGATCGCCGACACCAGTTGTGCAGTCTGCACAAACCAGGAGGATGCCTACGAATCAGGCATTACCCAATACAGCAGCTCAATGATTTCAGAAGAAGACAGCACATTGCATAATAACCTCACAGGCAACTATATATTCCATAAACCTCAACAGGAAGTTCAGGTTATTCCTTACGATAACGGGTACTATGCCGAAACACAGGTTAGCGGCTTTTCAGAATTCTGGATAAATGGAGGCGGCCTGAAACAGGATCATCCGTTAGCGGCGTGGCTGGCCAATTTTGCAGCAACCCGGAAGAACAGCACCGGCTTGTTATCCTGGACCACCTGGCAGGAAAACGGAACTTCCCGTTTTGTTATTGAGAAGAGCGGGGATAGCATTGCTTTTGCTGCGATTGGTTCCGTTTCCGCCCATCCCCACCCTGATTCCACCGCTGACTACACGTTTACTGATCCACAGTTATACGGAGGTCATAATTATTACCGGCTTAAACTGATATTTCAGAATGGGGATAGTCTGTATTCACCCGTCAGGCAGATCTTTTACGATCCCGGCCAGGCTGAGATCCAGGTATTTCCCAACCCGACCACGGGCCAGGTCACTATAAATACCTCGTCTGAGTGTCGTGATATTCAGATCTTTGATGCTTCAGGGCGACAGGTTTACCGGAAAACGACCAATGGCTTTCAGCAAACGATTTCCCTGATAACACTTTCCCGGGGTATATACCTCATGCAACTGACAACAGACAAAGGCCGGAAAGTGCTGAAAATAGAAAAAAGATAGGGAAAATATCCCTGAAAGGAACTACCTTTGCCGACTATTTAAAATAGAGCTGATGAACGGCCGCCGAGAGTTCGAAATAGCGTTTGTAGGATTAAAACCGGGCGTTCACGAGTTTGAATATCAGATCACAGACAGGTTCTTTGAGGCATATCAGCAGCAGGATTTTGAAAACTGCCAGGTTCAGGTCAAATTGTTCCTTGACAAGAATCAGGGCTTTATGATGCTCCGGTTTGAGGTGGTCGGAAAAGTGGATGTGTTGTGTGACCGTTGCGGTAATCCCCTTCCTCTGGATCTCTGGGACGAGTTCAATGTACTGGTTAAACTGGTGGAAGATCCGGACACCATGAACCAGGAAGAAGAGGATCCGGACGTATATTACATATCCCGTACGGAAAGCCATATTCACCTGGCTGACTGGATCTATGAATTTATCAACCTGAGCATTCCGTTTCAAAGGATGTGTAAGGAGGATGAGATCGGCGGTCCGAATTGTAATCCTGAAGTGCTGGCCATGTTAAAAAAACTGGATGCCGGTGGCGGAAACGACGAAAATCCCTTATGGAAAGGGCTTGAAAAGTTTCGGACACCCGAATAAATATTTAGGTTATTATTAAATTGATGAGTCATGCCAAATCCCAAACGGAGACATTCACAGCAACGCAGCGCCAAGAGAAGAACACATTACAAGGCTTCTAAGATCACCCTGAGCAAAGACAGCACCACCGGTGAACTGCATGTACGCCACCGCGCACATGTGAGCGAAGGAAAATTGTTTTACAAAGGAAAAGTAGTGGCCGAAAAGTCACCCGTAAAATAGATTTTCACAGCTTATTAATGTAGATCAAACCTGGATGAATATTGCATTTGATATGATGGGCGGAGACTTTGCACCCGAGGAAGTGGTGAAAGGGATCCGGGATTATTTATCCCATCAATCTTCCCCCGCGCTTGTATTAATGATCGGTGATGAACAGGTATTGAAGCCGCTCGCCGCTCAATATGAGCTTCCCGCAAAATCCATAAAGATCGTTCATGCTTCTGAAGTGATCGGCATGCATGAACATCCTTTAAAAGCCCTGAAGGAAAAGAAACACTCCTCTATTGCCATCGGTTTCCATTTGCTTTCCAGCGGAAAGGCAGACGCCTTCATCAGCGCCGGAAACACCGGCGCCATGCTGGTCGGCTCACTCTATACCATCAAACCCATTGAAGGCATTCAACGTCCCACGATTGCCACCATTGTGCCACGGGAAAACGGCAAGACCGGCCTTTTGCTGGATGTCGGCGCCAATGCGGATTGCAAGGCAGAGCATCTCAACCAGTTTGCGATTCTCGGATCTCTGTATATGCAACATATCCTGGGCATAGAAAATCCCCGGGTTGGCCTGATCAATATCGGAGAAGAGGAAGGCAAGGGTAACATACTCGCCCAAGCCACTTATCCCTTGCTCAAGGCCAATACCCAGATTAATTTCGTCGGAAATATAGAAGGCCGCGATATTTTCATGGACTCGGCAGACGTCATGGTCTGCGAAGGATTCACAGGCAATATTATCCTGAAGCTGGCAGAGTCCCTTCACGAGGTGATCGGACGCCAGAAAATAAAAAACGAATACTTCGACCGCTTTAATTTCGAAGATTACGGCGGAACGCCCGTTCTCGGTGTAAACAAACCCGTGATCATCGGTCACGGCATCTCCCACGCCAAGGCTTATCTCAACATGCTCTTTCTTGCCCAGAAAATGATCGAAACAAATCTGCTGGGGAAAATGGCGGAAAGTTTTAAAAAATAAAAGCTACCGGCTCATAAGCCGGATTCTGTTTCTATGCCATCATTTATCTGGCCCATACATTACTGGATGGATCTTGCTGCCTACCCGTTTTGTTACGCCTTGCGGCGATGTGAACGGACCGCTCACCTTTTGAGCGGAAACCGCTCAATCAACAAAACCTACATGGCATTACAGCATACAAGGTTTACCCGCGGTATTCATTACTGAATACCGCCGTAGGCTCTTACCCTACGTTTTCACCCTTACCCCATTTAAGGGGCGGTTATTTTCTGTGGCACTGTCTGTATCATTAGCCCGTGCAACGATGACCCCGGCGCTTAACCGGTGCATTGCCCTGTGCTGTCCGGACTTTCCTCCCCGTTTCCGGAGCGATGGCCCGGCCGGTAACTTTCGGCGAAATTAGAGAAATATCTCCGTAGCGCCGTATCCGTATCTCGGATCGTATTGGTTGATGAAAGAACGCACCTCCCTGCGGGATTTAAGGATCTCGTGGATCTCATCTTTCAGCTTGCCCGTTCCCACGCCATGGATCACAATGAGGTTGCGCTGATGATGTGCTATGGCAAGGTTAAGATACTTTTCAAAAGTATTCAGCTGAAGCGTCAGCATTTCAAAGTTCGATAAATGACTCCACGCCTCGGTCAGCTTTTCAATATGCAGATCCACTTCATATTTCGCCGGCTCCAGATGCTGACGCGTTTTGGAGGCATCATACATCTTATACCCTCTTTTTTCAAGGGGCTGAAAATCGGACTTATCATCTTCCGGCGGTTTTTCCGGATAAACATCAAAAAGTTTGTAAGTAAAACTGGCCCCTCCCTTTCTCCGGATCTCCTCGATGCGCATGAAAACCTGCCTGGGTTTCAGTTTGAGTGAACGCTCATAGTGCGGGGCTTTCTTTTTATCAGGCACGGAAAGACTAAATACGAGATCAAAGGAAGGACTATCATTTAATGTGGCAAAGGACATATCGTGCAGGTAAAAATCTTTCCCGGCAGCCACATCATTCTGCAGTTCGAAATCCATTTTTCCGAAATATGAAAGTTTATATTGGAAATGAAGGCCACTGGCAGAATGATTGATCAGGTGGATCTTCAGACTCTCCACCACTTCATCACCAAATTCATCCGTATCGGAAACGGGAAGAAAACTAAGCCATACCCCATCGAGGGGATTATTCTTCGCCGGGGACTTGTCTACCCGGATCTCATCCACGAATCTTTTTTCCTTTTTCTGCGGAATATCCTTTTTCTCCGAAAACCTTTTAAAATATGGAAAATCCAACTGATCAATATACGCCGGGAACTTTACGCCCCGCACATCCACCATCACCATTTTATCGTTGATCATCTCCACCACTTCGGCTTCTTCGTTCGAATGCAGCACGGTCACCTTGTCACCTACCTGGAATTTCATAAGCGCAAATTTACGCTGAATTGTTGACGGTTGACGGCTTCTGTGTGCGAACCGGCACCTGATATCGGTAAACCGTCAACTGTCACCGTCAACGAGACAATCTGAATTTCCCCGTACACCATTGTATCGATTGCGTACATATCTTCCGGATTAGAGAATTTATAATTTTTTGATTATTAATCATTTAAAAACCCGGCACTCTCTTGGCGGAAAATAATGTGTTAATGTGAAAATGTGCTGATGTGTAAATAAAGGCATCTGTATTTCATTTACACATTTTCACATCAGCACATTTACACATTAACTCATGCTTCGAAACTACCTCAAAATCGCCTGGCGGAATCTTTGGAAGAACAAAGCGTTTTCCTTCCTGAACATCTCCGGGCTCGCCATTGGCATGGCCAGCGCCATTTTGATCCTGCTCTGGATACAGAACGAAGTGAGTTACGACCGGTTTCATAAGAATGATCCTTACCTCTACGAGGCCTGGAACCGCGGCAGCTTCGACGGCACGATGCAGTATTGGAACGCAACACCCAAGGTCCTCGGCCCCACCCTGAAAAAAGATTATCCCGAAATTGCCGATGTGGCCAGGACCAACTCCGGCTGGTTTGTGGTTGCCGTGGGAGAAAAAAAATTGTCAGCCGAATACCTGATGGTTGATCCCTCTTTCCTTTCGTTATTCAGCTTCCCTATGGTAAAGGGAAATCCGGCTACCGCGCTGAACAGCGTCTATTCCGTCGTGATCACCGAAAAGATGGCCAAGAAAATGTTCGGCAATGAAGATCCGATGAACAAGACCTTCCGGATCAGCAAAGACAATCTTACCGTATCGGGCGTGCTGAAAGATCTGCCGACCAATACCCGTTTTCAATTTGATTACCTGCTTTCCTGGGAATATCTGAAAAAGGTAAACTTTGATGATAACGATTGGGGAAATAATTCAATCAATACTTTTGTACAGCTGAAGCCAAACGTTGATCCGGAAGCGGTGAATGCCAAAATAAGGGACATCACCAAAATACATTCCAGAGGAGAAGAACAGGAAGAAATATTCCTTCACCCGGAAAGCAAATGGCACTTGTATTCCCGGTTTGAAAATAAAAAGGCCGTTGGGGGTGAAATTGAAACCGTCCGGCTTTTCGGCATGATCGCCGCTTTTATTCTGCTGATTGCCTGCATCAATTTTATGAACCTCAGTACCGCCCGCAGCGAAAACCGGGCAAGGGAAGTGGGCATACGTAAAGTGGCCGGTGCCTATAAAAGCGCACTGATCCTGCAGTTCCTCGGCGAATCCTTATTCATCGTTTTCATTTCCGGTGTGATCGCTTTATTGCTGGTTCAGCTTTTCCTGCCATCCTTTGATCTGCTGATCAATAAACAACTGCTTCTACCCTACGATCAACCGGCTTTCTGGCTGGCTGCCATTTCTTTTGTCCTCATCACCGGTCTGCTGGCCGGCAGTTATCCGGCTTTCTTTTTGTCCTCTTTCAAACCTGTTTCGGTGCTGAAAGGCACGTTTAAAAAAGTACAGGCCCTGGTCACGCCGCGCAAAGTACTGGTGATCCTTCAGTTCAGTTTTGCGATCATCCTCGTTATCAGTACGCTCGTGGTGATGAATCAGATCCGGTATGCGCAGAACCGCAATGCAGGCTATGACCGCAGCCGACTGGTCTATCATTTCCTCACGGGTGACCTGGATCAAAAGTTTCCCTTGCTGAAAAACGAATTGCTCAGTTCCGGTATCGCCAGCAATGTCAGCCGCACCAGCGCTCCGCTGACCGAAGTATGGAGTGATACCTGGGGCCTTTCCTGGGAAGGGAAAAAACCATTTGACAAAACAGATTTCCTGCGTTACAGCACGGATGAAGATCTGGCAAAAACGGCGGGGCTCAAGATCGTCCAGGGCAGAGATATGAATTTGTCTGAATTTCCTACAGACTCCACGGCCGTTCTGCTGAACGAAACCGCTGCAAAGGCCATGGGTTTTAAAAATCCCCTGGGCCAGCTGATTACCGATTACGACCGGACCTTCCACGTGGTCGGCGTTCTTCAGGATTTTATTGTCGGCTCTCCCTATGAGCCGATGCGACCGGTATTTATCGAAGGCAGCAAGAGCCATAACGGCTTCAACGTGATCAATATAAAACTCGGCAACCGGAACAATACCGCAGAGAGTATGGCCAGGATCGAAATACTTTTTAGAAAATACAATCCGAATTTCCCCTTTGAATATCATTTTGTGGATGCGGAATACGCCAGGAAGTTTGAAGAAACCAAACGCACGGCTACCCTCTCTGCCCTTTTTGCCGGGCTCACCATCCTGATCTCCTGCCTGGGACTATTCGGACTGGCCTCCTTTGTTGCGGCCCAAAGAACTAAAGAGATCGGCGTGCGTAAAGTGCTGGGCGCTTCCGTAATCAATCTCTGGCAAATGCTCTCAAAAGATTTTGTAGGACTAATCCTGATCTCGCTTTGCATCGCCGTGCCCACAGCGTATTACTTCATGCACGGATGGCTCCAGAATTTTCAGTACCGCACCGTCCTCTCCTGGTGGATCTTTGCATCCGCAGGAGCCGGCGCACTGGCCATAACGCTAATTACGGTCAGCTATCAGTCTATTAAAGCCGCGCTGGCGAATCCGGTGAAGAGCTTGCGGTCGGAGTGAGAGAAGAGGGAATGTGCTGATGTGAAAATGTGCTTATGTGGAAATGAGGGCAGCAAAAATGCAGGGAAATGTATTTCATTAGCACATTAGCACATTTACATATTAGCACATGAACACTATGCTCCACAACCACCTCAGAATCGCCCTCCGCAACCTCTCCAGCCGAAAGGGATATGCCGTTATTAATATTCTCGGACTGGCCACGGGCATTGCGGTATGCCTCCTGATTTTTCTGGTGATCCGCTTTGAGACCAGCTTCGATAATTTCCACAAACACCGAGATCATATCTACCGGGTGGTTTCTGTTTTTAAAACAGCAGAGGGCATAGGTTACGAGCCTGGTGTGCCTTTTCCAACCGCACAGGCCCTGCGTCATGACTACCCGCAGCTGAAAAATGTTGCCACGATCTTAAGCCTCGGCGGCAGTGGTCAGATCAGCATTCCGGATGATCGGCACGACAGCCGCGCAACAAAATGCTTTAGGGAAGAAACCGGTGTTCTGTATGCCGAGCCCGAATTCTTCAGCATGTTTGATTTTAAATGGCTTGCCGGCGACAAGCCGGCAGCCCTGCACGATCCCAATTCGGTCGTGCTTACCCGTTCGGTAGCTGAAAAATATTTTGGTGACTGGAAAACGGCGATAGGCAGGGTGATTCAGCTGGACAACAACTATCTGTTTAAGGTCACCGGCATTCTGGATGATATGCCTGCGAATACTGACTTTCCCATAAAGCTGCTGATCTCCTACAGCACGTTGAAAAATATGGGCTTCACCAGTCACTTTTCCGACTGGACAGGCATATTCGCACAGCATTATTGTTTTGTTGAATTGCCGGATAATCTAAGCGAAGCCCGGTTCAACCGGGATCTGGTGGATCTGGTACGCAAGTATAAACCGGCCGGGAATCAAAATGAAGGCATGATGCTTTTGCCGCTGAAAGAAATGCATTTTGATACCCGGTACAGCACATTCCATCAGCCAACATTCAGCAGGAATCTGATCTTTGCGCTGTCATTGATTGGTTTTTTTGTGCTGCTGATTGCCTGTGTGAATTTTATCAATCTGGCCACGGCACAGGCCGTCAACCGCTCAAAGGAAGTGGGCATAAGGAAAGTATTGGGCAGCACGAGGTGGCAGTTATTAACGCAGTTTTTGGGTGAAGCGGCACTGCTCATCGTAGTGGCTACCGGTTTAGCCATCGGCATTTGCGCCATGACGCTGCCGTACTTTAACCATCTGCTGGGAATTAAAATTGATCAGTCATTCATAAAAGACCCTGAAGTGATGGAAACGCTGGCCCTGATTGCCATCGGCGCTACCCTGCTTGCGGGTTTTTATCCGGCCTTTGTCATTTCCGGATTTAGTCCCATCACAGCTTTTAAAAACAAGGCCGCGATCAATCGCCCGGGCGCTCTTTCGTTAAGACGCGTGCTGGTGGTGCTGCAATTCAGCATCTCCCAGACCCTCATCATCTGCGTACTCATTGTGGTGGATCAGATGGCTTATTTTAAATCGGCGCCCATGGGCTTCGACAAAGACGCAATCCTCATCACCCAGATGCCAGACAACAGCAAGATGGATTTCCTGCGCCAGCAGCTCCTGCGGCAGGCGGGTGTCGAGAACGTGAGCTTCAGCTTTGCCAGCCCCCTTGACGTAAACAGCGACTGGAACAGCGACATTATATACAACGGTGTAAAAACGCATGATTTCGGGGTCAACCTCAAATGGGCCGATTCCGTTTATCCCCATCTCTACCATATGCAATTGCTGGCAGGGCGGCTCTACACCGGGGGGAACGATATAGTGGTAAACGAAGCCTTTTTGAGAAAACTGGGAATCCGGCGGCCGCAGGATGCATTGGGCGCGACGGTGGAACTTCCCAAGATTCCCAATTCCAAAGCCAGCATCACAGGTGTGGTCAGGGATTTCAACATCGCCTCCCTCCACGATTCGATCAGGCCGGTGATGATGCAGGAATGGCGCGAGGTTTACTCTACGGTGAATATCAAGCTGTCGCCTGCCATGATCAGCCAGGCCCTTCCCGCCATCGAAAAGTTGTGGAAGACAACCTTTCCAGATAACGTGTATGAATATGCGTTTTTGGACGAAAGCATTGCCCGGTATTATCAGCAGGAAGCGCAGATGTCAGTATTGTACCGGCTGTTTGCCGGCATCGCCATTTTTATATCCTGCCTGGGGTTGTACAGCCTGGCCTCCTTCATGTCCCTGCAACGCGCCAAAGAAGTGGGCATACGGAAAACCCTGGGCGCTTCGGTTTCCAGCATCGTGTATTTATTCTCTAAAGAATTTACCCTGCTCACACTGGTCGCATTTTTCCTGTCGGCTCCGATCGGCTGGTATTTCATGCATCGCTGGCTTCAGAACTATGCGTTTCATATCAATCCGGGGCCTGTTGTGTTTTTCTCAGCCCTCTCGATATCCGTGATCATAGCCTGGCTATCGGTCGGATACAAAGCACTCAGCACGGCCAGGGCGAATCCGGTGGAGAGCCTGCGGTCGGAATAAGCCGGGTAATGTGAAAATGTGCTGATGTGGAAATGTGTAAATTAAACATCTGAATTTCATCAGCACATCAGCACATTACCACATTATCACATCATCAACAACCCAATATGTTCAAAAACTACATCCTCATCGCCTGGCGCAATCTGCGGAAACACAAGCTCTATTCCGGGATCAACATCATTGGGCTGGCTATCGGCATGGCCGCCTGTATTGTGATCATGCTCTTTGTTTATTATGAAAGGAGCTTTGACACGATGCATAAGAAAAATATTTACCGCGTGAATGAAGTGCAGAAGTTCCCGGGTATGGTGTCGAGTCAGAAAGTGGGACTCAGTATGTTTCCTATGGGTCCGACGATGAAGGCTGATTTCCCTGAGATTTTGAACTACAGCCGCGTGCACTGGATGAATCCGTATCAGATGACTTACGGTGAGAAAAGGATTAACCTGCCACAGGTCTTTTTTGTGGATTCTGCGTTTCTTGACATGTTCGATTTTCCCATGCTGGATGGAAACCGGAAGACCGTCCTGCTACAGCCACACAGCGCGGTATTGACTGCCTCCACGGCGCGGAAATTGTTCGGAAACGAAAATCCGGTGGGGAAAACC
This sequence comes from Bacteroidota bacterium, assembly GCA_030706635.1. Lineage (GTDB taxonomy): Bacteria > Bacteroidota > Bacteroidia > Chitinophagales > Chitinophagaceae > Puia. The sequence goes on from JAUZOD010000010.1 coordinate 93,202, forward strand.
ATCACCCATTTCGAGAGCGACACCTTATCCTTCACCGTAACCGGGATTATCCGGGATGTTCCGCAGAATTCCCAATTGCAGTTTGATGCGTTGTTTTCATTTAACACAGTTTACAAACCGCAAGACATGGACAACTGGGGAGGCAACTGGCTGGACACCTACCTCGAACTCTCGCCCCATACGGACGCTGCTGCATTGGATAAAAAATTCCCCGACTATCTGAAAAGAAGGGTCACCGGATATGAAGCTTCAAAATTTTATGAACTGTTCCTCATGCCACTGGGTGCCATCCACGGCAACGCCACAGACATCGGGCTCGATTATCTTAATTATGAAAAATTTGACAAAAAATATACCGACATCTTCATGATCATTGCCCTGATTGTGCTGGGCATCGCCTGTATCAATTTTATGAACCTTTCCACGGCAAGGTCTTCGGAAAGAGCCAAAGAAGTCGGCATCCGGAAATCCATCGGCGCGCAGCGTTTTCAGTTGGCCATGCAGTTTCTTGGTGAAACAGTTTTATTGTCACTGATCGCCCTGGCCGTAGCACTTACCCTGGTCTTCCTCGTGCTTCCTTATATTGATCATCTCAGTCAGCGAAACCTGAAATCCGTTTTTTTACAACATCCGGAAATGATCATCGGGATATTGGCCGGAACGATTGGAGTCGGACTGATCTCCGGGCTATACCCCGCATTTTATCTCTCTTCTTTTCAGCCATCGAAAGTATTGAAGGGATCTGTTTCAACGGGCAGCAAAAAGGCAAACTTCCGCAATATCCTGGTCGTTGGCCAGTTTGTAAGTGCCATTTTCCTGATCATTGCGACCATCTTCGTATTCCGTCAGTTTAATTATATGCAGCACAAGGACCCGGGATTTGTGCGCGACCAGATCGTAAACGTTCCGCTTGATGGACTCACCTTCCGTAAATACGACTTGCTAAAGCAGGAATTGTCTGCCAGTCCGCTTATAGAGGGTGTTACTGCATCCCAGGACCAGTTGGGCAGCCACCTGGATCAATCCGGCGTGCAGTTTCGCGGGGATGGTCCGCTGCGCCAGCTTGCGGTCACCCAGCTCATCGTTGATCCGGACTACCTGACGCTTTACCATATCGGGCTGGAATATGGCCGCAACTTTTCCCGCGAAAAACAGGCTAACGGTAAGGAATATATCCTGAATGAATCCCTCGCCAGAGAACTGTTAAAGGATAATCCCAAAGGAACACTGCAATCCCTGATCGGAAAACAGTTCGGGTTTGATTCCCTGGGATATATCGTAGGGATAGCGAAAGACTTCAATTTTAATTCGCTGCATTACAAGATCGAAACGATGTTCCTTCACAACCAGAAAGACCGTGGATTCAATTTTATGTCGGTAAAAATAAAGGGAAGCAAAGCAAAGGAGGCACTTGCTTTTATCCAGTCTGTGTGGAAAAATATTTTCCCTGACCACGGTTTCGAATACCAGTTCCTCGACGATCATTTTAAAGAAGTATACCGTACAGATGCACAGATCACACAAATGGTCGGCATCCTCGCATTTCTCGCCATTCTGATCTCCTGTCTCGGGTTATTCGGACTTGCCTCCCATTCCGCTGAAAGAAGAATCAAGGAGATCGGCGTACGCAAGGTGCTGGGCGCCTCCATACCCAGTATCGTCAACCTGCTCTCCCGTGATTTCATCAGACTGGTGCTGGTCGCCAACCTGATCGCCTGGCCCATCGCCTGGTTCTCGGTAAACCACTGGATGCAGGATTATGCTTATCGCATCGGCATGAGCTGGTGGGTATTCCTGCTGGCTGGGACCCTTGCCCTGATCATCGCCCTCATCACCGTGAGCCTGCTCGCGGCCAAGGCCGCTATGGCAAATCCGGTGGAGAGTTTGCGGAATGAATGAGGTTGTTAATGTGGAAATGTGCTGATGTGCTAATGTGGAAATGAAATGCAGGTGACTTAATTCCCACATTAGCACATCAGCATATTTCCACATTACCGGCAACTCGCAGATCAAGAAGGAATTTCCGCCAGTTTACTCTTCCTCCTCCCATACAATAGATAAATCGCAAGCCCCAGCCCCATCCAGAGGAAAAAGACGGTCCAGCTTTTGGCGGGTATTTCGATCATGAGATATAGGCAGCATAAAGTGCCCAGCACGGGGATCACGGAGTAATTCCGGATAAAAGTGAGCACGGAAATAATACCCGCAGCGAGTATGAATAAAAGGAAGAGTATTTCCTGGTAACTCTCTGCATTTAAATTTGTTAAGGCTTCCGATATCCGTTCGCGAAACACATAGAGAAAGCCGATCAGCATCAGGGGGACAATGAATTTTCCGTTCAGGTAGGGCAGTTTGAACTTGCCCGGGATCTTTTGATTTAGTGCCGGCAGATACAATACACCACTGCAGACCAGCACAAAGGCGAAGAGCGTGCCGATGCTGGTCAGGTCCGTCATCAGTTTATCGTCCACCATCAGCACCGGGATGCCCACCAGGAATCCGGTGATGATGGTCGCAAATCCGGGGGTTCTGTAGCGTTTGCTGATGCGGCTGAAAGCCGGTGGCATCAGTCCGTCCCGGCTCATGCTCATCCAGATGCGTGGCTGTCCGATCTGGAAAACCAGCAATACGCTGGTGGAAGCCACCACCGCCGCCACGGAGATGATAAATCCGATCTTCTGCATGTGGATCTTGTTGAACACATAAGCCAGCGGATCGGCCACATTCAGGAATTCTTTATAGTTCACGAGACCGGTGATAACGAGCGCCGTGATGATATAGATCACGGTGCAGATCAGCAGGGAATAGATCATGCCCCTGGGTAGATCTTTTTGCGGATTACGGCATTCTTCCGCTGTGGTGGAAATGGCATCGAACCCGATATAGGCAAAGAACACGGAGGACACGCTTTGTAATACACCCTTCATACCCTCCGGAAGAAAAGGCGTCCAGTTTTTTGTCTTATCCGTGGAGAAGATCAGCCAGAAACCGACCACGGCAATAAAGGCCAGGACGACCAGTTTCAGCCCCACCATAAAATTGGCGCTCTTGCGACTTTCATTGATGCCCACATAAGCGAGACAGGTGATCAAAACAACGACGATAAAAGCGGGGAGGTTGATGATGAACCGGAAACCCGCAATCTGCGGTGCCGTCATATACAGCAGATCATTCACGGCCTGATGGTTTTGCAGGGCCGCCTGGTATTCCATTTTTGCGGTCTGGCAACCGATGGACAGCCAGGCGGGCAGATGAATGCCGAAATCTTTCAATATATTATTGAAATAAGCGCTCCAGGAAATAGCCACCACCACATTACCAATGGCGTATTCCAGGATCAGCGCCCAGCCGATGATCCACGCGATCACTTCGCCGAAGCTCACATAAGAATAGGTGTACGCGCTACCGGCCACCGGTACCCGCGAAGCAAATTCCGCATAACATAACGCTGTAAACCCGCAGGTGATTGCTGTGATAAAAAAAAGGAAAATAACGCCCGGCCCCCCGTGATAAGCCGCAGTTCCGATGGTGGAAAAAATACCGGCGCCGATAACGGCCGCAATGCCCATGAAGGTAAGATCCTTCACCCCCAGTACCTTGTCCATCTTATTCTCATGCGCATCGCCGAGTCCGGCCTCGCAGTCGCGTATGATCTTTTCGAGGGACTTTTTGCGGAAAATGGACTGGGACATACAGGATGACAGTTGACGGATGACGGTTGACGGAATTTTATACCGGCAGTCGTCACAGAATCAGGAACAAAGAAAGTGAAATATATTAAAACCGGAGAAGTAAAATTGTCAACAACTATCCGTCATCCGTCATCCGTCAACGGTCAACTATATTTGCACTTCAAAAATTCGAAATCCATTGCCCAAACAGATAAAGGAACAGCATCACGGCATCGCCAACACGCTGGCTTTTGCCCTGATGCCCTTGTCAGGATTCGCGACCGATATTTACCTGCCCTCGCTTCCCACGATGGCGGGGTCGCTGCAGGTGAGCAGTCTGCAGGTTCAGCTTACCCTTTCTTTGTTTTTAATCAGCTATGGTGTGGGACAACTATTCATCGGCAGTGTACTGGATAGTTTCGGGCGGTATAATATCAGCGTGGCCTCCCTGATGATATTTACGCTGGCCAGCCTGGTGATTGCCTGCACGCATAATATTTACCTAATATACGGAATGCGGATCGTGCACGGACTGACCGTATCTGCCATCGTGGTATCCAAACGGGCTTATTTTATTGATCTGTACACGGGTGACCGGCTGAAACACTATCTGAGTTTATTCACCATCGTCTGGTCCACCGGTCCCATCATGGCGCCATTTGTCGGCGGTTACCTGGAACAGCTATTTGGCTGGCAGTCGAATTTTTATTTCCTGGCTATTTTCTCCTTCGCCCTGCTGGTGCTGGAATGGATCTTCAGCGGTGAGACCCTTTCTTATTTTGCGCCATTCCGGATTCAGCGGATAACCGTGGTGTATATCCGAATGATCCGCACGCTTCCGTTCATGTTGGGGTTGTTGCTATGCGGGCTGTCTTACGGCATGGTGATGGTCTACAATATGACCGGACCCTTCATCATTGAACATGCCCTTCGTTTATCTCCTGTAATTGCAGGATACGGTTCCCTGATCCTGGGTCTTGCGTGGATGACCGGGGGCTTTATCGGGAAGGCCAGCATCAACCGCCCGTTCTTTAAACGGGTCGTGATCAACCTGCTGTTTCAGGTGGTTTTTGTGATCATTATGCTCATCAGCATCCGGCATATCAGCAATGTGTATGCGCTGATCTTTTTTGCATTCATCATTCAGGTAGCGGCCGGATACACTTTCAATAATTTCTATACCTATTGCCTCACGCGTTTCCCAAAGAATGCCGGTATTGCCAGCGGCTTCACCGGTGGCGCCAACTATGTGATCATATCGCTGGTCAGTTCCATCATCGTGTTTTTTCTTCCCGCGAAGGACGAATACAATCTTGGCTTCAGCTACCTGATCCTGATCCTGGCTTCCATGCTGGTTATGGGGTTGCTGAGGGTGAAGAAAGTGAGCCTTGAGGATTGAAATTTGAAAATTTGAGGATTTGAAAATTTGAAAATGCTGATGAAAAAGTGTCTGTGGTTTGGCGGATTAATATATCAACCCGCGTTCACGATTTCCTCTGCCGCCAGATGCGTCAGGCGCTTTGTGTAAGCCCTTAACTGCTCGGCATACTGGTGACTTAACGGAACCAGCGGCAGACGGAGATAATTATGGATGATGCCCAGCTCGGATAACGCCACTTTTACCCCTGCGGGATTATTCTCAACAAAAAGTAGATGATAGGCGTCGAGCAGACTATCATTCAGCTTTTTAGCCTTTCTCAGATCGCCCTTTAATGCCGCCCTTACCATAGACGAGAAGGCCGTGGGAAAACTATTGGCTGCCACGCTGATCACGCCATGCATACCCGTGGCGATCTGGGGGAAACCAAGGGCGTCATCGCCGCTGACGACCAGGAAATCTGAAGGGCGGTCCCGGAGAACGAGCGCGCATTGCGCCATGTCTCCCCCGGCCTCTTTGATACCCGCGATATTGGGCAGCTGGGCCAGTCGTAAAATGGTGTGTGCATCCACATTTCGGCCGGTGCGGGAAGGCACATTATAGAGTAATATGGGCTTTGGCGCCACGTCGGCAATCGCCTTGTAATGCTGGTAAATTCCCTCCTGGGAAGGTTTGCTGTAATACGGACTGGTGCTCAGGATGGCCACGGCTCCTTCCATAGGCAGCTCCTCGATCTCGCGGATCACTTCCATGGTATTGCTTCCGCCTGCCCCGATCACCACCGGGACGCGCCCGTTGACATAGTCCAGCGTAAAGCGTGCAATGCGCACTTTTTCTTCTCTTGAAAGAACCGGGGTTTCGCCGGTGGTCCCGAGGCTGACCACATATTCCACGCCGCCTTCGATCACAAAATCGAGGAGCCTCGCCAGCGCGGGCTCATCCACATCCATGCGGGAATTAAAAGGAGTAACCAGTGCAACGCCGGTTCCGGTGAGGGTTGGTATTAGATTAGACATTTATTCAGGTTAATGATATATAGGTTGATGGTATATGGTGGATAGTGGATGGATTTGTTTTGCTTCGGCCACCTACGCTACGCTTCGGTAGCCTAATTTAGTTTATTCATGATTCACTCCTGCATTCACTACCGGCTCTCCATGATGAATTACTTCCGGTTCTGACACTTCGTTCCAGAATCCCATATTATTAAACTTAGCGATTCTCTGGTTCACACGGTCTTCCGGGGCGATCTGCTTCAGCTCCTCCAGGGTTTGCAGGAGTCGCGGCTTTAGTAAGGCTGCAGCTTCACAGTAATCCCAGTGCGCACCGCCGATGGGTTCCGGCACAATGCCGTCGATCAGACCGAAGCCATACATATTATCGGGCGTAAGCTTGAGCTCTTCCGCTGCTTTTTCCTTCTGATCCCAGCTGCGCCAGAGGATGGAGCTGCAGTTCTCGGGGGAGATGACGGTGTACCAGGAATTCTCCAGCATGAAGATCCTGTCCCCCACCCCGATGCCCAGTGCGCCGCCTGACGCCCCTTCGCCGATGATCACGCAGATAACGGGCACCTTCAACCGGATCATCTCGTAGATATTCCGGGCGATGGCTTCACCCTGTCCGCGCTCTTCGGCTTCCATGCCCGGAAAAGCGCCGGGCGTATCAATCAGGGTGATGACGGGCTTGTTGAATTTCTCTGCGAGCTTCATGAGGCGGAGGGCCTTACGATAACCTTCCGGATTGGCCATACCGAAATTGCGCATCTGCCGCATCTTGGTATTGGTGCCTTTCTGCTGGCCGATGAACATCACGGTTTGTCCGTCGAGCTGGGCAAAACCGCCAACCATCGCTTTATCGTCGCGCACATTGCGGTCGCCGAAGAGTTCGATAAAATTCTCGCTCAGCTTCTGAATATATTTCATCGTGTACGGCCGGTCCGGGTGACGGCTCAGCTGCACTTTCTGCCAGGGGGTAAGGTTGGCCGTGATCTCGCGGCGTTTTTCCGTGACCTGGGCATAGAGCTTATTGATGGAATCCGTGAGATCCACTTTTGTTTTCTCAGCCGTTTGTTTGAGCTTTTCGATCTCATCGAACAGCTCTTTAATCGGCTTTTCGAAATCAAGGAACTGGCGGTTTTTATCCTGGGGCATAAGCTTGGAATCTGGTCAATAGTTATGCTGTAAAATTAAGGCATGTGAAAGTTCCGTGAAAGTTTAATTGCGCGGCGGTCAATTTGATTTGGCAGATTCATCCCTTTGATTTATAACGCATTCCGGAAAGATAGAGCCCAGAAATTTTTGAATGAATGGAACAAAAACTATTATCTTTGCCGTCCTTCGTTGAAAAAACGGGGTCGGGGCGCCGGAAGCGGCAGTAGCGCGAACAACGTTTTATCCCCGCAAAAATTAAAAGGATCGGTAGTTCAGTTGGTTAGAATGCTGCCCTGTCACGGCAGAGGTCGCGGGTTCGAGTCCCGTCCGGTCCGCAAAGTTCCTTCACCCTTTTTCAAAACCCTTTAGAATCATTGATTTTAGAGGGTTTTGTCGTTTCTGGGATTCGCCATTCTTCGCGTTTTTTCGTATTTTGTTTCAGTAATGTTTCAGCGGACTCCAAAATGTTTCAGTAATGGGAAGCCAGGCCAGTATTAAGTTTTACTTGTTTGAGGGCGGTAAACCCAATGGTGTATTGCCGATTTATATGCGGATAACTTATGCCCGTAAAAAAGCAGAGCTCCATACTGGTTTTACCTGCACAAAAAAGGAATGGAACCAGGCTAATCAAAACACCCGGACCAGTACCACAGTAAATAAAAAACTGAGTGATAAAAAAGCGGCGGTCTATTCCTTTCTGGAAGATCTGGAAAAGGAAAACAAACCCATATCGGCTGCAATTCTAAAAGATCTGCTCACCGGGAAAACCCGCGTCAAGACCAGGATCCTGGAATACCTGGAAAACTA
>JAUZOD010000100.1 GCA_030706635.1 Bacteroidota bacterium
CGACGTTGAGCACCGAAGGTGTTAGTCATTTCTGTGCCATTGCCATACTGCATGAACACCCGCGTTTCGAATTTGTCATACCCCATTTGCGTAAGATAGTTGTAGGTCGTCCCATTATACACACCCGTCATGTTCAGCAAAGAGCCTCCCACATTGTAGTTGTACGTCAGGTTTTCCCCGTCCGGGTAAACCATGGCGGTCAACCGATTCCACGTGTCATATGTCCATTGGGTAGTATAGGTTAATGGAAGCGTATCGGGCACGTTAATCACCCGGATGTTTTTTACAAGTGCTCCCAGGGCGTTATAGAAAAACTGTTGTGTACCACTGCCGTCCTGCTGTTTCGATATCCTGCCCGCCCTGAAGAACGTTTCCCCAGGCGCGCCATAGGTGAGGGTCACGTTGTTTTGCGGGTTTATTGGATAGGTGATTTTAACCAGTCGCTCCCGGTCATACGCGTACCTGATACCTACGCCGCCGCTTAGTAAATTGGCCGTTGTTTTTTCTACCAGGTTGCCGGCAAGGTCATACTTATAGTTCGTGGTGCCGGCGTCGGGGTGTACATCGCTGGTTTTTGTGCCGAACTCGTCATACGCCATTGTGATCACTTTGTTCTGGTCATCGGTCACCTTTATCAGTTCATTCACCGGATTGTAATCGTAGCTCGTCCAAACATCGCTACCCTGGCTGTACTGCTGTTTTGTGGCTTTCAAAAGTTCCCTTACGTTGAGGAAACTTTCGGTACTGATGCCATTGGCATCAGTTGACGCGGTTTTAAATTGCACTACGCCGTTGCGGTCGTTCCCGAATCCGTATGTCCATTTTCGCATAACGCGGTCGGGTAATGTATCGGTGAGCATTCTGTCCATTACGTCATATGTCATTAGGTAGGGAGCCACCGTGTCTGCGCCGGTGTTGTAGATTCCAAGCGTGCTTCCTTTCGGTTCTGTGAGCGGGTACCACTGTTTTATGGGTCTGAAAAATGCATCGAAGACAGTGGAACCGGAAACAACCATTACTTCCTGGTCCGCAGCCTTTGCACCACTGAACAGGGCAATATCTTTTTTGGTCTGCACTTCCCTTCCTATACCATCACGGAAGGAGGCCGTTTCCAGGTAGTTTCCGGGATGCGCCGGATCATAATGTTTCGCCAGCGCCCATGCAACCGGATCGTCAGGATGGTATTCAAAGGCAATTGTGAATGGCTGGCCGGAGGCAATTTCAAGCGGCCTGCGGATGGTCAGTAACCTTCCGGCCGCATCAAGGGTATATTGTGTCTGCTGCCCGTTCAGATCGGTACTCGTAAGTTGTTGTCCAAACCTCACATCGTAGGTAGCATTGGAAGAATAACCGTATGAATCAGATGTTTTGGTGATATACGTTTGAACATCTCCGTCATATTCGTAGGTATAGGCCAGTCGTTGGCCGGCAGCATTTTGCGGACGGGTAATGCTTGTGAGGTTACCGTACGCGTCGTAGGTCATGTCATACTTAGCCACATCGCCGGATGCAAGATACATCCGTGTTTGTGTGATGTTGCCCGTATTGTTATCGATATCAGATGCACGCTGCCGGTAGGTCGTACCGCTACCTGATACGGTAACGGAGCTGGGTACATTCATAATATATTTGCCGGGAACCGAATGATAACTGATTATTGTTGACACGTCATCGTCAGTGCCGGGATCGCCAAAGTCGGTGGACCGGGACAGATTTCCCAACGGGTCATATGAATACGTGGTGCTGTCTGTTTTACCTGCCGCAGCCTGTCCCTCGTAAAATAGTTTATCTGTTTTTACCAGTGCAGGGAAGGCAGCGCCATCATCCGTTTGAGCAAAAGCATCGGGAAGTGTGGCCCCGGAAGAAATGTTCTTCAGTTCAATAGTGTTCACAACTTCGGTAAACTTATTGCCATTAGCATCTTTTAATACAGTGGATTTCAAGACACCTTTGTCATAATAATTATCGGTAAAGTAGTCGTCTTCGGTAGTACGGTATATGGCATCCCCGTGGTCGGTATCGAGGTCTTTGGTTATCACTTTTCCAAACCCGTAGAATTCCCTTTCATTCCGGTTATATTTTCCGGCTCCGTAGTCATAAACACTGCTCGTGTGCTCTGGTCCGTCACCGGCAAGGCCATCATATAAATCCACCCGGGATAACGCCCATACGTTGTTAGGCAAATCATAGGTGTTGCCCACCCGCTTATAATCCATTACAAAACTTCCCCCCAGCGGACGGGTTACTTTTTTAAGTAGGTTGGTTCTTCGTATTGTTGATCGTGAAACGGTAAGCTTGCTGTCTTCATCAGATTGGAGATAGTCGGGAAAACCATCACCGTCCATATCGTCAAACTGTATCTGGGTCCTGTCGGCACCCTGTGAAATAGTTATCTGGGGATTAAAGCACAGCTTTACGATAGGAAGAATCGGTATAATGGAAATACCTACCGTAAAGGCAATGTTAAGAGATTCGCCGGTAGAAGCGCCATTGTTGACAAAGCTGGCACCGGTCCATGGGATCGCCGGGCCAAAGCCATTGCCCGTATTCAGTCGTACTATAAGTGGGTTGACTCCCTGGATATAATCCAGCAGCCCGTCACCATTTACATCGAGGAGCGTCTTATTGGTAACGTTGTCACTTCGGGTAAGAGAAATTCCCGCTGCGATGCTATAGTCTTCGATATTAATGCTGATACCGCCGCCATAATTAAGCGACCTTCCGTCGCTCAAACCGCTGTAGCCCCATTGTTCGGCCGGCAGGAATGAATATCCCACGTTGAGTTCTACCATGCCGTCGGAATGCACCCGGTCCGGGAGGCCGTCGCCGTTTACGTCCATAAAGGCAACAGTTTCATTATCGAAATTAGCACCAAAACTGCCGGAAACACCGGCCGAACCCCGTGACTTTGCCTCTGCAGCATCCGATTTGGCCCCTCCCGATGTTTTAGAAGCATTGGGAGAAGTGGAAAATGCCAATGAGCCCCCTGCGGTTCCCCCCACAGAGGTATGATTCGAAAAAGTAACATCTCCAAAGCCCAAAGGCTTTGCAGCCGGTTCGAGGCTACCGTACGGGTTTGTATATTGAATCTTGCTATTGGAGAGGATATCCGGGTAGCCGTCACCGTTCATGTCTGTAAAATCATAAACGAATTTGGTCGTCCCCGTACTTACTCCTATTCCCAGCTCCCCACCGGGGGTGGCGACACCCACGCTGAAATCATCTGTTTGCGCGACCTTTTTAATACCTACGGCGCCGGAGGCAGATCCTGCAGTGGATACAACAACCGGGTTCACCGGGAGTATATCGTCCCTGCCCATGCGGGATGAACTGATTGTATCCTGCGTAACGAATGTTAAGTTGTCGTAACCAATCCATGCTTTTCGCTGATTATCCGGCGCCATGTAAATGAATTTATCGTCCTTAGGCTGGTACCCGCCGTGGCCATCATAAGCCTGTTGCATTTGATTCGCCGAGGCGGTTGGGTTACTTGTATCCACCAAAGGGCTCAGGTCGATGCGTGTTCCTGCTGAGTCAAAAAACGCCTGATTCAAATGTAAATCACTTTCAATGATCGGTTGATTAGCGCGGTCCCTGTTGCCGTTGTAGGCGAATTGACCCCAGTGGCGATACATGGGTCCGAAAATGAAAGAGTTGTCCAGGGCATGAAAACCGCCTTGTAAGGTATCTGCTTTGCTGTGCTTGGGGCGCACGATCACGGTGTCAGCTTCGAGAGCATACGCCACCGTGGTGTCCGCGGTATGGTATTCAAAAAACACCTTATCACCACTGTTAAGAATGGCCGTCAGGTCCGGGTGGGCGCCGACCTTACCATCCGATACTGGTATTGTTTCTTCTGCAATCAGCTCATTTTCTCTTTTTACGGAAAAAACAACCTGACCCGTGCCAGAACTTAAGCTGAACGTCGGTTTAGCCACGATCGAAAAAGTGTCCTTTGAGGGCGCTGTCCAGGGCAGGCTGGGAATAACTGTTTTTGTGAAGGCCTTGAAATCCACCGTGGGGGAGATTTTGATCAGGATGCGACCACTGTCATCAATCACCCGGGGGACCTTGGGATCGTCTGATGCAGTATAGTATAGGTTGGGATCCCAATGTAGTGATGTCCAGTCAATATTCGACGGTGAAGAAACACGGAAATACAAATTTTCACCTTTAAGAACTTTTTGGTCGATGGACACAGGAACGGTTGTTGCCTGGTCCCAGTTTACCTGTTTTTGCAGGAGTGTGGTAAATACTTGATTGTTCTCCTTCAAGATCGTCAACACTACATTGTCGGACGTGATCGGTTTGGTAAAATCGCCTTGGATGTGAATCAATCCGTCAATAGGCATACCAACTGAAAGAGGTGCAGACATCAGGAAGTCTTTGTCCGACTGGAATTGGTAAACCGGTTTACCGTTGGCATCATTCAAACCGGGGACATTGGCGCTGTAGGTTATTTCCGGTATCCAATGTACCTGGTCGTACGCACCATTAAATATAGACTGAACCCTGAAATAAATATGGTCGCCTTTTTGAACCGGAACTGCATTCACGCCGGTAGGAGTTTTTGGGGTAAAGTCGTTGGCACTAATGGTAGAAGACCAAAGCTCCGTGCCTTTATGCTGTATGACTACGCGAACCCCATCAGCTGCCGCGTACGACTTAGCGGTGGCACTGGTGTCCTGGTCCAGGGTTACCGGCGCATTGATATCTACCGTTCCATCGAAGGGAGCTACCCACACTTTCACTACATCGTGCAAAGGATTGTCGTTAATAGCTTTTTGCAACGCCGCAGGATCGTTTTCTACGAGGCTGTTGTCGATTCCGGAAGATGACTGGATAGGACTGGGAGTATCACCGCTTGAAGTCGTAAACGTCGGGTTTCCGTTTGCATCCAGGTGGTTAAAAAACACCGTTCCGTTGTTGACGATATCTACCAATCCGTCGGCATTCACATCAGTGAGATACACATTGGCAATATCTTCGGAATGCACATAGCCCAAGCCTGCATAAATGAAAAAATTAGATTCCAATCCTACGTTTACGCCCCAGTTGAGGCCTTGGTTGAAGTCGTTAACCCCATTTATCGGCAAACGCGGGCCAAATGCTATATTGCTGTCTACTGCAGATTGATTCGCACGATAATATAGTTTACCACCTTGCTTAAAGACTTTATCGACCAGGCCGTCTCCATTGATATCAACGAGGGCCAACATGCCTTCATTGGTGGAAATATTAAATCCAAAAGCAATACCTGCGGTATTGGATTTGGAAGCCAGGTCATCATCATCCGGGCCGATCGTAACGGCTAAACCGAAACCTCCGCCGATGGACTTATTTCCGCTCAGCGCTGATGCATGATCCTGGAACCCGGGAATAGGATTTAAAAAGGTTCCCTTTACATTGTCAGCCTGTGGATTCCATTCTTGTGGCCCTGTCAACGGCTGGTAGGCGCCATTTGTTTGCACATCATTGTAATAATCGAAGGTATGGGTAGTAAAAAGCTTACCGGCGGCATCAAATTGTTTAATGTTCTGCAGCAGTGTCTTATAAAAGGCACCCTCCGTATAATTCAGTTCATAAGACCGAACGGCCTGGCCATTGTATTGCACCACAACTTTCCTGAGCAAGTCTGCCATAACCTGTTTGAAGCCGAGGCGTCCGCTGATGCTGATATCTTTCCTTTTCGGCTCACCAAGATCACGATCGCGGGTAAAAGCCACGGTATACTTGCCCTCGGTGTTTCCATGGCCGGTGTAGCTGACGGAGGCGAGGTACAGGTTCTTGCCCATATATGTGGCTCCGGGGGTTCCGGCGTCCCAAACCCTGGTGTAGCGATACCTGACGAAATTGTCATTAAGATCCCTGGCTTCCGTTAGAGCCCAGTAAGCTATATTGCCAGTGGTATCCTTCAGAACTGCGGCAGGATCCACTCCATTATTGGGATCGCCACCGAAAAACCGGCGCGTACCGTTTTTCTCTGTTACTTCCCACCAATAATTGGAAGGGTTGCTGCCATGCCTGACAGTCTTCTGAAAGTCATTTTCCACCCTCGGGTAAAACTGTTTCTCACTGGTACGGGCGACTGCCGCAGCCCGGTGGGCTATCGGGCTCAGTTGTGCGCCGTCAAGGGTGTAGGTTTCTGTTTCCAGGTTCGCATCATACCTCGGTACTCCCCAGCGCGTCTCAATAGAAACTGCCGGTGTGCTTAGGTCCCAGCCAAGGCCCAGCCAGCCATCAGAACCACCGCTGTTATATTGTACGCTCAGATCAGGCTGCATGCCCCTCCTGCCGGCTGGCAGCATAATCGGGTAGTCCAAAATAGCACTTCCGGATGAGTTGGCAACCGGTGGCGCTATGGTCACAATTTGAGAAGTGGCATCAGGATACTGGATACCTGACATAGAATTCGGGGTAGTCGCTAACGTTGCGGGGGACTCCGGCACTTCCAGTACACCATTGATCATATCAGTAAAATGCGTGGAGGTAGAAATGATCTTTTTATTGATTTCGTCTACGGAGGCCCTTGGCAATTGTACCCAGTGCTTACCTTTTTCATCGAAAAAGAAAGTAGCCACATCTTTGGCGGTGTATCCCCGGGGTATCTTCGTTTCCTCATATCCAAGGCTAATAGTAACAGGCTTTTTAAAATGGCTTCCATGAGGCAAAAACCGGTAACCGGAATATTGGCCCGTTACGTTAATTAGTCCGGCGTCGAGAGCCGGAATATCAACGTCCGGCAATGCGGTAACCGATAACATGGCGGGAGTCAACATTGCATCGGCCGGAACATGAAGTGCGGCACCGGTAAGACTAATATCCATAGCGCGGCTGCCAGCCCATTTTCTTACGGTCATGGAGCCCAATTCAGATCCGGGCGTTTCTGCCTTTGGTTTTCGGGTGTTGGACCGCCTGTTCAACGCCATCCGGGGACCCTTATATTCTATGTGTTTCCAGGTATTGAAAAAGGGGTGCGGAGCGGGAGCATCGGCTAAACCTGATGAACACACGCAAACGATAATAATTGAGAGCAGCCGTATTGGAAAAAGTTTCATATATATAATTGATGGCCAGCAAACAGGCCGTTCTTAAAATGGCTTATGGTTTGATAACAAGTTGGGAAAATTCCCTGTCATTCGTGAAGAGTTTGACAAGGTACGTACCCGCCGCGCCATGGATCGTTCCGGGTACCAGGTAGTTAGCCTGTCCGAATGCTTTTTTGGATTCTATAAGGTGAAGATGGATATCATATATCCTGACCGTGATATCGGCAGGTTTGTCCAGCGATACGGCTACATTGTAATAACCATCTGTTAGTGGATTCGGGTATACCTGGAAAGTTACCGGCCGGTCTGCGTCAGCAGACAACCGGGTCTTCAGCCCAAAACTAAAGGCATCTTTTCCCGAACCGTCCATATCCCAATGTAATCCGCTGAAACTGGCAATTCCGTCAGCAGAAATATTGTCCGGCGTAATGTAAGTGCAATTTTTGGGGACAAAATCACCCGAGCCGGAACGGTCGATAGCTAAACAAAAGTATTCTTTAGGAAAATCAGCAGGAAGCAATGTTTTGGTATCGATTTTCAATTCAGTTGAAATGGTGGCGGCTGTTTTTCCCGAAAGCTTCATCAGCCATTTTTTTTCAGAAAGCAGGATGTCGCTTTGCGCCTGGCCGGCATTCTGGCTAAGTGTAAAAGCCATCGCATTATCACCCCAGACCAGGTAATCCCTGTCATTTATCCGGCCGGTGTTTATGCTGTTGAACGGGGCAATTTTATTAATGCCAATCACCAGTTGATCCGGTGAGCTGCTGCTCGTGCCCTGTTTTTGATAAAGTGAGGATTGATCATCTCTTCCTATACCAGCAATATTATTAGAATAAACTTCTTCATTTTTTCTGCTCCATATCGTTTCACCGAGGCTATTTACATAGTTTTTTTGCAGGGTGATTCCATATTTTATTGCCAAATAGCTTTCTATCCTGGCGATCTGCTTTTCTTTCAAAATCGTTTCATACACGATAAACTCGCCAACCAATCCGGCGGACTGACCGGCTTGAGGTGAGACTGCCGGGCTACCAAATTGAATGGCAATATCTTTATTTGTTGCGTCCTCAACGGGCGGGAAGCTTTGCTGCCCCAGGTAGGTAGAAATGATGGCCCCGGATTTTTTGCGCTCTGTAGTAGTTTCTCCGGGTTTTTCGAAGACCATACTCATTTTCCCGCTTTTACTGGCTACCTGCCGGGTAGAAAGCGAAAGATCACCAAAGCCACCATTTATTTGCCACACCGGTCTATCCTGGTCCGGGCCCGGATTGCGGTAAACCGTAAAGATAGTTACCCGTCTCATGCCTTCGATGGTGCCGGGCATTTTGATCTGTTTGCTGATCCCATTCATATCCGTCGCAGGATTAAAATTCAGGGTCGCTGTCTTAACCGAATCGGAAGAAAAGTTTCCTTTTAGCCAAAGTGACTGACGCCCTATTCCCCCTGGCGATTGGGCATTAAGGCTACAGGTTGATAAGATAAGGCCACATAATACTGCGTGCCTGGTGAGTTTCCTGTACATGCATATCTATTTTAACGGATGAAAAAGTAATCGTGAAAAGCAGAGAAGTAAGATGCTGTTAAGTATGCATCATAAGATAGTACCCTAAATATATAAGTCTTTTTCTTAATTTACTATTTTTTTTATCCTTTTATTTTTAGATAAGGCTGATAAGGTGCCCCCGGCCATTCATAAATTTTTAGCTAAGAAGCGAAAGAGCAATTCTTGAATTGATATTATATCAGATAAATTTCCAGGTCTTCCGGCAATGCATTTATTGGCAGATTACACGAGAAACATTGGAAAAGCGCACCAGGATAGAATTTGTAAGGACCCAATTCAAAATTGTTCCGGAAACATTTTAAACGGGTAAAGAAGAATGGATAACAGGCAGAGTAGAATTATACAAAAACAAGCCACAGATTGTGATCCATAATGCCAACCAGGTTTATGATGTTGCAGCGCTCCTATTGTGAAAAAATAATCTCTAAGATTTATTAAGGAGTGTCAGGTAACTCCGGCCAGGAGGGTGGCGACGAAACACTCTACCTATTTAATGCTGCTATGGAAGCAGGGAATTACCTTCCGTTGGCAAACTCAGGACAAGCTTGCAACAAGCTTTATTCTTCCCTTCAGCATCCATCATGCGCCTCGCAATGACGTAAAAACCAGCACTATGCCCAGGTTCGCACACGAAACTTAAGCTCCAATTATTCAAACGTTATACGGGATGGCCGGATAGGATTATTTTCTTATCTACACATTCTCCAGACAGCCGGGCACAGGCCGCCTGGCAGTTCCCTGAAGAGGATTAGTGAGGATGTCTCCAACAGCCCACCTTTGGTTCTTTATCTTTCTTATCTTCATACTATGAAAACAATTGGCATTGTAGGCGGCTTTACCTGGCTTTCGACGGTTGATTATTACAGGCTTCTTAACCAGGCGGTAAATAAAAAATATGGCGGAGTAACATCAGCAAAAATAATATTGAATTCAGTCAACTTTGAAGAGATAAAAACGCTCGTGGAGCGATATGATTGGGAAGGCCTTGCTGATATTGTAGTTGACGCCGCAGTAAGCATTGAGCGGGCTGGTGCAGACTGCGTGGTACTGGCAGCAAACACTCCGCATAAAATAGCCGACCAGGTAACAGGTGCTATCAAGGTTCCGCTGATACATATCGGTGAAGCAACAGCGAATGCAGTAAAAGCACGCGGTCTTACAACAGTAGCGCTGCTTGGCACAAAATATACGATGCAACTTGATTTTTATAAGAACAAGCTGGCAGAAAAAAATATAACAGCTCTCATACCCGATAGCGACGATATAGAGTACATTAACAATTCTATTTTTAAGGAAATGGGCAAAGGCATTTTTTTGCCATCAACAAAAGAAGCATATCTTGAAATTATAGATAAGCTGGTTCAAAGCGGCGCCCAGGGCATAATATTAGGCTGCACAGAAATTCCTATCTTAATAAAGCAG
>JAUZOD010000101.1 GCA_030706635.1 Bacteroidota bacterium
AAGCGTCAGAGTTTAAAAAATCAGGAAAGCTCCTCAGGCTCGGTTTATTTCTGGGCGTTATCCTTTGGTTCACAGTTTTTGTTACGGTAGGTGGCGAATGGTTTCTGATGTGGCAGTCAAAAATCTGGAACGGACAGAATATAGCATTTATGCTGACGATCGTATTTTTGTTATTTCTGATATATCAGCATCAGCCGGATGATGAGAGGGTATAATAAACCGCGCTCAATTTGGTACGCACCGCGTTCCAAATTGGAAAGGCAGGAAAGAAAGCCCTTATATTGTTCAGATTGCGTTCATCAAATCCATTTTAAAACCTTATTCTTTCCCTATTATCCCATTTTCTTTGGGCCGCTCTTTCATCCAATAAGTTTTCGACCGCGTCGTAAATCTGGTTTAGGCGCGCATCATGCTCTCCCAGTCTGTCTTTTATTTCTTTCAACTGTCTCCTTAAATCGGTTTGTTGAAAAGCAAGTCTTTTAATCTCAATGAATGCCCTCATGATAGAGATGCATCAACCTGAAACCTCAAATCTGCAAATTCCATCTGAGTGAGCCTGAACATAAAATCTTCCGGAAAGCGCTTTAGATTCCGCTTCACGGCCTGGTTCAACGCTATTGTAGCCACCTCATACAGCCTGGCGGTGGAAGGAGAAGATATCGTCAGCGACCGGGCTGTACCGCTTTCTGCTATTTTGAAAGAAGCAGAGGATAGCCTGATGTATGAATACGATATTGGAGACGGCTGGATGCACGAAATCCGGCTGGAAGAATTGACGGAAGAAGAAAAGGCCGTATTCCCTCCTCTTTATCTTGACGGACAGCGCAGCTCGCCGCCGGAGGACTGCGGTGCCATAGATGGTTACTACGAAGTATTAAAGGTACTGGCCGATAAAAAACATCCTGAATATAAAGAGATGTGCACCTCGGTTGAAAGATCCTTCGACCCTGAAAAGGTTGATGCCGACCATATCGGCACATCCTTCCGTTCCATAAAGAGATATATCCGGAATTATGAAACCGGGAATGGACTGTAAATGTTAAAAGCCGGGTCTTTGAAGGGTCCCGATCATTTTCGTGATATCACGAAAATGATTTGCTGAAGCTGATGACCGGAACTTTTACTTCCGCTCGACACAGAACATTGAGAAGACCTTGCGCTCCTATGGGATAATCCGGATAATCTGCTCCGGATACGCGTCGATGGATATTATTTTTTCTTCTTCCCTTTTTTATCCAACTGGTTCCGGAGCTTACCAATGCGGCTCATCGTATGAGCGAGCACGTCCCGGGCGGTCTCCGTATCCACGCCTGCTTCTTTTGCGAGCGCGTCAATGTCGGGTTCTTTTCCGGCATTGATCAGGGGAATTGCAAGGGAAAGCAGCCGGTTGAGCTTTTTCGTCATTTCCTGTTCTCCGGGTGTGGATTTCCGTTCGAACAACTTCTCATATGGGTTCAGGTGCAGATCCTTTTTCAGAATGCTTTTGATGGCCGTGAGCATGGCAGGCTGAACGTGGATATCCGGATCGGCCGGAAGCTTGAATCCATGGGCGTTTAGCTGATCTGTCAACCGCCGGAAACCCTGGTCCGTCAGCGAAGTCAGCAGCATGATCTTTTTGTCCTCATCGAAATAAGCCGCCGCAAAATGCGGAGCTTCGCCCCAGGCTTTTGGCGTAAGGCGGTAGACGCTCTTTGCATATTCCACCTTAAAATCCTTTTTTAACCCGCTGCTGTCAAAGGTCTCCAGCGGATGCTCTGCCAGTACCTGCACGAGCATATCTTTCCCGTGAAGGGTCATGGGATAGCGGGATCCGTTGATCAGCATCAGGTAGGGAAAGGGATTCGCTTCCATATCCTTCATCAGGTCTTCCTCCGTTTCAATCCGGGGATTCAGCTCGGTGGCGAAAAAGAAAATATCGTCCGGCTGAAAACCCTGAAAGGAAAGAACAGGCCCGTAGGATTGCCAGCAGGAGCCATTGAAGCCGATGAGGTTAAGCCAGAGCGTGACGGATTCCGTAGCGAGGATGGCTGTAACGGACGGGGAATACAGCAGGAAGTTCTCCCCGCTGAATACATCTTCCATTTCATAGAAATCTCCTTCGGGATGGGCGGTGATTTCGCTGAAGCTGTATCTCCAGGCGTGCGCGGACTGCTGCTTTAAATAATTCAGCTGCTCTGGCTCCAGGGCTTTCACCGCTGTGTGATGGAGGTACTTATGAATGAGGCCGTCCTTTTTAAATATGCGGTGACCGATATACTGCGCTTTGAGCAGGTTGACCCAGGCCGGCTTAAATCCCTTCGTAACCTCCCGGAAGCGCGCGAGCCGGCCATCCATCTCCCGCTCCAGTCCCTCCTGCGCGGCGGCATAATACATCAGGAATTTATCCAGCACAACGGCGGAGACGGAGCTGACTTTATTGCAAACCGCCAGCAGGCGGGAAAAATCGGGCATGACGGAAGATTCTGATTTGACGGCAAAATTAAGGATTGGATAAACAGCATCGGCGGCCCGGAATTACGCACTGCGTTTGAAGCTGGTTTCATAATTGCCTTTCGTACTGTAAACGATACTCTTTATAGTACTGCAGAAGAATGGGTTACGATTTCATTATCGCAGATTGTGATGATGGACAATATGTCCGGTATCCTTAAATGAAAAAAGACTCACAGAAAGGGACAGGATAAGGAGTGGCATTTTCATCATTGGATTTTATGGAAATAAAGCTTATTTCAACAATTGGCTGAGCTTTTAGCGCCTCTTTAACCCCAGACTGCTGCTGCAGATCGGTTCATTGCCTGACACTTCTCCAAATCCGGATCAGGCAATAAGAAAAAAAAATGATCGTACATGGAATCAGTACCCTGCCCAAGCCATATCCTTGCCTATACCCGGATGATAGGGGAAGAACTTTTTATTCAGGATTCCGTACAGGAGATTGAGCACTCTGAAGCGACGCCCGTAACCAGACGCAGGGTGAAACTGGTATGGACAGGAAATTCTTTGCCGCAAAGCCGGCTATACAACTTTTCTCGACAGTTTAAGAGCGGCGCTCAACAAGTATATTGACAGCATCGAACACAGGAATTCGCGCTTGAATTGAAAGCGTAAATAATCATTGGCAGGTTTGGAGCAAATGCCGGTACGGGCAACCGGAGCCGTTTACATAGTAAGCTTTTTAAGCATATCCTTTCTGTAAACTTTGCCGATCGGAAGCTTTTTCCCGCCGACCGATAGCTCATTCCCTTCAACATATTTCACAGCCTTCTTGGAAACAATATAAGATTTGTGAATCCGCACAAATTTGCCCCTGGGCAATAGCTCTTCCAATTGGGCCAGTGTCTGCTTCGTCATTATCCTTTCTGCGCCGCAATAAATGAACATGTAGTTGCCACAGGCTTCTATATAGGTTATCTCGCTGAAAAAAACTTTTGTAAACTTCCTGTCGGACTTGACCAGCAGGAACTCATCTGTTTCGGGTTTCAGACCAGCATTGATACCCTGTTGCTTTTGACTGATTACCTTCTCAACCGCTTTTATTAGTCTTGTCAATGAAAAAGGCTTGAGCAGATAATCGGTTACCGAAAGTTCAAACCCGTCCAGCGCATAGTCAGGGTAAGCCGAGGTAATAATGATAGCAGGATATTTTTCCAATTTCCGGAGCATGTCCAGTCCGGTCAGCCGGGGCATGTTGATATCGAGGATCACCAGGTCCACCGGTTGCCGGTTCATCTGCTGCATGGCATCGAAGGCATTGTTAAATTCACCGCTGAGATGGAGAGAAGGTATTTGCGAGATGTAGGTCCGCAAAATATCCCTGGCTATCGGTTCGTCATCAACGATAATGCAATTCAACTTCATGTCAATTGAATTAAAAGATCCGTTTCAAAGCTTTCCGGTCCCTTGTTAATCTTTAACGAATACTGGCCGGGATAGATAAGATTGAGGCGCTGCCGGGCATTTTCCAGGCCGAGTCCTCCTTTATCTTTTGATGCCGGTACGGGCGGCCGTGCGGGGTCTACCGAGTTGAGCACGTTTAAACGCAATGATCCGTCGCCAACGGAAAGCATGATCTTTATAAAAGGGCGCCGGCCATCGGCTGCAGAAAAGTGTTTGAACGCGTTTTCAATATATACAATCATCAGCAACGGCGCTATGTAATGCCCACCCATTTCGCCTTCCATGTGTAAATCAATTTGCAGCTCATCACTTAGCCTTATCCTTTCCAGCGCCACATAGTTGCAAATGTAGCCGGTCTCTTTCTGCAGCGATACATAATGCTGGTTCGTATCATACAGCGAATACCTCAGCAGATCAGACAGCCTTAGCATAAGCCCTGGTAAGTTCTCTGAACCAGCCACGGACAAACCATACAGGTTATTCAGCGTGTTAAAAAGAAAATGCGGGTTCAGGTGGGCTTTTAAATGCCGCAGCTCATTTTCCTTTTGTTCTTTATCCCTGATCAGGCGGTCCAGACCCGTCTTTGTAAATGAGGCGACCACCGTAAAGGCCACCACGCTGAAGGCTATGTGTTCTTCGCGCCAATCCACGGTATCGGTTATAGGAAAGAAAAAAACAAAAAGCTGACCTGCGGCATTTAACAGGTAGGGTAAAAGTTTTATAAGCACCAGCAATTGCGCGAGGTATATCACGATAGCCGCGATCCATTTACGGCGTTTTAAAAAAGGAAGCACCAGCAGATTCTGCGAATAGCAGGGTATAGCCAGTTCCAGCATTTCCTGGAACACCAGGCAGATAAGGGTTGCCCCGTGCATCCGCTGGGGATATTCTTTCAGTAAAATGTATAATGAAAATACCAGCAGCCAGAATAGCAGCTGTGTATAGACCTTATAAGGCCAGGTAAATAAAATTGTCCAGTCAGATTTTTTCATGCTCCGGCAGCATTTACTAAAGAAACAAAATTAGGGATGTGGTCTCCTTTTATCGCCATATTATTCAGAACGCGTGGGTAATCCGTGTGTTCGTCATCATTTCCGGGTCGGTCGTCACTTTTACTTTTTCACCACTTCCGTGCGAAATAAATTTGAGCCACAATATATCATTCATGAACACCAAACGCTATTTCATCATTGTGCTACTTGCGGCCTGCAATACGGTTTTTGCGCAGGAGGATACCGTTGTTAGCTCCCTGCTCCGTGATGTACCCGTCTGGATGGCGCGGCATCATGTTCCCTGTACCAGCATTGGTCTGATTGAAGGCGGTCATATAAAATGGCTGAAAATATTTGGAGTGCTGCAGCAGGGACGTCCCGCCCCGACGAATACCCTGTTTAATATTGCATCACAGACCAAGCCCGTTACGGCCATGCTCACGATGAAACTGGTACAGGCAGGATTATGGAACCTGGATGAACCTCTTTCGCATTACTGGGTTGACCCGGATATTGCGGGCAACCCCTGGTTGAATGAGTTAACCACGCGTATTGTACTTAGTCACCAGACCGGCTTTCCCAATTGGCGTACCGACAATGGAGGCTCGGCATTGCGTTTCAATTTTGAGCCCGGCACTAAATTCGGATACTCCGGGGAAGGCTTTGAATACCTGAGACGCGCTCTTGAAAACAAATTTCATCAGCCATTGAATACATTGATGGAAACCTGGCTTTTTAAACCCCTGCATATGAACGATACCCGTTACTGGACGGCAGACCTGGACACAAACCGTTTTGCCATGTGGCACGACGGCAAGGGTAACCGCTATAACATTTCCATCCAAACGCCGGTAAGCGCTGCGGATGATTTGATCACGACAGTGGAAGACTACTGCAGGCTGGGTATATATTCCATGTACGGCTTAGGGCTTTCGGACTCGCTTTTTGCCGATATGACCCGGCCGCAGGTGAAGGTGAAGAAGAACTACTACCGGTGTCTGGGTTGGGGCCTCGTGGAAGGTCTTCCTGATAAAGAATATGCGCTGGAACACGGTGGTTCCGATATCGGCGTACGGACCATGGCCGTTTTTCTGCCAAGATCGAAAAGGGCTGTTGTGGTTATGACCAATGCGGATAACGGCATTTTTGTCACCGACCAGGTGATCACCCGTGCGCTTCCGGAAGGAGCGCAAATATTGAAAACCATGAATGCAGGCTCGGCGCCGCATAACAGGATAACAATAAGCGACGATTTAATAAAGGGGTACACAGGTCTATATGCACAAAGTAATGGGAAGTTGATGAAAGTTGAACGGGAAGGCAATGCCATCAAAGTATCGGGTGACGGACTGCCAACCGCCGTATTATATCCCGAATCGGCCAACAGGTTTTTTCTTGAAGGATATGATGTGCAGATCGGATTCGCGGATAAAGATTCGCTGATCGTATATGAAAACGGTAAACGGATCATGAAACTCCTTCGCCAGTCAAAATGAAAAAAAACCTTTTTGTTCTGCTGCTGGTCATCACCGGCCTTGAAAGTAAAACGCAAACTATTGCAAGCCTGAAAAAGGATATGTACGGTATAGCCTCAGATGCTACCGGAGGACGCTTCACCGCCTCTGCCGGTTATCTGAAAGCTGCCCGCTATATCGAAATGCAACTCAGGGCGGCCGGGATAAAGCCGGGCTGGAGGGAGGGCAATAAAAAAACTTTTTTGCGACCGGTACCCTTTACCTAATATAGATTTAATCGACTTCGGGCATTCGAAAAAGGCCACCCGATTGTTATATAATTTCATACGGTTAGCCGGTAATCAACCTTAAGAACAAAACTGCAGTGTACAAAGGCGGTATTGCTCCCGTGTGCTTCAGGGGCTACCGGGAATAAGATGACACAAACTCGGGAAAGGGGGTTGGGTCAGGCTGATTTTTTTCCTGCGTTGGTTGCAGGCGAAATACTCTCAAGTAAAATATTGGCATCAATGCCAAAACCCTGATGAAGGTTAATGACAAGATCCAGATTAGGCTGCTTTTTCCCGCTTAGAATTTCAGATAGTAAGGATTTTGAAATCGAAAGATCTTCAGACAATTTTGCCTGTGAGTAACGTTTATACTGCATGATATAAATTAGAATTTCCTGAAAGGAAGGTTGCATGGGCATGGGATACTCTTTAAGTTCCCATATCTCTACGGCTCTTGAAAGCTCATCGAGATGATTTTCTTCTGTTTCGGTTAAATTAGAAATCCCTTTCTGTAAATAGCTTTCAATTTCGGCCATCGCAGAATAATACTGTTGTTTATTGTTAACCTTTTTTTTCATATTCCGATTCTCCTATAACATATTTAACTTTTGTTGCTTACTTAATTTGTCGTATTCTCTGTATTTATTTTCAATCAGTTGCAGGTGCCCAATGCTGGGACGAGTGGCTTTTGCTTACAAACCTATTTGCAGGAAAGAAGGATGTTCCCTTTGGGATTAAAATCGGCGGGCTGATACTTTTATGGATTTCTTTTTTTTATCTGATCCATAGTTATGCTGAAGATGAGGGCGCTTTCACGAGCTTTTGGTTTGGTTTTCCATTTCTTATTTGCTCAATTCTTTTAGCGTTCAGGTTGATTAAAGAGCGAATCGGCAGGCATGTGGAAGAGTAAATTTGGAATGATTATTTTTGAATGAGGTCACAATCTGTGACCTCGAAATAACCATACCAAACTTCCGATATGCCAACGCCAAACCTGAAAATCACCTTTCGCCAGCTCTGGAAAAGCAAACTCTATTCGTCTATCAATGTAATCGGGCTGGCCGCTGGAATAACCTGCATGCTCCTGGCCATCCTCTATTGGAAAGACGAAAGGAGCTTCGATACTTTTCACGAGAACAACCCGAATCTTTACCGCATCACCACTACCCTCGTCGAAAATAAAGGCGCCGGCAAACAAACCATTGGCGGCACCGGCCAGGTTCAGGGGCCGGCCTTCAAATCGCAGGTGCCGGAAGTAAAGGATTACGTAAGAGTACTGGGCGGCGATGTTCCCGGCGATGTGATGGCAAACGGAAAATCATTGCAGCTGAAACTCTTATTTGCCGATGATCATTTCTTCAATCTCTTCTCCTTTCCCCTCCTGCGTGGAAATCCGCAAACCGTTTTAAAGGATATCCATTCGGCCGTGATCACCGAAAGCACGGCGCTGAAATTTTTCAACAGCATAGATGTAATTGGTAAGCCGATCCAGATGGATGCCGATCCTTCTGCGAAACGCCTGGCCGAACCACTCATCATTACGGGCGTGGTAAAGGACCCGCCCGCGAATTCTTCCATTCAGTTTGATATCCTTTTCTCTTTTCAGTTCATGCAGCTTTCGTTTGATGACAATAACTGGCTCAATGCCTACCTGGGCACTTTTGTTTTACTCTCTCCCAACGCAGATATAAAAGCGGTGGCCGCCAAGTTTGATCAGGTTTATGCGTCACAGGCCGGGCAACAACGGACGGCCAATATAAAAAGCTACGGGTACGATCCGCAGGTCAGCTATGGTTTGCAGCGCATGACGGATATTCACCTGAACCCCCTCAGCGAAAAGAACAGCAATGCGGAAGGCGGCATCATTAATGGCAGCAACCCCGTGTTTTCCTGGCTCTTCCTGGGCATCGCCGGTTTTATTTTGCTGATGGCCGCCATCAATTTTATCAATATCAGTATCGCGGCTTCTTTGAAAAGAGCAAAGGAAGTCGGCGTGCGGAAAATAGTGGGTGGTAGTAAGATTCAGATCATCTGGCAGTTCCTTAGCGAGTCCGCGATATTGTGCCTCCTCGCCTTCTTGCTGGCCATCATCGGTACGCGTTTTTCGCTGCCGCTGTTCAACCGGTTGACGGACAAACAGATTTTGTTTAGTCAAAGTCTGGATGCGGGGCTGCTATTTTATTTTGCCCTGCTGCTGGGCATGATCATTCTGCTGGCCGGTCTCTACCCGGCAAGCGTCCTGTCAAATTTCATACCGGCGGAAGTGCTCTACAACAAACAAAGACTATCCGGCAGGAATGCATTTGGCCGCGCTCTGGTCGTGATCCAGTTCTCCCTCGCCATCTTCCTGCTGATGGCCACGCTGGTCTATTACCGGCAAATGGATTATGTGCGTACAAAGGATCTGGGATATAATCCTCAGCTCGTCATCCGCACTTCCCTGGTGGGCGACCGTGACTATGCGCAGATCAGGTCCATCTTACAGCATGAAATTTCCAGCGAGCCAGCCATTGCCGCGATATCATTTACTGACAATGGTAACAATGCGGTACGCAATACAGAAATAAATGACCGCTATGTCGGCGCTGTGCACCGGCAGGCAGATGAACACTATCTCCCCCTGCTGGAAATACCCCTGAAGGCAGGCCGCAATTTCTCGGCTGCTTTTCCAACAGATAAAACCCAATCTGTGATCGTGAACGAAACCTTTGTGAAAGCTGCCGGTCTGGAAAATCCCATCGGCGCCCGGGTTTTTACCGATGAACCTTTTAACGGCGGGGCCAAAACGATTATCGGCGTGGTAAAGGACTTCCACACCGGATCTTTGCGGGAACGCATTCCGCCCTTGATGCTGTTCATGGGCGACTGGACCGACGGCGGCATCCTCGTGAAATTTGAAAAGTCAAAACAGAAAGAAGCCATGACCGCATGGGAAAAAGCTTTCAGGCAAGCGATGCCCAATCTCCAATACCAGGTTCATTTCCTGGACGAGCTCAATGCAAGGGAATATGTGCAGGAAGCACACTGGCAGCAGGTGATCCGGGTGGCTGCCCTGCTCTCCATCATGATCTGCGCGCTGGGATTATTCGGCCTCGCTCATTTGTCAACCCGCCAGCGCGTCAAAGAGATCGGCGTAAGGAAAGTGCTTGGCGCCTCCGTCCGCCAGATTGTTGCGCTGCTGGCCGCGGATTTCCTGAAGCTGGTGATGGTGGCTTTTGTCGTTGCCGCCCCGATCGCCTGGTTCGTCATGAACCGCTGGCTGCAGGATTTTGCTTAT
>JAUZOD010000102.1 GCA_030706635.1 Bacteroidota bacterium
AAAATCCTATCCCCAAACCTACCGGGCCGATCTTCCTGGACGCAAATAGACTGAAAAAGCATACATTTCCCCCAAGGTCTATAAAATAAGCGCCTTCCTCCAAAAAATGATTTAAAAAATCTATCTCTGAAGTTTCAAAGCCATCATAAATTAATTTTGATAAAACAGAATCATTATAAAGATTTATTTTAAGCTCATCCGAAAGCTGGTGAGTTAAACAATCTTTGTTTTGAAAAAGTCCGAGCCAGGTTTGCTTCGATTTTTCCGCTGCCTTCTTTTTCTTATTTATTAAATATTTATTCAACCTCCCCGCAACATAATTTACGATTCTCTCATCTAGCCCGGAAATACCTTTCATTACAACTAAATAAAATTAAAAAAAGAATTGCCCAATTCTTAATCAGCTTTAATATAAACAGCGTCACACCACGCAATTTGACCGTTCTCAAGCCAATGCGTGTCGAACAAGCCAAACAATTTATAATTGTACCTGGTCAAATAAGCAGTTATATCATGAAAAAGCGGTTGATTTTTGTATATCTCGATGAACTCAACCTCCGTAAAGATCATTTTTACTTTAGCTGAAGATAACATTCGGTCAGCCCCCTTTAAAACAAGCATTTCTCCACCCTGAACATCAAGTTTCAATATATCAACTCTATTGATGTTCTCTTTCTCGCAAAAATTATCGATTGTATCTATTTTAACCTTTTCAATATTGCTATTCTTCGTTGCATTATCAACCCATGAATTTGTTATAGTTGAAGCCAATAATGAATTGGTTGCATCTGACGAGTTAATATAAAATTCACTTTCCCCGACTTTATCTGAAAAAGCATGCTTAAAAAGCTTTATCTGGGAATACTCCTTTGTGTTCTCTAAAAACGCCTGAGCAGATGTCACAAAAGGCTCAAAAGAATAAATATTTGCATTAGGAAAAACGTTTTTATACTTAATAGCAGTTTCTCCATAATGCGCCCCGACGTCAAAAATGCAAAGATCCTTTTTGTCGGCCATTAAATCTTCCTGTACTTTGTAAGGATCGAGCTTTCTCTTATATTGCTGAAGAGTACTCTTTTTTAGTACACTGTAGCCTAAAGAATCAAGAATATTCTTAATCAACCCCTTCATGTCCTTAACTTTTAAATTTTTCGATTAGCATATTCCTGACTTGAAATTTTGGATTTCCGTTTTATCACCTCGACCACAGATCGGTTTGTTTATATTCCTGCCAGCCTAAATATTATTTGAAATGCCTAAAGATATTACAGATACAGGTCCGGGATGAATTGAACAAGTTTGGCGTTATTTATTTCATTGTTCGACGCTATAAATATTGCTCTTGTGAGCTGATCCTCAGATAATTTATTTCTCAAATCCAGTGGGAATTCTTTATGCCTGGGCTGTGTTATCGATAAATATACATAAGAGTAATATTTTTTCAATTCGTCAAATAGCCACTTTCTCGTAGGCCTGCATCCCTTACCGGAAATGGCCTGTGTGCCATCATTAATATTTTCATTTACTATATTTATGGGATCCGCAGCATCATCTGTTGAGACACATGTCTCCAATAAAAACACATTGCCCGTATTGCAAGCATGTTTTAAGAATTCCACAGGGTTACTGAGATGATATAAAAGGCCATAGCAATGCACAACATCGTAGTTCGAATATTCAGACAATTTCTCACTTTCATACTCAAAATCAACTTTTTCCGCTCTGATATCAAATCTCTTCAATATAAAATCACAAAGCTCCTGTCTTCCCTCTATTGGTGTAACAACACATCCCTTATATAAATAGAAAAGGGTATGATCACCAATTCCAGCGCCCAACTCCAAAACCTTTTTGTTATTTAAATCCAGGTCTAAACTATTCAAATGACTTAACCTGGCTATATTATGAAGCTGATATTTAACATCAAAAAAATTTTTATTGCTTACCCCTGGATCTTTCTTCGTTCGTTTAATTTTATTTAAGATATTCATAGACATTTAATATTCTTGGAATGAATTACATTTTATTTATGCTTACCAGGTAGTCTTCAATGTATGTACCCTGTGAGGCATTGGGTTCCACGGTACATCCAAAATTATTTGTGTACTTCACAAAAAGTCTGTCATAATTATCTATCCGCTCAATTTCCTTCCCATTTGATTCAATATATGTGATAATCTCATAGTCTCCTGGCAATAATTTCAAATTCTCTATTTTAAACATTATCGCAAATTCGCCCTTTGTAATATTAAATGTTTTTGCTTTATAGGCAGTCCACAAGCTGGTAATTCTATGACCCTGCACATTATTTAGACATATTGCAAAACTCACATTGCTGACCTTGTCCACATGGCAAATGCAACGCATTTCCATTGTACAATTTTCAAACGTTACAATAGTGTCTGATCTCGATTCATCTTTATTTTTGATCGAGATATCCCTTACCTGAATTTCATTTGTGCCGTTTCTGGAATACTCTCTATTATTTTTCCGGGATAAAAGATATTGCGAAATAATACTGTCTGTATCTGAAAATGAAAGCATTTCTCCTTTTTCGAGTAGCAAAGCCGATTTGCATAACCTGGAAAGAGCTTCCATATTGTGACTTACGAATAAAACGGTTCTGCCTTCATTCCTGCTGACATCTTCCATTTTTCCAATACATTTTTTCTGGAACTCTACATCACCTACTGCCAATACTTCATCAACTATTAGGATTTCGGGCTCCAGGTATGCAGCTACCGCAAAAGCGAGCCTCACATACATTCCACTACTATATCTCTTAACGGGCGTATCCAGAAATTTCTCAATATCCGCAAACGCCACGATTTCATCAAATTTCCGCCGGATCTCGGACCTGGTCATGCCGAGTATGGCCCCATTGAGAAAGATATTTTCTCTCCCGGAAAGCTCCGGATGAAATCCAGTTCCCACTTCCAATAAACTGGCCACCCGTCCCCTGATTTTTATCCTTCCCGAACTGGGTTCGGTAATTCTGCTGAGAATCTTCAGCAAGGTCGATTTACCGGCACCATTCCGGCCAATTATGCCCAGGCGGTCTCCCTGTTCTACCGAAAAATTTATGTTTTTAAGTGCAAAAAAAATCTCTTTGGATGACTGATGCTTTTTGCCAGATTCCTGATTAGAAAAAGAGAATACTTTCTTTGCCCTTTTTGAAATTTCGTCCCTCAAAGTTGTATAACGCTCAGCACTTTCATGACCAATGATGAATTGCTTGGAAATATTTTCAATCTCAATTATTGACGACATGAATCCTATTAAATGTTATCGGCAAAGCTCTTTTCTGTTTTACGAAAATACCAGATGCCAAGCCACAAAAACAAGAAGGAAATAACAATGGAAATAAGAAACGAAGGAATGTTCAGCGAATCACCCAGAATACACCACCTGAAACCATCTACAACGCCAACCATGGGGTTTAACGCATAGACCAATCGCCACTTTGCCGGAATGACGCTACTGCTGAATCCGACCGGAGTAATATAGAGCCCGAACTGGATAATAAACGGGATAATATAGCGGAAATCCCGGTATTTGACATTTAAAGCCGTAATATAAAGTCCCACGCCAAAAGCCGCCACAAATGCAATAAGAATAAAAAGTGGCAGGAGTATAATAGTTATTGCAGGTACATATCGATAAATAAAAAACATGGCAACCAGAATAACCAAAGAAATGGCCAGGTCCACGAGACTGGTAATGACAGAACTCGCCGGAATGATCATCCTTGGAAAATAAACTTTCGTGATCAGGTTGGAATTGCCGATCAAACTCATACTGGCTTCGCTCAATGAATTGGCAAAAAACTGCCAGGGAAGCATACCCACAAAAACCATGAGGGCATAAGGTGCAGAGCCGGATGCAGGTAATTTTGCCACCCGGCTGAAGATAAAAGTAAAGATGATGGTAGTCAGTATCGGCCGCACGATGCTCCAGGCCGCACCGATCACGGTCTGTTTGTAGCGGACTTTCAGGTCGCGCCAGCTTAGAATATAGAATAATTCCCTGTAGCGCCAGAGATCTTTCCAGTAGTTCTTTTCGGCAGCGCCGGCTTCTATGATCAGCTCATAAGGCATCGGATTAATTTGATTGTAAAAGGTAAATCTTCTCTATGATCTCCACCACTTTCAGTCCCTCGAGGGCATTCGTAGTGATGGTCTCCCGGCCTTTCAGCACATTAACAACATTCTCAAAAATATAATGATGGTTGGCAGCCGAACCCTTATAAAGACCGTAGTCATTCGGCGGATTGGCCGGAGGAAGCACGGGCATGGTATAGTCCTTTATAACGCTGGTTTGCACTTCGTTCATATATTGACCGCCCACTTTTACCGTACCCTTTTCAGCGATGATGGTAATGCTGCTTTCGAGATTCTGGTTCCAGATGGAAGTCGAAAAATTAAGACTGCCCATGCCCCCATTCACAAAATCAAAGTTTATAAAACCCGAATCCTCAAATTCCGTGAGACGTTGATGGTTGAAATTGGTAAACTTTCCACTGATATTTTTAATATCGCCAAAAAGCCAGAACATGATGTCTATAAAATGAGAAAACTGCGTGAAGAGCGTACCCCCATCTAGCAGTTTGGTTCCATGCCAGTTGCCCGGGATATAATACCGGTCGTCCCGGTTCCAGTAACAATTGATCTGCACCATGTAAATATCCCCCAGCAATTTCTTTTGCATGATTTCCTTGAGCCATATGGACGGTGGCGAATACCTGTTTTGCATTACGCAAAAAACCTGCTTATGCTGGTGAAGCGACTCAAAAATGATCCGTTCGCATCCCGCCTTGGTTAAGGCCATCGGTTTTTCTATCACCACATGGTGCCCGCTTTGCAGTCCCTTTATAGCCTGTTCCTCGTGCAAGCCATTGGGCGTGGCTATACTGAGTACATCAAAATCAGGAACGCCGGTCAGCATGGCATCCAGGGTATCAAAAAAAGGAATTTTTTCATCCTCCGGGCTGTGTACCTGCTTCGGATCATTGTCGCAAATGGCTACCAGTTCACATTCCGGGTTATTCAGAATCATAGCAGCATGACGTTTGCCAATATGTCCGTATCCAACGACGGCAAATTTTATTTTCTTGAGTTTTTCAGTCATCTGGTTAGGCTTAACACAACAAAGAATAGATATTCATATCAGCCTGCTGACGGACTGATGTTTAAGGACGTAGGGTTGGCCGCTCTCAGGACATACAGCCATACCTGATTCATTAAATAACAGCGTATGACCATATTCGCTGACCCATCCAATCTGCTTCGCCGGATTTCCTGCAACGAGTGCGTAGGGAGGAACCGGTTTCGTGATCACAGCCCCGGCTCCGATCAAAGCGTATTCGCCTATTTCATTGCCGCACACGATAGTTGCATTGGCCCCAACGCTTGCTCCTTTTCTCACAATGGTTTTCTTGTACTGGTCCTTTCGTACAATGGCGCTTCTGGGATTAATAACATTTGTAAACACCATGGAAGGTCCGAGAAAAACATCATCCTCACATTCCACACCCGTATAGATGGATACATTATTCTGCACTTTCACATTATTGCCCAGTATTACGCCGGGCGAAACAACCACATTCTGACCCAGGTTGCAATTTTTTCCGATACGGCATCCGGACATAATATGGCTGAAATGCCAGATCCTGGTCCCTTCACCGATGCTGCAATCTTCATCAATAACCGCGGATGGATGACTATAATAGTGCATTGAAGCAGGCCGATATTTTTTCTGTTAGGGCTGCAGGAAAAAGCAGGTAATCGCAATCTTCAATCCTGTCATGAATGCCAATGGCATCGATTAGTTCCGGATGCACCGGATCATCCTTCTTTATCCGCGCAATTTTATAATTCCATGCCTTAAGCATTTCTTCTATTTTTTGCTGGCGGCCCAGCCTGGTTTGGTTTTCCTTTGAATAGACAGGCAATACTTCCATAAGAATTATGGGATGATACCCATCGATCCATTCATTTAATCCCTGCAGAACCTCCAGTTCCGCCCCTTCCACATCGATTTTCAAAATGGAATAAGGCTCAACCGGAAGAAACCGGCTAACCATGTGGAAATCAAAAACCGGAACAAAAATATAATGATCGATCGGCTGACCCGGCCGGAAGTTCTCGATGATTGATGCTGATGAATCAGCCCTGTCGTCATCGAAAAAATTAAGCTTCCTCATTTCCGTTTTCGATCCGACCGCAATGGGCAGCAGGGTCGCTGCTTTAAATTCATTGCGGCGGATCAGTTCCTGTGCATAGACTATACAGGAAGGATTGGGTTCAAATCCCATATAATTCACCTGATCAAAAACAGCATGAGCTTTTAACATGGTCTGGCCCAGGTTAACACCCACATCCAAAAAATACCCGTTGAAGACCGGACGAAGTGCGAGTAATATTTTTGTCATCCAGGGCTCTGACAGATACAGATTCCCGAAGCCCTGGTGCCCGAATAAGGGGATGTGAAATCTTTTTCCATTGATCCGTATGCCGGCGACCGTGTTGAAAAAAGGCAGGAGACGAAACCTGCCGAGCATTTTCGCCGTAAAGCGGGTCAGTTGCATAGATTAGTTTAAGGGCATGTTATGAGAACCATTTTTTCCACCACCGGATCACCTGTCTGTGAAGGGGAGCAGCTTTCTTTTTGGCAGGTTTCTCGAAATATCCCGATTCAATACCGTATCCATATCCACCATAGTAGCCATAGCCGCCATAATAGCCGCTGTAATAACCGCCTTCGAGTTTCACATCGTTCATCACCAGGGAAATGGCCGGCAATTTTTTCTCCACGTACAGATCATCTACGAGACGTAAAATTTTACGGTAAGTATGACCCTGGCGAACCACGTATAAGGTACAATCCGCAAATCTGCCCAGGGTAACGGAATCGCTGACCAAACCAACCGGCGCCGTATCCATCACCACCACTTCAAAACGCTCCCTGATCTCTTTCATCAGCTCTTCCAGCTTATTATCGAGCAGCAGTTCGGCGGGATTGGGTGGAATGGGTCCGCAGGCGATCACGTAAAAATTATCAAAGCCGGGAACCTGCATAATGATATCGTCAATCTTCGCCCGGCCGATGATATAATTCGTAATACCCATTTTTCTTTTCATGCCGAGCCCTTCCAGCACCTTGGGTTTGCGGATATCAAATTCCATCAAAACGGTCTTTTTGCCGCTGAGCGCCAGCACGGCTGCCACATTGGTGCTGATAAAGGATTTGCCTTCGGAGCTGAAGGAGGAAGTGACCATGATGACGGGGTTTTCCTTCTTCGTG
Source organism: Bacteroidota bacterium (assembly GCA_030706635.1). Classification (GTDB taxonomy): domain Bacteria; phylum Bacteroidota; class Bacteroidia; order Chitinophagales; family Chitinophagaceae; genus Puia. The sequence continues at coordinate 7,303 of JAUZOD010000102.1, forward strand.
GTCATGTATTTGAGATTGCTCCGGAGAATACGGAATTGTTCGGCTATGAAACGGCGGCTATTGCGGGTAACGACCAGCGTATGATCATCGTCTGAATGTCCGATCTCTGCGAGTATGGGTGCGTTGGTCCGTTTTTCAACGTCTGCCCGGTTGGACACCTTATCTCTTAACAATTCCCGCGCCGTAATAATGCCGACGGGTATCAAGATGCCGACAATAAGATAAAGCGTATATATCTTACTCCTGTTCGGAATCACGGGTTTTGTGGAGCCAAGCGCCGGCTCAATGACTTTCGAATTGGAAATGGTGGAAGCGGCTGCTATACTGGTTTCCATTTTCTTTTGCAGCAGGAAAGAAAAAAGATCTTCCAGTATCTTTTGCCTTCTTTCAATATTCAGCAATTGCATGGACTTGCCGGGCATGGACTTTAGCTGGCCCTCCAAAGCCGTTCCCTGCTGCTCCAGATTCTTTTTACCGATCAGGTAAGATTGTCTTATATTCTGCAAGGCCTGAATGGTATTGTTCCGCACTTTTTCAAGGGATGCATCCATACTCAGGATCAGCGGGTTATTTTCGGTGGTGGTTCTGAGGTTGGCGTCTCTTTGCAATTGCATGCTATTGTAATCCGAAACATATTCTGTCAACACCTTTTCCTGAATCCCCAGAACCGTTGGCACCAGTTTATGCCGGTTTTCAGGTGCATTCAGGTATTCCAGAAGCCAGTCCAGTATTTTGATCTGGGTATCGAGCTCTACCTTATCCTTTTCGTTGGATTCAATGCCGCTCAGGTACATGCTGGACTGTTCCTTGATATTATAGGCATCGTTTGTAACAGTAAATGATTTGATGCCCCCTTCCAGTGTATTTAATTCGGACCGAAGGGTGTCGAGCCGTTCTTCGATAAAACGCAGGGTATTATCGGCTATCTTGTTTTTGTCCTCAATGGCCAGGGAATCGTAAACAGTCATCAGGGTATTCAGAAAATCTTTGCCGAGGGCAATACTTTCTGTCTTATAGGAAAGCGTAAGAATGGTGGCCTGGTCATCCACCTGCGCTACGCCCAGTTCGCTCAAAAAATACTCAGCCAGAGAGCTGAGGGGATCATACCTGATGATGAAATCAGGGCTGGTCAGGTATTTTAAATTGTAAGACGGTTCTTTGAATAGCACGCAGGTATTTCGTCCAACCGTAAAAGGCTGGCCAAAATCAATTTTCCGGCCGGATTTGCCTAACTGAAACTGGGCATCGTTAAGCAGGGTGATGGTCAGGCTGAACCCCTCGTCCGGATCAGGCAGTTTGGGAATCTCCATCCGCACCGGCACCACCGGATACATGATGCTCTCCCTGACATTGCCTTTATTATAATACCGTATCTGCACACCCAGATCCCTGGCCACTCTCTGTAATACGGGCCGCGACTTTAAAATCTGGATCTCATTGTTCAGGTTGGAACTCTGCTGGTTCAGCATCATCTCATCGAAGCGCTGATCCTTTTGCGCGTTTTCGCGCTCGTTCTTAATGAGCATGGAGGCCTGGACCGGGTATATATTAGTCGTGTACCTGATCCGGAGAAATCCCAAAACAATCGCAATGCCGGAACAGATAATGATCCACGGAATATACTTGAGGTACTTGAAAATGAATTCCCTCGGGCCTATTTTCCAGGATAACTCCGTATTCGAGAATCCATTCTGTTCATTTCCGTTGCTTTGTTCAGGCATTTAATAGAAAAACATTAATTGTGACGAAAAAGGCTAAACACTATTGCAAATGTTGAAACAACAGCCAGAGCGATCGAAATATTGCGGGTAGTAGCCATATCGTTAGCGGCTATTTTCTTCTTATTGGGTTCCACAATAACCACATCATTCTGCTGTAAATAAAAATAAGGAGATTTCATTATATCCGGCCTGGTAAGATCCAGCCTCGCAAACTCTCTTTTGTTGTTGCTTTCCCGGATCACGAGTACATTATCCCTCCTGCCAAAAAAAGTGAGATCGCCCGCGAGCGCGATGGCTTCGAGTAAATTGACTCTTTCTCCTGGGATACTCACAACGCCCGGTTTTGCTACTTCACCCAGCATTGTAAACTTGTAGTTCAGGAACCGGATGCTGTAGTATGGATGCTGAAGAAAGGGCGACAACCGCACATCCAGCGTATCCATTAACTGTGCCTTGGTTAATCCTTCCACATGCAGCAAGCCAATTCCCTGAAACATGATATTCCCGTTTTCATTTACCTGGTATCCGCCTGCAGATGGCGATGATCCTCCGGAAACAACACGGGATCCTGATGACTGACCATTATCGGAACTACTCGCAGGAGCTGACGACATCGCAATCAGCGACTGATTATAAATCTTCGTCGCTTCCGGATTATCACTAAATACGATAATGCTCAGAATATCTCCTTTACCGATCACCGGTTCCACAGCATTTACCTGGCTCAGCTGAGCCGTATCGAACGCACCCTGCATATAAACGAGTGGCCGGGTGCTTCCGCAGGAACTCAGTCCGTGCATAAGCCACAGGCCGATGATAATTACCGTTA
>JAUZOD010000103.1 GCA_030706635.1 Bacteroidota bacterium
CCTGTGGCCCGAAACCTTTTACTACCGTAAATCAATGAACATGAAGAAAATGCTGGTCTTACCTCTTCTGCTATGTGTTGTCACCCTGTTTTCCCAGAATGAAAAGCAGGATGAGATCATGCTGGCTAAAATTCGCGACGAGGGACTGAATCGTTCGCAGGTAATGGACATTGCTTTTTATCTGACGGATGCAAATGGTCCGCGTCTGATGCAATCTCCCGGATATTTCAAAGCAGCCAACTGGGCAAAAACCAAATTAACATCATGGGGTCTGCAGCATGTGGCGCTGGAACCCTGGGGACAATGGGGTAAGGGGTGGGAACTGGAGAGATTCTATTTTGCGCTAACGGCGCCTTATTACAAACCGCTGATTGGCTTTCCGAAAACGTTCAGTACGGGTACCCATGGGCCCGAACACGCTCCGGTCGTTTTATTGAATGCCACAGATTCAACAGGTCTGCTGGCCTATAAAGGCAAGCTCAGAAACAAAATAGTTTTATTGGTCAGAAACGACAGCCTGCCCCTGGGCTTTGGCCCTGACGCAAACCGTTATACGGATGAACAATTAAAAGAACTGGCCGCTTATGATCCCAGGGCAGGCGTGTCACGGGCGTCCGCAGTGAAAAACGAACCGGTGATTCGTCTCCTGACCGCTGCAGAATTGCTGAAGATGGCCAAAGATTTTGCCAGAGAAGAAGGCGCCTTGTGCATGTTAAGCACCAGTACACGAAATTCAGATGGAACGGTATTCGTGCAGAATGGAACAGCCTATAGTCCCGAAACACCTGAAACATTTAACGACGTTGCTGTTTCTTATGAAGATTATATGACCATACAGCGTTTGCTGCAGCATAAGATACCTGTGGAGATTGATCTCGAAATAAAGACGAAAATATATGCGGAAGACCAGCAGGGATATAATGTTATTGGCGAGATTCCGGGAAGAGATAAAAAGCTGAAAGACCAACTGGTAATGATCGGTGGGCATCTCGATTCCTGGCAGGGTGCAACCGGTGCAACGGATAATGCAGCGGGCAGCGCGGTGATGATGGAGGTGATGAGAATACTCAAGACCGTCGGTTTTAAGCCCCGGCGCAGCATCCGGATTGCCTTATGGGGTGGCGAAGAAACAGGGTTGCACGGATCTGAAAATTATGTGAGAAATCATTTTATGGATACAACGACCAGGAAATACAATGCAGCCGGAGACGAGCTTTCACTATATCTGAACCTGGACAACGGCACGGGAAAAATCCGCGGGATATATCTGCAGGGCAATGAGGCAGCAAAACCGGTTTTCCAAAAATGGTTTGAACCTTTTCATGATCTGGGCGCCGGCACCCTTACGCTGAGGAATACCGGCGGAACAGATTTTTTATCCTTTGACGCCATCGGGCTTCCCGGATTTCAGTTCATCCAGGATCCCATGGAATATGGCAGCCGCACCCACCATAGCAATATGGATACCTATGATCATCTGAGCGCAGAGGACCTGAAGCAGGCGTCCACGATCATTGCATCATTTGTTTATGACGCTGCCCAGGCAGAAGAAAAAGTACCAAGAAAGAACTGAGTGCTATTCAATCTTTTTATACTGAAAGGAGATTACGGCATTTTTTTGTTCGTTGGAAACCACCCGGACCTCATATTTCTTATCTCCGTCCCGCACGACCATCAATGAGGTGTTGGGCGGGATATCGCCCAGGTTTTCCGCAACCATCACCAGTTCATGGGGTTGATCGGAGGGCTCTACCCGGATGGTCGCCTTAACCGGCTGATCTGAAATGCGGGCTTTGGAAATAATCAGTTTATTATCGTAATAAACAGATACCGTATCGTTGTCAATGGCCCCGTCATCATAAATATTCAGATAGACTTCAGTATTGTTTACCGTGATGGTCTTTATATGTTCGTTAGCGCGGGTGGCCAGCACTTTGGGGATGATGACCGGAATGGATCTGTTGTTAATATTTAGCGCACTGTCGTTGTTCCCGTGGCGTTGTTCCGGAGTCGTTGTAACGGATTTTCTTTCCGGGGCAGGAACAGATTTGAGCTTTTCAGCCCCATGAGGTCTGAGCTTTTTCACAACTGTTCCAGGTACTGGTTTTTTGCTGGTTATTTCCGGCTTTTTAACAGGAATATTCGGAGTAGCCGTTTTTCGGGGAATCGCCTCTCTTTTCTTTTCGGCGAGCAGTTCCTTTTCCTTTTTTTCCAGAAAGGATTCCTTATGGAAATCGGAAGTGGCTACCTTATGTAAAAAAATACTTCCTTTTCCGCATCCGGACTCCGTAGAGGAATCCCCGACTCCGGTAGTCGTAAAGGTTCCCTGAAGAAATTCGTCATCTCCTAATCTGGAATATTGCAAAAAGCAGGTCATGATGCAAACACCGCCCGAGGCCGCTCTGAATTCCAGAATTTTCAACTCCCGGAGTAAAACCTTTTTTGACTTCGGGTTGATCGTGCCGGAGGCGTCCGCCTTGCCATAAAATTCTGCCTGCTTGTAAGAATAGGTAACGGCATGGAAAATATTGTTGGTTTGGGCAATCTGAACCTCTATTTTATATCGGTCATCACTTGGCATCATCCTTTCCAGACCTCCATTATTCCGGAAATGTCCCCGCCAAATGCCGGTAAGATCCTGTGCACACAGAAGCGCCGGCCCCAAAATGCCCATCAGCAGAAAAAACCATGGAAGACGGGATTTCTTTTTCATATACACACAAATTATTGAATATTTTATTTCCGGGATCTCCAGTAAAAGTTAATCTGGCAAGAGTTTGTTAATTTTGCAACCCTTAAAGAGGAACTATATTTGTCTTCCATGATTAAAATTACTTTGCCCGATGGGGCGGTCCGGGAATTTGAGGCAGGAACCACAGCCTTGCAGGTGGCAAGATCCATCAGCGAGGGACTGGCCAGAAAAGTGATAGCGGCATCCGTTAACGGTGAAGTATGGGATGCCACGCGACCCATCAGTCAGGATGCCACACTCAAACTGCTCACCTGGAATGATCCGGAAGGTAAATCTACTTTCTGGCATTCGTCAGCACACCTGATGGCTGAAGCCGTGGAATCTATTTTTCCGGGTGTGAAATTCTGGGTGGGACCTGCGGTGGATAACGGATTTTATTACGATATGGACCTGGGTGGCCGGCAGATCACCGAAGAGGACCTGCGCAGGCTGGAGACCAGGATGAGTGAACTGGCCGGGAAGAATAGTATCTATATCCGGAAATCGGTTTCCAAAGCAGATGCGATCAATTATTTCACGGAGAAGGGAGATGAATACAAACTGGACCTGCTTCAAAATCTGAAAGATGGGGAGATCAGCTTTTATACCCAGGGAAATTTTACCGATCTGTGCAGAGGACCACACATACCCGATACCGGATTCATCAAGGCCATCAAGCTAACCAATATTGCCGGAGCTTACTGGAAAGGAGATGAAAAAAACAAACAGCTCACCAGGATCTACGGGGTGAGTTATCCATCCAAAAAGGAATTGGATGAATATCTGCATATGGTGGAAGAAGCCAAAAAACGGGATCATCGCAAGCTGGGCAGGGAAATGGGCATCTATACCATGGACGATGATGTTGGGCCGGGTCTGGTGCTCTGGATGCCAAATGGTACAATCATTATCGAGGAACTGGAAAAACTGGCGAAAGAGACCGAAAGGGATGCCGGGTATCAGAGGGTGGTTACCCCCCATATTGGCAAGGAGAATCTGTATCTAACCAGCGGACATTTGCCTTATTACCAGGACAGCATGTATCCGCCCATGGAGCTCGATGGGGTAAAATATTACCTGAAAGCCATGAATTGTCCCCACCATCATAAAATTTTCGCGGCTGAACCCAGGAGCTACAAGGACCTCCCTTTACGACTGGCAGAATATGGAACCTGCTACCGGTATGAACAAAGCGGTGAATTGTTCGGATTGATGCGCGTCCGCTGTCTTCACATGAATGATGCCCATATTTATTGCAGCAAGGAACAGTTCGCGCAGGAGTTTCAGGCGGTAAATGCCATGTATCTCAAATATTTCAAAATTTTCGGCATTGACAAATACGTGATGCGTTTCAGCCTCCATGATCCGGCCGAATTGGGTAAAAAATACATCAACGAGCCGGAATTGTGGCTGGAAACTGAAGCCATGGTCAGGAAAGTACTTCAGGAAACCGGAACACCCTATATTGAGGTTTCCGGGGAAGGCGCATTTTACGGACCAAAAATTGATGTACAGATATGGAGTGCAATAGGTCGTGAATTCACCCTCGCCACCAACCAGGTGGATTTCACCCAGGGCAAAAGATTCAAACTGGAGTACACCAGGCCGGATAATCACCCGGAAACACCCCTGATCATTCACCGGGCTCCCCTGGGTACCCATGAACGGTTTATAGGGTTTTTACTGGAACATTATGCAGGGAAATTCCCCTTGTGGCTGGCACCACAACAGGTTAAATTGCTGCCGATAAGCGATAAGTTCTTACCGTATGCACAAACTGTTTTGGAATCCCTTAAAAAAGCAGATATTCGCGCAGGCATTGATGAACGCAGTGAAAAAATAGGGAAAAAGATACGTGATACTGAGCTGGCACGGGTTCCTTATATGCTGATCATCGGTGAAAAGGAAATGAATGATCAGAAAATTTCTGTTCGCCGGCAGGGAAAGGGGGATTTGGGCATTCAGGACTTAGAATCGTTTATTCGCGACGTAAAAACAGAGATTACTTTAAGATCCGGAGTATAAAAAAAAATAAACATTACACGGAACTTAACTTTTGTTCAATTAAAAACTATAAATGGCATTTCCACCGAGACCTCCACGAGGTAATTTTAATCCCCGATTTAGAAAAGAACAGCAGCAGGAACACCGCACAAACAGTATGATCCGCGTACCGCAGGTCAGGCTCGTAGGGGAAAACATAACCGTCGGCGTTTATCCCATTCAGGAAGCACTGAGAATGGCCCAGGACCAGGCCCTTGACCTGGTAGAGATTTCCCCCAATGCAGATCCTCCGGTATGTAAAATCATAGACTATAATAAATTCCTTTACGAAAAGAAACGGAAGGAAAAGGAAATGAAGGCTAAAAGCAAGGCCTCCGAGGTAAAAGAAATCCGGTTTACACCCAATACTGACGATCACGATTTTGACTTTAAGGCAAAACATGCCGAAAAATTCCTGAAAGACGGGGATAAGGTAAAAGCCTATGTCCAGTTTAAAGGACGGGCGATCCAGTTCAGGGAAAGGGGAGAACTGCTGCTTTTAAAATTTGCAGAAAGACTCAATGAATTTGGCGTTCTGGAAGGTATGCCCAAGATGGAAGGGAAAAGAATGCTGGCCATCTGGGCGCCTAAATCCCAAAAGAAAAAATCCTGATCCCGGCTACATCTGCCTAAAACACTTCCGGCAATACGGCCCATGGATATCATCATCATTGGTACAGGTAATGTGGCTACCATGCTGGGCCGTAAGATCCTTTCTGCAGGACATCGCATCGTTCAGGTATTCAGCCGAAATCACGGTCACGCTGCTAATCTGGCGAATGTACTGCACGCAAAACCCATCAGTGTTATCGATGATTTGGAAAGATCTGCCAGTCTGATCATTATCTCTATTCCGGACAGTGCTTACGAATCCTTTGTTCAGAAGCTTCCGCACACGGATTCCTTTGTTACCCATACAGCAGGCGCGGTGCCTCTGCATATACTTGGAAATATCAGCAACCGATATGGCGTTTTATACCCCCTGCAAAGCTTTCGGAAGGAACTGGAAACGGTACCAGCATTCCCTTTGCTGATCGATGCCAATAAGCCCTTGAATCTGCAGGAATTAAACACATTCGCCACCAGCCTGAGCAACACGGTCATTACTGCCGACGACGAAACCCGCCTGAAATATCACGCGGGTGCAGTGATCGTCAATAATTTTACCAATCATTTATTTACACTGGCTGAAGACTGGTGCAAAAAGGAGGGGATCGCGTTTTCGCTGCTGCAACCACTGATTCAGGAAACCTTTAATCGGATTGCGCGCTATTCACCTGCGGGCTTGCAAACAGGTCCCGCTGTTCGTAATGATACCCAAACTATAGATAAGCACCGGCAAATATTAGATCAATATCCCGGACTTTTGCAGCTGTACGATGCCTTTACAACAAACATTCAACAATTTCATAACAATAAATAATCCGGTCCGCACAACGGACTTATACGTCTCCCATTAATCCAATACTTTTGCACTTGAGAATTTTCATCCGTCTTTGATAACACGCCAAAATTGTCAAATTTCCAAATTAGCTCATTACTCCATGCCAGCCAACGGGAAAAACCTGCTCGAATCATTCAAATCCATCAGCCATTTTATATTTGATATTGATGGCGTACTAACCGATGGCCAGGTGCTGGTGTTCGAATCGGGCGAACAGGTGCGTCGGATGAGCATAAAAGACGGTTTCGCACTTCAACTTGCGGTCAAAAAAAACTACCGGATAGCCGTGGTTTCCGGCGGAAATGGACTGGGCGCAAAAAACAGATTGTTAAAACTGGGCATAACAGATATATTTCTGCAGATTTCCGACAAGAAAAACTGGATGGAAGAATATCTTCAGGGAAATAAGCTGGAATGGAAAAATATTTTGTACATGGGGGATGATATTCCGGATTGTGCTGTCATGGCTATGGCCGGAATGCCCTGCGCACCGGCTGATGCCGTACCGGAAGTGCTGCGGCTGGCAAAATACATTTCCCCTTTCGCCGGCGGCGGCGGTTGTGTTCGGGATGTAATTGAAAAAGTGCTGCGGCTCCGGGGCGACTGGGATCTGGGAACCCCGATAGCGTCCCGATGAGCAGCAGCAAATCAATATCAGTATGAAAGTAAAGGCAACTGTTGCTTTTTTCCGGTTGATCCGGTGGCGGAACCTGGTATTCATTGCCCTTACCCAATGGCTGTTTTATTATTGCATTTTGCTGCCCAGTTTTTACAATGCTGATCCGCCACGTGAAAATATTTTAAAGTCTGACGAATTTCTGCTTTTATGTATTTCATCCGTACTCATTGCAGCAGCGGGTTACATAATAAATGATTACTTCGATCTGCATATCGACCGGGTGAACAGACCGGAAAAGATAGTCGTGGAAAAAATCATCAAGCGCAGGTGGGCCATTATCTGGCATTGGGTGCTGTCTGGGTTGGGCATCGCAATTGGATTTTATCTTTCATGGAAACTCCGGAATATTTTCATTGGCCCGGCAAACCTGGTTTGTGTTTTGCTGCTCTGGTTTTACAGCACAACTTTCAAAAAAAAACTGCTTCTCGGCAACGTGCTGATCTCGCTGCTGACAGCCTGGGTAATCCTGGTATTATATCTATGCGAATTCCGTTTCCATCGTTTTGTAAATCCGGAGTTCCATGGAGCGCTCTCCCGGGTGTATAAATTCGCCATTGTATATGCTTCGTTTGCATTTATCATCTCCCTGGTGCGTGAAGTGGTCAAAGATATGGAAGACCTCGAAGGGGATGCCCGCTACGGTCGCCGGACCATGCCGGTGGTTTGGGGGATCAATGCATCCAAACTATTCGTTTCCACCTGGCTGCTGCTGCTGCTGGCGGCACTGATCATCATTCAATTCTATGTACTGCAGTACCGCTGGTGGATGAGCATCATCTTCTCCGCCTTCCTCATTATTTTACCGATACTCTGGATACTTAATAAATTACGCAGGGCGAACCAGCCGGCAGATTTTCGCAGGCTCAGTTCGATGATCAAGACCGTGATGATGATGGGCATACTGTCCATGATCTTCTTAAAAATGTACACTTCATGGATCGGATAGTGCTGGCTTCCGCCTCGCCCAGACGAAAACAATTGCTGGAATGGGCCGGCTTGTCATTCGACTGCATTCCCTCCGATGCAGATGAAAGTATCCCCGACGGCCTGCCATTGGAAGAAATTCCCGTCCATATCGCCCGCCGTAAGTCAGATGCCGTAAAACAAAAGGTTGAACCCGGAAGTATTATCCTGTCGGCCGACACGCTGGTCATTGCTGAAGGGGAAATCTTGGGAAAACCAGCTGACCGGTCTGATGCCATCCGTATGCTGAAGCTGTTATCAGACAGAAAGCACCTGGTGATTACCGGGGTTTGTATAACGGATTCGCATAAGGAGGTCGCTTTTGCTGAAACTACGGAAGTGTGGTTTCATCCGCTGGATATTTCCGGCATAGAATACTATGTTGACCACTATCAACCCTATGACAAAGCAGGGGCCTATGCCATACAGGAATGGATCGGCGTAACCGGAATACGGTCCATCCGGGGCGATTTCTATAATGTTATGGGACTACCGGTGAGCCGTGTTTTGCCCTTTCTTTCGGGTTATTTCCACCGTTTTTAGTTCGTTTTGCTCCTTTTTTAGCTAAAGGACGGCGAATAGATTTGGATTTTGGAATGACAGAGAAATTGCTTCAGTTTATCTGGAAACACCGGCATTTTAATCAGCAGGGATTGACGTTATCGTCCGGTGAATCGCTGAGCATCGGATATCCGGGCGATGAAAATCATAACCAGGGGCCTGATTTTATTCATGCCAGGATAAGGATTAACGATACTTACTGGGCAGGCAGCATCGAATTGCACCTGCTTTCTTCAGGCTGGGACAAACACGGCCATGATCAGGATGAAAACTACCGTAATGTTATTCTGCATGTAGTGTGGAAGCACGATCAGACGGATATGGCCAGGAATATTCCGCAATTGGAACTCTGCCAGCGGGTATCCGGGATCATGCTGGACACCTATTCCGGCTGGATGCACCAATATACATTCGTACCCTGTGAAAAATCTTTGCAAAAGCCGGCCCCGGATGTCTGGAAATCCTGGCAGGCGGTATTGCTGACCAAAAGACTGGACCGGAAGATGGTTCCCATAGCCCAGTCACTCCAACGGAATCACTATCACTGGGAGGTGCAACTCTGGTGGATGATAGCTGGAAATTTTGGATTAAAGGTTAATGCACCGGCTTTTGAAACGATTGCCCGCAGTATTCCTTTTACCCTGCTGGCCAAACACCGTGCGCAACCCATACAGCTGGAGGCCTTATTGTTCGGCCAGGCCAATCTGCTGGAGAGAAATTTCAGTGAAGCCTATCCGCTGACGCTGAAAAAGGAATTTCATTTTCTAAAGACAAAATATGGCCTGAGAAAAGTTTTTGATCAGGTGCATTTCCTGAGAATGCGGCCCGATAATTTTCCGACGATCCGCCTGTCCCAACTCGCCTCTCTTTACACAGAATCCACAAACCTGTTTGCCTGGATCCTGCAATGTGACTCCCTCTCCGAACTCAGAAAGAAATTTGCGCTTTCAACCAGCGATTACTGGTTTAATCATTATGTGTTCGACAAAGAATCCCCCCACCGGGTAAAAGTCATGGGCAGGGGAACCGCAGAAACCATCATCGTCAACGGCGTGATTCCCTTATTGTACAGCTATGGGAAAACCCATCCGGATAAATCCATCACGCAAAAGGCCATCTACTGGATGCAGGAGATGCCGGCTGAACAAAACAGGATCATTTACCAATGGAAAGGTCTGGGAATAGAAGTAAAATCCGCCGCCGGATCACAGGCTTTACTGGAATTGAAAACCGAATTCTGCCAGCAAAAGAAATGTCTGGAATGCGATATCGGTAAA
>JAUZOD010000104.1 GCA_030706635.1 Bacteroidota bacterium
CCCCGGAAGGCTCATCGAGACGCTGATAGATCCTGTTCCACAAATCGCGGCGTTCCGGAACAGCCTGAAGGATTTCGAAAATTTCGCTGTATTCGCTGATCAGGGCGCTGCTCTCCTGTATGGGTAAACTCAATAACCAGCCAAATAATGCTTCGTGCTCTTCCGGCGTGCAGGTGCCTGCAGCAAATTTTTCAGCAATCTCCCGCGCCTTAACTTGATCCATGATCCAAATAAAAATTAGTTGTAATCCGCCCGGCCTGACCAGACACGATGATAAAGACGCAGGCTGCATACCAAAAGCCTAGTGGAATGAAAAATAAATATTCTTCAGGATTTGAACAGGGTCAGCAAAACCAGCAGTGAAACCGGGATATTGCCATACTTCTTCAGATAATTCCGGATAGCGGCCGAGGCGCCGTACAGGTGCTGCTTAACGGTCGATTTGGAAATCCCCAACCGTCGGGCCATTTCGTCGAGCGTCAGGTTTTCCTCAAGGCTGAGTCTGAAAATTTTCTTTTTTTGCTCCGGCAGGGCATCAACGGCATCCAGCGCCATTTTATAGTATTGATTATACAGTAAACGGTGATCCGTTTCGGACTGAACGCTCAGGGGCGAGGATTCATCCAGTTCCACAATCTTGTACCGGGTTTTGATGCTCCGCAAATAGCTGATGACCCGGTTACGGGCTATATGATACAGATATCCGCGGAAAGAACTGAGGCCGGGCATCTTCTCCCTTTTCTGCCAAATGCTCAGGAATACGTCCTGGATAATTTCTTCGGTAACTTCCTTTGAGTTGGTGATGAACAATACATATTTTTCAAGGCCGCCTTCATATTGCCTGTATAATTGTTCAAAAGCCTGTTTATTGCCGCTGGCCACTCCCTGCAAAAGCAATAATTCGTTATCCGTTTCTATATATTGACTTTCAGACATTTTCAGACAAAATTCATATTAACCTCAATAGTAAAGGTATAATAAGTTTGAAATGACCGTTAAAAGGTTTTTTTATCCTCTCCATTTCCCATTGACTGAATGATTATTTTTTTTATCAGCACGATCTGTCCCAAATGATAATGAACATGTTCTGTGACTCCCTGGATATTCCTGTAGTAATTCCCGTATTTTCCATCCGAAAAGTTTTCCCAAAGTTTAGACTCCGGCAGCTGTTCAATCAGAGAGGCAAGGTCTTCGGCATCCGTCCAGGTTTTATCCAATAATCTTTCCCAGTCCTCCTGAGACCGGATGGGAGGACAATCAAAACTGTATTGAACATCTCTGAATTGCTTTGCGATTTGCTTTGTGAGATTCATATTGTTAGTAGTTTATGCCGACGGTCAAATGCGTTCGACTGCAGCCGCAACTGTCAAAAGTATAGAATTTCATCTTCGCTTATCCCGAAACGTAAAAGCTCATTTTCAGCATGATAAAATAAAAAATGTCGTTTGCCATAGACTATGGTAAAATTTGAAATGATCAAAATAAAAATGTAATTTCTGGTTTCGATCATTTCTTCTGCCCGGAAACGGATACTTAGTGTATTATATTAGTTAAGCCCGAATAAACCCATATTGAACAATGCGCCTGCCAGTCATTCTTTTGATCACGGTATCCATTTGCCTGTTCTCCTTTAAATTATCCCGGCCGCCTGCACCACAAAATACAGGATGTATTCAGCAGTCAATCGGGTTGGACTCCATTCCTCCGGATACATTAAGCGAAGAGGAAATGAAGAAAATGGACGTAAACAAGGTTGAATCTGTAGCCGTGGACAGGGATCAAAATGTGGTTCGTATCAAATTAAAAGACGGAAAGAATTGCGTTATTGTGATTACAAAGGAATTGGAAAGTCGCGCCGATTCTTCAGAACAGGCGAAGCGCGCGGCTTTTAAGCGCGATATGCAGTCTGATACGGGAGCCATCCGAACAAAAGTAGAAATTGAATCAACATATCCCGGCGGCATGGCCGCCTGGGCCAGGTTTATGCAAAAGACGTTTTCATATCCGAATGAGGCAGCGGCCAACGGAATACAGGGAGCTGTCGTTGTAAAATTTATTGTCGGGGTGGATGGAAACGTTCGGGATATCCAGGCGGTTAGCGGTCCTCCTGAATTAAGAGCGGAAGCCATCCGGGTCATAAAAAAAAGCGGCGTATGGATTCCCGCGGTCAACGAGGGTATTAAAGTGGAATCTTATAAAATGCAACCTATAGTTTTCAGGCTGGAGAGGAATTAACTCATGGTCGGTCCCCAAATTACCGCCCGCGTTATATTGCGGACACCCAACGTATCGTAAGCGTATAGTCGGCAGACATTTAACAAACTAAATTACTGATTCATAAAATTTTAAAACCCGGCATTCTTTTCGCCGGAAGAAAGACCAAACTACTGCCATCATGAAACAGAAATTCCGGAGGCCGCTTTTTCTAATCCTGTTCGTCCTGGCGTTTTACAATAAGATTCATGCCCAGGCGGACACAGTTCCGCCCCGTGTGGAGATCCCGAATACCCAGGTGCTGAAGTTTACTTCTTCGGTGACAGATCAGGAATACCTGCTTTATATCAATCTGCCCGGCGGCTACCTGAAGGAAAAGGCCAGGACCTTTCCCGTGGTGTACCTGCTGGACGGGCAATACGATTTCCCTTTTCTTACCGGCGTTTATGGTGGTCAGTATTATGACGGTTTTCTGCCGGCGTTCATCACGGTGGGCATTACCTGGGGTGGAAAGGACCCTAATGCCGGATTACTCAGAGGGAGAGATTTTACGCCGACACATATTATGCAGATGCCTGAATCAGGTAACGGGCCGAAATTTCTCGAATTCATAAAAACAGAATTGATTCCTTTCATCAGCTCCAGGTACCGGGTAACGGATGATCGCACACTGATCGGCAGTTCCCTGGGTGGGTTATTTACGCTGTATGCACTTTTTAATGACCCATCGCTCTTCCACCGCTATGTGCTCACCAGCCCCGCGCTGGCCTGGGATAACGGAGTTCTCCGGACCTTCGAAGGAAAATATGAAGCGCATGGATCCTCCACACCCGTGCGTCTTTTTATGGGCATCGGAGCGCTGGAGCCCAATGTTCCCGAATTTCAACAATTCGTGGTGCGTTTAAAAGAAAAAAAAGTCAGGGGCCTGGAATTCAAGACCCTTGTCATGGACAACACAGGTCATGCCGGCACCAAGCCGGAAGGTTTTGCCCGGGGGCTTCAGTATGTTTTTGAAAGACCTTCATTACAACTGGCTTCGGATATACTGGACCAGTATACAGGAACTTATCTCATCGGAACGGATACCATTCAGATCTCTAAAGAAGGAGGAAAACTTATGGGACGGAATGGCAACAATCCGAAAATGGTTCTGGAGGCTGAGACGGAAAGAGACTTCTATGTGAAAGGGGTATTCATCAAGCTGCACTTTGAGCCGGATGATACAGGTAAAGTACCCGGCTTTCAACTCGAGCAATTTGACGGCGGGGTATTTGCGAAAAAAGTAAATTAATCAGCTTATAACTAATTCCTCCTACCCGATTTGCGTGCCGATCAATTCCTGGATTTTCGGTATCACTTCTTCGATCCAGGGCGGCAGTGTCCTGCTTTTGAGCACCCACTGGTCGCCCTCGTACCGGAATATGATATAATGCCGGTCGCCCCGGGCATCGGCGACATCTACCGTGAACAGGGGTCCCTCCGTGCCCATGCTTCTCCGGAAATTGAATTCATGCAGTTGGCCGCCCGCTTTGATCAGGTTCGTGAACTGGAGATATCTTTGTGAAAGCATAGCTTACCAGAGCAATTCGTGTGCCGATGCTACGGGATATGTGGGAGATATTGTATGGAAAAGCTTCCGACCGGTTATACCATATGGCTTCCCGGCCTCCCTTTTACCGGATACATAAACTAAAGAAAGATCAGCGGAGGTTATGAAGACCGTCCGGGTTTGATGGAGCCAACTATCGGAATCGAACCGACGACCCTTTCATTACGAATGAAATGCTCTACCATCTGAGCTAAGTTGGCTTGCGGGGCGCAAGATAAGCCGTTAAACTGATTATTTATTTTACTTTACCTGGCTGCTGAGTACAATTTTAGGACAAAAGCCTGGATTCCCAAGGCCGCCCATGACAGATCATGGATCCTAAATTCGTCTTATTAGAAATTCCTGATCGCCAGCAGCAAAATCCGGCAGGCAACCTGGATGATCTGCAAAACGGGTTCCGGCAACGCCATCCATGAAATAACATAATCAACCGGCTTCCAGGCCGGGTCATTGAAAAGATTATCGGGGTACTCAAAACTCTGGAAGAAAACCCGCGGCCGGCCGGATGTAAGAAGTTAAAAGGCTATAAAAATCTCTGGCGTGTTCGGGTGGGTGATTACCGGCTTGTCTATGCCATTGAAGCAGTAATCATGCTGGTAGATGTCCGTGAGATAGGGCATCGCAAAGACTTTTACGATAAACTATAGCATTACAGCATTTTTTGGTTTACGGATGGACCATCTTATTCACCTGTTCCATTAATTCAAGCGCCTCATCGCCCATTCTGCCATCCTGGTATATCTGCATATTAACCGTGACCGGTCCCTTTCCTTTCGACTGTAGGATGAAACGGGCAAGCTCTTCTGCTTTTAAATGGGGCTTGGGAATTTTCGTATCCCGGTCTGTATGGAGCCAGTTCTCCGTCTCCATTACAACAAGGTCATGCGACTGAAGACCCCGGCCCGGGCCGTCCTGCATGATCCGGTGACTAACGGGATTGCCCAGGGTATATACTTCACCGGCCCAGTAATCCTGCCAGTTGCTCACAATGGGATACAGCCATGAATTCAGTGCGACCATCCGTTCCGGATTGCCTGTTTTACAGGTCTTATAAAACTGCTCAAAATCAAACCCGGGATGTTTTTCGTAACACTGGTACCAGCCGTCGAACCAGAAGCCGGCAACCTTCTTCTTATACCTTTCCCCTATTTCACGGATGAGCCCGGTATTTAAACGATTGAAGGTTTCATCATCCACGCTGTCATATCGCGAATAAACATGTGTTGCCAGATATAAGAATAAACGGATATGATGCTTCTGCAGACCGTCGGCAATTTCCTCAACCAGATCCCGCCGCGTGGTATGGCCGGGATAAACTTTTTCCCACTGCGTTAATGGGGCCGGGAAATAAGGCTCTGCGTGATTCGTGGTAAGAATAACATAAGCGGCTCCCGTTTTGACAACGCGGTTTACAAAATCTTCAACAGGGAAGTCCGCAACTGCCTGCGCATAAGGTTTCGGCGCGCCGTGTTCCGGCATCACCTGTGAGGTCCAGTGAAACATTACACCATAACCGGCATCGGCAAACCAGTCCGCCCGCACGCGCGACTTCTCCGCCAGCAGGCTGTCCTGCCGGATTTCGTTTTTCTTAGTCACAGGTATTAACGCAATGGCGTACAGCAGCGTTTCATCATCCTTGTCCTTTGTGATCAATCTCAGCGAGATGGTCTGCAGGCCTTTTTTCAGATGCAGGACACCGGGCAACTGCCGCTGTTCGCAGTTGAAAGTGTACCAGCCCGATTTTGCCGGATAATATCCGGAAGTAACTACGAGTTCTGCCCTCAGACTGTCATCAGTACCTGAACTCAAAGTTGCCAGGGTACCGGCCCGGGTGGCGGCATAACCCATCGCGGCTTCATAGTCCCCTTCTGTCGAAATTTCTTTCTGCCATACAAAAAGGCCTCCGCCTTTATTTTGCCAGTGGGAGGCCATCATTTTGTTGTTGCCGGCGGTATCTTTAACCTGGTCGGCGTATAGCATGCTGTAATATTTACTTGGCATAACTTTCCGGTCTGCTGCGGCAAAAACGTTCCCCTTTATTTGTGTCTGTCCGTAACGGAACATTAAAATAGCCAGCAAAAAAATTCCTGCTCTTTTCATGTGCAATATTTTCTTTGGATTAATTTATTCCTTCCCGATTATCCCGGCCATCCAGCATTCTGTTTTACGTTGGGATTACTGATGGTTTCCGCGCTGTAAATAGGAAAATAGTTCAGGTGATCATCTATGGCCGTAACAAAAGTGCGGCCGGTGGTATTCAGGAGACTGAATTTATTAAACCGTTTCAGGTCGAACCAGTCAAACCCTTCCCCATACAACTCTTTTCTTCTTTCGATGAATAGCGAATCCCTGAATACAGACTGGGAAAGTCCGGCCGTCAAATCAGGAATACCGGCTCTTTCCCTGACGGCATTGATCCATCCGTAGGCATCTGATGAAGGACCGCCTCCGGCCTCGTTGTCGGCTTCCGCAGCCATCAGGTAAACATCGGCCAGCCTGATCGCGGTAACCGAAAGACCGCTCTGAAACTGTTGCCCTTTGGCATATTGTACTGAATCCACAAACTTCATATAGGTGGGCAGCGGGAAGTTATAGGTTGTTCCGTTAAGCACATAACTGTTTCTGATTCCCCAGGCCCGTCCGCGCACATCCCGGGCATCGAAGCTATTGATGAAAGCATCTGTTGGTGTAAAAATTGCCTGACTCAGAAAAGTAAAGTGATTGTAATTCGCCTGGGTTGCGGGACAAAGTATTTCCCATATTGTTTCAGCATCTCCCGTTGTCAGAAAAACGGATTGATAGGGAATATGTATATCATACCGTCCGGAGCTGATGATTTCTTTTGCTTTATTCAAGGCAAGCGTATAGGTGTTGCTCCCGTTATAGGTGGTCAGGTTATTCGGATTTCCTGCCATGGTGAGATAAACTTTAGCAAGATAGGCCTTGGCCACCCACTTATTTACCCGGCTGGGCTGGGGCGCCGCGTCATTCATTTCATTTTCCGCATCGGTGAGATCAGACACAATCTGGTTATAGACATCAGCCTGTGCGGTCCGGGTCGGCTGAAAGGCTGCGGGATCATTCACGGGAGATAAAACAAGTGGCACATCGCCAAAAAGCTGTACCAGATAAAAATAAGACCAGCCCCGGAGAAATTTGGCTTCTCCGTCTATCCGGTTCTTATTGGGGTCGTTGGCAATGGCGGATATATTGGCCAGCACGGTGTTGGCTGAATTGATGATGGAATAGAGATTCGACCAGGCAAAGTTCACGGGATAGTCGGTTGACAGTACATTCCCGTTTGAAAAGTCGGGCGCCTGCGGGGCGTATTGAAAATCAACGAGGGATTCATTCAATTTCAGCACATCCCAGGAATACATTTTACTCCAACCGGTGAAGTAACTGTAAGCGCCCACCAGCGCGGCATCCAGCCCCTGCACCGAACTGAGCACGGTTTGAGGACTGGCAATACTTTTTGGATTCTCTTCCAGAAATTTTTTGCAACCGGAAATAAAAGCGACCTGCGCAATCATCAGGAAGTATATAGATGTTTTTTTCATAATTTTCTTTTAACTGATTTTACCAATTGACCTTCAGGCCAATGAGATAGGATTTGTTATTGGCATATCCGCCGCGGTCCCATCCGGCCACCACATCGGCATTGGCCGTAGGGCCAGCCGTTACTTCCGGATCATACCAGGGATAATGCCTGTCCAGGGTAACCAGGTTCATACCGCTGATGTACACGCGGATATTATGAATTCCGGAAGCCTTTCCCAGGGGAATGGTATAGCCCAGCGTGATGTCTTTGAGCCGGACATACGTGCCGTCGAATATCAGCGCCGTACTGTTCTGACCCGGACCGCCGGAATAACCATAATCAGCATTGGCAATTGGATACTTAGTGCCTATTCCGTCGTAAACAGATTTCAGGATATTATTATTCCCACTGAGGGCCAGTGAGTACCGGTAAGCATCCACAAATACCTGGTTGCCGACCGAGCCCTGAATGAATGCCGACAGGTCAAAGTTTTTGTAGCTGAAGTCGTTCGCGAATCCGAATATATATCCGGGCTCAAAATTTCCAATGAGGCCCTGCCTGTTCGCTCCGGTGGCATCCTTTTGAAATACATAGGCCCCTGTTGTCTTATCAATATGATCAACAAAGTAACCCCAGGGCTGGTAAGGCGCATGGCCAAGAACAATCGGGAACCAGCCCAGGCTTTCGTTGGTATAGATAGTGGTGATCGGTATCCCATCCGGCGTTTTCCCCAGGTCCAGCACTTTGGAGCGGTTCAGTGATAAATTGAAAGTAGAATTCCAACTGAATATTTTACCGACGATGTCCCGGACGCTGATCAGGAATTCCACGCCTTTGTTTTCCACTTCACCGATATTCTGAATAGCCGAAGTATAGCCCGAACTGGGCGGCGTTATCCTGGAAAAGAGCAGGTCGCTCGTATTCTTTTTATAAATATCCGCGGTAAACCGGATCTTGTTGTTCAGGAGACCCAGATCAACACCCGCGTCTGTCTGCACCGTGGTTTCCCAACCGAGGTTGGGATTGGCAACGGCTGAAGGCACATAGCCAATGGAGGGTGAAGGAGAACCATCGAGATACACGTTCACTGTCCCGAGCTGTGCAAATGTGCTATAGGGAGCTACGGTCTGGTTGCCCGTTTTACCCCAGCTGCCCCGCAGCTTTAATTCGGAAATGGTTGGGTTATCCTTCAGGAATTTCTCTTCAGATAATTTCCAGGCCAGTGCAGCCGATGGAAAGAAATCATACTTATGTCCTTCCGCCAGCCTGGAAGATCCGTCGTAACGACCGGAAACAGTCACCAGCCATTTATTCCTGTACGCGTAATTCACCCGGCCCAGATAGGATAGCAGAGAATACGTTGACACTGAACTGGCGGAAGTCTGAATGGTTCCTGCAGCCAGATTATTATACTGAAAACCGTTGATGATATATCCGTTGCTCGCGCCCTGTAAAAAATCGTTTTTCGTATCCTGGAAAGTAATACCGGCCAACGCACTTATCAGGTGATCCCGGCCGATCTGCGTTGAATAGTTAAGTGTATTCTCGTTGATCCAGGAGATGTTGCTGCCATAGGCCTTCCTTGCCGATCCGATAAAACCCGATTCCGTTAAATTGGTCGGCACATAATAATTGGTAAGAGGAATATTATCCTCTGTGCCGACATTTACTTTTGCGGTAAGTCCTTTGAAGATTTTATAATCCAGAACCAGGTTGGCCACCACGCGGTAGTTCTGGCTTTGATTCACCACTTCATCCACCAGCGCCCTGGGGTTGGTCCGCGCATAAGGCAGCGACACCATGGACGGATTCCCGCCCGCATCCAG
>JAUZOD010000105.1 GCA_030706635.1 Bacteroidota bacterium
AAACGATAACCAGAAGACCATTAAACCATATCCTTTAGAAATACCTTATTTAATTCCGAAACCGATCCATTACCAGGAAAAACACGATGAAGATCCAATCCTTAAACAGTCCATTTCCTAAGAAACACCTTTCCAGATCCTGAAAACCACAATTGAAAAGTCGACGTATCCATGAAAACACAGAGTAGCTTTAGACAACGTTATCAATTTAAGATCCATTATCAATCTATGAAAAGCGTCGACTTTCTTTTTTTCTTTTCAAAACAAAAAATGTAGTCAGGCAGCAGCATATTCCCACAACAGCCCACCCAAGGGGCTGTTTTTCTTTGTACAGTGCGTCCGGATTTCCTGTTAAAATCAGGTGCGACCAGTAAGCCGGATTCCGGTAGAGCGGGTTTTTATGGATAAAATCCAGCTTGGCGAGTTGCAATGCTTTCGACTTGCTGTATCCGGCCTCCAAATAATGATGAAATTGTTCTAGTATCTCACTGGTGGACCGGTCATCGGCCTTCCACAGGCTATTTACTGTACTGGGGCAGCCGGCATACAGAAAGGCCCGGGCAAAACTCATTACCCCTTCGTTACTGATCAGCTGCCCCTTTCCTGTTTCGCAGGCACTGATGATGACCAGTTGACAACTGTCCATCCGGAGGCCGTAGAGTTCTCCCAGAAAAAGACAATCGTCCGAACGCATCCCGGATTCCGGATAAAAAGCAATGTAAGAGGACGCGGGATCATTCATATCCGCTACTGCATGTGTGGCCAGATGGATGATGGGAAACCGATTCAATGATTTAAGGAAGTTCTCTTTGGTGGCTTCACTGTCGCAGAACTGCTTACCGGCGAGCATGGAGATTTCTTTTTTTGAATCCGGCAATCTGTCTAAATATCCAATTCCTTCTTTCGCAAGGTCTGCGCCGTTTGTTGCAAATGGGGCAAAAGAAAGAGTGGCATGGCCAACATCAGCTGTCCATGCCGCCTTATCCTTTTCGGGAATAAAACGGGAAGAAAACTGATAACTCAGGGAATGCTTTTCAACCAGGGGCGTTCCGGAAGCATCCCCAGGCAGGGATTCGAAAGGAAGAAGAAAAAATATTCCGTCCGGCACCATGATCCAGTCTTCTTTATTCCCCGCGACTTCTTCTAATGGCCTAATCAGTTGTCTGTATAAAGTCTGCTCCAGATTTCCAGTGTTCGGATGTTTGCCGTTTTCTGACGATTGCAGAATCTGAATCCAGTCTCTGACATTTTTTCGAATGGATTCTCCGCTGTCCAACCGCAAATGCCGGAAATCGGAACGGGTAATTACAAACACCTGCAGCGCATCTGTAGAATTACTTAAACTGATGACGACCTGGTTACCATTCAGGCTATTTTGAATGGCGGAGACTGAAGGATAATCTTCCTGATATTTTAGCTGATAATACCTGTTGTTCTTCTCCAGCTTCTTTTGCACTTCTGCCAGCTGCGTTTCATAAACTGATTTTTCGTTATTCACATCTTCTGAAATTTCCGCATCGTTTTTCTGGTCGGCTTTTATGCTTAGACGGGCAAGATTGAATTTGATATTTCTTTCCTGACGGATCAGATCAGCCTCTTTGTCTGAAGAAAAATGAAAATTCTGTTCCCTCAAATTGGAAGCCATCACGGAAGCCTTGTTTCTTTCACTGATTAAAAAAGCATCTTCCAGATAGTGGCCGTTCGGAAAGAGTTGGTTTAAATCGAGGGCGACCTGCAATGCCTCCTTATACAGCTTCTCGCTTTTTTGCTTTAATAAAATCTTGGCATCATCCATTTCATAACTTCTCTCAATATAAGTGAGCAGTGAAATTGTGCTTTGATAAGTACCAAAAGCTGACTGCAGATCCTGACTTCGCATTGTTTTTTTATACAGCATTTCCCAGGCGGTCGCTTTCTTATACAGGGCATCAAATAACCGGTAGTAAGCGAAGGTTCCTGTAAATCCGCCCGGATTCGTCCGGATATCCGGGTTTTTGAAGTTCCCGGAGAAAAAAATGATCGCTTCCTGAAAATGCATAACAGCGGTTTCCGGATCAGCCCGGTAGAGATCCAGATCGCCACGGTAAAGCGCGTTGATTCCGGCATCCAGCGTGTTTGTTTTCAGATTGTCTTTTTTCGTACTGAAGCGGTTGAGCCATACCATTGCAGAATCGCTATGACCTGATTCCAAAGCCACACGCGCCATCTCATTCAAAACGCGGGGAAGCTGCTTTGTCTCCACCTTACGGAAAGCACGGAGGGCCTCCGGATAGCGATGAAGGCCGGCATACGCCCTGCCCATGTTCAAATAGATCTCATCCAGGAAAAGTTTATAACTCAGGGCCGCTTGATATATTTCCAGGGCACGATCATACAGGCCCAGCCGGTAAAAACAAGTCGCCATGTTCAGCTGCACACTCAGCGCGGTGACCTTATCCGCCGGCTTTTTCTTTTGAATGATGTTTAACGCCCGCTTAAAATAACTATTACTCTGCAAATAATTTCCATTGTCATAATACAGAACGCCCAGGGTATTATAAAGACGAACCTGATCATCTGTCTGGAGGCCATGGTCGGCGTTTTCTTCGGCTTTCAGCAGGAAATAATTTGCCGAGTCAAAATTATTCTGGTTGTAGTATCCACCCCCCGCAAAAACATACATTTTTAATTTCCGGGGCTCATCGGTTGCATAGGCCAGCGCATGGAGATAATGCCGTGTCGCCTCTTTAAATTTTCCGTAAACTTCCAGCAGCACACCTGCTTTGTAAAAAGACTGGAAGAAAATATTATCTGCCAAAGGGTCCTTTCCAGGCATCGTTGCCTGCCTGACGATCAGTTGAAATCCATTCAGCGCAGCGCTGTCCGTAGCCGGGGTTGCATCGGGTAAATAAAAAAGATGGTCGGCTTTCGCAAATTCAACAGAAATAGCTTTTAACGAGCCCTCAACCGGATCGCGGCCTTTGAAAGAAAAGATCGCCAGGAAAGGCAGGATAAGGCAAAAGGCTTTCCCGGACATATGCTGAATTTACGATGGTTCAACAGTAACGTCCGGGAAAGTTCAATATTGCCAGGTTGGCGCGTCCCCTAATTATACCGCGTGATGATGATCAGTGGAGGTCTTGGTGAAGTACTGCTCTTGATCAGCAGCAGATTTTCCAAAGTATTCACCAATTTATTGGTAATAGAGGCTAAAAGCGATGGCGGAATGCTTGATTTTTTATTATAGAACATCAGCTTCAACTGGATCTTTTGCGGGGCAAGGTTGCTGTTGTCGTTCAACTTATAGTAAATTGTTGTATTTACCGTGGTACCGTCTAAAGGAAGCAGGCCAAAAAGACTGTTCTTCATTGTCTTCTGCAAATCGATGAAGCCGGTATGATTGTCCACTTCAACACCCTGATTTTTCGCCGCATTATTATAATCAAACTGGCAACCCGGGCCACCCTGGCTTCCGCTGCCACTACAAACAGGAGGTCCGTAAGGATCGGCATTAAAATAGGGAGCCGCCGTGGTATCACTTTGAGACAACACATAAACACTGTCCATATATGCGGCCCCGCCAACGATCAATTGAGACATACAGGTATCTGTGGTACCTGCTTTTACAAAACCAATTTCATACCGGGCACCAGTTTCGCTTTTTGTCAGATCAATGGCTCCGGTATGGGAATCCAGTACCAGACCGCCCGGCCAGGCAAAATAAGTCCCCGTTACGCCCGTGTTGTTGATAGGCGATACCACATAATCCTGTCCATGCGGTGGTTGCGTAAACACAATAGAATCCCCATAATCCGGAGAATAAGTACATCCCAGCATAGGTGTTTGCGGGTAGGGTACTGCTGTAGTATCCGGGGTAGATTTCGTGGAATCGACCTGATTCTTTGCTGAATCTACTTTTACAGGTGGTTTGTTGGGAACTGTTTCTATGGAATCAATCGTTTTCCGGCAAGCCAGTAAACAGATCAGGAATGATATCAGGATCACTGATCCGATGGACAGATTTTTTTTCATGGGTATTCGGGTCTATTGAAATAATACTCAAACAAGATATAAGTAAAAACCTGTATGTGCAAGGGTTTCCACGAAAAATACCCGTAAAATTCCGGATTTCCGTGTTTAGACAATAAATCCGTGTAATGAGTCGAAACTAGCGCCGGCTGGCCATTTGAATAGCTTCGGAAATGGGATATGCTGCCCCGGATAAAGGATTTTTCCCATTCCGGGAATTGCCCCGTTTCAAGATAACGTAGAGGAGCTAATCCTATGTTGCCCGACGAGGATTCGAACCTCGACAAACAGAATCAAAATCTGTCGTACTACCTTTATACTATCGGGCAAAATGCAACCACCTGGCTAATCGAAGGGAGCAAAAATAAGGTATTTCGGAAAAGGTTTTCCGGAAAAAACAAACGAATCCCGGGTTCATCCGGCTTCCACGAGATAAAAATTCTTCTTTCCTTTCTGGACCAGAATGTATTTATCATGAAGCAACAGATGACTGTCGACCTGAAATTGTACATCCTCTATTTTCCCCCTGTTAATACGCACTCCGCCGTTTTGAATCATTTTCCTGGCTTCCCCTTTGCTGGGCAGAATGCCAGTGTCCGCCAGAAAACTGATCACATCCACACCGGCCTGTAAACGATTCCGGGAAAATGCTGACTTAACAATACCTTCCATAGCGTGCAGGTCCTCTTCACTAAGTGTTTCCATGGATCCTGATGCGCTAAACAACTTAGCAGTTGTTTCCAAAGCCGATTCATATTCTGCCTGACCATGAATGAAAATGGTCAGTTCGCGGGCCAGTGTTTTCTGTATAATCCTTTCAGCCGGATTTTTTTCCTGTTGCCGGATCAGGTCTTCTATTTCTCCCCTCGACAGAAAAGTAAAAATCCGGATCCATTTTGCTGCATCTTCATCTGCTGCATTCAGCCAGAACTGATAAAATTGGTAGGGCGAGGTTTTCCGGGGATCCAGCCAGATATTTCCTTTTTCTGTCTTTCCAAATTTGCCACCGTCTGATTTGGTCAGTAGCGGACAGGTGAAGGCAAATGCTTCACCCCCCTCTTTTCTCCTGATTAATTCCGCGCCGGTGGTTATATTTCCCCATTGATCACTCCCACCCATCTGCAGCCTGCATTGCCTGTTTTTATACAGCCAGTAGAAATCGTACCCCTGCACCAACTGGTAGGAGAATTCCGTAAAGCTCATGCCCCCGCTGCCCTCCAGCCTTTTCTTTACACTGTCTTTCGCCATCATGTAGTTTACGGTGATGTGCTTGCCCACGTCCCGGATGAAATCCAGAAAATGGATTTCACGGAACCAATCGTAGTTGTTCACCATCAGTGCGGCATTCGGCGATGAGGAACCAAAATCCAGGTATTTTTCCAGTTGGATGCGGATGCCCTTGAGGTTGTGCTGAAGTGTTTGCTCGTCCAGCAGATTCCTTTCTTCGCTTTTCCCGCTGGGGTCCCCCACCATGCCCGTGGCACCGCCAACCAGGGCTATAGGACGATGACCCGCCCGCTGCAGGTGAACGAGCAGCAGAATGGGGACCAGGCTGCCAATGTGAAGACTGTCTGCTGTGGGGTCAAAACCAATATATCCGGCAGTCATTTCCTTGGCAAGTTGCTCGGCTGTACCGGGCATGATATCCTGGATCATACCCCGCCATTTCAGTTCATCTAGCAGCGACATAACAGTTCTGAGGGAATTTTGGCAAAAGTAAGGGATATTCGCGTCCCGGACAGATCGCAATATTCTGAATAAAAATGCGTTAGAATAAGTTTATGGTATTGACTTCAGTCGTACGCAGGACCAAAAAATACTGCTCCCTCCCCACCCTTATGCTCTTGCTTCTTGGCAACCGGGCAACGGCCCAGTTTGCAAAATATTCCAACGAATTTTTGAATATCGGTGCCGGCGCCAGGGGTATGTCTATGGGGAATGCGCAGGTGGCTTCCGTTAGTGATGGAACAGCAGGCTACTGGAATCCGGCTGCTCTGGCGGATATCCGGACCAGTCCCCAGTTGAACTTAATGCATGCAGAATATTTTGCCGGCATCGGAAAATATGATTATGCCAATCTGATCCTTCCGCTAAAAGACAACAAACGCACCCTGGGACTTACCCTGCTTCGTTTTGCCGTAGATGATATTCCCAACACGGTATTTCTGGTACAGCCCGATGGCAGTATTGATTTCAGCAACATCACGACATTTTCCTCAGCGGACTATGCTTTTCTTATATCTCTGGCCCAGCAGGTAAAGTGGATTAAAAACCGGAAGGTAAACTTCGGCATAAATGCAAAGATCATTCACCGGCAGGCGGGCGACTTTACCAAGGCCTGGGGTTTTGGATTTGACGCTGCCGTTCAGGTAACCGGTGACCGCTGGAAACTTGGCATTATGGCTAAGGACGTAACAACCACCTTCAACGCCTGGTCGTATAATATTAGCCAGGACTGGCGTGAAGTATTTTATGCCACCCAGAATGATATTCCGTCCAATTCCATTGAATTGACTGCGCCGCAGCTGATACCGGGATTCTCCTACAATTTCCCGATCAATAAAAAGATCAGTTTACTGGCGGAAGCGGATTTTGACATTACATTCGACGGTCGCCGCAATACCGTGCTGAGTACTAATCCAATAAGTATCGACCCGCGAATGGGATTGGAATTATCGTATAATAATGTTTTTTTTGTGAGAGCTGGAATGAACAATTTCCAAAAGGCCCTGGACGACAAGGATACTACAAACCACCGGGAGATCTGGATTTACCAGCCTTCTATCGGAGCAGGTTTCAAAATCGGAGATGTACAGATTGATTACGCATTTACTAACCTGGCTAATCAGTCAAACCCCCTATATACTAATGTGTTTTCGCTAAAAGTTGATCTGGTGGATGTGAAAAAGAAAACTAAAAAGAGCCAAACCCCACCATAGAAAACCCGAACCTGACCATGAAAAAGATTTTTATATTGTGTCTGATGCTCTGTGCCGGCAGGTTGTTTGCTCAAACCTACGGTAATGAGTGGATAGACTTCAACAAAACCTATTTCAAGTTCAAAGTGGCTGCCGATGGTCTCTACCGTATTCCCCAGGCCGTTTTAGCCAGCGCAGGACTGGGAAATACCGACGCTAAAAATTTTCAGCTTTTCAGGAATGGTGAGGAAGTGCCCATTTACACATCGGTGAGCAGTGGTCTGCTTGCGGCGGGGGATTATATTGAATTCTGGGGACATATGAACGACGGAAAACCCGACAAACCCCTTTACCGGAATCCGGCCTATCAGCATACGGAGAAATGGAGCCTGGAAACGGATTCGGCTACTTATTTCCTGACCGTTGACCCAACCGGTTCGGCATTTCATTACAATACCATTCCAAACGACACCAGCACGAATACGCTGCCTGTGGAACCTTACTTCATGCATACCGCCGGAACTTATTTCCGGGCCCAGATTAACCCGGGGTTTGCTGCCGTGCTGGAACAATATATTTATTCTTCTTCTTATGATCAGGGAGAATTCTGGAGTTCGGATTTCTCCACCCCCGGAAACCCGGTTTCCGACAACCAGAATAATCTTTTTATATACACAGGAGGACCAGCAGCCAATCTGAAATTCGGCGCAGCAGGCTGTTCGGATACGTTGCGGCATATTCAGGTGAAGGTGAACAATGCGTTGGTTAAAGACACCGTTATGAACAGTTTTAGCGACCTGCTAAGCAATATACCCATTCCAATCGCCACGCTGAACAGCGCTACCAGCAATTTCCAGTTCCTCAACATTTCACAAGCCGTTACGTATGCCGACCGGCTGGTAGTCTCTTTTTATGAACTGACTTATCCGCGTGCATTTGACTTCGGCGGACAATCCAATTTCTATTTTGAGCTGCCCGCCCGTATCAGCGGCTATTTCCTGAAGATCGCTGATTTCAACCAGGGAGGCACCTTACCGGTTTTGTATGATAAAAACTCGGGGCAAAGATTCATTGCACTTTCATCGGGAGGTATACTCACTTTTGAGATACCCGGATCATCCGCGCCGAGAAAATTTGTCCTGGTGAGCGAAGACGCATCCAATATCCGGACGATAACCGGTTTAACACAGAAAAATTTTGTACACTACGCAGATCCGGTTAACCAGGGAAATTATCTCATCATCAGCAATCCCGTATTATACACCGGATCCAGCGGCAACAACCCTGTTCTGGATTACAAGAACTACCGGTCATCCCTGGCCGGAGGCGGCTTCACTGTGCAGGTGATGGACATCAACGAACTGACAGACCAGTTTGCTTATGGCATTCACATTCATCCGCTGGCCATAAAGAATTTTCTGAATTATGCAAAAAACACCTACGGGCAAAAACCGGAATTCGCTCTCCTGATCGGACGCGGCATGGCTTATACGGAATACCGGACCAATGAGGCAGATCCTGCCACGGCCAGGCTGAACCTGGTTCCCACGTTTGGTTTTCCGGCATCCGACGTGATGCTGGCTTCGGCTGATGGTGCCGGGTCAGTGAATACCCTACCCATCGGAAGAATCGGTGCAGTAAGCGGACCCGAAGTGGAAATCTACCTGGATAAAGTAAAACAGTATGAACAGGCACAGCAAACGGCCCCCAACACGATTGAAGGCAGGGCCTGGAGAAAAAATATCATTCATGTAACCGGAGCAACTGACCCCTTTCTGGAAAGCGTTCTTTGCAATTATATGGCCGTTTATCAGCAAATCATATCAGATACCCTTTTTGGCGCCAATGTGGACCGCTTTTGCAGCTCTACAGTAGACCAGAATAATCAGGTATCCAGCGCACTCTTTCCACAATTGTTTACGAACGGGATCGGCATGATGACCTATTTCGGACACTCCTCCGCTGCCACTCTCGGCTTTAACCTGGATGATCCGAGTTTGTATAACAACACGGGAAAATATCCTGTATTTTATGTTAATGGATGTTATGCCGGGAATTATTATAC
>JAUZOD010000106.1 GCA_030706635.1 Bacteroidota bacterium
CCGTCAAATCTGGAAACATCCACAAACCTCGCGGCCTGGCTGGACAGACTCGTGCTTACACCCAACCACATCTGGTCTCAATCCAAAACCTTCGACCCGGAAGGCATCCTGAGCACACTGCCCGCTATCTCTACCTGTCTGCTGGGAATATTCACCGGCGACTGG
The DNA here is from genome assembly GCA_030706635.1 of Bacteroidota bacterium. Classification (GTDB taxonomy): domain Bacteria; phylum Bacteroidota; class Bacteroidia; order Chitinophagales; family Chitinophagaceae; genus Puia. The sequence goes on from JAUZOD010000106.1 coordinate 166, forward strand.
TTGCAGCGGAGTGGCCGGAGCGCTGAAAATAAAGTCGCCTGGCTTTTTTCCGTTGCCGCCATGCTCGTAACGGGAGGACTGATCTGGAATGGTTTTTTCCCGATGAACAAGGCCTTGTGGACGTCCTCCTTTGTATTGTTTACTGGCGGGCTCGCAATGGCTGTGCTGACCCTTTCCTACTGGCTGATCGACGTGAACCGGCGGCAGAAATTCACCGAACCCTTTGTTGCTTTTGGATCGAATGCCATTACCATCTATGTGGTTTCCGGTTATCTTCCGGAGCTGATCGGCACCATACCCGTTCAGGATAACGGACTCAAATCCAATCTCTGGCAATATGGTTATCAGCATCTCTTTGCGTCCTGGCTGTCGCCCGTTAATGCCTCTGTGGTCAGCGCGTTGGTTTATGTGATCCTCCTGACCATCCCGATGATCATCATGCACCGAAGGAAGATTTTCATCCGCCTGTGACTTTGATGATTCATCATCCGTATTTCAAAATGCCAAATAATTAAATCAAATGAAAAGAAGAATATTTGTAAAAAACGCGGGCATAATTTCAACCGCCGTGATTTTAAGGCCCGGAATTGTATTTGGCACGAAGGCGAATACAGCCATCCGGATGGGAATCATCGGTTGCGGCGGCCGGGGAACGGCTGTTATCTCCGCCATGTCAAGATATACCAATATCAGCATTGTGGCCATGGCGGATATTTTTGATGATCAGTTGCAAAATGCGCTGGTAAAATTTAACAAGCTGAATGCTGACAAAGGATTTGCCGAAATACAGACATCGAATATCTACCAGGGCTCAAAAGCTTACCTGAAATTACTGGAGAATAAAGCCGTGGATGCCGTATTGATATCTTCCCCCTGTTATACCCATCCAGGATTCCTCGCCGCAGCGGTGGCTGCCGGGAAGCATGCTTACTGTGAAAAGCCGGCAGCCATTGACGTGCAGGGATGCAAAGAAATGGAATCGACGGGTAAAAAGATAAATGGTAAACTGAGTGTGGCCATCGGCTTTGAGATCCGCCAGGCGACACCGTATATAGATATGATCAGGAGGATTCACGACGGGGCTATCGGTGATATCGTCAGCGCCGATCTGTATTATTTTTCCTCCGGCGTTCCGCTGAAACCGTACAGGGATATTCCAAATGATGAAGCCCGGATCCGGAATCACTTTCACTTTCTCGAATTGTCGGGCGGAATACTGGTTGACCAGGGCATCCACATGCTGGATGTTTGTAACTGGGCGCTCGGAGAACATCCCGCAGAAGCCGTTGGCACGGGTGGTCTGAAACAGGGACCGCCCTTTGGTAATGCCTGGAATAACTACCAGGTGCTGTATAAATATCCGGGTGGTGTACATATGAGCATGCATTCCACCCAATCGGGGCCTGTTTTTGGCGATGTCTGTGCCCGGTTCATCGGAACAAAGGGAATTGCAGAGGCGCATTATAACCAGGGCGTATTTATCAATGCTGAAAGTAAGTGGGATTCCGGTGTGGTAAGAGGGGAGGCGACTCCGGAACAGGTGGCCTCGGGAGCCTTTTTATCGTCGCTCTACAATGCCGATGAAAACAAGGTAAAGTCCTTTATTCAAAGCATCGAAACAGGGAATTATCTGAATGAAATTCAACAGGGGACAGAATCCACGCTCACGGCTATTTTAGGAAGGAACGCCGCAGAAGCAAATAAAAAAATTACCTGGGATGAAATGCGTTTGTCGGACGAAAAGATAGATCCAAAGTTAAATCTGTCGCAATTCGATAAAAAATGATCAGCATGATATGCTGAAATGGCTGTGGTGGCATCCTGGAAGAAAGACCCCGGCATATCATGAAATGATTCAAATAAATCGGTTTAAGGGTTCCCCGTACCGGGCCGCAAAGATGAAGTTGGGTATTTGATTACCGGGATATGTGAAAGAAAACTAAAATAGAATTTCAGGTGCCTTCAACGGGCATGGATATACCCATATAGCATGCACATCAGGCAAAATAACGGCGGAATCAGCCAGATTCCGCCTGGGGCAATTATTGCAATAACCTTGTTAGGGAAGCCTTGTTAAATACGATCTTATTGCTACAATAAAGCTGTTCAATCCCCGGCGGAAGGAACATGCACGGATAATGGCTTCAATACGATGCTGATACAGCAACTATTTCCAGGGAAACGGGCCATAAAATGTAACGAATAAGCCTCGGCAGGTCAGTAAAAATCCGGGATCTGACTTTTCCGGTATAAAGGCATTTGACCTATTGACGGAAAGGCGATGCGCCGGCGTCTCATCTATTTTTTTCACTGTTATTAAAAATTCTAAATGAAATCAATGAAAGTTTTCAAAATGATTGCAGCGTTATTGATCGTATCAGTACTCAGTTGTAAAAAAGACAGCGCTACGGGAGGGAATCCTAAAGTGACTTCAACAGACCCGGTAAACAATGTGACAGGTGTTTCCCGTAGCAAGGAGATTGCATTTACGTTCAGCGAAGCAATGGATTCGTCAACCATTAACAATTCTACATTTACCCTGATGCAGGGTTCAACAGCTGTTTCCGGCACGGTGACTTATTCAGGGAAGACCGCAACCTTTACACCGTCAGCTATTCTGGCGCCCGCTACTGCGTATACGGCGACAATGACGACGGGAGCAAAAGACATGGCCGGTAATGGTCTTGCCGCAAACGCCGTATGGAATTTTACAACCGGCGGAAGCACATCCGCGATGCAGGTGGTTGATTTGGGTGCAGCAGGCAATTTTGTGATTGTTGCCAAAACGGCGATCAATAATAGTTCGACATCGGCCATTACCGGCGATTTGGGCCTGAGCCCCGCTGCAACGTCTTATATTACCGGGCTTTCCCTGACTAACGCAACCGGATATGCGATTTCGGCACAGGTGACCGGAAAAATATATGCAGCAGACATGGCGGATCCTACGCCCATTAATATGACAACTGCTGTAAATAATATGAACACAGCCTACAACGATGCAGCCGGACGTCCTTCGCCCGATTTCTCTGAGTTGGGTACCGGCAATATTGGCGGGAAGACCCTTGTGCCGGGACTCTACAAATGGACGAGCAATGTTACCGTACCAACCGATGTCAGCATTTCAGGTGGCGCGAACGACATATGGATTTTCCAGATTGCAGGGAACCTCGATGTGAGTTCAGCGGTGAAGATTACACTCGGTGGAGGGGCTCAGGCTAAGAATATTTTCTGGCAGGTGGCCGGTCAGGCGACCCTGGGAACGACCTCACACTTTGAAGGCGTTATATTATCGAAGACTGGCATTACCTTTCAAACCGGTGCATCCATCCATGGAATGGCGCTGGCGCAGACTGCAGTTATTCTCGACGCGAATGTGATTACAAAACCATAGAAAATATAGAAATCAAACTTAACAAGAGGCTGTCTCCCGAGGCAGCCTCTTTTTTAATGTCCTGAATCCTTTCTTACCTTGCCCTGGTAATCTGAGTTAATTGATAATAAATTAATTTAGCATCATGAGGGATACTATGGCAAACAACGATATATCGAGGGGTAAATTTTTAAAAACTTCCGGTCTCGTGGCCGCGGTATTAACCTTCGTGCCCGGTTTTGCTTCGTCAATGCCCGGGAATAAACAGCTGGGCAACCGGTCAGGCGTCAGCCGTATTTCCGGGTATAAAATCGTTATCCCGGCGCAAGCCAGTGCAGTGGAAAAACAGGCGGCGCAACAACTTCAGCAGTATTTATCTCAAATACCGTCAACCACCATTCCGGTTATTGAAGAAACTGAATTCCGCGGTAACCATGCCATTTATATCGGGCGGACCGGCTATGCGAAATCGCATAAAATTGATTTTAGTGAACTACCGGAAGACGGATACGTTTATAAATCCGCCGGAAACCATTTTATTATTGCCGGCGGCGCCAGGAAGGGAATTCTTTACGGTGTTTACGATTTGCTGGAAGCGCTGGGCTTCAGAAGGTATTCTCCGGCTTACACGCATATCCCAAAGTCAGACGCTATCTGGTTTCCAAAGAAGGAGATGATGATTGCGCCGCTGATCAGGTACAGGACAACCTCTTATAGTCAAATGGGTGATGCCGGATATGTTGACTGGCATAAGCTTTCTTCCCGGGATGCCTGGGGTTTATTTGTGCATACTTTCAATGTTTTGGTTCCTCCTGCAGAATACGGAGCTGCCCATCCCGAGTATTACTCCCTCATCAATGGCGAGCGGCGACCGGGCACGCAGTTATGTTTGTCCAATCCTGAAGTGGCGAACATCGTGATCTCCAACCTGCAGAAGAAGATCGCGGAAAAACCTGAGGCCATCTATTGGTCGGTCAGCCAGAATGACAACGATAAATATTGTCGTTGCCGGCCCTGTACCGCCCTGAACGAAAAATATGGCGCCGTGCCGGCGGGTTCAATCATTTACTTTGTAAATCAGGTGGCCAAAGCCTTTCCGGATAAGATCATTTCCACGCTGGCTTACTGGTATTCCCGGAAAGCGCCGAAAAATATCGAGGCGTTGCCTAATGTCAACATCATGCTCTGCAATATCGAGAGCAGGCGGAACGCGCCTGTTTTTGAAACCGATCCGGCTTTTTCCAATGACCTGAAAGACTGGGGTGGTCTTGCAAAGGACATCCTCATCTGGGATTATAATATCCAGTTCACCAATTTTTTTGCTCCGTTTCCCAACCTGCATACGATAAAACCAAACATCAAATTTTATACAGACAATCATGTGCGCGCCCTGTTCATGCAGGCAAATGCCGAGCCCGCGGCAGAAATGGCCCTGCTGCGCGCTTACCTGATCTATAAATTAATGTGGAACCCCGATGCCGATGATAAAACCATTATGGATGATTTTCTAAGTGGCTACTTTGGCGCTGCAGGAGCGTATATCCGCCAGTACATCGACGCCATGCATTCCTCTTTATTGAAAAGCGGTATGCGGCTGGATATTTTCGGCGACCCGATCGATGCGAAAAAATCTTTTTTGTCGGCTCCCATGATGGAGGCATACAGACAATTGTTTGACGGGGCCGAGCGGGCGGTAAAGATGGATGTGCAGTTGCTGGAGCGGGTACAAACCGCCAGACTGCCGATCATGTACGCCGAAATTCAGATCGGGCGTACAGAAATTGACACGCCCCGAAGCATGTACCGGCATCTGGGCAATGGTATGGTAACAGCAAAACCGGAAATGAAAACATTGGTTAATCAGTTTGTGGACGGTTGCAAACGGGAAGGCGTTCTGCTGGTAAGAGAACGGAGCGGCAGTCCCGAGCATTTTCTTGCATCCTACAAGCGGATCTTTACCCGGATGGAAGAAATGGACAAGGCCAAATCCCTTAATAAAAAGATCATCCCGATCACGCATACGGCCAAAAAATCCAAGGGGGTGGAGGGTCTTACCGACGGCATTTTCGCGTCTTACGAATCCTGGCAGCGCGCCGATCCGAACTGGATCTTTTACGAAGGGGAACACATGGATTTTATCCTTGACCTGGGTGAGGTGATGCCCGTCAGCTCCATCAATATGGATTTTCTTAACCCGCAGGCCCAGGCCGACTGGCATTTAATGGCGCTGCCTGAATATGTGACTTATTCGCTATCCATTGATGCTGAAAAATACGATAACGAAATAAAGATCACCAACCCCCATAATCCTAATCCTGCCGAAAATCCGGATATCACTAAAATTTCCATACAGTCTTTTCAGGCGGATATGAAAGAGGGAACTAACGCCCGTTATATAAAAGTGCATGGGGAGAGCCTGCTGAAGATGCCTTCCTGGCATATACGCAGCGGAGAGCCGGTTAGTATTTATTCTGATGAGATTGTGGTAAAATAGCATTCATCAGTTCTGAAGTGCGGTAAACGTTCGTTTATGCCTGAGTGCCGATTACCCTTAGCTTTCTTTTATTTTTTGGCGGGATTTTGCATAAAACATCTTCCTGTTTATGAAGATAGTCCCTGAAAGATCTGAATTCAATGTCCGGAACCATTCCAATGGCAAGCGAAAGCTCGATCAATTTGCCTATGGTAAAATTAAAATTGCCATTCAGCACCTGGGATATATAACCTTTGGTTACACCTAATTTTTCAGCTAGATCATTCTGGTTTAAATGCCGGTCTTTCATATAGGCATTCAGCTGCCGGAACAGATTATTCTGAATGGTCTCCATCCAGTATTCCTTTGTCTTAATCAATTTCTCTTTACTTAACATAGGAAAAGTATTTAAACGCCAGGTATCCCATTCTTAATTTTGTGAAATGATGAATGTCCTTTGATTGTGTGTCTTTCCTGCCTCCTAAAACGATGATGTTTCCGGTTTTTACTTCCTTGAACAAATAAACCCTTAAATTATGCGTCTTTATTTCGTATTCCGTATGTTCATCTTTGCAACCTTTTAATTTTTTAAACTTTGTTTCGGGTAGCAGAAGACCATTGGCGATTTGTTCCAATCTTGTCTGAATGGTATTTAATTCCTTTAATAAATTGCCATCATGCCTGATCTGCTCTTCAAAGCCATCGTAAGGGGACAAGCCATCTAAGACAAGTTTAAATAGCCTTATTTTTCCATTTATTTCTTCTATTGGATCCAGGGTAAAGGTAGGCATTAGTTTAGTTATAAGTATACTTTTATCATTATTTTTTGAGGGGTTTCCGGCAAAAATGTTTGGGTAAGTTGGAGTGGAGAAAGGTAATCACAGGAGTTCTGCCCGGAATGATGATTTCACCTTTTTGTTACAGCTAAAAAGTGCCCATTAACCCGTTAATCAACAGTGGAGAGGACGTAACCGGGAAGGGTACTGACGAAAGGATTATCTTTTCTTAACTTAACAGCATTGATTTTCTTCAAACCTACAACGCGGAATGCTCGTTATTTTCGGTAACCGGACAATCAGAACAGGTAAATTTAGCGACAACGATCACGTTTGTTATCATTGCCAGGCCTATGACCGGGAAGTGCAGGTGTCCAGAACCTATTTTCATTTTTGTTTTATTCCGGTGTTTCCGATAGGAGGGCATCGGATGGAAATGCGCTGCAGGAATTGCGGAGACCAGACGGAACCGGAGAGCGTGAAAAAGCAGTATCAGGGAATGGCCAAAACGCCCATTTACCTCTATTCGGCCCCGATTCTGCTGGTTTGCGTCACAGCGTATTGGTTTTACTGGAATGGGAACAACGAGAAAGAGAAAAGGGCATTTGTTGACAAGCCTGCCATTGGCGATGTTTATACGATTAAGAAAGGATCAGGGTATGAAGCAAGCTATTCTTTTCTCCGGGTCATTACAATAAGCGGGGATTCGGTCATGCTATACCATAACGACCTGGAGTATGGAGGTTTTGTCAGCAAATTCACGGACGATGATTATTTTGTCAAGGACGATACCTTGGTGTTTAAGAGGAACAAGCTTAAAGAAATGCTTGAACAGGGCGGGATCTATTCCGTGAAGCGCGGATACGGGATCGGAAGCGGGTTCAATAGTATCCGGTAAAAATGCCCAAATAAATTTGATATTTGTTCGTCTTAAAGTATGGTCTTCCGTCAGCCGGATATATCGAAAGGCTCAATCGCATTACTGCTGTTGAGCCTTTGAAGTCAGGCCGCTATGTCGCCGATGCTGCAGGCCGTTTTTACTGCGGTATTTGTTCTGTCAGCACTTTGTTTCCTGCTTTATCATAATAAGTGCAGGTCATTTTATCAAGGGAGACAAACCATTTCTCGATTCCTGTTTCAGCAGAGTGCCTGCAGAAAGTGAGGTAGTCTGTTTCACCCTGCTGATGAATTTTCAGGTGATGTTCAAATTTTGTTTTGTCGCGGGAATTGGCAATAGCCATGTCTTCATACATCGGTGTTGACGAAGTCCGGTAATCATTGACGCCAAAGTATTCGGTATGACTGTCTTTTACCCAGGTTTCATAGGCTGTCACGCCCAGGACTTTAATTTCCCGAATGTATCTGGGAAAGTCCGCCCCCGATTTCACCTTGCTGTGCGCTGTTTTGATTTGTTCTACGGTAAACATTTTTTTTGATTTTTGTTGTTAAACGATTTGTTGCATTACGCGCAATGGCCATGCTGATTATTACAATGCAAAACTCAGGAACTGCCGGCTGCTGTAATTGTAAAAAATCGTTTTTCTACAGAAAGCGCTTAAAATTTTCGGGCGTGTC
>JAUZOD010000107.1 GCA_030706635.1 Bacteroidota bacterium
ATTCGATCCGTCCGGCGCTTCGGCTGAAAAACGGATCGCTCCGGGCCGTATGAATTTATAAAAGTTTTTGGAGACATAATATCTTTTACTTTTTGCGCCGGCAGTATTCATCAGGGAAAACTCATCGGTTTTCGACTGGCTCAATTGCCAGAAAAGCCAGGCAGATACGTTTCCAAATTTAATGGCCGTCAACATGGCCTTTCCCAAAGCCATCGCTCCGTTAAAATCGTCCGGAAATCCGGATGTCTCCGTCATCCACAATGGCTTGCCATAGGCGGCGCCCCAACTGTACATGGTTTGCCAGGTTTGCGCATCGGGAGAATTCGCAGTTACGCCGTCCAGCGCATAACCATGCACCGCGACAACATCAACATACTGCCTGGCGTCAGGGTCATCCAGGGATGGTCTGATCATGCCCTGAACGCCATCGAGGTATCCGACATCTTCCGGAAGAAATAATTTCGTGCCGATGCCTTCTTTTTTGAAGCGGCTTCCCACGGTCTTCAGCAAATTCTTCAGCGCTTCACCGTTGTACACGCAGGATTCGTACGACTGGGAAAAGCGGGGTTCATTCTGAATGCTCAGTGCATATACATCCAGTCCGGTTTGTTGCTTTATGATTTTTACGTATGCAACGCACATTTCAGCAAATTCTTCATACATATCTGTCCGCAACTGATTGTCTGCAGCGGTCGGATTGGAATTGTATGGCGGCGCTGCATTCTGACTGGTGCCGTTGGTCAGACTGTTATTATTTTTCATCCAGGGCATAGGACTCCAGATGGAGGTAATTAACTTACTTAGTCCGGCTGCTTTCATATCTTTCAGAAACTGGATATGCGTGCTCAGCGGCTGACCATAGCCAGGCGTTTGTCCGTTGACGTGGTACTTGCTCAGATCGGTGGTATTGGGATCGCCGTTATCATTGGTAATCTCAAAATCCAGCGGAATATTATCCCGGAGAAGGGTCAGGCCCAGATCATTGATAAGATCATCCACAAAACGTGCTGTGCTGAATGGCCCTGCGCCCCAGTAAACATCCTGGGCGCCGAATCCGCCAAAGCCTTCCATCGTTTGAAAGGTTTTACTGGAATCTGTGTTGATATTTACAACAGCCGTATCCTGGTCAGCAGCTCCCGGAGCCGGGGTCTCTCTGCCGGTTTTACAGGCCATCGCCGGAATCAATAGACATCCTCCAAAGAAAATCAGCAAGATATATTTCACTCCGTTATAACGGGAAGCGTGCCGGGAGGTCAAATCAATACCCATCGTTCTGCTTTACGTTAGGATTTACATCCATCTCACTGTTCGGGATAGGGAAAAATATATGTTTTGCCTGAAAGGACATCTTATCACTTACGATTGAACTGAAATACGCATTGTCCAGTGAAATGATCCCCTCTTTGTCCCATCTTCTCAGGTCAAACCATCGCTGTCCTTCTCCTGCCAGTTCAATCAGGCGCTCATTCATTATCCAGTTCATGATGGTTGCCTTGTCCGTTTCCGACGTGGAATAATCTGCGGGCGCTGTTCCGGCCGGAACCATCTCTCTCGCTCTTTTTCTCACCTGGTTAATATAGCCGATGGCGTCTGAGGTGGAACCGCCTGATTGCAGCGTGGCTTCAGCCTGCAGCAACAAGACATCAGCATAACGTAAGAGGCGGTAATTGTTTACGGAGCCGGTAGCCACCTGGTCCAGTTTGTCCCTGGTGATGTATTTTAATATGTTGCCGTCGCCATCCAGGGTAAATGCTTTTCGGGGATCATTGGCGTCAAAGGCGGCAGCCAGCTTGGCGGTGCCCACAAAGCGCGCCTGTCCATAGTTGACGGCAGCAGGACCGCCATAAAAACCCCAGTACACAGAAATATTGCCCACCGGGTTGTCAAAATCATTGGGCAGCCACACATTGTCCAGACCGAATGCCTGTGATGCCTGGAATTCAAAAAGGGATTCGCTGTTGTTTTCTGTGTCGAAAGCAAAATTATCATCAAACAGCGTGGTGAGTTGCACACCGGAAATGTTATTAAACGCGGCGAGGGCTGCTGTATAGTCTGTTGTCGTGTTGGTAAAAGAAGCTCTGAATACAAGCGATTTTCCCAACATGCCGTAAGCGGAATTTCTGGTTACACGTCCCCTGTTTGCATCATCCCAACTTACCGGTAATAGGGCGGCGGCATCCGTAAAATCAGTAATGGCCTGGTCGAGCAATTGGGTTCCCGTGGTGCCCGGCGGGGTGAACTGGCTGGAGTTCGTAACCCTGACTGTATCCAGCGGAGACGTGCCGTAAAAATTCCACAGGTAATAATAAGCAAATCCCCTTAAGAACAAAGCTTCTCCTTTGTGATAGTCCTTCAGGTTGGGCGTGACATATACGCCATCTTCCACCGTGGCCACTTTCTCCAAAACCACGTTGGCCCGGGCGATAAGCTGGTAAGCGATCTGGTAAAAATAATTAATCAGGTAATTACTGGGATCGATGGAACCGAATATCTCAAATGCATTCTGGTCTCCACAGGTGATGTCATCGCCCGGCAGCAGCAGCATATTAAGTCCGGAAGACGTTGCGCCGAAACTTTGTCCGCCATTGTACCAATACCAGTCATCCATTTTTGCATACACACCCAGTACGGCTTTGGTAAAATCAGATTCCTGCGTGAAATAAGCCGCCTCCGTAGGACCGTGCGGCAAAAGATCCAGGTCGGACTTTTTACAACTTTCATAAATGATGAACACGGTAGTCAGCGGTAGCAGGATGGCCAGTATTTTTTGTAAGGATTTCATATACTCAAATATTTTTTATTAGCAATCAGAATATCGCTTTAATACCGAACAGGAATTGCCGGGTTGTCGGTATCACATTATTTCCATTCACGCCTGATCCCGAATCTGCTTCCGGATCATAGCCGGTCCATTTGGTTACAGTGAGCAGGTTCAGGCCGCTCGCGTAGATCCGGAAATTCTGAACGAATCCCAGCTTTTGTAAAAAGGTTTTTGGAAGGGAATATCCGATGGTCAGATTTTTCAGTCTCATATAACCGGCATTCTCGATGAACTGATTGGAAAGGCTGCCCGCGCGGGAATTATTAGCCGGATCATTATAAACCGCCCGGGGCATGGTGGAAGACGGATGACCTGCTTCCCAGCGGCCGAGCGTTTTGGTATCCTGATTGGCGAGGCCGCTCATGGATTCCAGTCCGGCCCTTAGTGAATTCACTCTCTGCACATCGCCAACACCCTGGAATAAAATACTGATGTCAAAATTCTTATATCCGGCGCCGATAGACAGGCCGTAGGAATAACCGGGTATGGTTTTGCCCAGGTAAGTACGGTCGTTCGAACTGATCACGCTGTCCGGCGCAGGACCGTGTTGTTCCTGCATTCCGGTTCTTGGCGAGCTGTACAGGTCCTGGAAATACATGTCGCCAGGCTGATACTTGTACCCGGCCGCCGGATCTGCCAGCGTTTGACCCAAAGTAGCATCGGCATGGGTTTGTCTCCAGGTATTGATCTGATCCTGGCTCTGGAATATGCCGCCCACTTTATATCCCCATAAATAGTCAATGGGGTATCCCTGTTGGATCCGGCCGAATTCATTGCCGAAAGGCGTGCCTCCGGATAATTTCAACACTTTGTTATTTACCGTAGTAAAATTGCCGGCTACATTGAAATCAACCTGTCCGAACTGGTTGTTGTATCCGAGTTGCAATTCAATGCCTGAGTTCCGGACGGAGGCAATATTCAGATCTGCCGGATTTTGAATGCCGGTATTGGGTGGCAGGGCCACGGCCTGTATAATACCATCCGTTGTTTTGTTATAGTATTCTGCAGTAAAGGAAACATGACTGTTGAACAATAACGCGTCAAACCCGAAACTGGTGCTTTTCACTTTTTCCCATGTGAGGGTGGTATTGGCAAACCCCGGGAGCGCTGCGCCCTGTAACTGCTGCCCATAAGGATCTCCGTTACCCGAGCCCAGAGGATAATCCGGGGTTAAGGACACATTGGAAAGAAATTCATAGTATCCGGCCGACTGATAGTTGCCCAGTATTCCCCAGCCGCCCCTTATTTTCAGATCGTTAATAAAACTGTTCTTCGGGAAAAAGTCTTCGGAGCTGATACGCCATGCAGCACCGAATGAAGGAAATTTATCCCATTTATGCCCTGGCGCCAGCCTGGATGAACCGTCATAGCGCAATGTTCCGTCGAGGTAGTATTTATCTTTATATTTATAGCTTACCCTTCCAAGATATCCGATCAGGGCGTCTTCCTGTAAGATACCGGATGAACCCTGTGTAAAGGGTGGCTGATTGGAGATATTACGGAACTGCGGGTCCGCATAATTTACCTGACCGGTCAGATCCGTCCAAACCCAGCGCGCGAATTCGTTGGAAGCGCTTAGTAGAACATCCAAATGATGATCTTTGAAGGTATGGGTATAATCCAGCGTCAGCTCTTTGTTCAGGTTGGTGGTCCTTCCCTGTCTTTCGCCATAAGTGCCTTTGGAATTGCCGTCCTGTCCGGAGTACGGGTTGCCCGGTGTTTGTGAAAACCGCCAGCTGTCGTTATTTCCCCATTGCTTCCTCAGATTAAAATAATATTGTCCGCCGATCGTGCCTTTCAGCTTCAGTCCAGGGATGGGTTCGATCTGCACATAAGCATTGCCAAGCGTGTTGTATAATTCGTATTGCGTATTGTTTAAGGCCTGGAAGGCGAACACGTTAAAACGGGATTGTTTCCCGTAAAGCAGGCTGGGCCCGGTGGCAAAAATAAACGGAGCACCGGGATTCAGCAGGGTTGGATCATAATCCGGATTGGCAACAAAAGTGCCCGTGGCCACCGGGGCGTAACCCGTTGGATCAGTCTTGTCATAAATAGGCTGGAAGGGAATCGTCGCCAGCATCGTATTCTGATCCGCCTGCGTATTGGTCAGTGCATTTTCCTGGCTGAGTCTCAGCGTCATGCCCGTCTGAATGATCTTTGAGATTTTTGAGTCCACATTGGCCGATAAAGAATAACGTTGGAGGTTATTCGCTTTCAAAGGGCTCTCTGTTTTTGTATATCCCGCCGACACATAATAGGTCGTGTTTTCGCTTCCGCCCGATACCCGTACCGAATGATCCTGCAGGGAAGCATTTTTATTCAGCAGCGCATTAGTCCAGTCGTAGGTAGGGTTATTTCCCATATACTGAGAACTGGCCGGGTCATATATCGGGCCGAAATTAACGTTCTGGCCGATCGGAATATCAACACCGGAATTATCCTTGTCCGGATTATTATTGTACGCTTCGGTGACCAGGTCAAAATATTGTTTTGTATTTAAAACGGATATTTTCTTTGGAATATTCTGCATGCCGTAATACGTGGATACTTCAACCTTCGGCCTTCCCGTTTTCCCCTTTTTGGTAGTAATTAATACCACCCCATTGGAGGCCCTCACCCCGTAAATGGCGGCGGCAGATGCATCTTTCAACACGGAGATGGATTCGATATCATCCGGATTGATCAGGGTGAAGATATTTATCGGGGATCGGATATCCCCGATGCCGCCATCGGTTATTCCCGCACCTCCCTCATATATCGGAACGCCATCCACTACATAAAGCGGATCAGCATATCCGAAAGTGTTCACCCCGCGAATACGGACCGTAGGCCTGGCATTGGGTTCCCCGCCGCCCGATTGCACCAGTACGCCGGCTGCCGTGCCCTGCAAAGCCAGTTCAGGCGACATGGACGTGCTTTTTTCAATATCTTTGGCGCTGACGGTGGATACGGCTCCTGTTACGTCCCTTCGCCTTCTTTCACCGTAACCGATCACGATCACATCATTTAAATTGGACCCGGTCTCCTGCAGGGTTATATTAAACTGGCGCCTGTTATTGACCGTCATTTCGAAACGGCTAAATCCCACATGGCTAAAAACCAACACCGCATCATTGCCCAGCACATCGAGGGAAAAGCTGCCATCGTTCTTTGTTACTGTTCCGTTTCGGGTATTCCTTTCCTCCACACTCACCCCTTCAATCGGTTCTCCTTTGGAATTGGTTACAATGCCCTTGACATGAACCGGTGGCTGATCATAAGCATTTCCGGCCTGTCCGTCGGTGATAACCACCAGATTGCTGTTCAGCATCTTATAGGAAAGCGAAGTATTCTCCAATATCTTTCCCATTACCTCTTCGAGAGAAGCGTCGTGTACCTGGATGCTGACGCGCTTGTTCTTCGGTAAAATTTCGTCCTTATATACGAACCTGAAAATGCCCTGTTCCTCTATCACCCTGAACACTTTTCTCAGTTGCACCCGGTCCAGCTTGAGGCTGATGCCCTGGCTGTAACTGTTGGCGAAAGATTGTGCTGAAATGGCAAAAATGAATAAAATGGCAAGTTTCGTCATCAGCAGATATTTGATGATTTTATGCGTCGTACAGGTATATACGCCACATCCCTTTTTTTCCATAACTTAGTTTTGATTTGATGATGGAATTGCTCAGCCCTGAGCATTTTTCAGCTTTATAATTAGCGGGGAATGTCGCAAGCATTCTCCGTTTTATTAAAGATCCTTTATATTGATTTTTTCATGTCCGCGTTGTTTATTTCATTTGTTTATTAAATGGGTTTTATAATTTGGAAGCCAGGTTCAGGGCTCAATGGTCACTTCTTTTTTATTGACCGTATATTTAAAATTACCTGTGCTGCTCAGGGCATCCATCACCTGTTCCAGGCTTTCATCATCAAATACGGCGTGGTATTCATTGCTTTTCAGCCTTTCATCCGTGATGGTAATTTTAACGTCGTACCAGCGTTCAATTTTTAAAGCCACGTTTTCAAGTGTTTCACTGTCGAAAGCCAGTTTATTCTTAACCCAGAGGGTTTCCACCGGCAGACTGTCCTTTTTCTCGAAGTGGACTTTACCCAGTATCATCGTGGTGACCTCTTTTCTTTCCGGATCTGCTTTCTCCGGTGCCGGCCTGTCTTCCCCGGTTTTCCCCCGGGCAAGCGAGAAATCATCATTCTGAACCATTAATTTTTCATTTGGTTTCAGAATGATCTTTTTATCCGGGTTGTCACGGAGCGTAACCTCAAGAGAGCCGCAGATCAGCGAAGTCTCTGTATTCCTTTCATTTGCGTATGACCTGACATTGAAGGCAGTGCCCAATACTTTTAAATCAATGGAATGCGTATGAATGATAAAGGGATGGGCTTTGTCTTTCGCCACATTAAAATAGGCTTCTCCTGTTAATTGCACTTCCCTGGAAGCACCAAGGAAATTTTCATTATAAGTGATTTTACTGTCGGCGTTTAACCATACCTCGGTTCCATCCGGCAGTTGTATTTTCGATTTTGAGCCGGGTTTGGTGCTGACGGTATTCTGGGCAATGCCCTGGTAGGTTTTCTTTATGTTCCCTCCGGGATAATACAATACAAAGGAAACCAGAACGGCTGCTGCAACAGAGGAGGAAAACACCCACCTGAGATATTTCCGGTCAGGCCTGTTTGCGGCCACCGGCTTTTTGTTTATGCGCGATTCTTCAGTATCATATTTTAATATAGGGGCTGAAAGATGACTGCTCAGCCTTTGCAGGTGTTTGTTGAAGGCATCGTCCCTGTTTGCCAGAAGCCCTTCGTGCTTTTCCTTCCATATATTTTCGAGGATACCCAGTTTTAAGCTCATGCCGGGTTGAACGCCCAGCATGGCATTCAGTTCATCCATTTCTTCCGTTGACGCTTCCCCCGTAAGTTTAAGGCTTACCAATAACCAAAATCTGTCTTCCTTCATAAAAATGACTGTATAATTAATAATAGCTATACAATGAAGACGGGGATCCGACCCGGAATGTACCAAAGCAGATCAGAAAAAGCCGGAAAGAATTTTCAGGAAACCCGGGGATTCGTTTGTTCCCTGGTTACAGGATCTTCGGAGTCTGAATCACACGAGAATGCTGATAATCAGGAAGCGCCTCGCCGATTTTCCTGACGGCGATGGCCAGCTGATTGCGTACGGTAAAAACGGAAATGTTCAGGATGGACGCCACTTCTTTATATCTGAGGTCTTCTTCCCTGACCAACTGGAAGATCATTCTGCATCTTGGAGAAAGGGTTTGTATCACCTGTTTTCTCCTGTTCACCATTTCCGCGGAGATACATATTTCTTCCGGGTTCCTGATTTGGATTACGGTCTCCAGGTCAATGGCATCCAGCGTCGTTACCGGATGCTTATAGTTCTTGGAGATATAATTAAGGGAGAAATTCTTGGTGA
>JAUZOD010000108.1 GCA_030706635.1 Bacteroidota bacterium
CCCTTATTTGTACAACATCGTCCTTTCCTTCTATGCTCCCTGATATTGCAAAGGAGGCAGTTGGGCAAAAGAATGCCAGGGATATCTGTCGTATATCCTAAAGGATCTTATTTCAATAAAAGGTCAGGATTACACCGTCTGTAGCGATTACAAAGCAGCGCCCCGCCCCGCCCGTATTCTCCTGCAGTGAGAAAACAGACAGGCTTGTTGCAACAAGTATCTTAATGCGTTTTATACGCATAATATTCCGAATTCAACCAATGCCGGCCTGGTCTCAGGCGGGCTTCACACACAATAAATTCTCCCTACCTGCCGGTTCGAAAATTATTTTTAAAAGTTGAAAAAAGAATAAAACAATTCTCCTAACTTACCATTACTCCTTCATTCATACGCCTATCTGTATAATACCCGAATCCGGAATTTAGTCCTACCTGTAATCCCGGTTTTCTGGTTTTTTATTCCGCCTGTATTAATCCGCTTCCCGAAAGCTGTTTAATTATTCGTTCAATATGCAGAATGCCGGCAGGATCCAGCAATAACGACAATGCCCTTTTCAAGAAATTGGGAAATGGTTCTCAACTGGAGCTGAAGCCTATATATGCACGATACTTTTCTTCTTTAATGAAGTATGTTCTCCGGTTTGTGTTGAGCACAGAAGCAGCAAAGGAAATTACCATGGATGTGATGGAATTACTCTGGATAAACCGGGAAGCCGTCGCAGAAATGGATAAACCCCTCAGCTGGCTTTTTACCTGCGCCTATTATGGGGCATTAAAGTATTTACGGGATAAAAGGAAGAAGGCATTCATCGTTCCGCTGGAGGATGGCTTCAATCCGCCCGCTCCTGATAAAGTGGAGGAGATCGGCCTGGAAGCCAGGCAACTGTCCCAACGCATTGCAATAGCGATAGAGCAACTTCCGCCCCGGCAAAAAGAGATCATACAATTAAAAAATGATTACGGTCTGAACAGAAAAGAAATTGCGGAACAATTGCATATATCCGAAAGCACCGTTAAAAATCAGATCACGGAAGCCAATAAAAAACTAAGAAAACTGATGGCAGACATCTCTCATTATTATTTATTGCTTGTGCTCATCTGTTTACTGATGCCGCATCATTAATACAAGTACAAAAAGATCTATCATGATTTACCAACCGGAATATATGAAGGCACTGCTGAAAAAGCACATGGAACTCAGGGCCTCTCCCTCAGAGATCGAAATGCTAATGCTGGGTCTGGATTTATATGATGAAGAGGAGATTGCCCGGATGCTGGATCAAACTAATCCTGACATCAATTTCGAAGAACATCAGAGTCGGCAATGGGAAACGCCTTCTTTCCGAACCCTGCAAAGGCGGATCAACAAAAAGCGCTCACGAAAAGCAGGATCCGTGGTCAAAATAGATTTTACAAGGGCCGCTGTATTTATAGGTATTTTCTTATTGACCTGCCTCACGGCCTGGTTTTTCAGATCCCCTTCGAAATTGCTGATCGCCTGCGGTGGTTTATCCGGGGACAGTGAAATCCCGACAGGCGTTTATTCATGCAGCCTTATGCTTAACAATGGATGCAGCATTTTTATTGACAGTACCTATAAAGGTCCGGTGACGAAAGAAGGAAATACAGAAATAATGAGATTGACATCTGGCGAATTATTTTATAAAAGAGCGGATCTTAATTCCCTCAGCGACACTACCCAACAGATGGTCAATACAATTACCACATCGGCCGGCGATCAGTATCAGGTCATTTTGCCCGACGGCAGCCGAGTGAGATTAAACGCTGCGTCCTCCATCCGTTTCCCGGTGGAATTCTCCGCAGCCGGACGCGTGGTAACCCTTGAGGGGGAGGCGTTTTTTGATATAAAGTCCAACAAGACGGCCCCCTTTTATATTTATGCCGGAAATGCGGAGATCCGTGCATTGGGCACCAGCTTTAATGTAAATGCCTATTCAGAAAATACCATCACCACTTTGCTGAGTGGTAGTCTCGAAGTAAAGAACAATGAAGATAGTGTAAGACTGAAACCAGGCCAGGAAGCGATCGCCGGATTCGCTCCGGCAACGAAGGGCAATCCCCGGATCACCGTTCATACGGCCGATACCACCAAAACCATTTCCTGGAAGAAAGTACTTCGGATCTATGAGAAGGTTCCACTGAAGGCATTTCTTTCCGATATCGCGAGGTGGTACAATCTCGAAATCCAGCATACCGAATGTATCCCCGATGGGGTTATCTCAGCCACTTTATGCTATGAAACGCCACTGAGTAAAATATTGGCATTGCTTCGGGCCAATGGCCTGCGTTTTATCCGGGAGGGAAGAAAGATTGTTTTTTGTCCGGCCAGGAAGTAGGGATTGAGATGCTATAGTGAAATACTCCCGGCGTGGCCGCGCCGGCCTATTTCGGCACTAAAATATAGTCAATGCTGACCCATTTTGGGGGTACTTGATGCCAGCTGATTTTACATGGACCGACCGATTTTTTATTTACGTACACCCACTGTTCTGAAACCGGACAGTCTTTTGATCGCCGCGGGTAGTAAACCGCTGATTTATAAGCGGGTAACAGCTTGGCATTTTTTTGGCGACCTCTGCATATCCGGGGCAATCCGGATATGAACCCTGTATGATTAAAAATTACCTGCTGACCGCTGTAAGAAATATGCTGCGGAATAAAGCGTTTTCCGTCATCAATATACTGGGTCTGGCGCTGGGCCTCGCCTGCAGCCTGCTCATATTTTTATGGGTAAGGGATGAACGCAGCATGGACCGGTTCAACAGCAATACCAACCGGCTGTATAATGTATATGAAAGGCAATATTCCGGCGGAAGAATAAATGTTCAGTACAATACCCCGGGCATACTGGCCGACGAAATGAAAAGAGTATTGCCGGAAGTTCAGTACGCCAGCAGTTTTACCAATTTTAAGCCGGAGAATACATTCCAGGTCGGGGATAAAATACTGAAAGAAAACGGTGGTTATGCAGGAAGAGATTTTTTCAACATGTTCAGCTACCCGCTCCTTGCAGGAAGAAAAGCCACGGCGCTCGGCGCACCGGCGGATATGGCCATTTCCAGGAAGATGGCCACCGATTTTTTCGGAACACCCCAACAGGCCATGGGCAAAACCATTCGTTTTGAAAACAGCCAGGATTTCCGCGTATCCGCAGTCTTTGAAAATCTTCCTGAAAATGCCAGCACCCAATTTGATTACCTGATCAACTGGCAAAGCTTTCTCGAAAAATATCCGGGTTTGAAGAGCTGGGGCAATACCGGCGTCAGCACTTATGTCCTCCTGAAAAACGGTGTCAGTCCGGACGTTTTTGCACAAACAGCCCTTCATTTTTTAAGCCGGTACAACAACTATTATAATAACAGCTACCGCGAAGAATTGATCACCCAGCGCTTTGATGAAAAGTATCTGCATTCCAGATATAACAGCCAGGGGCAACCGCAGGGCGGAAGAATAGAATATGTGCAACTCTTCAGCCTCGTCGCCATCTTCATCCTGCTGATCGCCTGTATTAATTTTATGAACCTGACCACCGCCCGTTCGGTGAAACGGGCAAAAGAAATTGGCATAAGAAAAACTGTCGGCGCCTTCCGGTCCGCGCTCATCCTGCAGTTTATCGGCGAAGCCATTCTAACCGCCTTTATTTCCATGGCCATTGCGATGGCCATTGTGACCCTCTTCCTGCCGGTTTTTAATGAGATCACGCAAAAACATATTCTGCTCCCGGTGACCGATGCTTCTGTATGGCCGGTGCTTTTACTCATTACGCTGATCACCGGCATCATTGCCGGCAGCTATCCCGCCCTGTTCTTATCATCTTTCCAACCGGCAAAAGTATTGAAGGGGACTCTGAAGCTGAAAGGCGCCAATGTAATTTTCAGGAAAGGACTGGTCGTTTTCCAGTTTGCACTTTCTATCCTGCTGATCGTGGGCACTCTGGTGGTATCGCGACAGGTGAACTTCATTCAGACCTCCAACCTGGGCTATGACCGGGAAAACCTGATCTACATTCCGCAGGACGGTGAGCTCAGCAGTAAATATTCATTACTCAAACTGGAGGCCATAAGAATGCCGGGCATCCAGTCCATTTCCTGCACCGCAGAGGAGGCGCCGACCAATATCAGCAGCGGTACCTGGGGAATAGACTGGGAGGGAAAAGACCCGAACCTGAAACCCACTTTCAAGGATGCGGGCGTGGGGTATGATTTTACCAAAACCATGAATATCCGGGTGCAGGCAGGGCAGGATTTTTCAAAGGATTTCCCGGGCGATTCCAACGGGTATCTCCTGAACGAAGAAGCGGTGAAACTGATCGGGTATAAAAACCCGGTGGGCAGGACTTTTAATCTCTGGGGAAGAAAAGGACCCATCGTCGGCGTGGTAAAGGATTTTCATTTTAACTCCCTGCAGGTTGCCGTTGATCCGATGGTCATGTACCTGAGCAAGGGGGATTATAACAACGGAACCATTCTGGTCAGAACACAGCCGGGCAAAACCCGCGAGGCCCTTGCCAGCCTGTCGTCCCTGTGCAAAGCAATGAATCCGGAATTTCCGTTCACGTATAAATTCTCCGATGAGGAGTTCAATAAATTGTATAAAGCTGAGCAAACGGCCGGCAGTCTTTCCCGTTATTTTGCCTTCCTGGCCATTTTTATCTCCTGCCTGGGATTGATGGGACTTGCCATTTTTACGGCGGAACAGCGCAGCAAGGAGATCGGCATCCGGAAAGTATTGGGCGCCGGCGTCATTTCTGTATTTGGATTATTATCCAGGGAATTTTTATACCTGGTATTCATTGCCCTGCTCATCGCATCCCCGATGGCCTGGTTCTCTATGAATAAATGGCTGGAAGGCTATGCGTACCGAACCCATATCAGCTGGTGGATGTTTCTGCTGGCGGGCGTCCTGGCTTTTTTTATTGCCCTGGCCACCATCAGTTTCCAAACCATAAAAGCCGCATTGGCGAATCCGGTGCGCAGCCTTCGCTCAGAATGAGCCCTTATCATTCAAACCACTGATATATTTCCGGAAGCAGCAAGCCGGTCTTCTCTTTTGAATTCAAATCACGGGCAATTTTTCCCTCCCGCATATGGATCAGGCGGTTTCCATAAGCCAGACTGTCTTTTAAATTGTGCGTGATCAATATCGTCGTAATGCCCAGTTCCCTATTCAATTTGTTCGCCAGATTCATCACCACCAGGGCCGACTTGGGGTCAAGCGCTGCTGTCGGCTCATCCAGCAGGAGAATATCGGTATGATCCATGGCGCTCATCAGGAGCGTGAGCGCCTGTCGCTGCCCGCCGGATAAATTTCCCATGGCCTGGCCGATCTTATTTTCCAGGCCCATCCCTAATTCCGCAATCTTTGCCTGAACTTTTTTCTTAAAAGCCTCATTGATCCCGATGACCAAATTTTTTCCCTGTGTACGCAAAGCAGCCAGCCTGAAATTATCCAGTATCGACAGATCCGGCGCGGTACCGTTGTGCGGGTCTTGAAATACACGGGCCACCCAGCGGCTTCTTTTGTATTCGGGTAAGGAAGTCACGTCCTGATCATTGATCCTGATCGTGCCGGTCGTGGGCAATTGAGATCCCTCGATAATATTCAGCAGCGTTGTCTTCCCGCTTCCGTTGGCGCCCACGATCACCACGAATTCGCCCTTATTGATCTGCAGTGAAATATCGTTCAGGGCAATCACCTCGGTAGGTTTGCCCTTATTAAAAAATTTACTGATTTTCTGAAGCGAGATCATCGGGGTTAAGTTTTACCGTTGTTTGATATGCTCCCCCGCAATTGCTGGCTCATTCTCGGCAGGGCCACGATAAGCAGGACAAAAACAGCCGTGACCAGTTTGAGGAAATTGGGATCAATCCCCATCGCCAGCGTAAATGCCAGCACCAGCTGAAAGATAAGACTGCCTGCCAGCACCAGCAGGAGCTGCAGGCCGATACGCGTGATGTTCATCCAGATGATCAGCGCATCGGCGATCAGCACAGCGCCCAAACCCGTGATCACAATCCCGATGCCCATATTGATATCGGCAAAACTCTGGTATTGCGCAACCAGGAAACCGCTGAGTGCGGTGAGTGCATTGGCAATCGCGAGACCGATGATCTTGATCGCGTCATTATTGATGCCCATGGATTTGGTCATCACGGGATTGTTTCCCGTAGCCCGCATGGCGATGCCAAAATCGGTCAGCAATAAATAACGGAGTAGAAAAATAAGGATGATGATAATCACCAGCGCAACAGACAGCTCATTATAAAGCTCCGTATGAAAAAACGAAAAGCCGCTGAACAGGGTATGCATATTGATCAACGGAACATTGGACCTTCCCAGGATGATCAGGTTCACCGAATACAATCCCGTCATCACCAGGATACCGGCCAGCAGCGCATCTATTTTTAGCTTGGTATGGATCAGTCCGGTGCAGACGCCTGCAATGGCGCCTGAAAGCATGCATACCGGAAACACAACCAGGGGCGACCAGTGGTTGGTTAATAAAACCGCGGTCACCACAGCGCCCAGGGTATAACTTCCATCCGTCGTGATATCCGGGATATTGAATATTTTCATTGTAATGAAAATCCCCAGGGCCATGGGGCCGAGGCAAATGGATAACTGGAGGGCCGTTAGATAAAACTGACTCATTGAACGGGTTGGAAATCCGAAGGTAGGTTTAAACCGAATTTTTTGGCGACCGATGGATTATATACTTTTTTTCTGATCTTAACCATTTCCCAATGAAGGCCGTTCGTGCTCTTTGTTTTCAAAAATTGAGCGGCCTGCTGGCCAGCCTGGTAGCCCCATTGATAAATATCGGCGCCAAAAGCAGCCAGGGCGCCTCTTTCAACCAGGCCCGCTTCGCTGGTAAAAATGGGAATGTTCTTTCGATTGCAGGCCTGGAGAATGGTCTCAAAAGATTCGAACACGATATTATCGGGATTGGCAAAGAACACATCAATATTTTTGGAGAGCAGGGATGCGGTAACGAGTTGCACATCGGCCGTGGAATTCACCGGCAGGGCGGTCAGGCTGATATTATTGGCGGCAGCCAGTTTGCGGATCCTGTCCATGGATTCCACCGACTGGGGTTCTGACTGATTATAAATCATCCCAACGGTTAACTGCCCTGATTTTGGCTTCACCACTTTGGGGATCAGTAAAAAGGAAGTATCTATATAATCCAGTGTTTCTCCGACACCAAATAAATTCCGTGGTGGTTGGCCGGAGGCGTCATTCACTTTCATCAACGTCGGTGTGGGAGATACCATCATGAAAATGGGTATATCCTTTGTGTTTTGAACAGCCGTGATGGATGACAAAGAGGGATTGGCTGCGATCAGCGTTACGGGTTGGGAAACAAAATATTTGACGATCTGGGTAAGGGTGGGGATATTGCCCTGAGCATTCCGGTAAATCAATTTAATGGTTCCCTTTTTTTCATCAAAGCCCTCTTTCCCGAGCGCATCCATAAAGCCGGTCCTGGCCTGCTCGATGGTATTGTCCTGAAACGCATCGGCAAAACCGATCACGGGAACCTGGGAATTCTGCTGGTTATTGCAGGCCATAGATAAGGCGAGACCGGAAACTAAAAGCCATTTCTTCATTGTTGCTGTTTATACTCTTTAAGAATTTGGTCCCGGTTTGGTGAGCTAACGGGTGTGGGATTTCGAAAAAAAAGTAAAAATAAACAATTATTCTGCTGATGATCTTTATTGCTGAACAATAACCCCAAATCATTATCTTCCATTTACAAGGAAAACAGCATTGGAAATGAACAACCGGCTGATCAAGATAATTTTTGGCATTGCCATCGGTCTTTACATGCTGCTGGTCTGTATAAATAACGTTACCGACTATGGAGCCAATTTTCAGTTTGTGAGCAAGGTCACCGGTATGGAAGATATTTTTTCCAGGGAAAAGAATGGCTGGCGGGCTGTCGACAGTCGTTCTTTGCAACATCTCTTTTACCTGTTTATTATTGTCTGGGAACTCTTGATCACCGGATTGGTTGCGCTGGGTGTTGTCCGGATGTTGCGGGCTTTAAGGATGGAAGCGTCAGAGTTTAAAAAATCAGGAAAGCTCCTCAGGCTCGGTTTATTTCTGGGCGTTATCCTTTGGTTCACAGTTTTTGTTACGGTAGGTGGCGAATGGTTTCTGATGTGGCAGTCAAAAATCTGGAACGGACAGAATA
>JAUZOD010000109.1 GCA_030706635.1 Bacteroidota bacterium
GCTTGCGGTTGCCTTTCTCTCCCTGGACGAGTTCATGGCCGCGGTGCCGGCATACATTGTAAAAACCTTTTACCTCGCCGCGATCCGTGCGCTGCAGAAAAAAAGACCGCTTTCCGATCTTTAAAGCAACATAATCGCCTGGTTTCGGAATGTCCGCCTCACAAGCCACATAAATCCAGCGACTGTAGAAAATCCGCTCAAGCTCTTCTTCGAAAATTTCGGTGCTTTTATAGAAGCGCTCGGGTAAAGTGAAGTTTGGGTCAATTCCGGCTAAGGGCATGCTGATATTTTTATAAATTGAGATCCAGCAACTAAACTAAAACATAAAGTTAAGTTTGCCAGCCAATATTCCATTGGCGGGAAGACCATAAAAATCAGCCGGACCCGGAAAAATTAAAACAGGCCGTTCTGTTCATTAGACTTTATTAATTAAATTGGACCGATAACCCGCAATTTAAATGAAGGATGCTCCGGTTACTGATAATAACGATCTGGCCAGTTTCGGTTATCGTCAGGAATTAAAGCGTTCCATTGGCAGCTTCTCCAGTTTTGCTGCGGGCTTTTCTTACATTTCTATTCTTACCGGTCTTTTTCAGATGTTTTATCTGGGTTATGGGGTTGCCGGACCCGCGTTTTTCTGGACCTGGCCATGTGTACTGGCGGGTCAGTTGCTGGTGGCGCTCTGCTTTGCCGAACTGGCATCCAGGTTTCCCTTGTCCGGCGGGGTTTATCAATGGGCCAAGTTTACGGGAAACCCATTCCTTGGATGGATGACCGGCTGGATTTACCTGGCTTGTCTGGTTACCACCATCGCTGCCGTGGCCATGGCGCTTCAGGTTAGCCTGCCCCAGATTTCAGGTTCCTTTCAGCTCATTGGAACCTCCAATGATCCGAAGTCGGTTGCTGTGAATGCGATATTGCTGGGTTCTATATTGATTGTCGCCAGCACCCTCATCAATGTCAGGGGCATCAAGCTCCTAGCGCTGATCAACAATATTGGCGTTTTTGCCGAACTGGTTGGCATTATACTGCTGATCATTCTGCTGTTTTCAAGCAGGGTAAGATCGCCGGTCGAAGCGGTCGTTCATATTAAAAATGCCGGATCCGGATTGAAATCTTTTCCTGATCTGAAGATTTTATTGGCAGCGACCGCCCTGACAGCCTCTTATGTTCTTTACGGATTCGATACGGCCGGAACCCTTGCTGAAGAAACCCATGATCCCCGTAAAAAAGCGCCCCGCGCCATCCTGCAGGCGCTTCTTGCCGCTGGATTTGCCGGTTTGCTGGTATTGCTTTTTGCTTTGATGGCAGCGCCGGATCTGGGTATGCCGGATTTGGGAAATATACGCGGCGGGTTACCGATGCTGGTGAAATCAGTATTGGGTGAAACCACGGGTCGTCTTTTTCTTTGCGATGTTATTCTTGCCATCAGTGTGTGCACTTTTGCCGTTCATTCCGGGACCGTAAGATTAATGTTTGCCATGGGGCGTGACGGGTGCCTGCCCTTTAGTAAATCCCTATCGGCAGTTTCCCCAAAAACTCAAACGCCTGTTTTAGCTACCTTGCTTTGCGGAATGGGAGCCATCATTATTCTGGCGGTCAATCTTCAGTTTCCAAAAGTATTTGAGCTGGTCACTTCCATCGCCATACTTTGGGCTAACCTGGCTTACTGGATCGTGGTTGCGCTTCAACTGAAAAACCGGATTGTATCGGCCCGGTCCGGAGCAGATACCGGTGCCAGATTCAGTATGGGCAGATGGGGATTGCCGGTGAATATTCTGGCCCTGATCTGGAGCAGTTTTATGGTGATCAATGTGTCGTGGCCCCGGACGGCAACCTATGGTTCGGAATGGTATCACCAGTATGCAGCATGGATTTATACGGCTGTTTTGATTTTACTCGGTATGTTCATTTATTATTATAAGTCAATGAAAAGACGCAGCATTTCAAAAGGAATATGGAGTACACGCAGTTTATAGATGGCGCATTAACGACAGGTTCAAACAGGGAATCCTGGATAAACTATAATCCGGCGAATAATAATCCCCTGGGAGCGGTTTTCCAGGCAAACATTCAGGATATTGAAGCAGCAGTCAATTCATCCGAAAAGGCCTTTCATATCTGGAAGGCGAAAACCGGAGCAGAACGTGGGCGGGTTTTAATAAAAGCAGCGGAGATATTAAGATCCCGATTGGAGAAGATCGCAGTTTTAGAAACGCAGGATGTTGGAAAGCCCATTTCGGAATCGCTGGCAGTGGATGTCAGTTCGGCTGCAGATGCTTTGGAATATTTCGGGGGCATTGCCGCAACTATACATGGGGAATATTTTGATTTGAAGAACGCCTTTGGCTATACGCGTCCGGAGCCTTTAGGAATATGTGCGGGCATTGGCGCCTGGAATTATCCGATTCAGATTGCTTCCTGGAAAGCCGCTCCGGCGCTGGCCTGCGGCAACTCAATGATTTTTAAACCATCCGAACTCACGCCCGCAACTGCATTGGAATTGGCTGAGGTATTTATGGAAGCCGGAGCGCCACCCGGTTTGTTTAATGTGGTTCAGGGTGATGGCAGGGTTGGCGCCATGTTAGTAGATCATCTGCGTATAGCAAAAATTTCATTGACCGGTTCAGTTTCAACGGGTAAAAAAATCTTTGCCGGTGCTGCAACCCAGTTGAAACGGGTCACCCTGGAACTCGGGGGGAAATCACCATTAATTATTTTCGAGGATGCCGATATAGGTAACGCTGTATCAGCAGCCCTGCTGGCCAATTTTTATACGCAGGGTGAAGTTTGTTCGAATGGCACACGGGTATTTGTGCATCGTCAAATTTTTGATTCCTTTTTAATGAAGCTGAAGGAACGGACGGAAAAAATCAGATTGGGAGACCCGGCAGATCCCGATACCCAGATGGGTGCATTGATCAGTAAGGCGCACCTGGAAAAAGTCATCCGGTTTATAGATTCAGGAAAATCTGCAGGAGCGACCTTATTGACCGGAGGCTTCAGACCTGAAAAAGATTTCAAAGGACGGGATATTCGTTCCGGCAATTTCCTGGCTCCGGCAATTTTTACGGATTGCGATGATTCCATGGAAATTTGCAAAGAAGAGATATTTGGTCCGGTGCTCACTGTACTTAGCTTCGACGAAGAAGATGAGGTGATTCAAAGGGCTAACAATACGCCCTACGGACTGTCGGCAGGCGTATTTACGAATGATCTGAAACGAGGCCACCGGGTAATTCATCAATTGCAGGCAGGCACCTGCTGGATTAACAATTATAATATAACTCCCATTGAACTTCCTTTTGGCGGATATAAACAATCCGGTCAGGGCCGGGAGAACAGCCTTGCCGCTATTCAATATTATACCCAGCTGAAAAGCGTTTATGTGGAATTGGGAAACGTCGAATCTCCTTATTAAGATGGATAAAGTTTTTGACACGATCATCATCGGAGGCGGGTCTGCCGGCTGTGTGCTGGCCAATCGGCTGACTGAAAATCCCGATCATAAAGTGCTGGTGATTGAAGCGGGCAGAAGAGATTCCTGGTGGGATCTTTTTATTCATATGCCGGCTGCGCTTACCTATCCGATTGGCAGCAAATTTTATGACTGGCAATACCAATCGGAGCCTGAGCCATTCATGAATAACCGGCGGGTATATCATGCGCGGGGAAAAATATTAGGCGGTTCCAGTTCCATAAACGGAATGATTTTCATTCGGGGTAATCCATTGGACTATGAAAAATGGGCAAAGGATCCGGGAATGGAATCCTGGGATTATGCCCATTGCCTTCCATATTTTAAAAAATCTGAAAACAGAACTGCCGGAGCAAACTCCCTGCGTGGTGGTGCTGGTCCTCTGTATCTCGAAACCGGCCCTGCCACCAATCCTTTGTTTAAAGCATTTTTTGATGCGGCCAGACAAGCAGGCTATCCGCTGACCGATGACGTGAATGGATTCCAGCAGGAAGGTTTTGGAAAGTTCGACCGCAACATTAAAAACGGGAGGCGCTGGTCTGCTTCAAAGGCCTATTTGCATCCTGTTCTGGGAGAACGAAAAAATCTTGAAGTCATCTGTGATGCTCTCGTAACCCGGATTCTTTTCTCGGGGAAGCGCGCAACCGGCGTAGAATATTTGAAAGGAGATCGTTTGCACAGGGTTGCAGCAGGTGAGGTTATCTGCTGTGGAGGTTCCATTAATTCTCCCCAGATTCTGCAGCTGTCAGGAATAGGAGATCCTGAAATCTTGAAATCGGCAGGGGTTGAGCCGCTGCATGATCTTCCAGGTGTGGGGCAGAATTTACAGGATCATCTGGAGGTATATATCCAATTTGCCTGCAAAAAACCGGTCAGCGTATGGCCGGCATTGAAATGGTATAACAAACCCGGGGTAGGCTTTCAGTGGTTGTTCTTTCATAAAGGACCCGGGGCAACCAATCACTTTGAGGGAGGAGGATTTATCAGAAGTAATGAAACGGTTGCTTACCCCAACCTTCAGTTTCATTTTTTGCCCGTGGCTATACGATATGATGGCAGTTCTCCATCAGGCGGTCATGGCTATCAGGTCCATGTTGGCCCCATGAATTCTGATGCCCGTGGATCTGTCCTGATCAAGTCACCGGATCCAAAGGAAAAACCAGCCATCCGGTTTAATTATCTTTCTACCGATCAGGACCGGAGGGAGTGGGTGGAGGCCATCCGCTGTGCCCGGAAAATCCTGAATCAGCCGGCGATGGATGAATTTAATGGCGGGGAAATTTCACCCGGACCTGTCGTTGATACCGATGAGCAAATACTGGATTGGGTCAGGCGGGATTCAGAAACTGCTTTGCATCCATCCTGCACTTGTCGCATGGGTACGGATAATCTGTCTGTCGTAGATCCGCTGACCTTGCGCGTGCATGGGCTGGACGGATTAAGGGTAGTGGATGGAAGCGTGATGCCGTATATAACGAACGGTAATCTGTATGCGCCGATCATGATGATCGCAGAAAAGGCTGCCGATATCATTCTGGGTAATCAGCCGCTGAAGGCGGAGAAAACTGACTTTTACAGGAAGCCGGGCTAAACCCGCGGCAAGAATTTTCGGTAACTTAGAAGAATTACTGGCTGGAGTTGATGCTCATAATTAAAATTAAACAATCATGGCAATCAATCAAAGTCATGATTTCCACATATCATTTCTGTTCTTTTGACAAGAAAAAGTGAGTGGCTCCTTCTCCGATTATTCTTTGTATTTTATTGAATCCTAATTTATATAGATCAATTCCTGAAAAGAGACTTTCTCCGGAACCCAGGAAAACCGGTGAGACTACATAATGGATTTCATCAATATAGCCTGCCTGTAAAAATTGACGAATAGTGGATACACCGCCTCCAATCCGAATATCTTTTCCGGCGGCGGCTTCCCTGGCCCTGGCTATTGCCGGTCCGATTCCATCTGTAACAAAATGAAAGACAGTATTCCCTTTCATCTCAACCATTTTACGCTCGTGATGTGTTAACACAAATACAGGAACATGATATGGAGGTTCTTCACCCCACCAGCCTTTCCATTCATCGTCTGTCCAGTTCCCGCGGACAGGCCCAAACATATTTCGTCCCATGATCCATGCACCTACATTTTCAAATGATTTTTCAATAAGGTCATTATCTATTCCTTCCGTTCCATCGTTCTTAAGGCTCATTTTCCGGAATGCTTTTGTCGAAAACATCCAGTTGTGAACTTCCATGCCTCTTACACCCAGGGGATTCTCTTTATTTTGCGAAGGGCCTGCTCCATATCCATCCAATGAGATAGAAAAGCAGGTTACTTTTATTTTACCCCCGCCAGTTTTGTTGTCAGTCATTTTTTATCAATTAATTTTAAAAAAACCTCATTATATTAACAAAGCTAATCGTTATCCCTTTTAGGAAGAGGGTAAGGGTTGCCTGGCAGCCATAATAAAATTTCGATAAATATGGGTTGATTCTCTGCAGACTATTGTAGATTTGATGACAACGCCATTAGTACATCAAAACAATCCGCCATGTTCAGGAAATATTTTTACTTATCTTTTCTGATTTTCAGCTTTTCCCTCCTGACAATCCGCTCTGGCTTTGCCCAATCGAAGATGTTGTCAAAAGGAGATGCTGCGCCCGTATTTGCCACCCAGGCCAGCCTGGCGGGCAGTGCATTTGATTTTTCATTGAAAAAAGCCCTTGCTAAAGGCCCGGTCGTGGTCTATTTTTATCCTTCCGCCTATACCGGCGGCTGCGATCTGGAAGCACATACCTTCGCGGAACTCAAGGATAAATTTACAGCGGCGGGAGCAACCATTATCGGTGTATCTGCGGACGATATTCGGCGGCTGAATGCATTTTCCTCTGATCCGGCTTACTGTGCAGGCAAGTTCCCCGTCGCCTCAGACCCCGGGGGCAAAATTGCAGCAACTTACGGCCTGACCCTGACGCCTCCGAAGTCCGGAATTAAAGATGTACGCGGCCAGGATCTTACACACGGCTTCATCCCGCGAACCACATTCGTCATCGATAAAAAAGGTAAAATTGTAGCAGTCTTTTCATCAGAAGCCGATCACATTTCACCTGCCGACCATGTTAACAAAGCACTGTCGATTGTAAAAGGGTTGTGATTTTTGCTTTACGCGGGAGTACGTAAATCTGGAACGCCTCCGGCCTGAAGAAATTTCAATAATGCCGCTTCCCTTTTTTCTCTTGCGTCATGCCATTTGCCTGAGATAGTGAAAATATTGCCCGTAACATCCCGGATAATGATTTCCCCGAAACCTGCTTCTTTCAGCAGCCGCTCATAGCAATCGTAGTACCCGGGAAGCCTTCAGACAGAAAACAAAGCCTGGAGGGAATCACGGTAACCGGACATAAATCCGATAAATAACCAATGGTATTGCTGCAAGTGGGGCTGGACATTGAAACTTCGGCTGTTTGTATCGCTTTACTTAATCTCTGTCAGCCGATTTTCAATTTGGCTTTTTGTTGTTAATTTCAACTTTATATTTTCAATGGGGCAGCAGTCCCGAGCTGTGCGTTATAAAATATTTCACCTGCAGCAATACCTGCTCGTTGGCTGCAACCTGAAAACTACAGTCAGACAATTAACATAAACGAGTGAGTATTGCGGCAGACAAGAAACAATAAAGAGACAATATTGAGCTTAGTGGACAACGTCGCGGCTAATGGAAAAGTAAACTTAAGACTAAAAAAATTTAAAGAAAATGTTATACTGTATACCTTTCCTTTTATTTGATGGAAACTGCGCTGAGGCAATGACCTTCTATCACGAATGTTTTGGCGGTGAGTTGACGCTTACCAAACTGGGTGATAGTCCAATGAAAAACATGTTGCCAGCTGAAAAGCACGCCAGGATTATCAATGCGCATTTAAAAAGTGGCGATATTGAAATATCAGCCACCGATTGGATGGCTTCACCGGAATTTGAACCAATACAAGGCAATACGTTTGCTATATTCATTATTGGAAAAACATTTGATGAACTAAAAACAATTTTTGACAAACTCAGAGATGGAGATAATAACAAAAGGCTACAGGAATTACATGAACTGCCTTTTGGGATATACGGACAGTTTTACGATCGATATGGTATTCAGTGGATTTTTAAAGGAGACAAGAAAGAATAATTGCAGAAAAAGCTCAACGGCGAACATTCAGACAGGCAAAAGAATTAATAGCAGTGGACAACTTCGCTTTTTTCATTTTGCAGCAGCTTTGGAATAGACGGCTCATAAATACAAAATTAACTTTGGGCAGATACTTCATTCACGGCTAAGAGAAAAAGAGGGCAGACGATTACTTCATTCAAATGTAGAAGTTAAGATTTAATCTGACAGTTATTAGTAAATTTAATAACTGAAAATGATTAAACAATGACAACAATTCAAAAGATCATCCAACCCAAGATGGGTTTGTTGAAGTTAGCCGAGAAGCTCGGCAACGTTTCTGAAGCCTGCAAAGTAATGGGCTACAGCAGAGACAGTTTTTACAGATTCCAAAAACTTTATGAAGAAGGCGGCGAGCTGGCGCTCAAGGAAATCAGCCGAAGTAAGCCGTTATTAAAGAACCGGATAGCTGAGGCTGATGAAAAGGCGGTGGTTGCTTATGCTATTGAACATCCTGAACAAGGTCAGGCACGGGCGTGTAATGAGCTCAAAAAACGTGGCGTTA
>JAUZOD010000011.1 GCA_030706635.1 Bacteroidota bacterium
ATGTGTAAATGAATTGGCAGTTTGCGAAAACGTTCAATTCATTTACACATCAGCACATCAGCACATTTTCACATCAACTTCACGATCAGCTCTTTCATCAGCGATGCGTCGTCCACTGACACCGAATTTATCCCAACGCTTTTCAGGTTATAGGTATGAAGCAGCAGCAGCGCGTTCTCGATTCCCGGCAAACCGTAGTTCCGGGCAGCGAGTAGATAGTCTTTAACAAAAAAGGGATTAACACCCAGCACAGAAGCCGCCGTTTTTTCATCACGGCTGGGGAGCCCGAACAGCATATATACTTTACTGAAAAAATTATACAGGGATGGAAGCACCAGCTGGATCGGACCCGCCTTGGGATTGCTCTGGAAATACTGAACAATCCGGAAGGCTTTGGCCAGATCTTTTTTGACCAGGGCGTCCTGCAGTTCAAAGGCATTGAATTCTTTGCTTATACCAACAAAGGTTTCGATATCATCTTCAGTGATCGTTTTCCGGCTGCCCAGGTTAATGGCCATTTTGTCGATCTCACTATTGATGCGCATCAGGTCGTTGCCGATGTGATCAATCAGTAAACTGAGTGCCCGGGGAGCCATGGAGAAACCTTTGGACTGGGCCAGGCCGCTAACCCATTCCGGAAGCTGGTTCTCATAAATCTTTTTTGTGGACAGCACTTCTCCCTTTTCTTTCAAGAGTTTTGCCAGCTTGCTGCGACCGTCAACCTTTTTGTCCTTGTAGGATATGACCAATATGGTAGAATCCAGGGGTTGTTGAATATAGGGTTCCAATCGGGATATATCCCGCATTTGCTGCGCTTCTTTCAACAATACCACCTGACGCTCCGCAAACATCGGATAACGCCTGCAGGCATTAACTACTGCGGCCCAGTCGGCGTCTTTTCCGTAAAAAACCGATTGGTTAAATGCCTTTTCTGATTCCGGCAACAGGTGTTGTTCGGCATAGTCCATAACCTGGTTAATGAAGAACCCTTCTTCTCCCTCCAGCCAGTAAATGGGCTTATATATCTTTTTTTTCCAATCCTGTATAATCTTCTCGGGCGACACCAGTTTTCTGTTTAGTGTGCAAGATATGACGATCAGCGGTTACCAGGGTCGACAGGCCGAATGACTGTATAACCGCCTGAAAATGCGCTTGAAGTAAAGGGAAAATGAATTTGGCACGATTTTAGACAAATCCCACACTGGAAACAGACCTAAACCTCGGTTTCCCGTACAAAAAACATATTTACTCAAATAAAAAGAACAAACCATGAGCACAACCAATTATCCATCAGCGACTCCCCAAAGTCAGCCTCCGAGAAAAGATTTTAAGAATCTTGTGATCGGTCTGCTTGCTGCCGGATTTCTCGGAACCTGGGGTTATTTGCTTTGGAATAACAACAAGCAGGAACAGGTTCAGCAGAACCAGCAAACACAGATCGCCAAGGTAACTGACGAAAAAGGAACCTTACAGAAGAATTTCGACGACGCACTGGTTCGCCTCGATTCTCTCACCGGAACCAACAACCGTTTAAATACGCAACTGACGGGCGCTAATTCTGATATCGCTAAAAAGAAAGCCGAAATCAGAAGCATCCTGGGGAAGAGAAACGCCACACAGGCTGAATTGAACAGGGCTAAATCCCTGATCAACGACCTGAATGGCAAGATCTCCGACCTGCAAAAACAGGTTGCTGACCTGACTACCGCCAACACCCAGCTAACGTCCGATAAGACCCAGCTGACAGCCGACAAGGAGAAACTCACTTCTGATCTGCAGACCACGACCACAGCAAAAGAAGACCTCGAAAAGAAAGTAGATATTGCATCTACCCTCAATGCCTCCAATATTTCTGTAACTCCGGTTCATGACAGGAAGAATGGCAAAGAAAAAGTAACCACCACAGCAAAACGCGTCGACAAGCTGATCATCTCTTTTGATGTAAATAACCGCATCGCACAGAACGGCCAGACTGATGTATATGTTTGCATCACCGGTCCCGATGGCAAGCCCATTTCTGTGCCCGCACTGGGTTCAGGAACATTTGCCAGCCGCGATGAAGGCGATAAGATTTTCACTGCCAAAGTTCCTGTAGATATCGAAGCAGGTAAAAGCAAATCAGTACAGTTCGCCTGGAAACAAAACAGCGAGTTCCAGAAAGGAAGCTACAAGATCGAAATCTACCATAATGGTTTCAAGATCGGTGAAGCTGTCAGAGAGTTAAAGAAAGGCGGTTTATTCAGCTAAGGTTAAGGTTCTCATTTATACACACCGGAAGTTCAGCAATGAGCTTCCGGTTTTTTATTTCCGTTCGTAAGAAAACCGGAACTTTTACGTTATTAGTCTCAATCCGTCCCACCGGCATTCACTTAGTCTTTTACCAAATAATTGCTGATGAGATTTTTTATCCTTTTCTTTGCTGTCTCCGCCTTTTGTTCCCAGTCCTACGGCCAGAAACGCTGCCCCCAGTTTTCGAGGCTTTATACATTTTATAAGGGGAATGAACCCAGGCTTTTTACGGATTCCCTTGGACGTCATCCCGAATTTCCTTTTTTGCAAAAAATACATGGGGTTACCAGTCCGTCGCTTTTTATAAAGGCAATCCGCGATACCGCCAAACAACACAAATACGCCCGGGAATTCAAGGCGTTCGATCTCCTGTTGCGGAATTCCGGGTTCACCCATGGCTATAAGGATCTCCATATAAAAAATGTGACCAAGGTTTTTATAAGTCCGGGAACCATTGGAAATCTGGGGTTTTACAATAATGAAAAGGATATCATCAACTATGAATATGTTATTCTGAGTCCTGCCGGCGAGGATCCCGCAGGCACATCCGCCTGGAAGCTGACCAACGCATCAGGATGTTTTCTGTATATCCTGCACACCTGTGGAAACGGGTGGTATCCTAACGAATCCGCCAGCGGCGGCTGTAAAACCGTTTCCTTGCAAACGCAATTGCAAATTCCGGAACAGCAAAAAGACTCTGTGGAAAGACCGGTTCTCCTGAGCATCAAACATTATGAAGCTACCCTTATGGCTTCCAGCCGGAGACGGAAACCCTATGATACCCTGGTCAAGCTCATCCGGCAAAAAGACAGCCTGGTCTATGTCAAAGACAAGAATATAATACCCTGGA
This sequence comes from Bacteroidota bacterium, assembly GCA_030706635.1. GTDB lineage: Bacteria > Bacteroidota > Bacteroidia > Chitinophagales > Chitinophagaceae > Puia. Next base: position 3,140 of record JAUZOD010000011.1, read on the forward strand.
AACTGCAATGGAATAACCAGTCACAGCAAATTCGGGTTTGCCGGGATACCAGCATCCGGCTGAACATCCCCGTGGTTGCGGATTCCGCAGGGCAAACAGATCGAAAAACCCCGATTGCCTTTACACTGGCCGATACCGTATATAAAAAAGAGAAGACCAAACTGGAAAACACCTGTAATAGCAAATGGGAGATCGCCGTGGATGTTGGTAAATCATTCAATACCATTCCCCGGCTGAATGACCCCACTCAGCATACCCAAACCGACGGTGCACATCCCAGTGCAGAGCTGGCCATTTCCCGGATCTTCAATCCCTGGTTCCAACTGGGTATTTCTGCTTCTTACATCGTTCTTTCCTATCAGGATGACATTCTTTATCCGGGCACGGTGCCGGATACCTATAATTCTGTTTACCTGGGAAAACCCATCATACCCGTTCAGTTATTCGGAAAATTCACTATTGGAAAACCCATCGGCTTTCAATCCAATATCTCTCTGTCTTTCGGCTATTCTATCCCGACTAACGGCAAAATAGAAAATGGCGGAAATACCCTGAGCACAAACCCAAATATGAAAGGCGATTTTACTGCCGGTCTTAAGCTCGGCGTGGCCTATTTCTTCTCCTGTCATTTCGGAGTATGTCTGTCCTTTACCGGACAGTACTTCAACAACAAGGGTAATCTGACGAACTACAATATTTTTGCCCTGCCGGTAAATGGAGGGATACGCGTTCGGATTTAACCCGTCAGGATTTACAGGAAGAATTCTTCAAACCACTTCTTATTGATCAGGAGAGGAATCAGGAGTGCGTTGATACTCATAACGATCAAAATTCCACTCAAAAGGCCCTTGAAGTCATGCGTGTACCGGGGATTGTCCGAACGATGGGATCCGGCGGTCAGCCAGAAAACAATGATGATCAGAACAATCATACTGACAAGATAAATGGTATTCCCGCTGGGCGACATTTTGTTGACGAAAAAATAAAATAAACCTATAATGAGAAAAATGAGGTTGATCACGAATATAATGCTGGACACATTGATGATGTCAGACAGTGGAAATCCTGTGGAAAAACGAAAAATAATATTATAAAACAAACTGACGATGGTGGACACCAATCCGCCGAATAGGCCGGTCATTAATGATTTGGATAGAGGGGTACGTTGATCGTAACTGTTCATGTTAATTCAATTTGTTGTTATGGATCGGAGCAAAGCAGAACGCCTTTTTGTTACAGGACACGCAAATTTAGGCATTCGCGAAATAACTAAAAGCGAAAACGGGTTATTTTTTATCCTGGCGATCCCCCGGCTACGCGCCCGCGAACTCAAAACAAGCTGCACCGGCAAAACCGCAGTTCCGGATCACGAATAAGCTCCCGGCCAAAGGCTGCTTCTCCAATTGTTCAGCAGTAAGATGAATTTTAGCCGAAGTGATGTAGAGATCTTCTCCGTGATCGCCGCCAAATGTACAGGACGTAACCTGGGAAACCGGCAGTGCAATTTCTTTCAGCTTTTTTCCGGTGACCGGATTCCAACGGGTTAATTTCCATCCACCCCAATGCGCAACCCAAAGCATCCCTTCGTTGTCAATCGTCATGCCATCCGGACTTCCATCTTCCTTTGATACTGCTATGATCAATCTCTTCCCTGAAATATCTCCCGTTGTGACATCATAGGAATAACCAACTACTTCAAAACTGGGCGAGTCAATATAGTATAGGGTCCGATGGTCGTGACTCCAGGCCATTCCATTGGAAACAGTCACACCGCCGATTTTCTTTTCAATGGACAGATCAGTCTCCAGGCAATATACGCTGCCTGCGGGAGAATCTTCGGAGAAAGGCATTGTGCCTGCCCAGAATCGGCCGGCCGGGTCGCACTTGCCATCGTTAAACCGGTTATTTGACAAATGCGCTTCAGGGTCTCCGATCATTTTTATTTCTCCCGTCTGCCTGTTAATAAACGCAAAACCGTGCTGCAGCGCAGCGACATAATTTCCATTTCTTTTCAGGGCCATCGCCCCGATCATCTGATGAACAGGTATTGTCTTGAGCTTTCGATGATTTACATCATATTCGTGAATTTCGCCGTTGACGATATCCACCCAACAGATTTTATTTCCACGGGCATCCCAAACAGGTCCTTCGCCCAGCTCACAGATATGATCACAAACTAATTCTATCTTCATAAGTTGTTTTTAACCGGTTTTTTTTGTCTTTTGAAAGCGCTGACATGTCCAGATTTAATAAGGTGATGGACTTACCGAGGTCCAGCCGCCGTCGATCACCAGGCTCTGACCGGTAATGTGTTTTGCTTCCTCAGAAACTAAAAACAGCGCGGCGTTTGCTATCTCTGAAGAATGGGCGGGCCGGCCCATGGGTGTTATGGCTGACCATGTTTTTTCGTATCCGCTGTCTTCCATCGTCCTTTCCGTTAACGTTGCGCCGGGCGCTATGGCATTCACATTGATCTTATGGGGAGAGAGTTCAACGACCAGGTTCTTCGCCAGCATTTCCAAGGCAGCCTTGGTCATGCCATAAGCCGCCAGATTTTTATGCGCCTGATGCCCGGTAACTGATGACGTGAACAACAATGACCCGCCTGTCCCCTGTTTTATCATCTGCTTTGCTGCAGCCTGGGCAAGGAAAAAGCTTCCGCCCAGATTAACCTGAAGCACCCTGAAAAAGGATTCCGCCGGATAAGAAAGGAAGTCGCCAAACAAAGTAATCCCCGCATTGGCAATGACAATATCCAGTTTGCCGAATTTGGTCACGGCCGTTGAAACCATATTTCGAATGAAATCCAGATCACCCGAATCGCCTGCCATGGCCACGCATTCAGCGCCTGTTTCTTCCCTGATGCGTTTTGCCGCCGATTCTGCGAGTGCGAAATCCAGATCATTTAATATGGTTTTTGCGCCTGATGCAGCCAGTTGTCTGACCATCTCAAACCCAATGCCCTGGCCTGCCCCGGTAACGAGTGCAACCTGTCCGGCAAATTTGCTGCTTGACATAATCTTATGATAATTGATCGTTATTTAATGAGAATCTTTTACTACCTCACTGCCACTTCCCCCTTTCAGAAAGTCAAGGTCCGCGCCCTGACTTGCCTGTTCAACATGCTGCTGATAAAGCCAGGTATAACCGCGGCTTACGACGGCAGCAACGGATTTCAGATGTTTTTTTCTTTCTGCGATTTCTTCCTCGGAAAGGTTGACGTGCAAAGTTTTGTTCAAAACATCAAGTGTGATCAGGTCACCATCCTGAACAATAGCCAGTGTACCGCCGATAGATGCTTCGGGTGATACATGCAGAATGACCGTTCCAAATCCGGTTCCGCTCATTCTGCCATCGGATATTCTCACCATATCCGTCACTCCCTTTTTTAATAATTTCTTGGGTATAGACATGTTGCCCACTTCCGGCATACCCGGATATCCTTTCGGTCCCACATTTTTAAGTACTAACACGCTGCTTTCATCCACCCCGAGTTCCGGATCATCTATCCGCGCTTTGTAATCCTCCACATTTTCAAACACAATGGCTTTGCCAGCATGTTGCAATAAATCCGGACTGGCGGCAGAGGGCTTGATCACGGCGCCGTCTTCACATAAATTGCCTTTTAATACACTGATCCCCGCAACCTGGTTAAATGGATGATCTATCGTACCGATCACATCGCGGTTGTAACAGACGCTATTTTTATATTGATCTGAGATGGGTTTGCCGCTGACGGCGATGGCATTACCCTGTAAAAAAGCATCCAGTTCCTTCATCAGTGCCGGAATGCCGCCCGCATAATACAGGTCCTCCATAAAATATTTACCGGAAGGCTGCAGGTTCGCAATCAGTGGTATCTTTTTGAGATGCGTGTCGAAATCATCCATGGTTAGCGGCACGCCGATCCGGCCTGCGATGGCCAGCAAATGAATGATAAAATTGGTTGAACCGCCGATGGCGGCATTGGTTATGATCGCGTTTTCAAAAGCGGCCCTGGTAAGTATTGCTGACAATTTCAGATTCTCCTTCACCATGTCCACGATACGCATACCGGAGAGATGAGCCAAAACCTTGCGCCGTGAATCGGCCGCGGGGATGGCAGCATTATCGACCAGGGAAAGTCCCAGTGCTTCGGTCATGGAGGCCATAGTAGATGCTGTGCCCATCACCGCACAATGCCCTCTGGAACGCGCCATACAGGCTTCGGCATCCTCAAAATCTCCCTGCGATATTTTGCCGCTTCGCTGATCTTCGGCGAAACGCCAGAGATCGGAGGTGCCGATATCATGTCCTCTGAATTTACCGGTCAGCATGGCTCCGCCGGAAACCACAATCGTAGGCAGATCAACGCTGCAGGCCCCCATGAGCAGGGCCGGCGTAGTTTTATCACATCCGCAAAGCAAAACCACTCCGTCCATCGGGTTCGCCCGGATGGATTCCTCCACATCCATACTCACCAGATTGCGATAGAGCATGGCGGTCGGCTTGATCAATGTTTCTCCGAGAGACATCACCGGGAACTCCACCGGGAAACCGCCGGCCTCGTAGATACCATGCTTAACGGATTCCGCCAATTCCCGGAAATGCGCATTACAGGGTGTGAGTTCAGACCAGGTATTACAAATACCAATCACCGGCTTTCCATGAAATTCATGCGCCGGTATGCCCTGATTCTTCATCCAGGCGCGATAAATAAACCCATCTTTTCCGGTTCGCCCAAACCAGTTGCTGCTTCTTAAGTTCATGGCTTGTAATTTACTGCAAATAATAATGGATGACGGTTGACCGACTTCAGGTGCGGATTCGCAATAAAAGTCGGTCAACCGTCAACCGTCATCCGTCATCCTTTATAACAAGCGCAAGCAAATGTCCGATCGCGGCAGCTGTTCTGATTAAATTATCAGGCGTAACCTGTATTGCAGTCTGAAGCTCTGCCGGTGCGTTGCCGATAGCCAGTAACACATCGAAATATTTATCCAGCGCTTTATTTTGTTTCAGCGGTACTTTGCCGGCAAGGGCAATAACCGGGATTCCCTTCTTTTTTGCCCTGGAAGCAACGCCAAACGGGGCTTTCCCCTGCAATGTTTGTTCATCCAGGCTTCCCTCTCCGGTTATGACCAGGCTGCTTTTTTCCAGGGCTTCATCAAATCCGTTCATCTCCAGGAAATAATCAATACCGTTAACGAGTTTTGCATTCAGCAGCGCGTTTAATCCGGCGGATGCGCCACCGGCAGTACCCCCATATTTCACCGCCCCCATATCCTTATCCATTTGACGCAAAACCGTTTCCCGAAACCGGGAAAGGCCGGCTTCGAGTTTTCTTACTCCCTCCGCGGAAGCGCCTTTTTGGGGACCAAAAACAGCTGCAGCTCCCTGATCTCCCAAAAGCGGATTATCCACGTCGCAAAGAATCATCAGTTCACAATTCCCGATCCGGCTATCAAGCCCCGACAGATCAATCGAAGAAAGGGAAGTCATCATCTCCGGCTTATCCGGTATAACAACTCCTTCCGCATTTAAGAAACGGATGCCCAGCGCCCGCAATATACCGGCTCCTCCATCCACTGTAGCGGAACCACCCATGCCGAGTATAATTTTATTAACGCCCGCATCCAGCGACTGGCTGATCATTTCACCCGTGCCTGCGCTGGAAGCAACCAATGGATTCAATTCCGCCGCACTTAAAAACTGCAGACCGGAAGCATCAGCCATTTCGATTACCGCTGTTTTTCCATTCTCAATCAGTCCGAAACCAGCGCGGATCTTTCTTCCCAGCGGATCATGCACCTCTGCGGCCATCAGCCTGCCCCGATGCCTCTTCACAATCAGCGAAGCGGTTCCATTGCCCCCGTCTGCTACGGGAAAATTTTCATGAGTGAAATGAAGCCCGCTTTGCTTCAGCCCCGCCAGCATAGCCTCCGCTGCCTCTTCTGCCGTGAGACTGTTTTTAAAGGCATTGGGCGCAATGAGAATGTGCATAGCTTTTTACGCGTTAACGACATGGGTGGGTTTTCCCTCCCCAAATGCCTTCAGATTATTTATAGCCATATCCATCAATCTTATTCTGGCTTCCCTGGTGGCCCAGGATATATGGGGAGTAATGAGGCAATTTTTTGCGTTGAAGAGCGGATTGTCCGCAGGCGGCGGTTCAGCTGAAAGTACATCTACCGCAGCGCCCGCAATCACACCCTGGTTCAATGCGTCGGCGAGATCTTTTTCCACGATGATGGGACCTCTTGAAGTGTTTATCAGAACAGCGCTTTTCTTCATCTTCTCCAGACTTTCCCTGTTGATCAGCCCCTTTGTTTCCGGCAATAGCGGACAATGAATGCTTACCACATCGGAACGCTCCAGCAGTTCGGTTACTCCCGCCCAGCGAAAGTTTTTACGGCGGGACTGATCTGTCTGATGTCTTTTATTACCAATAACACTCATGCCGAAAGCAGCAGCCAGATCCGCTACCTGCTCACCGATATGTCCAAAGCCAATGATGCCCATGGTTTTTCCGGCAAGCTCGATCAGGGGATAGTCCCAAAAACAAAAATCCGGCGATTTCGACCATTTGCCGTCCATCACGGAATCGCTGTGACGCTGCACATGATGACAAAGTTCCAGCAACAAAGCAAAGGTCATTTGAACCACCGAAGTAGTTCCATATCCCGGCACATTCGACACGGTGATGCCCTGTTTCGTGGCCGTTTCAATATCAATGATATTAAATCCCGTGGCCAGAACGCCAATGTATTTCAGATCCGGAAGATTCTCCAGAACGTCTTTCCCGAGCGGCGCTTTATTGGTGAGCACCACCTCTGCGCCTGCGCATCGTTCCATGGTTTTGTCGTAAGGCGTCCGGTCGTACACGATCAATTCGCCCAGTTGTTTTAATCCATCCCAATGCAGATCCCCCGGATTCAAAGTATATCCGTCCAGAACAACAATCTTCATTAATCTCTTTTTAAATTCCCATTTAAGAATCCGCAAAGTTAATAAACAACTGCTCTTTCCGGATGCCGAGATTACTGAAAAGGAAAGTTTATTCGGCTCTCAGACTGTTCACCGGGTTGGCCAATGCCGCTTTGATGGCCTGGAAACTTACGGTCAGGATCGCAATCAATACAGCCGCGATGCCGGCGATGGCAAAAACCCACCAGGATATTTCGATGCGATAGGCAAAATCCTGTAACCATTTATTCATGGCCCACCAGGCCAGCGGCCACGCGATCACATTCGCTATGATCACCAGTTTCAGAAAATCTTTGGAGAGCAACGCGGTAACGCTGGCGACTGTTGCACCCAATACCTTACGGATACCAATTTCGCGGGTGCGTTGTTCTGCGGTAAACATGGCGAGACCGAACAATCCCATGCTGGCAACAAATATGGTAAGCGCCGCAAAAAGACCTAGCGTAAGACCGGTCTTTTCCTCAGCTTTGTAAGCACTATTATACCGGTCGTCCAGAAAGGCATAATCAAACGGAAGCTCGGAGGTCAGCGCTGTCCAGCGCTCTTTCATGGAGCTTAATAATCCGGGGATATCCTTTGCCTTTGTCTTTACAATATAATTCCCCGAGTTGTGATCGCCCAGGATCATGACCAAAGGAGATATGCGTTCATGAAGGGATTTGAAATTAAAATCTTTCACGACCCCGATGATCCGGTAGGCAATATTTTTCCCGTGATCATCCACGTTAAAGCGGGTAAGCTCATGTCCTACCGCGCGAAGACCCCAGCCCAGTTGCCTGGCAGTGGTTTCATTCACGATGATGGACGTTGTATCCGTTGCGAAATCCTTTGAAAAGTTGCGGCCTGCTACCATGCGCATGCCCATGGTCGGAATATAGTTTTCGTCAACATCATAACGCAGGGTTTTTACCATTTGATTTGCATTTCCATCCGGGTAAACCATACAATTATTGTAATCCGAAGGGCCGGCGGGAAGATAATACGAAGTACTCAGGCTGACGACGCGGGGATCCTGTAAAAGCTGATTGCGAAAGGCTTCCGCATTTTTACCAAGCCAGTAGCTGCCGGGTAATAAAACAACCTGGTCTTTGTTGTACCCCAGATCCTTATGCCGGATATAGTAAAGCTGTTTATACACCACGATGGTGCCTACGATCAATACGATGGAAATAAAAAACTGGAAAATCACCAGGCCGCTGCGCAGGCCGGAGCTTCCTTTGCCCGACTGGAATTTGCCCTTCAATACCGATACCGGCTTAAAAGCAGAAAGAAAAAAAGCGGGATAACTTCCTGCCAGAACGCCTGTCAGCACGCCAAACAGCAACAATCCGGGCAGGATCCAGGCATTCGAGAAGAAATCAAGGGTCAGCTTTTTTCCCGCAAACTCATTAAAGGAAGGCAAAGCCAGTTTTACGATGGCGACGGCCAGCACGAGCGCAATACCTGTCATGAGCAGCGATTCAAACAAAAACTGCCTGACCAGTTCCATCTTCCGTGAACCCAGCACTTTTCGTATCCCCACTTCCCTGGCTCTTTTTGCCGCACTGGCTGTAGAGAGATTCATAAAATTGATGCAGGCGATCAGCAGCATAAAAAAAGCAACGGCTTCAAAAATATATACCTGCTGAACATCTCCTGTGGGTGAAAGCTCAAACATTAAATCAGAATGCAGATGCACATCCGTTAGTGGTTGCAGATACAATCCGATATCATTCCCTTTCTTCCGGAATTCAGCCAGGCTTATCCCCATGTTCTGTTGCAGTTGGGGCCCCATATATTTTTCCACTACCTGGGGAAGTTTTGCCTGGAGTTTTTTGTAATCATATCCTTCCGGAAGCACCAGATAGGTATAATAGTTCGAAGTCATCCAGGATTGTTCCCTGGATTCAGGTAAACTGACCATTGAACCCAGAAGATCAAAATGGAACTGGGCATTCTCCGGCATATCGTTCATCACACCGGTTATTTTATAGGGAGCATCAAACCCTTTGAAATTAATCATCTGACCCATGGCATTCTCCTTACCAAAATATTTCTTAGCCACGGATTCAGAGATCACCAGGGTATGCGGTTGCAGGAGCGCTGTTTTTGGATCGCCCTGAAGAAAGGGGAAAGTAAATACACGGAAGAAATTGGAATCCACGAAGGCAAAATCCTCCTCCGCAAATGATTTTTCGCCGGTAATAAAACGAGGCCTCCCATAAGCCCGCAGCCGCGTTGCTTCCAGAACTTCCGGATAATCCGCTTTGAGCGCCTGGGCAGTCGGCGGCATCACGTTGGCCTCTTTCATTTTTTCTCCCTGTACGGAGCCACGGAACACCACACGGACGATTCGGTCTGCTTTTGCATTAAAGCGGTCATAGCTGAATTCATTGATCACAAAAAGCAGGATAAGCAAACAGGTGGCAATGCCAATGGCCAATCCAAAAATATTGATGGCTGAGAAGGTTTTATTGCGCCAGAGATTGCGGAAACCGTTCTTAAAATAATTTCTGAACATGGTTTGCTTTTAGAAATTCATCCGGAAAATCATGAACACCTGAGCTTCTCTAAAAAAATGCCAACAACAAACACTGCTGATAATCAATCGTTTGCAAATGTATTGCAAAATGATGTGTACGGTTACGATATAGGCGGTGTCCGGTTTTACATATTTCGTGGTGCTTTACGGATATTCTGTAACTTAAATGTCCCATTTTTTAACCCAAAACAACAGTTATGAAAAAGCTGATCATTGGCTCCATTGTCGGTGGCATTATTATTTTCCTATACCAGTTTATTTCCTGGGCCGCATTGAATTTGCATCATGCCAGCCAGGAATACACTCCAAAGCAAGACAGCATCCTCAGTTACCTGAGCACCCAGTTTTCTGAAGACGGCGCTTATTTACTGCCCAATTATCCCAAAGGCATGACGCACGAGGACATGGAAAAACAGATGGAGCAGACTAAAGGGAAACCCTGGGCACAAATTCAGTATCATAAAGCGCTCAATGTAAATATGGGGATGAATATCATCAGGGGCCTGCTGGCCGATATCATTATGGTGGGTTTTCTCTGCTGGATACTGCTTAAACTTTCCGCCCCGGATGCCGGACGAATATTAACGGTATGCCTGTTCACCGGGATCATCGTCTTTATCAACTCTCCCTATACGATTCACATCTGGTACCCCAAAGCAGATATCTGGATGCACTTCGTGGATGCCATTGTCAGCTGGGTGCTTTGCGGATTATGGCTGGGTTGGTGGCTGGGCAGAAAAACAAAACCGGCGGCTAAGATTGGATGATCACCAAAAGCTCTTCGCCCTTCTGAATTCTTACGGCCGATTCAAATTCGATCTTTACCTGGTTTTCATCCAGTGTAAAATGAACGGGAATCTTTTGTTTAGCCAGTTCAACGGACAATTGCCCGATGGGCTGGCTAATTATTTTATCAATAACCAGGGTCTGCAGGCTCAGCGCGCCCTCTTTCACCTGTACCGTATGTTGCTGCCCGTTAGTTGTCTTTTTCTGGCTATAACTACCCCATCCCTCCGCAGCGGTAAAAGGCGCTTTAAAATGATCTGCATTCCATTTTGGTGCAAAACGGAGATAGCCTTTGGGGCCGTTATAATCAAAACCGCAGGCTGAAAGAAAGGTTCCGTAACTGGCCATGGCCCTTCCATAGTGATCACTGCATTCAATTTCATTAAAAGGGTTCCGCTTGCGGGCATGATACCGGTCGTGAATGGTCTTCGTGAGCACAAGCGATTCGTCCATCATGCCCTCTGCCATCATGTGAGAGGCCACCTGGTGTTCAAATCCGCTCATGCATTCGCTGAAATAACCGATCTGCCAGGCTTTGGCTTCACCGTAGGGATGATCCTCATTTTTCGGATTGGTATTCATCACCATCCCGCCTTCACCCGCCAGGGCATAAAACCGCCCGCCTTTATGTACTTTAATATACGGTCCAACATCGGGCATGAAATTATATTTCCAGAGCGCTTTCAGAGCACTCATGGTTTTTTCCTTGTCCAGCACCCGGCCCAGCCCTACCTGCCAGGCCCAGGATTGTCCGTACACCTGGTCTATATGACAGGTATTATAGGAACCGATCTCTTTTTTCCCGATGGCGGGATCCGGACGATGGATGAAATATTCTCCGTTAAACAACAGTTCTTCCATATTCTTCCGGCCCTTCTCCACATAATTTTTGCAGGTTTCAGCAAATGCTGCGTCCTGCATTTCTTCCGCCATTTTCTGTCCTGCATATACAGCGGCAATGCATAGTCCTACGATCCAGGAAATTTCTCCGCTCCAGAGCGCATCCAGGGTGTTTTCCATGGGCGTATCTTCCATGCCATCCTTGTTCTTATCCTGGGCCATGACGAATTCTACCGCCTTTCTGATCCTGGGCCAGTAATCTTTTAATATTTTGCCATCGGCAGACATGAGGTATTCGCGGTAAATGCGCAAAACAGTTCCGGCCTGCCCGTCAATTGAGGGTCCTGTTTTTTCTCCCCGTATCCGGATCATGCCTGTTGCCTCATCGTACCCGATACCCAGGTCCACCCGTTCTCTTTCATCTCTTTCCAGCCCGGGAAATATGCGCGACATGGCATGAGCGTACTGGTACACATGCGTACAGGTGCCGTGACAGCAGCCAACGCCTTCCCAGGCATAGAACCTGCCCGATTGAAAGCGATGGCTTGACGTAGTGGCCAGGCAGGATATATTTAAGAACGTCCTTTCCAGGAACCACCAGGGAAGCGTACTGTCGTACCAAGTCTCTTTCCAGAGCAGGGTGGCGGCGCTCAGCTTCTGATGGTTGCGACCAATATATTCAGCCACTTCCCTTGCGTCGGCAAATCTTTTGGAATAGTAGTGAAAGTCGGCGCCCTCTACGGTCATTCCCGATCCTTTCTCATCAAAGCTAATATTGGGCGTGTACCAGGAAAATATATAGCTGCAGGCAGACTCCTGTTTGGGTTTGAGCTTGTGCGAAGTACTGATCATCGCCACGGGAGCGTTGGCGTCAAAGCGTATACGGTTTTTCAATTCCCTGACAGCTGCATCTGGACTGGCAGACCAGTCTTCCGTTATGCTGGCAGAGGGCGAAAGCGCCATAAAGACCATATTCCCGTAATCCGCCGCTTTTTTAAGCACGCCGTCCTCCGGAACTACATCCAGTATAATGCCTTTGCCGGAATCACTGCTGAATGACTTATTGACCCTGCGGAAATTCTTTTTTTCTTTTTCAGTGTACAATAGCATTCTGTTGTCCAGCCAACCCACCAGCTCCACCTCGATGGGATCATCAGATGTATTTTTGATGGATATCGTTTGGGTAGTGGCCGGGAGACCGCTGTCCTCCTCATTTCCCGGGATAAAAGGAGAAAATGCATGAAGCGTTACTTCTACCGGTGATGTGTAATCGATATAGCGGACCGTAGCTGCCGGGTAGGTAGCTTCAAAGATAATTTCCTGCCAGTCGTCATGGTGCAGCCGTTTCACCGTACTGACTCCCCTGTGTTTGATCAGCAGCGCAAAACCCTGCTGCAGCGGACTGGTCTGTGTAGCCGGTTCCAGGTAGAGGGTTCCAAAAACATTATTGATCTCACTTACATTGAACGTGTCCAGTTTATAGGGCAGCACTTTGTTGACCACGCCCAATGGATTCTGATTGAAGATATCCCAGACCCAGAGACGGCCGTCGCCACCAACATACACCGTACCGCAACAAATACCGCCGACCGGCATACCGATAAAATTCAGTTCATTTTTCGATTTCCTGTAGGCAGTCACCGTCCCCCTTTCGTATAATGACTTCACCCAGGCTGCATCCAGCCTTTTGTTTTGGGGTGCAAGACCACGCGCAAACTCTTCTGCGGCAAACGGTCCGGCAATCGTCACCAGATTTTTTAATCCCACACCTGCTGTTAGTAAGCCGGACTTCTTTAAAAATGATCTTCTCTCCATGATCTTAGGTTAACCGTTTGTGCAATCCTTTATAAAATCTGAAATCCCGCTCAGCCATTCAATGTAAGAAACCCGCCGTCTATCGGATAATCCATGCCCGTGATAAAAGAGGACTCCTCACTGCAGAGGTACAAAGCCAGGCTTGCGATTTCGGTAGTTCTGGCCATTCTGCCAATGGGCTGTGATTTTGACAGTTTATCAAACATCTCTTTTTCTTTTCCCGGATAATTTTTTGCAATAAATCCGTCCACAAACGGTGTATGGACACGTGCGGGAGAAATAGAATTGCAGCGTATGCCTTCGTGAAGATAATCCCTGGCCACCGATAAGGTCATGGCGAATACGGCGCCCTTGCTCATGGAATAGGCAAACCGGTCAACGAGTCCCACATGATTGGCAATAGAAGCAATGTTTACGATCACGCCGGCTTTTGCTGCTTTCATTATGGGAACGGCAGCGTATAAACAATTATAGACGCCTTTTACATTTACTTTGAAAATTTTGTCAAAGTCCTGTTCCGTGGTCGTTTCTACGTTTCCCACATGCGAGATGCCGGCGCTGTTCACCAGGATATCAATTGTTTTAATTTCGGAGAACATTTTTTTCACCGCCCCCTGGTCAGACACATCGCAGATATGCGCTGTGGCTTTTCCCTGTTTCCCCGTAATCTCCTTTGCCGTCTGATTTGCATTCTCCGCATTCAGGTCAACAATATGCGCGTGGGCTCCCTGCGCAGCCAGCAATTCGGCAATTGCTTTTCCAATGCCGCTGCCGCCCCCGGTGATAATGGCATGCTTATTCTCCAGATTGAACATGAGTAATTCGTTTTATACCGCAATATATTAAAATATCACAACCCTTATCTCCGAACTCGTTTGCGTAAGATTTCTGCTTATCTGAAAGCGTATGCTGTGCAGGATCTATTTTACAATATCGCCCTCAGCGAAGCCCGTCCGGTATGGATGGTATGTCCTTCTCCGGGTTTACGTCCTTCGTACTGAATGCTGAGCTCAAGATTATTGCCGAGTTTCTTGGTGAGGTCAAGGTTCCATAGGTAATTTTTCCCCGGCAGCAGCGCATCCAGCATAATATAACTCACCGTGCTGTTGGTGGCTCCGGTATAGTGAATATTGCTGTAAGTGAATTTGGCCTGTAGCGAAGTGCTTTGCACGATATTGTATTTGGCATCGGTATTGAGTGCTCCCGAATAGTAAGATTCACCTCCATAAACCTCCTCATTCTTTTTTGCCGAATACTTGTACCCCAGGGTGATCCTGAGGTTGGCGCGCTGGGTGTAACTGATATCCGGCTCAACAGAATACTGATTCACGCTGTAATTGCTGTTATCAAAATTCGTACTATTGGTCAACAGGTAATTAGTCCCCTTCTTCCACATGGAAGTAAACAGAAAGGACCTGGACAAATTCCAGCGGGTTCTCAGGTTCCATTCTTTAATGGACTGGGTCTGGTATCCGTAGGTCAGCAACGCCTTACTGCTGTTCTGATTATTGCTGATGTCAAATCCCCATTTCGGATTCAGTTTATTCACCGAGAAAGAGTTCACCAGAACAGAAGACCGGGTGATGAGTGAGGTATCGTTCAGGGGGGACTTAAACGGATTCAGCTGCACAAATCCGGTAGCCTGCTGTTTCTGGTTTAATTGCAGAGAGGTCTGCAGAAAAAGATTCGACAATAGTTTCTTAAACCCTTTCGCCTTATTTCCCAGGAGCATCCTGGGATTCAACGCCAGGCTGTAGTTGAACGTATTGTAGTTTGCTTTCACATATTGATTCGTGGGCGTGAACACGCGGACGAACGAAGCCTGGTCAGCATATTGCGCAATAACAAACTCGTTGAGCTGCTGGATCCCATCATTGTTCAGATCAATCCAGGTGTACTGGCCCGTGCCCGCCGGAACGGAAATATAGGTATAGGCCTGTTTTTGTTCCTGGCCTGAACCTACTTCATACAATGCATTCCCCGTCAGCAACCCTTTCCATTCATTCACACTGTATTCTGCCCGGGCCAGCAGGCTTTTATCGGGTTGCTGGGTGGTGACCGCGGCGTTAATCACTTCGAGGCTGCGATAGGTTGCATTGATCCGCAGCTGTTCATGTTTATTTTTTGTAAGATCAGTGTACACATTGATATTCTGGCTGCGGTTTGCGCGGGCCAGCTCTTTTCCGTAGGGATAAGCATCTTCGCGGTAGAAATAAGTGGCGCCCCATTTGTTCGCGTTCTTTTCAGGAGATTTCAAATAGGCCTGTACGATGGAAAACGAATAGCTGTCCAGCGACACGGAATCATTGATCTTATTCCGCTGCTCATTATGCTCCATGGAATAGTTGAAACCCATGGTGTAGTTCTTTAATTGCTTCAGGGTTTTTGAAATGTCCACGACAGGGCGCAACAGGTATCCGTTGTTGACATCACCGCGATCCGTGGTCCAGCTCAGCTGGTCACTGAACCGCCAGCCGGAAAGATCAAGGGTATGTCCAAGCGTATTCCGGATGCCGGTGAAGGAAGACCCGCGATTGTAGCCGGCCAGTTCATAGCGGATATCATTTTTCTTTTTATCATTCAGCTTGAATGCCGCATTATAAAAAGTCTCATTGGCCTGCGGCATTTGTAAAGGCAGTCCCCAGTCGCGCAGGTATTCCACCGGCCGCAGTCGTTCCAGCGGTTGAAAACGGGCATCCACGTATTCATAGGAAAGCGCGCTCCCCAATTCCAGTCCATGCGACGAATGCTGAAAGGGATGCAGGTTCTTCACAGTTATTTTTGCGGCATTGCCCACATCATTGCCCTTGTCAATATTGGAAAGGGTATTGATGTCGTACCGGCTGCGGGCGAGATCGGTGGATACCGTTGTTTCCTTATTAACATTGTAATCAGCACCCAGGGTTATCACCTGCTGTGTTTTGGGCGTAACCAGAAATTCAGCCGCTTCAAACTGGCCCTGATTTCCATTTGCGGTGGGAGGCACCCATTTGTAAACATTCCCGTTCGTACCATTCGGATCGGGGATATAATTTCCCTTACCCACACCGACATCAACAAAAGAAAGATTGTACAGGGTATGCGTCGGATCAGCAGAAAAAACATAAACAGAATCATGGGTGTACAAGCCATTGGCCGCGCGGTACACAGTATCCACCCTGCGATACAATATTTTCGCCGGTCCCGCCGTGTCTACCGGGGCCAGCGGATAGAAGGCCCGGTTTACACTGTCGCCCAGGGCATTCAGAAATGTTTTTCTGCCCTGGTCCAGCGTTTGGGTGATCGGCGAATTGCGGGCATCGCTGTTGTTAAAAACACCGAACCTGATCTTCAGGTTTTTGTTCACGAGCGCCTCATTGTACAAATACAGGTTGGCATTGAGGAAGTACTGATCGGAATATTCAAACTCAATCTGAATCCTGCTGTCTTTCGTGATCATGCGCTTAGGCGTAAACGTTAGTTCTGCCGTGTTGTAGTTGATCACATAATCCTGGTCCTCCCCTCTTTGCAGGAGCTCTCCGTCGATATAGACCTTTTCTGTTCCTGACAACACGATAAAATAAAGTTCATTATTTGCTCCCTTCAGCCGGTAAGGCCCCTGGTTGCCTTCCAGACCCTGGAACACATTCCGCGTAAATTTGCCCTTGGCCACTGCCCCGCTGACCAGGGTTTTGTTGGTCACATGATCCGAAATCTTGTTGACGGTTTCAAAAGACCCGCCGCGCAGCCGTTTATAGAAATTCAGAAAATAGTTCTGCGTCTGGCGCAGGTCAATATCCCCCATGCTGAGGGCCCAGTTCTTTTTTTTGAACTTGAGATAGATCCGGTCAAAATCATTCAGCTCCGCCGTGGTGCCATCTGGCTGAATGGGAATATTATTATCGGTGATGGCGGCAGAAATTTCGATGCTGTCGGCCAGGTAACCGCTGATCTGCAGGTTGAGGTTGGAGGTGACAACGGCATCCTGGCTGTTTCCAAAGGAGATGGCTCTGCCAAAGCTTCCGTTGTAGGTGATGTTGCCGAAGTTGAAAAAATTATCCGAACCGTATTTCCCATCCTTGCTGTAAACGGAGGGCTGTATGATGAATTTATCCATCACCTTTTCATACCGAAGCCGTTGAACAACGCCATTCAGCTGGTAGGGAAAACTGCGGTATTTCACGTAAACACTGTCGAGGTTTGGCTTCCGCTTCCAGCTCAGGGTGGAATGCACATAATCCACCGTATAAGTGCTGTCCCCGATACCTGCAACAGAGAAACTGCCCGGCACCAGGCTAAGTGAATCCAGTTTTAGTGTAGCCGAACTGACGGGGATGAATTTGCGGTGCAGATTGGAGCTGATCCTGTTCTGCTCAGGGGGGACTTTGGCGCCGGGGCGCTGGGCCAGGGCTACATTCAACAACCCACAGAAAATCAACCCTATAAGCAGCCCCTTGGTCAAAGAAAAACGGTTTTTCTTAAAATGCTGAAAGAAGGCTTTTATTGTGTGTCAGCCGTGGATGCCGGAGTTCGTTTTGTTAAAGGTTCAAAGGAATTTATCAGGCGCTCACCAGCTTACCCTGTACGTACAGGTCTTCCCGAAGTTGCTTTACGCGCTCATCGGCCAGATATTCATCGAAGCTGCAGAGCCGGTCAATGGCGCCGGAAGGGGTAAGCTCGATCACCCGGTTGGCCACGGTTTGCAGAAAGGTATGGTCATGCGAAGTCAGCATCACCACGCCTTTGAAATTACTCATGCTTTCGTTAAAAGCCTGGATGGATTCCAGGTCCAGGTGATTGGTGGGCTCATCGAGCAAAATCACGTTTGGATCCTGCAGCATCATGCGGCTGAGCATGCAGCGCACTTTTTCCCCCCCGCTCAGCACGGCGACCTTCTTCATCACTTCGTCTCCGCTGAACAGCATTTTTCCGAGGAATCCGCGCAGGAAGGGCTCATCCACATCCGTAACGTGCGGCGGAACATACTGCCGCAGCCAGTCCATCAGGTTCAGGTTCTTATCCGTAAAAAAAGGATGGTTATCATTGGGGAGATAAGCTTTTGTCACCGTAGTGCCCCATTCAAAACGTCCGCTGTCTGCGGGTATATTGCCGGTGACGATCTCATAAAAGCTGGTCAAAGCCAGGGGGTTTTTGCTGACCAGGGCCACTTTATCTCCCTTATTCAGGCTAAAACTGATATCGGAGAAGAGCAGGGTTCCGTCCTCGGCCCGCTTGCTGAGTTTTTCAACATTCAGGATCTGGTTACCCACTTCCCGCTGCTGTTTGAAGATAATGCCGGGATAGCGGCGGTTCGAGGGTTCGATCTCTTCGATGGTGAGCTTTTCCAGAGCCTTTTTACGGGAGGTAGCCTGTTTGGATTTTGACGCATTGGCGGAGAACCGGGCGATGAAATCCAGCAGGGCCTGCCGTTTATCTTCCGTCTTCTTATTCTTATCCCCCATCTGGCGCGCCATGAGCTGGGAGGATTCGTACCAGAAGGTGTAATTACCGGAAAAAGCCTTTATTTTCTGACGATCCACATCGGCCACATGAGTGCAAACGGCGTCCAGAAAGTGACGGTCATGCGATACCACGATCACGATATTTTCGTAGTCCGCCAGGAAATTCTCGAGCCAGTTGATGGTTTCCACATCCAGATCATTCGTCGGCTCATCCAGCAGCAGGATATCGGGATTTCCGAAAATCGCCTGAGCCAGGAGAACACGCACTTTCATAGCTCCGGAGAGATCCTTTACCAAAGTGCTGTGCAGGGCCTCTTTCACGCCGAGATCGCTCAGCAGCGAAGCCGCGTCGCTTTCAGCCGTATAGCCGCCCATTTCCCCGAATTCACCTTCCAGCTCACCGGCCCTGATTCCGTCTGCCTCGGTAAAATCCGCCTTGGCATAAATGGCGTCACGCTCCTGCATGGTATCCCACATTTTCTTATAACCCATGAGCACGGTATGGAGAACGGTCTGGTTATCAAACTCAAAATGGTTCTGTTTCAGAACGGCCATGCGGAGACCCGGGGTGATTTCGATATTGCCCTTGTTGGGTTCTATTTCGCCGGCCAGGATCTTCAGGAAAGTGGATTTCCCGGCCCCGTTCGCACCGATCACCCCATAACAATTTCCTTTGGTGAAAGACACATTCACTTCATCAAACAACACGCGTTTACCAAACGAAAGGGTGACATTATTCGCTCTGATCATGCTTTTACTTTTTGAAGCTGCAAAGGTACGCTCCTTACCACAAAAATTCAAGTAAAAGGCGGTAGATTGCCTGTGTAAATCATCCCGCATGCCGCTTATGGTCCCCTATTCTGTGCAGGTGGTCTGGCTTTTCCTGCTGGCTCTGCCCATTGCTTGTGTCGCCTGGACCGTCACCCATGAGGAAGTATTCAGGGAACCGCGGGAATTCTGCGAAAACCGCTGTAAAAAGGGGAAGACGCTTGCGGAAAGGAAATTTTTTTACCTGTTCACCTGTGAATACTGTTTCAGCCATTATGTGACGATTTTATTTCTGGCGCTTACCCATTTTCACCTGCTTTTAGACGGCTGGAGAGGATACCTGATTGCGGGATTCGCGCTGGTATGGATCGCCAACGTTTACATGAGCATCGTCGGCTTACTGCGGACGGATCTGAAAAAAGAAAAGACCATGGTGAAAAAGCTGGAAAACGACGAAGGGACGCAAATGGAATGAATCTTCCCGCAGCAAGTTGCGGGGAATTGAGCCCATAGAGATTAGAAAAGCAACGTTTACGGTTATTTTTCAGTCATGGGGAAAAGGAATATGAAGAAAATAATTCCGGGATTGATGGGGCTTTTGTTCATCTCTTCCGCCTGCAGAAAAAGCGCTGAACGCATGGACACCCTGTCCGGCACCTATACCGGAAGATTTCTACGGGTAAGCATGGCCTACCAGGGGCCCGCTTCCGTGAAAATAGATTTTTCAGGAAACAGCTTCGACGGGGAAGCGCTGGATAATAACTATCCGGATATCTGTCACGGCACTTACCAGATCAAGGGCGACTCGATAAATTTCAAAAATGAATGCGTATTACCGGCCGATTTCGACTGGTCGCTGATCTTATCCGGAAAATACAGGATCTACCATGTTGGGGACAGTCTCAGCATCAGCCGGATGTATCCCGGAACCGTGATCTATTCTGATACCTACACGCTCAAGAAAGAATAGACAGTTCTCTGCTTAACTTAAAACCATTATTTTTGCGCGATCCGGACCGGTAGCTCAGTTGGATAGAGCAGCTGCCTTCTAAGCAGCAGGCCATTGGTTCGAATCCAATCCGGTTCACGAAAACGACGCTACAGGGTACGATTGGCTGTAGCGGATACGTAATATATGTGAACGATTTATTACAACATCATCTGCCGCAGGTCAGGAGGCTCATGCAATATTACGGTGTGAACAGGGCATTTGCCTTCGGGAGCGCCGTAAAAGGGCCTATGCATGAGGATAGCGATGTTGATTTCATCATCAGCTTCCCGGAGAGCATGGATTATGAGACTTATGCCAATAATTATTTTGCCCTCGCGCATGCGTTGGAAGACCTGTTAAAAAAGAACGTGGATCTGGTCACGGAAAAGACGTTGAAAAACCCATTTTTATTGGAAAGCATTAATAGTCATAAAGTGCAGGTGTTATGACCATTGAGGAAAACAAACTGCTGACCGATATTAAAGAGGCTATACTTTCAATCGATGATCACCTGGAAGGACGAAGAATTTTCACTGAGTACGAACAGAATAAAACCAAACGCAGGGCGGTAGAGCGGGAGTTGGAAACCGCGTGATAGTTGACCTAAGAAATAGAGTAATTCATACATATGATTCTTTTGACGAAACGATTATTTGGAAAATAATTGTAATAGACATTCCTCTTTTGCTTGAGGAAGTAGATCAGCTGTTATTACAATAAATCAGAATGATTTAGGAGCCTGTAAACTCGCACTAGTTTAGTAACAACATAATTATGCAACGAGGCGCGTGACGAACAATGACATAAAACGAGTGGGGTGTCCCAAATTTTATTTCTTCCCATAAAAACCCTTTTTCCATTTAAAACCATAAGCGGTTTTAGTCTTTCCCCGGAGCATTGCTGAAATCGCAGTATAGGATTTTCCGAGTGCTTTTCCTGCGTCATTGAGCGTAAGAAACCAAGCTATCGGTTCACCCGAAAGTGTGAGTTGCGTGACCTTCATTCCTTTCTTTTCTTTAAAGGAAAGCCTGCGTTCTTCCAGGAATTTTTCCAGGTCCCACTTCCTGCGCTTCCCATGACGCCAGTAAAAACCGCCTGCCGTAGGTTCAATACCATTCGCCGAGTGACTAATCTGGCCATGCCTAATTCCCGTTTCCCTGGAGGCCTGCATCATACTGGGGAAAGTGCGGATCCATTTCCCTTTCCGGTCATATTGGGAAACCGGTTTGCAGGTTACTTTTAAGGAGGCTTCCACGCCCGGAGTATTGGGCTTTCCGACGAAAGAGCTGATCACCCGGCCCCGCTGGTAAACCCTTTTCATCATGGCATTCCTCTGAATTTGCAAAAGATTTCGAGGGTGGATGTCCAGGCCATTGCCGTTCCTGGATACAATATTGATCTCGGGATCATCGAGGGCTATTGGAGCAACAAAACAAGTATATACCAGGCGGCGGATGGGGAAATGATATCTCCTCCTCTCAAGACAAAGGTGAGCGGCAAGTTGATGCGTTTGATCCTTCATGGTTAGATTTGGGGAATGTTGCAGCCGGGGAGCCAGGATTTTTTCCTTGAGCAGGTATATAGATCCGTTCGTATGAACCATCTCTCTTTCCATTCTTTTGATGCGTCCAAAATTAGATACCCGGAAATAGCCGTCCAGCCCGGGAATATCGTCCCATTTTTCGCCCGGACGATTTGACAATAAGGAATCCTTGTATGGTGGAATAGAGGCTCTGCGCATATAGGGTTGATTAGTAAAGCCATTCTAAATTGGTAATACATAAAAATAACTCATTTATTTTCCCCTGCCCAAGTGACCAATTGAAAATGATAGGCATCGCCTTTCGATTACAAATGGAGTTATTGCAATAACCGAAGCTGAAAGGAACGTAAGCCCGAGATTTTAATGAATTGTTCGATGTGCAAAAACATAATTTGTCGTAATATGCCAAAATTGACACAATAACGCTTCATTTTGTCGCGATTATGCTTATTGCGACATTATTTTCATTTCCTATCTTAGTTTTCGATTAAGTCCGCCAAAAGCTTCAAATCTTCCCAAAAATGGTTTGCAAAAACTCCAGTTTCGGCTACGAGGCCGTCACAACGAAGTTGTGTCGGCTTTGTTATTGGAAGGCGATGTAAGCGACGCCAGGCTTCGGCAGTTGGAAATTGGAGAAAATCTTTAATTTCCAGCTGCAGATAATCATGAAAGAGAAAATTCAAAGAGAGCCAGATCGTGGCGGCGATTAAGAAACAATACCCATATCAAAATACTTCCCTTAAAAATATCAAGGGAGAACGATGGGAAGATATTCCGGGGCTTGGCGGCTATTTTATGGTTTCCAATTACGGCCGGATTAAAAGGCTTGAATATGAAACTCAATATCGTAACGGCGCCATCCATGTAAAGCCAGAACAGATTACCAAGCCAAGAATTTACAAAGCGCCAAACAAGTACAAAAAGGATTATTCCAGCTTCCTTTGCGTCAAAGTGGTATTGAATAAGAGAATATATGGTTTTACAATAGGTCGCCTGGTGTATGACTGTTTCGTGAACCATTTCAATACAAACGATCGTGACTGGTATGTGATTTGTGTGGATACAGACAATTTTAATATCAGACCTTCTAATCTGAAATTGGTTAGCGTGTCGGAAAAATCATTGCGCTCCATACAGCGTGGCCGCTTCAGAAGCCCGTTTCTCGATTTCTCCGAGGAATTTTTAGCATCCCAGTACAAAAAAACTGGCGAAAGAGAAAGCAAACAGGTAACCCAGTACACTCGTGGAGGCGAAAAAATAATGACTTTCCCCAGCATGGTTGCAGCGGGGGAAGCGACCGGTGCAGATCCCCGTACTATTAGCAGGGCTGCATCGGGCAAGGGATTTAGCGCCGCAGGATTTATTTGGCGTTGGGGGAATGCATCAAGCGTAGATATGAAAAAGATTTTAGAGAACAGGCGTAAAAAACATCGTCTCCAATTCGGGCATCCGGTAACCCAATACGATCTCACGGGCAAAGGGGTAGCTTCATACCCATCTATGACAGATGCCGGTGAGGCCGTGGGTGTCCAGGGTAATATGATATTACGGGCGGCAAAAGGAGATTACAAAAGCATAAAAGGATTTGTCTGGAAAAAAGGTCGGGGCAAATCATTTATTGATTTATCCAATTATAAATGGGGGTTTGTTTCATCCGCAGCGAGTAACTGTAAAAAAGTAAAGCAATATTCGCCCACAGGACAATATTTACGAACGCATAACAGTGTAACGGCTGCAGCGTCATATATCGGTGTCGGCATAAGCGCTCTTTCAGAGGCCTGCCGTGAAAGCCGCAGAATCTGCAAAGGTTACAAATGGCGATTTGTGAAATGAAAAAACAAGGGCTGCTGACTGAGGAAGTTGTGATTTTTTTATCGCGAAGCGTAGCGGGTCCGCCGAGCAATTAAAAGGCGACATCCTATAAGCGCCTGAAAAATTTAACGTGTTGTTCTTAAAAATCGCTATTACATCGGATTCATCACGTTGAACATCCAACGAATGCCGAACCTGTCCTTACATGTTCCCCAGTAGCCCCAGAATTCTTCGTGGGGAGCCACGGCATCTTTTTCACCGTTGGATAATTCTTTAAATAATCTGTCCGCTTCGGGTTTGGTATCAGGATTAAGACTGATGGTTATATTATTACCCTCTTTCAGTTTGTGACCGAGGCTTTCAAGCATATCGGTTGCCATAATTAATGTGCCACCGAGAATTGGCATCGCCACATGCATGACTTTGTCCATTTCAGACTCGGGTAAGGGTGGCGCGGATGGGTGTGCTGGCATATCCCTCATACGCATGAGCGGTGAGGTAAACTCCGTATTAAAAACTTTCCTGTAATGATTAAATGCTTCTTCGGCGTTTCCCGCAAAATTTAAATAGATGGATACACTGGCCATAGGTGGTTCTTTTTATAAAGTTATTTATTTATTCATACGGAAATCACCTTGACTGTTATATCTCTGTAAACTGTATTTTGGAGCATCATGACCAGATAGGCTGCTCCAACCAGCAGGATTAGCCGAGGCACACAGCATCGCTGAAATCGCCAATGTTCGCCGGGGTGTATTGGCTGCATTTCACTTTTTACGCCTTAAATCAGCACCCTGGTTGTTCCGCCCGTCTGCAGGGAAATATCCACCGGGGCATTGGTCTTCCAGTTACCGGCAGTAAAATCCGGAACATCGATTGAGTTCGACCGGTTGCTGACCGAGGATTCACTTAACGGACCGATCGAGCTCCAGGCCGCTGCATCATACACGTCCACAGGGATAATGCGTTACGAAGGCAGTCCATCGTGCGCCAATCCATCAGGAAATCCATGCCGCCATGTCCCATCGGGAATAATAATCCACAATAATATCTTCATTTCCCTGACCAACGACCATTATAAACATATTTCTGTGAGGCATATCATTTGATGATTTTACTAAGTCCTCGATATCCCCGTTTTAAAGTCCATTGAAACGATCGCTGCAATAGCGGAGAAAAATTAATTTGATTACTAAATGGAAACACTTAGATCATCATCTTTTTTAATGGCATATCAATCTACTAACAAATACCAATAACTTATGAGGCTATCTTTACAAGCTTTAAGATCCGGCGCGTTCATTCTTTTACTTTCTATTGCAACAGCTTCTGTTGCTTTTTCCGCTACTATTGTTTCTGCGGGCAGCGGTAACTGGAGCGCATCGGCATGGCCCAACACGCCGCGAACCGGGACTATTACCACATCAAACGTTTCTGCAGCAGTTACTGGCGCAGGCACCGCATTTCTGACAGAGGTAAGTGTTGGCAGTATTATCAAAACTGCGGGCGATGTGACCATCGGCACCGTATTAACCATCACCGACAATACACATCTCACTTTAACCGGCAATGCGGCATCAACCAACGCCGGTATCGCCTATCATTTTCAGGGTATTGGTTCCGGCGATATTGCCAGCATTCAGGGCGGACATATTATAACCATCGATAACGCAGGTGCTGTTTGTGCAAGCCTCAAAGGCAACAACAGCCTGGCGGGTGGCTGGGGATTAGTTTTTAACGCAGGATCCCGACTAACTGTTGCCGGTTCAGTTACCGTGGGTGATGCAGGTCATGCGGGCAGTATTACCATGACAAGTGGCGGGACCCTGAAATGCGGGAGCTTGATTGTTACTAACGCCGGTGTCTGGACTCCCGGCTCCGGCACCGTTGAACTCACGGCTACCAATACTTTACCGGCTTCTTTTTTTACGAGCTTTAATAATCTGACGATTTCTGCAGGTACCACTACGACCGGGGCTGATCTGACCATCAATGGTAGTCTTTTGGTTACCAGCGGAACAGGTAATTTTACTGCCGCCGGTTTTGCCTTAACGGTAACCGGCACAACAAGCGTTGGAGCAGGAACACTGGGGAAACTGACCATAAGCTCGGCCACCGGTGCAAAGATCTTTAACGGACTTGTTACTATCAGTACCGGCGCGAACTGGACCAATTCAGCAAATGCTCCGGTTGAGTTTCATGGTGGGATTACGAACAGCGGCACATTTAACGCAGGGACGGGAGTGCAAATATTCAACACTAACGATCAGGCGCTTACCGGAACCTTATCTATTCCCAATGTTACAGTCAATGGCATTACCTTAACGAATAACAGCACCTTAGATATTACAACATCACTGAACGGAACAGGAACATTCAGTCAGGCCGATTTTTCAGTTCTCAATATTGATTTTACCGGAGCCACCGCGATAGCAGCACTCAATGCTACTGCCGATGAAAATACGGTGAATTATATAGCTGCCGGGCCTCAGACCGTTACCGGTACAAATTATTACAACCTGTTCCTTGGGAATGACGGTGCAAAAACCTTACAAACCGCTACCACCAGTATATTGGGGGATTTTACTTTAGACGGAACGGCAAGCACTACAGCAGTTACTGGTTTAACCATTGGAAGGAATGTGTTGACCGGCGCCGGTACCATCTTACATGCCGGAGATTTCACCCATGCTGTTGCCGGCAATATTACCAATAACGGTGATTTTGACGCCGGCACCCTGGGCGGCCCCAGTACACTTTTATTAAACGGGAGCAGCCTCCAGGTGATCACCAATACCGGCACAGGGCATATTGAAAACCTGACCACCAATAATTCCGGGGCAGGAATTCAGCTGGGCAGCGCCATTACTGCTTTCACTTCCCTGAACATGATTCAGGGAAATATTGATTTAAATGGAAACCAGTTGGGCCTTGGAAGTTTCACTGATAAAACGGGCGTATTGACACGGACAGCAGGAACCATAGTCGGTTCCGGATCATTTATCCGCTGGTTTTCGGGCGCGCCGGTCGCTGACGGGTCTGATGCCGGACTTTACCCTTTGGGGACAACGACAGATTACCGGCCAATTTTTGTTTCCGTACCTGCAGGAGCCAGCGCGGGCGGAACACTTACGGTCTCTTACAACGATGCCAGCACCAATTCAACAGTCAGTATTCCGGACGGAGCGTTTACCATTGTTCTGAGAAAAGATCTTTTCTGGACACTTACCCCCGGAACTGGAACATTAACCGGCGATCAGCTGGGAGATGGCTTATACAATATCCGGGTTGAGGGCACAGGTTTCGG
Source organism: Bacteroidota bacterium (assembly GCA_030706635.1). Taxonomy (GTDB): domain Bacteria; phylum Bacteroidota; class Bacteroidia; order Chitinophagales; family Chitinophagaceae; genus Puia. The sequence goes on from JAUZOD010000011.1 coordinate 29,930, forward strand.
AACCATCGGCGATGTAAACGACCTGCGGCTGTCCCTTGCCAATAGCGTAGCTGGAACAGCAGGTGTGAATGCAGGAACCGTAACGAATCCCCAGATAAACAGAACCGGCTTGTCCCTGGCGGATCTTTCCAATTCATTTTTTGTCGGCTCCGTCAATGCATCAGGCACGCCGTTGCCGGTTACCCTTGTTTCCTTCACGGCATATCCGGTGAACGGAGAAGTAAAACTGGATTGGGAAACCTCCGCGGAAATCAATAATGATCATTTTACCATTCAGCGGTCTGCCAATTCCGTTAGCTGGGAAGATGTAAAAGTAGTAGCGGGATCCGGTAATACCAATGTGGATACAAAGTACTCTGCTTATGATGAGAATCCTTATAACGGCGTATCCTATTACCGGCTTGAGCAAACTGATCGGGATGGGAAGACCAGTTACTCTCCCATTGTATCTGTAAAAATCGGACAGTCAGCTTCCATCCTGGTTTATCCGAATCCCGCGACAGATCAAGTCCGGATAACTACGGCGGGCACGGGACAATTGAACGTCATGCTGTTTAACAGTAATGGCCAGCAATTGAATGTTCCTGTTGTGATTAATGCAAATAGTGCCAGGCTGAATGTTTCAGGCCTTCAAACAGGTAGCTACTTCGTCGTTATATTACAGGACGGACAGACGGAAAGCAGGGAGATTATGATTAATTGATCATATTAGGCTATCAGCCGGGCTGCGCATGTCCAGTGCCCGGGCTCCCTGGCGGCAGAAGATAACAAAAGCTGTTTACGGGAATTCATAGGCTCAACTACCAGGCCGCGGAATAGATCTTTCGAGCACTGATCATTAATTGGCCATAAACCCGCAATGGATTCTATTTCTAAGTATTACAGAATATTGAATCAGATCGCCTAACCCTTCGTCGCTAAAACGCCTAAGTCCGTCGGTTCTTTTCTCCAGCAGCTCAGTAATAGGAACATCAGTTTGCCCTTGATCGGAATCCGGGCGCTGACTGAGAAGCGTGCTTGCAAAATTCCTAACTTCCTTGTATAAATCATGGTTTACTGACGAAGCTTTTAGCAGGCTATCACCACGACAACTATAACCCAGCCAGATAGTATAGAGAATCGAGAACTGAGCAGCTGTATCGGCGGAATTAAACCGGGAAATAAGTGGTTCTATGTACAAGGAATCCTTCATAGGCAAAAGGGCGTAGGCTAGACAATTTTCCTGATTAAAATACATAACGTGTTCTACCAGAAAGAACTTGTAATCAGGATATTTTAGTATTTTAACAGCTGCTTGCAGAATATTGATTCCATCGAATGCAAGACGATTGAGCGTTTGAACATAGATCTGCCTGTCCACTTCATCTAGATCACAATTAGGGATGGCCTCAGCGGCGATTTCCTCATTGCCTCTCGAATGATCTAGCCAGAGCAATAGTGATGATCCATCAAAATAGAAAAAAGGTTCATGACCTAAAGTAAGTAACTCCTTCCTCAACAATGGCAGGTAAGCTGTCGTATCTGATTTCACCTTATTCCAAAAAACGTCCATACTCTTTGTTTTCTGTTCCTTTTCTTTTTTGGACAACTTAGTAGGTGAAAAATTATATGTTTTGTCAACGTCCAGAGTCTGAGTTCTGCCCTGCAATTGAAAAAAAGAGATTATGAAAATCATAATGAATTTGGGAAATCCCGGTATTTTTATTGTTTCCGGCAGCGCTTTCATAACCAAATATATATTTTATGTCCATCAAGTGTTCTAGCGGGCCGGCCAATGAAGCGATGCGGGTAATCCGGGAATCTCCTCCATGGGAGGCGGCCACCATCTATGGAGTAAAAACAAAGATACCGGTCACGCAGCCAATCGTCTTCAGCGTGACCCAATAAAATCAATTCTATATAGTATGCAGAAAATCCCTTTTATTAAGAAATTCGTTACCTGTGTACTCGCGGGATTAGTAATTGGTGCTTTTACGTTTCGCCAGAGCATTTCGTGGCTCCGAACATGGGTACCTATAAGGGTTATGTCCATGATCCCTTTGCTTTGTTTGGTCGCCGCTGTTATTTACGCTTTTGTATGGCAGACGCGGAAAACAAATCGCCCTGCCACTCTTGCTTTCTGGCAAGGTCTCATCCGGTATGGTGTGGCATTTGACCTGGCATCATTCGGTTGGGAAAAGATCTGTCATTTACAGCTTGTTATGCCGCAGAGCAAGCTGGATCTTCCATATCGCAGCTTTGCTCCATCCGATTTGTTCTGGTATTTTTTCAGTCACTCTTACCCTTTGGGTTGTATCATAGCCGGAATTCAAATAGCCGGCGCTATGCTGCTGCTTTTTCACAGGACAAGACTAGCAGGAGTATTTGTGCTCCTCCCTGTGCTTGCTAACATTTTACTGATGGACATTTTCTACCAGATCGGCGACAGCGTGGTGGTCCACGCCTCCATTATGATGTCGGGCGCCCTTTATTTCCTGTTCATAGAATTCAACCGGTTAAAGGAATTCTTCTTTGCCGCAAAAGATCAATTGCCTGCACTCAATCTTTCCAAATATTTCAAAACAGCAATCCGTCTCTCCATCATTTATATTCCTCTGCTGTTTATCTCTTTGCATGGTACGCTGGATAAATATCCGCAGCTGACCGGTAAATATGAAGTTAGAGAGCTGAAGATGAATCAGCAGATGCTTTACAGGACCAGTTGTGCTGACAGCATACTAACAGTGGTTTATTTTGATATCAGAAATGGCTGTGTATTTGAATTTAACACACCGCAACATAGATGGAATGGCACTTATACGATAGAAAATAATCACCTGGAGATAACCTGGCGCTCACCAGCGGATAAGCCTGGTTTCAGAGGAATTATGTCCCCGGCTGGCGGCTCCGGCAGGTTAATGCTGAGGGGGCTGCTTGGGACTGATTCACTGAACATGATATTGCAGAGATTAAGTTATTAATAATGGGAAGGTTCCGGGAAAGGACAGGATAGAGAGGCAGGGCTTACATATTGATTTACCCGTGGCTCTCCGTCATCGCAAAAAAGTCAAGTTATGATTCCAATTTCCCTATTTAAGGTAATGGCATTTATGATTCGATCTTTTATTGAGCCGAAATCTCTCTTTCGGTTTTTAATTTTCCCTCATCCCTCATCTCCTTCCACAACCTGGCCATTGTTCCCGCGAGTGAATTTACAATCTCCGGCTTTTCCCTTGCTAAATCATGTTGTTGGCGGGGATCATTCTTTAAATTATATAATTCAAACCTTACCGGCCCGTATTTAAAAAACCAGTTGTTAAGTTTCATGGAGTCAGGTTTCGAGGGCAGCCATCCTACCAGCGCGTAATCGCCGGATCGCATTTCCATCTCCGGCAGCCTGAAATAGGTGTCTTCATAATTAGGATAAAACCAGATAGCCGGCTCTTTTCTTTTTATTTTCCTGTTGAGAAAAGCATTAAAATTTGCAACGCCATCATAAGTTACGCCTGCCGGCAATGAAATTCCTGCCAGCTCACAGACAGTAGGAAACAAATCCGTTCCATTAAATAATTGATCACTTCTTCTTCCGGGCGGTATTACTCCGGGATACCTGACAATCCCTGGGACACGATGACCACCTTCATAAACAAACCTCTTCATTCCTCTGTAAATACCCGGAGTACCAAAACATTTATCCCGGATAGGATCATTCCAATCACCCCTCGATTCCTCAAGCGTAACGGGATTTTCAGGACCATTATCGCTTGTAATGAAAATCAGGGTATTGTCACGCAGCCCCAAACTATCTATAGTATTGACCAATCTCCCAAAAGCATGATCAAGCTGGGTAACCGTGCCATAGTATTCTTTTTTGTTGACCGAAATATCCCTTCGTGGTCTCCGGACATATCCATAATGAACTGTTTTTTCAAGTGAATCCACCTCTGCTGTATCATAAATATCACTGTAATTTTTTGGAGGAGAAATCGGAGTATGCGGTTCATGAGACGCAACGTAAAGAAAGAAAGGTTTAGTTTTATCCCTCTTTTCTTTTAACCATGATTCTGCCTCATCCACGATCACATCACAAAACCAACCATTAACCTGTCCTACAGGAACGCCATTCCTGATAAATTCCTTTGTGTTTGCAGGCCCATCAAAGGCATTGTGCGTAGTTCCCATCCAATAGTCAAAGCCCTGGTCACCTGGTCCCGGTTCATCCAGCTTTTTCTTTTCAAGAACTGACAAATGCCACTTTCCTACAAAACAGCTGGTATATCCTTTAGTTCTAAGGACCTCTGGAATGGTTAACTCTTTTGAAGATAGAAATGTTGTGCCACCTAAAATATTATAGAACCCACTCCTGTAAGGGTTTCTGCCTGTCAGCAACGCAGCCCGGGACGGAGAACAAACCGTTCCTCCCGAATGACAATCTGTAAGCAAAACGCCTTCTTTCGCAAATTTGTCAATATTGGGCGTTTTGATAATAGGATTACCGTAGCAACCCAAATCACCATAGCCAAGGTCATCGGTAAGAAAAATAACAATATTAGGTCTCTGATAACTGTGTTGTCTTTTTTGGGAGATGGATCTGCCGGATACTCCGGTCAATATCAAAAAAACAAAGACATATCTGATTTTTATGCTCATAGTCAGGTTTGGCTTTTTGCATCGCAGTACTCTCCCAGTTCGCGGCAGGCTAATGCATTTTGAACATATCTCTATCCTGATATTTGTGCTCCATTTGATTCAATTTCTCTTTCAGATTATTTTGTATTTGTTTATACTCAGGATTGCCATATAGATTATGCGTTTCATTTTTATCGTTCAACAGGTCATACAATTCCCATTCGTTATTTTCATAAAACCAGATAAGTTTATACCTATCCGTTCTGACCCCAACATGCTTAGCCACATTATGCTCCCCGCCAGCATCATAATAATGATAATACAATGACTTTCTCCAATTACCGGGACGTGTGCCTTTCAGTAAGGGCAGTATACTTTCCCCCTGCATAGACACTGGTATTTTCAGCTTTGCAGCATCGAGCAGGGTCTCAGCAAGATCAATGTTCATAACCATATCTTTATTAACCGTACCGGGTTTTATTACAGCAGGCCATTTTATGATGAGTGGTGTTTTAAAAGATTCTTCATACATAAACCGCTTATCAAACCAGCCATGTTCACCCAGGTAAAATCCCTGGTCAGAAGAATAGATAACAATCGTATTTTGGTCCAGTCCATTTTGCTTCAGATAATCAGTCAGCCTCCCCACGTTATCATCGACAGACTGGATACATCTAAGATAATCTTTTATATAGCGTTCATATTTCCAAATGGCAAGTTGCTTTCCACTCAAATTCGCTTTTTTGAAAGCACTATTCTCAGGTCCGTAGGCCTCTTCAAATATTTTCTGATCTTCAGGGTTTAACCGGCCAAATATTGCCTTCCAGGAATCGTCCAGTCTTTGGTAGGGTTCTTCTATTTCAAAATTCTCTTTCAGATCATAATTGGGAGCTAACCACTCGTCAATTCGCATTTTTTGTTCATGTGCAGCTCTTGTCCGGGTACTGTAGTCGTCAAAAAACGTAGAGGGAACAGGAATATCTGTACTATCAAATTCGTGAAGATATTTTAATGCCGGCATCCAGTCCCGATGCGGTGCTTTATTCCAGATCAATATACAAAATGGACGCGTAGTATCCCGCTTGTTCAGCCATTTCAAAGCAAAATCCATAGTCAGATCAGTAACATACCCTTTAACGCGTCCCTTCACTCCATTATCTATAAAGTCGGGATTATAATAATCTCCCTGACCCGGAAGAATATTCCAGTAATCGAAGCCTGTCGGGTCTGAAATAAGGTGCCATTTCCCGATCATGGCAGTTTGATAACCTGCCTGATGCAAAAGCTTTGGAAAGGTGGTTTGCGAACCATCAAAAACCAGATCCCTGTTTCCCTCTATTCCGTTAATATGACTATATTTTCCTGTAAGAATAGCCGCACGACTCGGCGCGCATAATGAGTTATTCACAAAAGCATTCCTGAATAATATCCCCTCGTCAGCTAACTTATCGATGTTGGGTGTATGATTTAATCCAAAACCGTACGAACTAATTGCCTGGTAGGCATGATCATCGCTCAAAATGAAAACAATATTGGGGCGCTTTTGGGCATAAGCCAGGGAACCAGATAAAAATGCGAATATGAACAATACCGGAATTTTCATAATTAGTATTCTTGTGATTTTTCTTTCATCGAAGATCTGGCGGCCAGCAGGGCTGCAAAGCTGATGACTGCGGCAATGGAAAGATAATAACCCACGGCGGAAAGCCCATAGTTATTTGCCAGTGTGGTAGCCAGGTATGGGGTCAATGATGCACCGAGGATCCCTGCCAGTGTAAATGCCATGGAAGAACCGGTGTAGCGGACAGACGGCGGAAATATCTCCGCCAGGGCCGTGCCCAGCGGGCCATAGGTCAATCCCATGAGGAACATGCCTGTCGCCAGGAAAACGCCGGTCATCTCCAGGCTGCCGGTACTGAAAAAGGCGGAGAAGAACAAACCAAAAATGAAAATGCCGGCGGTTGCCAGCAACAAAACACTCCCCCGGTCATACTTGTCTGCGAGGGCTGCCGATAAGGGGATACCCAACCCGAAGCACAGCATAGAGATCAACTGGGCGATCAGAAAGCCGGCTTTTGGATAACGTAAAACCGAAGTGCCCCAGCTTAACGTGAAAACCGTCATCAGATAAAATAATAGAAAGGTGGTTATAGCCGCCGCCGTACCCAATATGATCGCCCGGGTATGTTTGGTGAATACCTCAGTCACGGGTACCTTTACCCGCTCATCATTTTCCATGACCTTTAAGAAGGCCGGGGTCTCTCTGAGTTTTAACCGCACATAAAGACCTACCCAAACGAGTATGGCGCTGGCAATAAACGGAATGCGCCAGCCATAATTAAAAAACTGCTGATCGTTCAGGGTTTTGCTGAGAACGATGAAAGTGCCACTGGAGAGCAGAAAACCGAGTGGTGCACCAAACTGCGGAAACATACCGTACCATGCCTTCCTCCCTTCCGGTGCATTTTCTGTCGCAAGCAATACGGCGCCGCCCCATTCGCCGCCAAGACCGAGGCCCTGACCAAAACGGAATAGCGCCAATAGAATGGGTGCGGCAACTCCGATGGACGCATAGGTGGGTAAAAGACCGATCGCCACGGTGCAGGGCCCCATTGTCATGAGCGCCGCCACCAGCGTGGCTTTCCGGCCATTCCGGTCGCCAAAATGTCCGAACAGGGCAGCACCCAGAGGCCGCGCAAAAAAAGCCAGCGCAAATGTTGCTAAAGATTGCAAGGTCGCGGATGTTGGGTCAGCGGCGGGAAAGAATAGTTTGGGGAAGACCAGCACGGCTGCGGTGGCATAGATATAAAAGTCAAAAAACTCGATCGTGGTGCCAACCAGGCTGGCCAAAAGAATGCGACTGGCGGAATTGCCGTTAGTACTGGCCTTGTTCATCCCTCAAACTTATAACATTCCGGCTAATGGGAATGACAGTGGCAGCCTGAAAAATTATTGACCATACTCCGCATCTTCCGCTAACTTATAGACCTTGAAATAATAAAATGCAGCTTTTAATAACTGTCATGAAAATTTACTTTTTTATTATACGCCTTGCAAGTACTGTGACTCAGAAAAGCCGACATCATCGTAGGTCATATAGAAGCACCCTCAACAGTATTTTTTAACGACGGTACAGGTCGCAACTTTAAATCAATTTCTTTTGCTTACTCAAAGGGTACGGTAGTGTTCAAAATTTCAACAGCCACGAAATGTTTACGATCGATCAAATCAAGGATGTTCATGCCAAAGTGAAAAGCGGAAAAAATTTTCCGGATTATGTCAGGGACCTGATCTTGCCAGTTACCTGCGGAAGCATCAGGACGGACAGAGCGACTACCAGAGTTTTTGCAGAAAGGCTGCTGAAACCGGTGTACAGAAATGGTCGGTCGAAACCCGGGAGATGACCTGCACCTATTTTGACCAGGTCGGCAACAAGCTGATAACAGAGCAGATACCAAAGACGCTGGTAGAATCCTTCCCCGATTAGGGATACTCTTATTCTTTTTACGATTGCCGCAAAATCACCCGCTATTTGTCGTTTTCGCCCCCGGCTTATACCAGTTGTTGCCTTTAACTTTGCTGGTATAAAAATCAATATTATGTCAGACAACAGCGTTTCATTGCACAGGGTAATAAAAGCATCTCCTGAAAAAATATATCGCGCCTTTACAGACGGCAATGCCGTGGCGGCATGGCTTCCACCCTATGGATATCTATGCGTGGTGCATAGCCTCGAAGCAAAAAAAGGCGGCAGTTACAAGATGCGATTCATCAATTTTACTACGGGTAACGGGCACTCATTTGGCGGGAATTATATTGACGTCAGGCCTAACGAGTTTCTCCGGTACACAGATAAATTCGACGATCCGAATGTACCCGGCGAAATGGTTACCTCGGTCTGGTTTAAAAAAGTTTCCTGCGGCACGGAATTAAAAATAACCCAGGAAGGCATCCCCGCCATGATACCGGCAGAGATGTGTTATCTCGGCTGGCAGGAATCTTTAGAAAAATTAAAAAAACTGGTAGAGCCGGATATTCAGGACCCGCCAATGTCCTGAGCGCATCTGTTATTCGTTGCAGGTATTTTAAGACTTACTGCATGTTGCGTTATATTACGGGCAATTTCCAGGGGGCCCGGTAGGCAGGCGTAATCAGTTTGTTGGCCGCCGTGTTGTCGCCGAAGTTTTTATCGCCATCATTCCATACCAGCATACTTTGCGTACGCATCGCAATATTGCCCATATGGGCATACATGGCCACCAGCCTGCCGTTCTCAATAGTACACACGGGATCTTTACGGGTTTTTATGCACTCCAGAAAGTTTTGCATATGCAGTCCGTGACTATCATCGCCAGTCTCTTTGGGCCGCGGCGCGACCTTGGGTTTACCATCCTGCGTTTCAGGATAAAACTCCATGATCTCGCGGTTAAGGATCAGCGTGGCATCGTCACCGATAAACGAAAGGCCGTAGGGAACGCCGTAGGGACCGCTCTCTATGCCGGCAGTATTCTCCCAACTGACGGTATAATCCGGTAACTGGTAAATAACATTCAGCGTATCAAAAGTTTCATGCGCGTGATCCGGATAGGCGAAATTGCCACCTGCCGCTGTTACCGAAAGCGGCAACTGCGTAATGTTTTTAGCCCATAAGCCAATATCAAGCAGGTGCACGCCCCAGTCTGTAACCAGGCCGCCGCCGTAGTCCCAAAACATTCTCCAGTTACCGTGAAACCGGGTTTTATTAAAGGTCTTTAAAGGAGCGGGGCCCAACCACATATCGTAGTCAACACCAGCAGGCACGGCGCTATCAGGCACTTTAATATCGCCAATGCCATAATTAAAATTGCCCCAGATATTTACCTTTCTCAATTGTCCTATGGCGCCTTTTTGAATCAGTTCCATTGCCTTTTTAAACAGCGGGCCGCTCCGTTGCTGCATGCCCACCTGCACTACCCGGTTGTATTTCCTCGTTGCCCGCATCATGATATCGCACTCGGCGATGCTATTGGCCAAAGGTTTTTCTACGTAAACGTCTTTACCGGCTTCACAGGCGGCCACAAAAGGCAGGCAGTGCCAATGGTCCGGCGTTCCGATAATCACGGCATCCACATCCTTATCTTCCAGCAGTTTCCGGTAGTCGGAATACTGTCTGGGCGCTTTTCCCTGTATTTTTAAAACATCCGCAGTGCGTTGGTCAAGGATGTTACGGTCAACATCACACAACGCAGTACAGGTAACACCCGGCTGTTTCATGGCACCTCGCAGATCGCCAAAGCCCATGCCACGGCAACCGATCAGGGCAATATTGATCGTGTCGCTGGCGGAAACATTTTTGTTCTTTGAGGCAGCCCAGAGCGGTGCAGGAACGATGCTGGCTAAACCTGTAGCTGCAGCCAGTTTGGTAGTGTTGGTTAAAAACCTCCGACGAGTAGTATCCATATAGCTTTGTTTTATACAGTCTTAAGCCGCCCCGCTACTTGCTTTGAAAAAACGTGAGGACATTCTTTTCGAATTCGTCCCGGTGCTCGATCAGCGTTGCATGTCCCGAGTGCGGCACGATCCATAGCCAGGCTTTTGGAATATGCTGCCAGATCAGCACCGTATGGGGCACGGGGATCAGGTCGTGATCGCCACCGATCACCAGCGTGGGCGTGCTGATCTTATCGAGGTCTGTGGCTTTCCATTGCGGTTGGTACAGATCGAGGTCATTGTATTTGAGTTCTGCCTTCTCTTTGGCAGAGAGATTCGACCGGGCGTGCATCTTGCGGGTATCCGCTTCCATATCACGGATAACGTCCGCAGGCAAGGCCGTCGAATCCACGAAGATGTTGGCGCCCGTGATCGCCATCTTTTTCAGTTTCTCCGGGTGCCGCATGGCGATCCCCACCCCGTCAATACCGCCGTCGCTCCAGCCGATGAAATATGCCGGGCCGGTATGGAGCGAATCGAGCAGCGCGCTGAAATCGTCGGCGATCATCTCAAAGCTGAGGGAGTCCGCCGGATCAACCGACTTGCCATGCGCCCGCGTATCCACCGCGATCACCTTATAGTATTGAGCGAAAAAGGGAATGATGCCTTTAAAGGCAGCAATCGAGCCGCCGTTGCCGTGCGCCAGCAGCAAGGGTTCACCCCGACCATACACTTCGTAGTACAGTTTCACACCGCGTGTATTGCAGTAATGTCCCGCCGCTGGGTTATTGCCGTAGGGAATCTGTGCCAGGGTGAAAATCGGTACGAGCGCCAGGATCAGGAACGAAAATCGCATGCACGGGGTTTGACTGAAGTTAAGAAAAGTTCCGGAGAATACGATTTCGATCTGCAATAATTGGCCGGCGCAATCTTTAGCTTAAATGCACAGTCCAGTTGTGAGGGCAAATATTGGGTGTCGGCATCCTTACAGGGTTTTGGGTTTACGTTCCGGCACAAGGTGGTCGAAACTCAACTTACTTAGAGTGTGTGATGGGGAGATGGTGAAATCCCAGGATTTTATTGATGATGTGGCTGTACTTTAAATTGGTAAGTTTGATGCGAACTCATTTATTTTCAGGTTAAGGAAATAGCGCCGAGATGGTAGTCATGGGCAGAAACATTTTGCCGCTATCAGGCAGTTTGATGAACCAATATTTAAGATAAAATTCCTCAGCATCTTCGTCCAGCGGATCGACAATGACCGCAATGGAGCCGATCGTTTCCGATGTCTCGTAAGATCTTTTGAGCGCTTCAATCAGCAGATCGTTTCCAAGTCCTTTACCTTTAGAAGACATGCCTATTGCCAACCGCCCAGGCAAGGTCGCCGGCAAATCCTGATAGGCAGGAGGCATTTTTTTCAAGATGTATTCCGGAACAAATTCCCCCCGTATGGATGCATTCGAGAGAGGATAAGCGCAACTGGTTAAAATCCGTCTAAATCAGGAGATTAATCATTCATTATCCAAATTAAATTAGGCATATTTTTATCCACAATTAATATGCAACTTTTATGCAATCACCACGGATAGGAGAGGCAATTTCGCAAATAAAATCTATTATATTTCCCCCGGGTCAATTGCCCTGTAGACGCAAATAATCCCATGCCCCCTCGCCTGCTCATTTTTCACATTGCCTTCAGGAAAATACATACGCGGATGAATCAAGCCAGGATCAGATGACAGAAAGCCGGGCTTCACAAAAACATCCGAGACAGCTTTACCTGCTTTTCATGACTGAAATGTGGGAACGGTTTTCCTTTTATGGCATGCGTGCGCTTTTACTGGCCTACATGGTCACCGAGCTCAGGCTGGAAGAACCAAAAGCATACGCCATACTGGGCTCTTATGCTGCCCTGGTGTACACCATGCCCATGTTCGGCGGCATGATGGCTGACCGCTTTCTGGGATATCAAAAAGCCATTGTCTTTGGCGGAATACTAATGACCATTGGCCATTTAATTTTGACCATTCCGATGGAATGGAGTTTTTTTTACGGCATGTCTTTTATCATTTGCGGAAATGGCTTTTTTAAACCGAATATTTCGAGTCTGGTGGGCACGCTCTATGAAAAAAATGACCCGAGAAAAGACAGCGGCTTCTCGCTTTTTTATATGGGCATCAATATCGGCGCCGCGCTGGGCGGCTTACTGTGCGGATATGTTGGTGAAAAAATCAACTGGCATTATGGCTTTGGACTAGCCGGCGTCTTTATGATACTCGGCCTGATCATTTTCAGCACTTCGAGAAAATCATTTCTTGAAAAAGGTCTTCCACCCGACCGGCAGGCTCTGAAGAAATTCATTATCCCGCACATACCCCTGGAATATCTGCTCTATGCCACAACGCTCATTGCCCTTCCGATATTGGTCAGCCTGCTAAATGCATACAGAACCATGAACTACCTCATGTTTATTCTGGGAGCATTGGCATGCGGTTATCTGATGATGGTGGCCATCAGGCTGGACAAACCCGCCAGGCTCAAGCTTTTTGCAGCCATGATCTTAATTATCTTCTCCATCCTGTTCTGGTCTTTTTATCAGCAATGCGAGGGATCACTCAACCTGTTCGCCCTGCGGAACGTAAACATGCGATTCCTTGGATACGCTTTACCTGCCCTTGCCGTAAATAATTTTCTTCCCCCGTTTTTTGTGGTCGTGCTGAGCTTTGCATTCGCCAGGTTATGGCCGTTTCTGAACAAACGAAATATAGAGCCTTCGACAACAATGAAATTCGGTTTTTCTTTTTTATTTGTCGGCGCTGCCTATTTCATATTTTACCTTGGCTGCCTGCAATCGGTGGGCACCGGCCTGATCTCGCTGTTTATTTTCATACTGGGATATTTTGTGCTTATCTGCGGCGAACTCTGCCTGTCTCCCATCGGCCTTTCCATGGTCACCAAATTATCACCGGCCAAAATTACCGGCATGACGATGGGCATCTGGTTTTTCGCGACCGCGGTCGGCGAATTTATGGCCGGGAAAATCGGCTCCATGATGAGTGTGCCGAAAGCGATTGTCAATGACCCTGTGAAATCGCTGCCCTATTATTCCGTCATATTATTTCAAATCGCTTCCTGGTCTATCCTGATCGGCGCGCTGATTATGCTTTTTAACAGACTACTGCGCAGATGGATGGCCGATGTAAAATAAATTCAGACGCCCGTCCGGGAGATTTTTTAAAAATGTTAATATCTGTTTAGTATTCATTAATAACGGTACGGAATCTTTTCCCTGTTTAAGATATTTTTGAAAGAAAGAATATGGATATAGCATGGAAGGGCGTTTTTCCCGCGCTGACGACCAAATTCAATGCAGATGATACGTTAGATCTGGAGCTTTTTAATAAGAACCTCGACTTTCAGTTGAAATGCGGGATGAGCGGGATAATCCTTGGCGGCTCATTAGGCGAAGCGAGCGTGCTCACTTTAGAAGAAAAGGAAATACTCGTTAAAAATACTGTCGCCAGGGCGGGCGGCAAAGTCCCCGTTATTTTAAATATTGCAGAAGGCGCCACCCGGGACGCCATCAGCCAGGCGAGACTCGCCCGAAAATGGGGAGCTGCGGGGTTGATGTTACTGCCCCCGATGCGTTATAAATCCGATCACCGGGAAACGCTGGAATTTCTGAAATCAGTCGCTGCTTCAACGGATCTTCCCATTGTCATTTACAATAATCCGATAGATTACAAAAATGAAATTACACTTTCGTTGTTCGGCGATCTGACGGAATGTGAAAACATTCAGGCGGTTAAGGAATCAACCAGGGATGTAACCAATGTCACCCGAATGATCAATCGTTTCGGCGATCGTTTTAAAATCCTGTGCGGAGTGGATACGCTTGCCGTGGAGGAACTGGCTCTGGGAGCCCATGGCTGGATCGCCGGTCTGGTCTGCGCATTTCCCGCCGAAACAGTTGCTATTTATAACCTGGTCATGGATGGAAGGCTCGGGGAGGCAGCTAAAATATACAGATGGTTTATGCCCCTTCTTGAGTTTGACATTCACCCCAAGCTGGTGCAATACATTAAATTAGCAGAAGCTCAGGTAGGTCTCGGCAGCGAACATGTCCGAGCTCCGCGCTTAGCGCTCGTTGGAAAGGAGCGGGAGAATATCCTCTCGATTATTGCCCACGCCTTATCAGTAAGACCAGCGCTGTCACCGAGACCGGTTTCGGCAATGCAAAGATCCCTGTAGGAAAATTTTCCGGAACAAAATAGAAAATAGCAGAGGGAAAGTCATAAATGCCAGACAAAAAATGACGAAGTCAAAAGAAATAGAACTGCTTTCCGTCGTTTCTGCTTTGCTCATTCTGGCAACCTGCCCCGCGGCCAAAGCGCAGGACGGAGACGGTAAAAAAGTCCGGCCAGCTTCGCATGCGCCAATCAAAGATTATGGGCTAAAAGAATACATTTATCTGTCTAAAGACTTACCGCATGTTGAAAACAAGTTCTGGAAGCTGGTTTGTCAGATGCCATATAACTGCCAGTTTCAACCATGGATTCAGCTGAAAGCGCCAGAGGGCAGGCTTATCAGCCTGAACTCAAGTAATCCCCTGGTTCTTTATCTCACCAAAACGGAAAAGTATCAGACAAAGTCCGGCGAACAGCATTATGAAGCAAAGCATTGGATAAGTGGTGAGGGTGCGATCTATACTATACCGGCGGGCGTGCTGGTCGAGGCTGTAAAATACCGGGAAACAGGTTACGATACGAAAATCGCGGGTTCTTTTGAATGCAACGATAACGATTATAATATTCTATGGAAGAAAGGGGCCCGGACCGCCTATCTCTGCTTGCGGGATCACTTTTACGACTGTCCCGACCGCGAAAGGGTTGGATTCTGGGGCGATGGAACGCCTGAATTAGACCAGTGTTTTTATGCTTTTGATACTGCTTCCCATGCGCTTTGTAAAGAGCTGGTACGAAGGCCGCTGGACGCCGGTTTCTATCCTGGTCAGCAACTGGAGTTTCTGGGTAAATATGGCTTGTGGTTTTATTATATGCAAACCGGCGACCTGGAATCTATAAAGCTGGTTTACGACTCAACGAAAAATTTTCTTTTTAACACCTATCGGTTTGGCCACAAAAATCAGTGGTTCGACTGGGGAAAAGATATTAAGGATATTGCCGTAACAGAGATTTGTTTTATGTACATAGACCTGAAGTCATTGAAAAAAATGGCCGAACTTACCGGGCATGATTCGGACACCACAGCGATTAACAAAAAACTCGACAGCATAAAAAGCACATTTAACAGCAGTTACTGGAAAGGGAATTACTATATGTCAGCCCAGGTGTCCAGTCCGGACGACCGGGCTAACGCCATGGCAATAAACGCGGGGTTGGCGGAAAATACCAAATGGGACGCGATCTATAAAAATGTTCTTACCAAGTATCAGAACTCCAGTTGTTTTTTCGACCGCTGGGTATTTGAGGCGCTTTGTACAATGGGAAAACAGGATTATGCTCTATTGAGAATGTACTCCCGCTACAGAACCATGATTCCCTGCAGCTTCACTACACTATGGGAACATTATGACCGGTGGTGGGCTTCCAGGATAAATGCCTTCGACCAGGGCTCTTCCCTGAATCATGGCTGGAATCCTCCCGTCCTCCTGTTGTCGCAAACCATCGCCGGCATTTCCCCGGAAGAGGCCGGTTGGAAAACATATCATGTTTTCCCAAAGGAAGCTTTTCTGAATTCAATTAAAGTGGTTGTTCCCAGCATAAAGGGCGACATAAAAGTGAACCTGCATAAAACGACTACCAAATATTCACTCGGACTTATTTCACCGCCAAATACAAAAGCGATTGTGGGTATTCCAAAAGGTTCATTCTCAGATTTGACATCGATCCAAGTGAATGGCGTGACTATCTGGGATCGGTCCTATATCGGTGGAGTCAACGGAATATCCCGGGCCGGTGAAGATTCCGGTTATATTAAGTTTTATGCAGAACCAGGAAGCTGGAATTTTGTGGCGACCGGAATGCTGCCCATCGTTTCACCAAAACCGGCGGCGGCAGTTCCAATGGCCAGACAGAAACTGGATAAGAAATCCTGGACTGCAACCTCGTCCGTAAAAGATAGTGTGTTCTCTTTCAACGACGACAAGATTTCCACGGAAGCAGCCAACGCCATTGATGAAGATCACTGGACGGGCTGGCGGGATATGACCCACAAACAGCACCCCATGCAATGGTTCCTGGTTGATATGAAGAAGCAGCAAAAATTTGATCAGGTCGTAGTCGACAATACCTGGGCACTTTGGGATTCGCCGAATAAGTATTCGGTATCGGTCTCACACGACGGCAAAAAATGGGGTGCCCCGGTTGCATCCGGATCAGGAGAACCGGGAATTACAACGATAAATTTCCCGGAACAAAATGTCCGCTATATTAAAATTACGCAAACAGGTAAAGACACAACGTATAACTGGTCAATCTATGAGCTTGATGTATACCGGGGAAAGAATAAGTAACCGTATATTGAGAGCTGATACCATATAAAAGAATATGAAAAAGTCCTTCTCCCTTATCCCCTTATTCAGCTTCTTCTGCTGCATATCGAATTCGCAAGCGCAAAATGCACTGCAGAAACTGGAGCCGGTCAGTTATTCGCAGGTGAAAATTGATGACAGGTTCTGGAGATCGCGCATCAGCGCGGTCACCAACGTGAGCATTCCGGCGTGCATTGATCAAACCGAAGTCAGGACCCCGCGAATCCGGAATTTTGAAAAAGTTGCCGCGAAAAAAGGAGAAAAGCACGAGGGCATTTATTATGACGATTCTGACGTTTATAAGGCAGTGGAAGCCATTGCTTATTCATTAAGTAATCACCCGGATCCCGCGCTGGAGAAAAAAGCCGACGCCTGGATTGATAAGATTGCCGCTGCGCAATTGCCTGACGGGTATTTAAACACCTATTATACCCTGGGTGATATCAACAAGAGATGGACTGACATGGACACGCATGAAGACTACTGTGCGGGCCATCTTATTGAAGCCGCAGTGGCTTATTACCATACCACCGGTAAACGCAAACTGCTGGACGTAGCAATCCGTTTCGCGAATGAAATTGATTCCACTTTCCGTCTGCAAAACCGCCACTGGGTGTCAGGTCATGAAGAGATTGAGCTGGCCCTGGTGAAGCTCTACAAAACAACCGGAAACTCCAGGTATCTGGACCTGGCCGACTGGTATTTGCAGCAGCGGGGTCACGGGTATTTCGATCACCAGCGTGTTCAGGACTATTGCCAGAACAAATTGCCGGTGAAGGAACAAACCCGGATAACCGGTCATGCCGTTCGGGCTATGTATTTATATACAGGAGCCGCTGATGTGGCCGCGGCCAAAAATGATTCGGGCTATATGGGGGCAATGAAGCAGGTATGGGATGATGTCGTTTACCGGAACATGTATATTACCGGCGGCATTGGCTCATCCGGCAGAAACGAAGGGTTTACTGCTGACTATGATCTGCCGAACGAAGAAGCCTATTGTGAAACCTGTGCTTCTGTGGGTATGGTATTCTGGAATCAGCGGATGAATTTGCTCACCGGTGAAAGTAAATATATGGATGTGCTGGAAAAAAGCCTGTACAACGCGGCCCTGGATGGTTTGTCTTTTCGCGGCGACCGGTTTTTTTATGGCAATCCGTTATCGTCAGCCGGAGGTTATGAAAGAAGCGAATGGTTTGGCACCGCCTGCTGTCCGGCCAATATTGCCAGGTTGATTGAATCCCTGGGAAATTATATCTACGCCAAATCCGATAACGATATCTGGGTAAATCTTTTTGTTGGCAGCAACACCGCCATAGATTTGAAAAACAATACTGTTCAGATCGCGCTGAAAACAAATTACCCCTGGGATGGCGATATACAATTGGCCGTTTCCCCGCAAAAAAAATCTGCCTTCGCGTTGCATATCCGAATACCGGGATGGGCAGAGAATCAGCCTTCTCCCGGTGACACCTATCAGTTTCTTGAGAAATCAGACCGGAAATGGGCCCTGACCGTCAATGGCAAAAATGCCAAGTATACCGTTGAAAATGGGTACGCCATCCTGAACAGAGAATGGAGGAAAGGGGATATTATATTATTCCGCCTGCCACTGGAAATAAGGAAGGTGGTGGCCATTGACAGCATTGCAGACGACCGGAATAAAATCGCCCTGCAAAGAGGTCCGCTGATGTATTGCTTCGAACATCCCGATAACGGCGGCAAAGTAGAGAACATCTGCATTCCGGATACGCTTTCTTTCAACAGCCATTTCGAAGACAACAATCTTGGCGGTATTATGATATTAACAGGGACTGCGCCCGTGATTACCGTTTCGGAAAATGGCCTGTCAGTAAAAACTGAAAATAAAAGAATTTCGGCCATACCCTACTTCAGCTGGGCCAATCGCGGGCCAGGTCAAATGCAGGTCTGGATGCCCAGAAAAATAAGCGGCGTAAGCATAACTGCCGATGTGATTCGCTAACACTGAAAACTATCGCGCTTCCTGTTTCGTTACGATGGGTACGTAACCTGCTTCAAGTCCGGGCGGCGGCGTTACGATCAGGGCGGGATCGATGGCCACGAGCGGCTTTCCATTTGCCGGAGCCGGCATATAGTCCCTGTCGATCGTCCAGTTCCGCTGTATATTTTCAACCAGGGTTTGCATTTCGAATCTTACGCTGTCGCTCCATACGTCTTTATACTGCTGCAAAGAAGGCTGATCAATAAATCGGTACCAGTAATAGGTGACCCGGGAACCATCCGCAAGGTCAGCAAAAAAAGGACCCCGGGCTGTTCCGGAACGCGTCCAGACTCCAGTTGCAGGAGATGTATAGTTTTTCCCGTTCACTGCGGCGGCAAATTCTTTCTCTTGCAATTTTTTTGGCGCTTCGGACGCGGCAACGGCGATACGGGTTTTACCCTGGTCTTTAAAATATCTGGGTAGTTCACCTATTGGGCTAACCTTGCTGTTGTTCCACTGGAGGCCAAATGTATGAGCATCGTCAAATACTGCTGTTTGCACAACCTCTTCGAAACCCGTTAAGAGAATCTTACCATCCGTTTGATGAAATTTCAGCGGCGACGCCGTAATGGTTGCCAGCTGGCTGGATGCATTTGTGATATCAAATTTTCCGGAACAGGCTTTGCCGCCTTTTCGCCATTCCATTATGGCATCGGCCAATGCCTTGTTTGAATAATAACGAATGTCCTGCATGAGGACGGTGCGGCCCTGTTTGTCCACAGGGTAAATAAAATCAGGAGTTTTCGAATAGACAGTCCCACGATCGTCTTCAGATTCAAAATAAGGAACTGTATTGATCTCCTGCGCGCCTCCGCCGGAATGGCCTTCCCGGTTATCCAGTCCCCGGCCATAATCAAAAGAATAATTTGCCGATATCTTACTCCAGGTTTCCGGAATAATGAAGGCAACGGGTCCTTTAAAATTCGACAAGGCCAGGAACAATGTCCAATGGCGGTTACCTGTCGGTGGCGGCCCTCGCCTGGCATCTGCCAGCGGTAAGGACATCCATGAGTAGCCGAATAATTCTCCATGGGGATTGTTCCTGAATGTGATCCCGTCCGGAGGTAAAAGTATGCGGTTGCTCAACTGCGCTATGCCCATTTTATTACCTGCGGCGGCATCGGTCGTATTGGACCATCCTGGTGAAATGATGTAATTGCCGGTATAGCAGTCGGGCACGCCGACAATCTGAAATTTGGGTGGCTTGTAACCTGCACGGAATTGCGTGCTTCCCCAAATACCAAGACCACCTTCGATGGTCTGGAAAACATCTTTGAATGTCGGTCCGCGTCCATCTGCCCAATTATCGCGGGCATAAGAACCAATGGGGCATAACGGAGAATCCACATTTTCCGAATTATCCGGAGTAATCCAGGTGGAGGCAAGGCCGATCTGGAAATCGCTGATTGGATCAGGGAGGATCGGGTAGACGGCTGAATAAAATCCGATGCCGGCTCCGTAACCCGCAGGCGGCCTGGAAGTTCTGGATGATATATAGCCCATCAGGCCGCTGCCGTTAATTTGTGCTTCCGGATCCTGTTCAGCAACATCCTGTTCCCTCCCAGTCCCGGACGATACTGAATTTGATTTATCTTTTAACAGGCTGATCATCGCGAGGCCCATCGCATTACCCATCATGAAAAAGGTTCCGGCGTTCCGGTTATAATGGTGTACCTGGGTGGCTGGGGATTCAAGGCTGTCTTTCCAGAATGGCCTGTCGTCAACCAACGCGGTATTGCCGGAAAATTCAGGACGGGCAGCCGCCGCGGCCTGCGCAGGGACGATATATTTTTGAATATTGTTCATCCATTTATCCCTGGTTGCGTGAAATCCTCCGTGACCACAATTAGCAATAACGAACGGCAGTGACGGAGCACTGAGGTCGCGCCGGATGTCTTTGATAAAATTCACCATATTCTTTTCGTACTCGTTATACAAAACTGCGCTGCCTCCATCGTTCCAGCCCTGATTCCATACAAAGCCCGCCAGCTCGTAGCCCTGATTTCTATACCCGGGAAATTCGGAAGGCAGATTATGTAATGCCGTGTTAACCTCTTCAATTATTTTTTTATAAAAAGGTCCTACGATTCCACCCGAACCCGGCGGACGAAAATCGACACCAAGACTTTTTCCGCCCCAGGCTGTTTTGATAATTAAAACCTGATTGCGGTAGTAGTCTCCCAATAAATAACCAAATTGAAATTCAGGCCCGATTGATTTGTCGGAGCTTCCATACCCAACTGTCCAGTTCCCTTTTTTCAATCCGTCCTCGCCCCGGTCATAGTGTATCCATACATCCCGCCGCACCAGCCATTTTCCATTAGCATCCACTATATGACTGTAGATACCCGTAGTATCATTTTCTACTTCGTACTCCAGAGAGCCCTGGGCGCGAGGGCCGGCACTGGCATATATTTCTCCCTGCCCCTCCATATTGGATTGCCCGGCCAGGATGAATACCTTGACTGGCTGTTGTCCGTGAGAAGGGCTGGAGAAGCCCAGCAAGCTTAGTCCCAGAAAAATCATTGCAACAGGTAAATTCAATTTTTCCAGCTTGTCTATTTTTGCGGGCATCGTGCTATTCATTATTTTTCTTTTAAAATTCCAGGCGGGAAGGCTTGCGCACAATCCTCAAAATAAATTAGCATGTATGGTTTCACATCATAAAAAAGGGGGTGAGTAGAAACAGCCCCCCGTTTGTGGAATTAACCATCACATGAGAATTACATGTCAGAACATTTGCTGGAAACCTGGTTTTTCATTTATCATTCATTCATTATTTAGTTTCAGTAACTGTCCACTGTGCCAGCAGGACCGTTCTGGGATCAATGGTAACTTTGTCAGGACGATCATCAACCGGGATTGAAAAATGCCCATACAGGGAATCCATGTGAACCTTTTTGATTACCGGTTGTATTTTACCGTTTTGAAATATCCCTATCTCAACCGGGAAATCAAATACAAATCCATCATTTTGCTCCTGGTCCAATTGCAGATCTAATATTCCGGCGGATTCATTATATCTCCAGATGCCTCTTAGAATAACATTTCCGCCGAGATAGAGCCATTGCCGGAAGAACTGACCAAGGTCCCTGCCGGAAGCTTTTTCCATCTGAGATTTGAAATCAGTCGTTGTGGCCGTCGCATTGAAGAAACGTTGATAATACGCCCGTATTCCGTTTTGGAAAGCCTCATCGCCAATAAGGTTTCTGAGCATATGCAGTATCCAGGCGCCTTTTTGATAGGTCTGGATCGTTGTTACCTCATGCTCTTCCGCGGTGTTTTCATGAATGATGGTATAAGCCGGATTCTTCTTGTAAAATTCGAAAACGCGCTTACGGCCTTCCAGCAATCCGTTTATGAATTCGTCATGACCGTAAGCATGTTCCTGAAACAGAAGCGTGAAATAAGTGGCAAATCCTTCACTAAGCCAAACATCGTCCCAGTCATTTTCGGTAACCGCGTTCCCAAACCATTGATGGGCGATTTCGTGAATGGCAACGTCCCGCAAACGGTTGTCTGATTTGCCGTTCATTATTCTGTCATCATAGTAAATGGCGGATGCTGTCTCCATTCCGCCGCCTACTTTACTTGCTTCCACATTGGCGAGTTTTTCATAGGCAAAGGGGCCAATATAATCAGAAAAATAGCGGAGTACTTTCATCGTTATTTCCTCCAGATCATAAAATCCGGTTTCTCTTTCCCTGGCGTAAATCCATGTTTGAATCGGTTTCCCTTCAAATGTTTTTCCATGTTTTACCGCGAATTTCGCAACTCCCAACACAAAAAGCCAGGACGATATGGGAACAGACTGCCGCCAATGCGTTCGTCTTCTGTTCCCCTCCAGATCCGTCTCCTCAATTTTTAAACCATTGGATATAACCTGATAACAGGCAGGGGCTGTTACAATAAATTCACACGTGGCTTTATTGTGCGGATGATCAACCAGGGGTAACCAGTTTCTGCCCAGATTGGGCCAGTCATTGCTGAAAAAACTCCTGTCGCCGTCTTTATCCGGACCAATCATCAGTCCGGCCGCCGGTCGTCCATGATAACGAATGGTAAATTGCATTTCCGCACCTGCGGCAGATGGGGTGATCAGATCAATAAGCAACACATTGTTTTTATGGGAAAATCGGGTTGCCTGCTCCCCCTCAGATGTAGATTCCACCAGCATGCCTTTCTCTTCTAGTGAATCCTGTCGATTGACAAGGTCCAGCCTCAGCTGGGTTATCCCCGCCTTTTTGAACAATACACGAAGGGTTGCGGCAGCTGAGATTTCATCTGTTGTGTCATACAAACTTATACTGAAGCTGTAATTCTGGATGTCAACCCAGGGATTCACCGGATATTTGTCTGCCCGCGTGTAAGAACACGCACAGACCGAAAAAAGAAGGCCCAATAATTGATTTTTTATTCCGCACATATTGATTTGCCTCACGTACAAATGTATCGGGTACTAAGGACTAGTGATTCACAATTCTTATCCGGAGCTGCCCGTATATTCCCAACTTTTGCCCTTGAGAATTTTATAGACAGGCAACGCAGCCGTTTATGTATTCATAGTGGCTCCTATCCACCTTTACAGTTTTGGCGATGCCATTATATTTACATCGCCCCAGTTGCCCTGCGATTCTTTTCCTGAAAACTCCAGCAACAAAAACTGCACGCCCTTCACATCGAGATCAATATTTAATGCGGCCGTTCCTTTGTCCATTTTCCCGCTGTCAAAAAGAATCCGGTTTCCAAAAAAATCTTCGTTAAGCACCCGGAAACGCCCGGATTCCTTTCCGGTATAATGATCGTCCAAACCAACAACAGCCTGGAACCGGTCTGCGTTTCCATCGAGTTTATACATGATCCTCGATTCGCTTTTACATCCGATGCCCCGCTTGTACCGGACACCCCGAATAGAGATCGGTCGTCCAGAATAACTTTTGTCGTAAGCCGGCGGTTCACCGGATTTCATAATATAGAAAAGGTCAGTAAGGCAGGTTATTCCATTTTTCGTAATGGAATATTTTTCGGGTGGGATCGCCGCTGGCCCCGCAACAGGCATCGGACCGGGGCTACCCACTTTGATAAACAGCACGCTGTTTTCAGCAATTTTATCAGATGTAAAATAATTTTTAAATATGCCCATATCCTGCCGCTTCCATAAATCCCTGATCTTCTGATTGCCCTTCAGGCCGATTTGACTCCAGCTCACGGTAACCGCCGTTGCGGCCTTGCCTTTGTTGAGTAATAATACCGCAACGGTGCCGTCAGCAAGCGGTTTGGCAAAGACTTCGGTGCTTCCATGTTTCGCTATTCTGTAGCCTTGCAGGCCTCTCGGATCCTGATTTACCGCAATGATTTCAGGCGCAGTGAGAACTCGCCGCGTGCTTTCAGTCATCGAACGCAAATCGGTGCTGGCCATCAGGGGAGCGGATAAAATGCTCCATAAGCTAAAATGGGTTTTGTCCTCATTTTGATTTGCGAGATTGCCCACTTCCAGCAAATCCGGATCGTTCCAGTGACCCGGACCGGCAAACTGCCACAGTCCATTGAACCCGGGATGAATGGATCCTGCCTCTCCACTAGTGCTCGCATTATAATAAACAGATTCCATCGTAGGATAAATATCCCCGGAGGTTCGCCAGAGTTGCGCATAATTTTTTCCACCCCAGGCCCAGGCTCCATTCCCAAAATCCGATATGCTCAGCACCATGGGTCTGCCGGTATTTTTTATGCAGTCCCGGTAAATTGTAAAATCCTCTGTGGAAAGTCGTCCGTTTTTTTCAGCATAACAGGCGTCCAGCTTAATGTAGTCAACACCCCAGGAAGCAAATGAATTCATATCTGTCTGTTCATGATGGAAGCTTCCGGGTAATTTTTGACAGGTCAAGTAACCCCTGCATTCGTAAATACCAAATTTCAAACCTTTGCTGTGTATATAATCTCCGATAACCTTCATTCCTTCGGGGAATTTTTTGGGATCGGCCGTCAGGTTTCCGTCAGCGTCCCGTTCTGCTGCCATCCAGGCATCGTCAAGCACCAGGTATTCATAGCCAGCAGCTTTCATTCCGCTGTTTACCATCGCGTCTGCTATTTGCCGGATTACCGAATCGTTGATCTTAACTTCAAACGCATTCCAGCTATTCCATCCCATTGGCGGTGTGCGTGCCAGCGCCGGATCCTGCGCATGGCAGAAAGAACCCGCCCATGTTATAACTACCAGCGTGTAAAAAAATCTAGCCATTTTTGGTTTCATTAAAATGTCAAGGACATGATAATGCACATTGTCGTGGGGGATTACCATGTCCTTGATTCCGGAATCTGACATACTTATTAATGCACACCGGTCCTGGTATCCCACCACACCTGGGTGCCCCAAAAAATATCAGTTTCAACAACACCTGTCGGGAAATTTGTATTCAAAGATTTTTCCTCATCTGCATAAGCCAATCTGAAAGGCGGTCTGTTATGACTTGACTGATAGCTCACGGAAATATTGGTCATCAGCGGCACGTCTGTTCTTCTCGCTTCGGACCAGGCTTCTTCTTCCTGTTTGAAAAGACTAACCCACTTCTGCAGGTATATTTTCTGAATGTTTGTTGTTGTGCCTCCGTTCCACGCTACTTCCGGTTGACCCAGCAAGGTTGTAATGGAGCCGGGATCTATCCCATTTTCAATACAGGACATGGTAACGCCGCTTTCATAAGCAGCCTGCGCATTTCCCGTTACCAGGCCTCTTTGATACGCTTCCGCTTCAATAAATAGCACCTCTGAACAATTCATAAAGGGAGAAAATCCCGCGGGATTATTTGCAAATCTTGCTCCGATTCCGGAAGTGTTATTTCCATTATTTAAGGTGTCGCTTGATTGGTTAGTCCCAAACCTGTAGCCACCATATTTCCCATTATTGTTTAGACGGGCATATACAGGCAGACGGGGATCATTATTAGCCTTCAGTGTGCTGATCAGCACGTCATTCATTCTGTACTGATCGGTATAAAGTCCGGTCGTGCTTCCCAAACGCTGATACCAGTATTCTATATCGGGAGATACACCAGGGAACCACAAATAGGCATTATCGTTATTATCTGCCATTACCGGATAGGAAGCAGGATCACCCAATATTTCAGAAATCACGGATGTGGCTGTTGACGGATCAACTATAGACATACGGATCGCAACCCGTAAGCGAAGAGAATTGCAAAACTTCTGCCATTTTGTAACATCCCCTTTAAAAATCAGGTCCCCAACACCCATGGAACCTGTTCCTGTTTTAAATATGTCTGCTGCCTCTTTCAGCTCGGCCAGAATAGCGTTGTAAACGGTTGCCTGGTCGTCATATTTAGGGTATAAAATATTCGAATCCTGCAGATGAAATGCTTCAGAATACGGCACACTGCCCCACATGTCTGTTGTTTTCTGAGCGTCATAGGCTTTTAGCGTAAGGGCCGCCGCATAAAGATTATCATTGCCTTCATTTTTAGCTAAAGCAGCCGCGCTAACCAGGTCTGTCATGGCATTATAGATCCCGGACCACATACTATTGTTGATGTCTACGCGATATTCATAATCGCCAAGGCCGATTCCGGCTGTCTGCCCCGCGTACGAACCAGTATAATAGATATCGAGTCTTTCACTAAACAAAAGACTGGCAGAATTTATAATCCCGCGGGCAAGCACATTGGTAGCAGGAACTATGGTAGCGGCATTGGGATTTACGTTTATTGAATCAAATTTCTTGGTACATCCCGTGACCAGCATCAGTATTATACTGGTCACTGAAAATAATTTTATAATAGATATTTTTTTCATGTCCAATGTCTTTAAATTGTTAGATTTTGTATATCTGCAACTCAGTTTCATTTAAAAACTTTTAGAAACCTGCAGAAAGTTTAAAACCAAAGTTTCTGGTCGTTGGTATCTGGAAGTTCTCAAAACCAACACCTGCCTCACCTCCTCCCATACCCACTTCAGGATCTATCCCAAACAGGCGGGTACTGGGATCTCTGTAAAGTATAGCGAGGTTTCTTCCAAATACGGATACATTAAGCTTCTGCAACCAATGAATTTTCTTTACACTTAGATTATAGCCAAAGATCACTTCACGAAGTTTGACGTATGATCCGTCAAGAATTGAATATTCATGATTATTCCATACCCATCCTGATGGAGCTCCGAAATAATCCTGGGCAGATACCCGTATGTCATTGGGAGTACCGTCCTGTTCTACAGCATCAACGATCAGTCCGTTTTCTCTTACATGATTAGCCGTCGTTACGGTATACGTACCCGTCGGGTAGGAATGCCATGCGCTCGTACTAAAGAATTTTCCTCCCATTCTCACGTCAACAAGAAAACTCAGATTAAAATTTTTGTAATTAAAGGAATTTGTTATACCCCCGATCCAATCCGGTGTAACGGTGCCAAAGCTTTTGGCAACATTTGTAGTTAATGGAATGCCATCGTCCCCTACTACTATCTTGTTTCCCGCTTTAGGGTCCCTCACAAAGGGAAGTCCCCAGAGTTGCCCCCATTCCTGACCAGGAATTCCCAGGGTTACACAACCACCAAAGCCATCGGAGATTTGATAGGATTGCAAACCACCATATAATTTATTAACTACATTCTTATTCTTGGCCCAGTTAAGGGATACATTCCAGTTCAGACCAGCTTTGCTTTCAAGTATTTTCCCGGTAACCATTACTTCAACACCCTTATTTTCGATCTCTCCTGCATTAAGTTTTATCCCGCTATACCCGGTAGTTGGTGAAGTGGCGACATTTAAAATCTGGTTTACCGTTTTCTGATCATAGTAAGTGACATCAACCGATAATCTGTTTTTGAGGAATCTCAAATCAGTTCCTATTTCATAGGATTGCGTCTCCTGCGGCTTCAAATTGGCTGGAGGCAAAGTACTGGTCGGAGCAAAAAGTGATATTGAATTAAATGTGCCTGCAGAGTACGTACCCTTGAGCTGGTACGGGCCTGTATCTCCCCCTACCCTGGCCACACCGACTCTTAATTTTGCGTAGGAAAGCTTATCTGAGGTTATTTGAAGGGCATTCGTTAAATCAACAGCTAAACTCGCCGACGGATAAAAATAGGATCTGTTGTTTGCAGGAAGTGTTGAACTCCAGTCGTTACGTCCGGTAATTCCCAGGAACAGAAAATCCTTGTAAGATGCGTTTGCCGAAGCAAAAACGCTGTTGGTTTGCTTCTCGCTGTCAAACATGGAAACAGTCGGAGCCCCTTTGACATTTGAAATGGTATACAGATCAGGAACCGTAAGGTTATTTGCAGCCATATACATACTGCTGTACTTATTATCCCTGTAATTGGCCCCTGCAAGACCATCAATTCGAATATTCCCAAACTTCTTATCGAAATTCAGAAAAAAATCAAGGTTTTCTTCCTTGGTGAAAACATCAGTTTGATTAAATTGTCCTCCATATCCCTTTCTGAGATTGGACTGGGTACCGGACTGAGTTATAGATTTCCGTTTATCATTGTAGAAGTCAACCCCTCCGCGGGCCATAACAGACAGCCAATCATTGATTTTATAGTTGGCACTTACATTTCCATAGCCTCTTTCCCTGTCCAGTCCATTCGTATTATCATAGTAATAACGATAGTTATCAATCCCCGGGAACATAGTGATATTACCACCTTTTTTGTACTGCGCCAGCATATATTTAGTATCAAAATCTCTTTGAGTCCAGGCAAAATCAACGCCCGCATGTGAATATCCGTTGAAAGGAATATTATTGCTTGTTTTTACCAGGTAGGTAAGATTCGCAACCACTGAAAGCCTGTCCGTTGGTGTTAAAGTAAAACTGGCATTAACCGTATTCTGCTTCTGATCTGTATTCGGTAATATGCCGTTTGGCGTGTTCTCGTTTGTAAAGGCGAATCTGCCGGTGGCTTTGTCATTACCTGCAGAAACGGAAACATTGTTCACCGTGGTGATTTCTTTACCATAAAAGTCTCTATAGTTATTTGGTCTGGAGACCCAGGGGCTGTTAGGACCTGTTGAATATTGGTCAAGTTTTAACCCCGCATCCAGACGTGGTCCCCAATTGATTGGATTGCCATCATTCACCCCGCCACCACTTCCATCGACATAATTATATGAAAATTGTTTTGCGTAATCATTATATGAAAGATCAGAACCGGGGTTGTCCGCGAGATATTGTTTATAAATGTATTCCTCTCCATTCCATCCTCCGCCATACTGATTCTGCCATTTCGGCCAATACGCCGGTGCATTCACCACAATCGAGGAATTAAGATCGACCCCCATCTTCCGGTCTTTGGAGCCTTTTTTAGTTGTAATCAGTATCACGCCGTTGGTGGCGCGGCTACCATACAATGCTGCGGCATTAGGACCTTTAAGAACGGTCATAGTTTCTATGTCATTAGGATCCAGATCAGCTGCGGCATTTCCATAGTCTATGCCACCGCCTCCGTCAAGATTTGTTGTGGTATTATCAATCGGGGTTCCGTCAACTACAAACATCGGCTGGTTCCCAACAAAAGATGCATTTCCCCGGATGACTATCCTTGATGAAGCGCCAATGGTACTGCCACCACTCGTAACCTGGGCACCTGCAATCTTACCAGATATTGTGTTTACTATGTTGTTGTCAGCGGCATCGGTCAACGCGTTATTTTTCAACTCCTGAACCGAATAGCCAAGCGTCTTTTTGGCTCTGGAAATACCCAGGGCGGTAACGACTACTTCCCCCAGCTTATTTCCGGAAGCGGTGAGTGAAATCAGCAGCGTATTGCTTCTTCCAACCTTAATGATGCCCGGCTCATATCCGACAGAAGTTATTTGCAATTCCTCTCCGGCGGTCGCCTCTATTTTGAATTTACCCAGTTCATCGGCACTGGTACCCCGATTGGCTCCCACCACCCGGACTGTAGCAAATTTAACTGGTACTCCGTTAGCGTCTAAAACAGTTCCTGTTAATTGCCGCATCTGCGCAAAAACTGTCGAAGTTACTCCCATAAAGCAAAATAGGAATATCACAAAAGCAGTCAGAATCTTACTCATAAAATGAAATTTTGGTATTGAAAAGTGAGCCTTACATGAATGAATTAAGTTCAATGTTTTTCTCATAAATCGCATCATTCCAAGAAAATCAGCATTTAAATTTTTAGGAAAAGGCAGAAAAAAGTGTTTGTGAAAAATTAGTTTTCTATTATTGAACCTGAAACCAAATCGTCTGCACAGGTTCCAACCCGCTTCATCATGATCACCAACCGGCATTTACAGTGAATCCGGCTCCCCTTGCAATATTTTTCATGGCCAACCCCGCGGCAACTAGAACCTTAACCATCGTTTTAAAAAACCCATGCAGCACGCATGAATTATTCTACCTGATCTTATAATTTTAATAACCCCAATCTCCAAACGGGCTTTAAATCAGTAATAATAAAATTATATTATTATATTAATAAATAAAAATAAAAATTCGAATCAATAAAATCTCACTCAATTTATATTACAAAAAATTATTTGCACTAGGTTGATTATTAGATATTTATAATCACAAAAATAAAAATCTTGGGTGATCATTCGAGACCAATTTCTAAATAATATAATATTAATTATAAATTATTAAAGATGTTTTTCATTCTTTCAGCACTGGATAGTAATTATAGCTTCTCCCGCCTGATATTCCGGTCTAGATTGAAACCGCGTGGACAGAATTGAAAGCCAGTGCAGCACTTATTTGCCGGAATTTTGCAGGAAAAAAGCGAAATATAAATAATAAAGGAAATAATAAAATTAAGATTAACGCGGAAGCAGGGCGTACAAAATAATATTTATAATTTGATTTTAATTACTAATTTCGGCTTATCCGATAGTCAGGTACGAAATCGGAACGGAAAAAATTATCCTCTTAATAGTTTGATTGTCATCTCATAAAATAAATATTTGTGATTGGGATTACATACGGCTCTGGAGTTCAAATATCAACACAACCCATATACGACATGGCAGATCCTGTTTAGAATGCGATATTAATAATTACTAATTGGCAGTCCGGAAAGATCCAGGTACGTCTTTTCGGGAACAGCGGTAATCTTAAAAGAAACAGCTTTTTAATCAGGAATCTGTCCGATTCATCATTTACATCCAATTCATCACATGCTGGAAACAGGTATGATCAACAGGGGCATTTCCAAATTACTGTGCGAGCAGGGGCATGGCGACATGATCATGATCGCGGATGCAGGTTTTGCCATTCCCCCGGACATCGAAGTAATTGATATTTCGCTTGGTGAAAATAAACCCATGGTGCTTGAAGTGGCCGCTGAGCTCAAAAAATGTTTTTCTGTTGAAAAATTGATCATCGCCTTTGAAACAAAGAATCGAAATCCGGCTTTTTTTTCGGCAATCAGCTCCGCCTTCGGTCATGACATGGAAGTAGAAATGGTGGAACATAAGATGCTCCAGGAAATTTGCCGGCGAAAAGTTACCGGCGTGATACGGACCGGCGATTTCACGGCTTACGGAAATGTGATCCTGGTATCCGGGGCGGGCGCACGATGGTATTGCGAAAAATAAAGTAGCTGCATTTGTCTATTATTTATCAGCGATTGTATGCATAATCCGAACTTTTCAAGCTTTGATATGGCGATCATATTCCTGTACCTGGCGGGAATATTGGGAATCGGTTTGTGGTCGGTGAGAAAGACCAGGATGTCCAGCGACAATTATTTTCTCGCCGGACGCGGACTGCCCTGGATCATTGTAGGAACGGCCCTGTTTGCATCAAACATATCCACCATTCATATAGTCGGGCTTGCCGCCGCCGGATACAATGAAGGATTCGTATGGGGAAATTTTGAATGGCTCGCCGTATTAACCCTGATACTGCTGGGTTTGATCTTTGCGCCATTTTATTTTAAGACCCGGATTTCCACGCTTCCTGAATTTCTCGAGAAAAGATATGGCAAATCTTCCCGGACATTTCTTGCGGTCATGTCCATATTTGCCGCCCTGTTCATTCATCTCGGCATCAGCCTGTATGCCGGCGCCGAAGTATTCAGATCCTTCTTCGGAATAAATGTTTATACCTCAATCATCGTGATCTCTTTCATCACTGCACTATATACGGTACTGGGCGGACTCAAAGCAGTTATGGTCACCGAGTCCATACAAACTGTTATCCTGGTAATTGGCGCGAGCCTGCTAACCTTTTATGGAATAAAAGCATTACCCGCACAGGGTATTCACAATTTGATTGAATTCAAAAGCGCACTCAAAGGAGGCCAGCTCAGCATGCTTCACAGTGCAGCATCGATAAAATCACTGAGCCCGGCGGGCGCGAATCCCGGACTGACCTGGTATGCCTGCCTCTTAGGATATCCTGTTCTCGGCATTTGGTATTGGTGTACAGATCAAACCCATGTACAGAGAGTACTAAGCGCCCGGTCGCTGGATGATGCGCAAAAAGGTCCGCTGTTTGCAGGATTCTTAAAATTGTTACCCGTATTTATTCTCATTCTTCCCGGAGTTATCGGTTATGTTCTGTTTAAAGATATAATCGGGACCAACGCAAATCAAACATTCCCGGTGCTGATCACGCATTTGCTGCCGGCAGGCCTGAAGGGCATTGTGGCGGCTGCGCTGCTTTCCGCCCTGATGAGTGTTATTGCGGCTGCACTCAACAGTTCAGCAACGCTTATTGCCGTGGACATTGTCAAAGGGCTCAGTCCACGCATGTCAGATAAAAAGACCGTAGGTATCGGTAGAATATCGGCGGTATTCGTCATGATTCTGGCTATGTTCTGGTCTACCCAACTGGGAAAATTCCCCAGTATTTTTGAAGCGATCAATACCATCGCCGTCGCCATCGCGCCTCCGATAACTACTGTTTTTTTGTTAGGTGTATTCAGCAAGCGCGGGACCAAACAAGCCTCCATTATCACGTTGAGTGTTGGATTTACGCTGGGCGTTATTTCTTTTTGCCTGGATTTCCCTCCGCTAAGCGGCGGGAAATTCATCACGGACGGACTGGGCATTCCTTTCATGATGCAGGCCTGGTGGTTATTTTGTATCGACTGTCTCATTTACTACGTGATCAGTTATATGACGCCGAAGCCGGATCCAATATCCATTGAAGCCTGCACGTGGAAAAATCCAATGTCTTTTTTACTGGAGGAAAAATTCCGTGGAATTTCAGACCCGCGGTTTTGGTCAGGTGTTTTACTGCTTGCTTTATTTATTCTGTATATCCTCTTTCGATGATCACAGATAAAAAAGCTTTTCGCTTTTTAGTTCTACCTGTCATTCAATTAAAAAAACCTTCATGCGACAAGCCATTATGATTTCACCGGGAATAATCGAATACCGCGACGTCCCGGAACCCGGACAGTTAAATGACGATGAAGTGCTGCTGCGGATACGGAAAATCGGTATTTGCGGATCGGACATTCATGTATATCATGGAGAACATCCCGCAACACCCTATCCTGTAATCCAGGGCCATGAATATTCAGCTATAGTCGAAGCAGTCGGAAAAGGAGTGGTCAAAGCAAAGCCAGGCATGCGGGCAACCGCCCGGCCACAACTGGTTTGCGGGGTGTGTGGACCCTGTCTGCGGGGACAATACAATGCCTGTCAAAAGCTAAAAGTTCAGGGATTTCAGGCCCCCGGGGTAGCTCAGGATTTTTTTGTCATACCGGAAGACAGGCTGGTCATATTCCCCGACACGATGACATTCGAGCAAGGCGCAATGATTGAACCGACTGCTGTTGCAGCCCATTCAACCCGCCGGGCCGGCAGCATGCAGGGAAAAAATGTGGTTGTTTCCGGCGCGGGCACAATCGGAAACCTGATTGCACAATTTGCAAAGGTCAGGGGCGCGAAAAAAGTGCTTATTGCGGATGTCAGCGATTACCGGCTGGCGATCGCCGGTCAATGCGGTGTGGATGGCTTGCTGAATGTGAGAGATAGTTCCTTCGAAAAAGGGGTTCAGGATTTTTTCGGGAGTGAGGGATTCCAGATCGGAATCGAAGCTGCTGGAGTTCAGGCATCCCTGGATACGCTGATGAAGTACGTTGAAAACGGCGGGAATATTATATTGGTCGGTGTATATGCAGAGAATCCTGTCGTGAACATGTATTACCTGGGCGAGCACGAACTCAACATGTTTGGTTCCATGATGTATCGTCATGAGGATTATGAACTGGCCGTAGAGATGATCGCGTCCGGGAAGATCCTGACGACGCCATTGCTGACCAACCACTATGCATTCGATAAATTTTCGGAAGCGTACGAATTCATTGAGCAGCAGGGCGACAAAACAATGAAAGTAATAATCGATCTCTAAAAAAAGAATTGGCATTTGCATGGTGTGAAGACCTGAACGGTCTAATGCATTCTAAAAATAAAAAAAAATGAAAAGTTTTAATTATCATCAGACTACAGAAATTATTTTCGGGAGGGGCAGGATCAGTGAACTGGCAACGGTTGCGGGTAAATGGGGAACCAGGGCGTTGCTCGTAACAACCGATTCTTCTTCCAGTTTCTTAACATCCTTATTCAATTCCGTCATCAAAGATTTATCCGGATCAGGTATCGAGGTATGCCACTTTAAAGGAGTAGTTCCCAATCCAACCGTAAAATCGATCTCGGAAGGATCAGCCATGGCCAGGTCATTCAAAGCGGATCTGATCATCGGCATTGGCGGCGGGTCCAGCATGGATTCAGCAAAGGCCATTGCCGTAGAAGCAACCCACGAGGGTACTTGCTGGGATTATTTATTTTACAAAAACCAGCCGACAAACAAAACGTTGCCGGTGATTGCGGTTTCCACCACATCCGGCACGGGCTCCCAGGTAACGCAGGTTGCGGTTGTAACCCATTCGGATACACGGGATAAATCCGCTTTATACAACAATCTGATTTATCCCAGGGTCTGTATCATTGACGCCGAACTGATGATTTCTACACCGTCTTTTATAACGGCCTGTACCGGATTCGATGCCTTTTGTCATGCCTTCGAGAGTCTCCTGCACCCAAATAAAGGAGCTTATGTGGAGCTGATGGCCTGGGAAGCTGTGCATATTGTTTGCGCTACGCTACCCAAATTGCTGAAAGACCTGAACAATATTGATCACCGGGAACAAATGGCCTGGGCCGATACATTAGCCGGGCTCTGCATAGCGAGTGCGGGCGTAACGCTTCCGCATGGAATTGGAATGGCGATCGGCGGCATGTACCCCCGGGTCACTCATGGCGAAGCGCTGGCCCTCATATACCCTGAATTTTGCGCAGTCACCTGGGCCTCGGCAATACCGGAATTTGCAATGTTGTCCCGCCTGCTCAATCCGGCCCTCCATGCAAGCTCCGATGAAGATGCTGCTGCTGCCAGCGGCAGGGAGATAGAGCAACTCCTGCAGCAGATCGGGTTAGCAAAAAAATTACGTGATGTGCATATTCCAGAACATGAACTGGATGCATTGGCCAGGCAATCAATGGTATTACCCGACTACAAAAATAATCCCAGAGTGCCCGGTTGCGGGGAAATAGCAGCAATTTTGACAAATTCGTTTTAAGAAGATACTTTCCCGTCGTTCAACTGATAGTCCAATTCAAAATTCAAAATCTTGTTGACCACCAGGGAAATGGCGCCCATAAGCGTTGCCTGTTCACCGAAAGTGGTGGGATAAATGGGCACTTTGAATTTTGATTTGAATAAGTAAGCGGGGATCTTTTCGTTAATCATGTTAAAGAAAAAATCGCCGGCCAAAGAAATACCACCTCCTATAAAGATCGCCTCAGGGTTTAACACATTTATAATATCCCTGATGCCAATACAGAGGTAGTCCGTTATTTCATTATAAATTTTAACACATTCTTTATCGCCCTTGATGGCAGCCAATGCAATAATTTTAGCGTCAACGACGCCACTATTGGCATTGACTAATTCCTGGAGCAGCGAGGATTTCCCGCTCTGAATTAATTTTTCTCCTAAAGATGCAATCCGATGACCGGAAGCCAGCGCTTCCAGACAACCGTATTGACCACACTTGCACTGAACCGGGCTTTTATAATCTACCAACACATGCCCCAACTCACCGGCCAAACCATTATAACCCTTAATGACCGAGCCCTCCACAACAAATCCGGCGCCTATTCCATACCCGATATTGATGACCACAAAATTCGATAAGTTATTATACTTGCCACTCTCCAGTTCGCCGGAGGCCATCAGCCGGGAAGAATTATCAAAGAAGTACGGGATATCCAGCCTTTTCTTTAATTCCAGATTCAGGTTGATTCCCTCCCATCCGAAATCCGGCGAAAATTCCACTTCACCAGTTTTATAATTAACGAGACCAGCCACGCCAATGCCAACGCCCCTGATATGATCCGGATCAATTCCACGCCGGTTCCTGATTTTATTAATGATATCGATAACGTTATCAAAAATGAATTCGAATCCCTTTTCAATCTCCGTTGGCACCTGAATCTCATACAAAAAACTTCCCTCCAGGTCCGACAAGACACCGCGGATATGGGTTGCGCCAAGATCTATTCCGATAATAAGATTCTCCTTATTGTTAAACCGCACGATGGCTGAAGGACGGCCGGCCTTGGAATTTTCAAAGCCGGTATTTTCTACAATCCTGTCATTCACAATGAGATCATCTACTATCCGGGTGATGGTAGGCGTGGTTAATTTTGTTTCCTTAACCAATTGGGATCTGCTGATTTCTTTGTGCTGCCGGATAAGTTGCAAAACCTTCTTCTTATTGATAAGGTTCATTAAATAAGAATCGATTTTCGTCAGGTTATCAATCATTGTTGTGGGGAGAAATGGTGTTTAATAAACTCATATTAAATTTATCGCGAAATCCACTCAAAGATCCGCTTTTTATCCAAATATTTATAATTAAGGATTTGCGTGACGGATTGGATTTCCGAATAACGGCTGGGTGTTTTCACATATTTTAATTGAACTATTAAATAATTAGTCGCTCGCCGCCAAATGGCTTATATTTCTTAATAACATGTATCTTAATGTATTAAGTGTCCATAAAAAATCGGTTGGCGAGTATTTGGCTGCGTTTGCGGGTGATCCTGCAGACCGCCAGAAAATCTTCCGTCAGGGTATTGCTGGTATGCAGCCCGAATTCCAAAACTCAGGCCTACTTCTTAATCTAGGATTAAAATGATCCGATTCCCACTTCCCGTCTACGCTCTTCCCTATGCCCGGGATTTGAAAACGGGTTGAAACGAGGTTATTTAGATCCGGCAGACTGCCGGGTAACAATGGGCACGTATCCAGTTTCAAATCCCACCGGCGGCGTCACGATGATTGCCGGATCCAGCGTGGCCGTCTTACCCTGGGAAGGAGGGAGCATATATTCCTTATCAATCGTCCAGTTTGAGTGAATGAATTCCACGATCTTCTGCAGGCGTTCTTTTTCCGCTTCACTTAATTTCAGCGCCTGGAGCGCAGGTTGGTCAATAAACCGGTACCAATAATAGGTCAGGACCGATCCATCGCTTAATCTGGCCGTGTAAGGACCCGATTTCGGACCGGGCGT
This sequence comes from Bacteroidota bacterium, assembly GCA_030706635.1. Classification (GTDB taxonomy): domain Bacteria; phylum Bacteroidota; class Bacteroidia; order Chitinophagales; family Chitinophagaceae; genus Puia. Next base: position 67,093 of record JAUZOD010000011.1, read on the forward strand.
TTTCCAGACCGATTCCTGTTCAACGGGTGAAACATAAGGTTTTCCGGTGACGGCAGCTGCAAAAGTCTGCTCTTTCAGGTGAGTTTCTGCCGGAAGCTCGGAAGTGGGAATGGCCATCATGCCGTCTCCCTCCTGCCTGTAATATTCAGGAAAATATCCTATCTTCTTTGCCTTCTTCCAGGCCAGTCCAAACGACGATTCTCCCAGCATCCGGGTTTCGACGATTGGGTCAATACCCGTCAGTTTCCTGTTTGCAGGGCCCTGCTTAAGACTAATCGGTGAAGTGGAGCATTTTACTGCGCAAGAACCCCGCGGATCAAATGCTCCCGGAATCATTTTTCCGCTGGCCAACCCGGATCTCACGGGCGTAAAGAGCGCGTCCGCCGAATACATGATTACGTCCTGCATTAAGACGGAATTCCCTTCGCCATTGACAGGAAATTGAAGCCGCGGTATTTTCGAGTACCGGTTCCCTTTCGAATCGAAGCTTTCAAAATAAGGAACGGTATTTACTTCCATTGCGCCACCGCCCGCGATCCCGGCTCTTGCGTCCAAACCACGTCCTTCGGCAGTCGGATAACCAAAAGCGATCCTGCTCCACACCTGCGGAACGTAGAATGCAACCGGTCCTTTAAAATTGGCGGAATTAAGGAATAGAGTCCAGCTGCGTTCACCGGTCGGCACCTCCGTCGCCGACTTTTCTGTTGTAGCCTCCAAAAGCGGAAGTGCCATCCAGGCATTACCCAATAATTCGCCAGAGGTTCCCGGGATAAAGGTGAGGCCGTCGGGTGGTACGAGCAGGCGGTTGCTGAGCTGGGCCAGGCCCATCTCATTTGATGGAAGCGGATCGGTACTTCCAAATCCCCAGCCCGGTGATGAGATTTCCCGGTTATAGCAGTTAGGTGTGCCATTCATCCGGAATTTTGCGGTCGGCGAGCCGAATTGTGTGCTTGTCCAAAAGCCAAGTCCACCTTCGATGGTTTGAAAAACATCCCGATACGACGGACCCCGGTCGTTCCAGTTATCGCGCGCCAGAGTACCTATGGGACAAAGCGGCTCATTAAAACCCCGGTTGTCGGGCACAATCCACGTTGAAGGAAGGCCTATCTGAAAATCCGAAAGCGGCTTATCCAACAGGGGCCATGCACTGGCGTAAAAGCTTACGCCATATCCAAATCCTTCCGGAGGGGGCTGCATTCTCATAGATATATAGCCCTTCAGGCCGCCTGATAATTGTTCCAGTGCCGAAGCGTTTTTCCGGTTGCCGGCCGGCAAAATAACCTGAACGTCGTACCGCCTGCCTTTTTGAGTCGCAAACTCAATACTGCCGTCCGTCAGTTTCTTAACAACAATATTCTTTCCGTTCGATCTTATCCGTACATCCGCTCTCGGGTTCAACCGGCACAGCTCTCCCTGCTTTGAAAACAGAGAAGCCCGCGTTACCTTACCATTTCTCCATTCAAAATTCAATTCAAATGCACCGCGCACACAAACTCCGTCAAACTTACCGCTACTCCATTCATCTGGAAGCGCAGGCAGCAGGTCAATGACCCCCTCGTGGGACTGAACCAGCATCTCATTGATTCCGGCCGTAACCCCAAGCGAACCATCTACCTGCATAGGGGTGAAACATTTGGCAAACAGTTGTGGAAGGCACTGATCCCTGATATATCCCTTAAATAACTTATAGGCTCTGTTCCCGTCATACAGCCGGGCCCAGAGCGACATTTTCCAGGCCCTCGAAAAACCCGCGCCCTCATCTCCGCGCTGGTTGAGTACAGCCTTACACGCTGCCGTAAATTGGGGAGTACGCTTTGCCGACAATACATTTCCTGGATACAACCCGTACAGGTGGGAAAAATGACGGTGGTTCTTTTCCATCTGGGCCCAGTCATCGGTCCATTCCTGCAGCGAGCCATCCTTGCCGATCTGCGGTGGCACCAGTCTTTTCCTGGCACCAGCTACCTTCAAGGCGAATTCATGGTCTGTGCCGAGTAAATCCGCAGCCTGTTGAAAATTTGCAAAGAGATCTGTTAATATTTCCATGTCAATGGACGAACCTGAACAAATGGTCGTGCCCGGAATCATACTTCCTGTCACTTCGTCGAAGTAAGGTTTGTTGCCACGGCTGGCCGGGAAATTTTCCGGTGATGTAGAAGGATTGGTGACCAACCATTGGGTACCTGGCCGTTCGACCAGGAAGTCCATAAAGAATTCTACAGAACCCTTGAGAATAGGATAGAATGCTTTTACGAAATCTTTGTCTTTTGTAAACAGATAATGCTCCCACAATTCATTGGTAAGCCAGGCCCCACCCACAGTAAATGTGCCCCAGGTGGGTCCATCCATTGGCGCCGCCACCCGCCATATATCTGTGTTCTGGTGAAGAACCCATCCGTGTGCGCCATAATCTTCGCGTGCAACGGCTGAGCCCTGATCCGTAATTTCATTCAGCATTTTCAACAGCGGTTCCGCGCATTCTGAAAGATTAGCTGATTCAACAGCCCAGTAATTCATTTCCGTATTGATGTTCGTAGTGTATTTGGAATCCCAGGGCGGATTCATGTCATTATTCCAGATGCCCTGTAAATTCGCAGGCTGGGTTCCGGGCCTCGAAGAAGAGATCAGGATGTAGCGGCCAAACTGATAACAAAGAGCAGCCAGCTGCGGATCATCTGCAGATTGAAATTTCATCAGGCGTTCGTCGGTAGGCAGATACGCATTTTCCGTAGTTTCCATGTTTAGAGAGACGCGGTCGAACAGGCTTTTGTAATCGAGAATATGGGCTGTTCTGATTGCTTCATAGGTTTTACCTTTCAGATTATCCAGGTATTTTTCAACGCGTGCATGGGCGTCGCCGCTTACATCCCTGTAATTGACAAAGTTGGTGGCGGCAACAATGTACAAAGTCACCGCGTCAGCATTTTCAATTTTCAGGGTTGCTTCGTCCACGGTCATCCGGCCGCCTTCGGGTACTGCTTTCAGGACTGCTTCATAACGGAGCCTGCCGGTTACGCCCATGTAGTCAGCAGACTTGCCCGTTAATTTCAACGCGTCAGGCCCATCGCCATCCATGCGAAAATAGTCCGTTGCATAATCGGAATGTGTCTGATTTCTAACGCCCCGCAGATTGGCTGAGAAACTAATGCTTCCGGGTTTGCTGGCGGTCAGTCTGACTACAATAACCTGATCGGGCTCCGAAGAAAAAACATCGCGTTGATAGTTTACCCCGCCGGCGGAATAGGTAACGCCGCTGATGCCATCTCCCATATCCAGCCAGCGTTTATATTCCGAAACAGATTGTTGTTCCGTAAAAAGCAGATGGAGATTGGCGAGCGACTGATATTTTTGCTGCTCCACGGGATATCCCATTAAATTCCTTCCAAACAGGTTATGGGCTTTTAGCATTTCTTCGTTAAAAACCAGTTTCTGAATTTCGGGAAGCACTTTTGCTCCGCCCTTTACAACGGTGGAATAGGGTCCTCCGGACCAGTATGTATCTTCGTTTAGCTGGATGACCTCCTCATCCGCTTTTCCAAAAATCATAGCCCCCAGGCGACCATTGCCCACCGGTAACGCCTCCTCCCACTTGGCAGCAGCTTTGGAATACCAAAGGAGCGTGGAGGGAGAAAAGGATTTTGCATCAATTTGTTCGGCCACTGATCTGTACTGCGCCCTCAACTGAAAAGCGCTAAGAAAAAGAATCAGCAAGCTGAATCCGACGCGTATTGCAGGTGACTTCGCCAGACCATTTTTCATTTTTACTGTTTTGGGGGTTATAAAACCAGGATGCTGACCAGCGGAATCCGGGTTACATTTTCTACCTTGGCTCTCTATTTATTAACTATATATATCATAACTGGTAAATGAAGGCTATATAGTCATTAAAATATAATAATTAAATTTATATTATTAATTGCATATCCGCTTCGATTTTTAAATTAAAATATTACAGATCCTTACCACGAAATCGCCTACTTTTGCCCGCATTTAGTATAAATGACTGTATATCATTACATTGATGTACTGAAACTACTATTCAATTTATGTCCATTTAAGTTTGACTATTTAATGCCGATCCTGGCTTCCCTAATTCCGGGAGCCCTAAAACTTCGCTATAAGAGATATTGGTACCTAATTTTACAAAACAATAAAATCACGACTCTTTTTCTGGTTTACCTCTTGCTGAAGCACTATTTCCCCCTTCGGTTTTTTAACCAGGCTTCCATCATACCCACCGGATTAGTAGCCGGTCAGCTAAACCTTTCGGGATCGAATATCGCAATGGGCAAAGAAGTTGTTTTTTCATTTGCCAGGTCGGCTACGATTTTCCCACTTGCTGGCCCAAGGCTCAGGCCAGACATGGCATGTCCACCCGAGAAGATCAGGTTTTTCCATTTTTTACTACGGCCGAGGTAGGGCAATCCATCCGGCGAACAGGGCCGGAATCCATACCAGATATCTTCTACGGCCGGCAGGGGAACCTTCAGATTGGGGAAATAAAGCGGAATTGAATCCAGGATACCTTTAACCCGGTTCAGGTTAATGCGGTCATTCACGGGCGCAATTTCCATGGTTCCGCCATACCGCATATAACCATTCATGGGTGTGATGGCCACTTTTGCTTCGCTAAGAATGGCCGGTATCTGTAATTCTTTTTCCGGTAAAAATTGGGTGACCGAGTAGCCCTTTCCAGGCATAAGGGGAATATGGACATCCGCCATCCTGCCTAGAAAGGGTAGCCAGGCTCCGCCGGTGATCACCACCAGGTCGCCTTCAAAATCTCCCCTGCTTGTCAGGATTTTTTCTATTCTTCCTTTACCGGTCTGCATTCCGGTAACCTCGCAATGGGGCATAAACAGGGCTCCTCCGTTTTGCAAAGACTGCCGGAGTTGCTGCATTAATTTCTTCGGGTAGAGGTGCGCATCAGAACGATAATGAACCGCACCCAAAACATCGAGTTCCACTGCTGGCTCCTGCATCTGCGCTTCCTGCCGGCTCAGTATACTCACGTCCAAACCAAGCCTGACGGCGGTTTCCCGCAGATGAATTTCCTCGGCTTCCTTTTTTTTCGTCTTGTAATACATCACGATCCCTTTCCTTTCCAGCGCAAAATTGAACCCCGGCTGTTCCGAGAGTTCTTCATACAATTGTCTGCTGTACAGATTCAGGGCGCAGAGAAAGGGACCGGCCGCATCTGCATGTTTCTGATTGGCACTACGGATAAAGCGCAGACCCCATTTCAGTAAATCCGGATTAAATGAAGGCTTAATATAAAAAGGGCTTTTTGAATTCAGCATCCACCGAAAACCCCGGGCAATAATGCCGGGTGAAGCCAGCGGCACGAAATGACTGGGCACGATCATGCCGGCATTGCCGTAGGAACAATTATCCTCCAGATCACCCTTCTCAAGAATGATAATCTCCCAGCCGGTCTGTTGCAGATAGTAGCCAGCACACAATCCCATGATGCCCGCACCGACGATTACTGCTTTCATTAATAGAATTTATTCAGAGAACCTGGAAGCCATGGGCAAAAGGATCATCTTCGTCAATAATAATCGTGTTGTAGCCGTATACTTTTGCCCAGCCTTCTATACTGGGCACGATTGCTGGTTTGCCGCACATTGACGTCTCCATTTCAATGCGTCCGGTGAAACGGGAACCGATAATACTTTCGTGGATGAACTCCTCTCCCTTTTTCAGTTTACCCTTCGCATACCATTGCGCCATACGGGCTGATGTGCCCGTGCCACAGGGTGACCGGTCAATGGCTTTATCTCCATAGAAAACGGCGTTCCGTGCAGAAGCTTCCGGGCCTAGTGTCTTCCCGGTCCATAACAGATGGCTAAGTCCCCGGATATTGTCATTTTCCGGATGAATGAATTCATGTTGCCGGTTCAGGTGATCGCGGCAGGCCCGGCTCCAGCTAATCAGCTGATCAGTTTTAAAGAATTCGAGTCCTGGAAAATTCTCCTGAACATCCACGATTGCATAAAAATTACCGCCATACGATACATCCACACGCAGCCTTCCCAGGTCCGGGCAATCGACTTCCAGATTCTCCGCAAAAAGAAAAGAAGTTACATTAGTCAGTCGGACGGACTGTACTTTATTCCCGGTCTGCCGGTATTCCACCGAGATGAGCCCGGCTGGGGTTTCCAAACGAAGCTTACCAGGTTGTCTGGGAATGATCAAGCCTTCTTCAACGGCAATCGTTACGGTTCCGATGGTCCCATGTCCGCACATGGGCAGGCAACCGCTCGTCTCTATAAACAAAACCCCCGCGTCGTTTTGGGGGTCCTGAGGTGGGTAAAGTATACTGCCACTCATCATATCATGACCGCGGGGTTCGAACATGAGCCCTTTCCGGATCCAGTCATGCTTCTCCAAAAAACAAAGCCGCTTTTCCATCATGGAATCGCCTTCCAGAAAGGGTCCCCCGCCCGCAACTACGCGTACCGGATTACCACAGGTATGCGCGTCTATACAAAAAAACGTTTTTGAAGCCATGGAAGAAATTAAGCTGCTTGCAAAATTAGCCGGTTGGTTGTCACTGCCCTTGCCGGGGAATCACTGATTCTGACCGGATATTATCCCAAATACGGGCAGGAAGACAAAATACGACTAATATCTGACCATTTTTAAAGATCAATCCCTATATTCATCCATTCATCGTATGAAAATTCTACAATTCACCATACCGGTCAGTCACGATAAAAGCATCATCCTTAAAAATGATGTGCTGCCGTATTTCTATCCCTACCTGCACCGGCATGATGAAATCCAGTTGACCTGGGTGCAAAAAGGGGAAGGCACCATCGTAGTGGACAGCAATATGCACGCTTTCCGGTCGAATGAGATTTACTGGGTGGGCGCCAATCGTCCGCATATCCTTAAAAGTGATGTTTCCTATTTTGCCGCCAAAAGTAAAAAGCGGTGTTCTTCACTAACACTCTTTTTCAATCCTTCCGGAAAACTGGCCCCCTTTTTCGATTTGCCGGAAATGAAAACCATCAGGGATTTTTTATTCCGCTGTAATTCCGGAGCTAAAATACCCGATGAAAAGGTTACCGAATTTTCTAATAAAATGCTTTGTATTAGAAACACAGCCGGTGTTGAACAGTTAACCCATTTTATTGAGCTCCTTCATGCCTTGTCAAAAATAAAGAACCTGGAAATCCTTTCCTACTCAAAGCCGCTGCCTTACAGCGAATCCGATGGTATCCGCATCGGTTCCCTGTATAATTTCATCATGCAGAATTACAGCAAACCCATCTCGCTCAATGATGCCGCCATGCAGGTGCACATGACGCCGCATGCGTTTTGCCGGTATTTCAAAAAACACACGCTGCATACTTTTTTGTCTTTTTTAAACGAGGTGAGGATAAATGAAGCCTGCAAGATGCTTACGGAAGGATCACGGGAAGGGATAGCCGCCGTGGCCTACAACTGCGGTTTTAACAGCGTAACCAATTTTAATCGTGTTTTTAAAAGCATCATTGGCAAATCTCCCAGCAATTACTTAACTGATTTCTATGAAATGTAGCGGGAAACTAGTTGCTGGTTAATGAATTCCTCAGTGTTTCTATTCCACCGGCAGTCCTGGGCAGGGTTCTGCCCAGCAGTTTCGCCGCATCAGCGGTTATACAAAAATTCTCTTCGATTCTGATTCCGCCAAAATCTTTGTATTCATCCACTTTATCGTAATTGATAAATTCTAAAAATCTGTTTTCCGATCTTCGCAGATCAATCAACGAAGGAATAAAATAAAGTCCGGGCTCTACGGTAATGACAAATCCCGGCTCCAGAGGCCTTCCCATCCGTAAGGATCTTAATCCAAACTCAGTACTTTGCTTCAGCTGATCGGTATAACCGACATATTGCTCACCGAGGTTTTCCATATCGTGGGTATCCAGCCCCAGCATATGCCCGAGCCCGCAAGGAAAGAAAACAGTATGTGCTCCGGCCGCGACCGCTTCACGCTTATCTCCTTTCATTAAACCCAGCTGCTGCAGGCCCTCCACCAGTTTTTCACAGGCAGAAAGATGAACCTCTTTAAAGGGCTTGCCTGGCTTTAGTTGATCTGTTGCCGCCACATGCGCGTTTAAGACGATGTCATAAATTTCTTTTTGCTTGCTGGCAAATGTTTCATTTACCGGAAAGGTCCTTGTTAAATCCCCGCAATAATGCATTGCTGTTTCAGCCCCGCAGTCGCTCAGAACAAGTTCTCCTCCGTGTAGGATCCGGGTGCTGTAATGATTGTGCAATATCTGGCCATTGACTGTAAGAATGATGGGAAATGCGAGGCTTCCACCGGCGCCCAGGGCTACCGAATGCATTTTGCCGGCGACCTGTGCTTCGCTAATCCCCTCCTTTCCAAATTGGAGAGCGGCCAATTGCATATCAATGGTCAGATCAACTGCTTTTTCCAGCTCGGCTAACTCTTCTGCCGATTTAGCCGATCTCTGGGAAACGATGGCCCTGATCAGATCAATAGAATGTTTTCCAATGGTTGTATTTAAAAACCTGCCTAGTAAAAAATCTAATTTCTCCTGATGCTCTGCCCGGTACGGGGGCAGGAAATGAATCTTTCTTCCCTGACCGGCTGCCGACTGAATAACGGTTTGCAACTGGTTGCCCGGGTTAACCACCGCAACACCCACCCGGTCTGACTGCAACTGCAGCGGTTCCTGATATCCCGTCCAAACCGTCTGTTCTACAGACAGATCATCTCCGAATATCATTTCCCGGTGATTGTCAATATCCAAAACAGCCGCAAGACCAGGCCGGTCAATACCAAAAAAATAGAGAAAGGAACTGTCCTGACGGAAGGGATAACAATTGTCTTTGTAAGACATACCTGTTTCTTCATTACCCAACATAAGAATCAACCCGCCACCGATATCATTCTTTAATTTCTGTCTGCGTTCGATATACGTTCTGGTTTCAAACATGTTCGTTCATTTATTTCTGCACCCGCTTTACAAGTATGTAAAAATTGTCATCCACCCTGAGATCGGAAAGATCCGCCACGCCCGCGGCTATTTTCCTCCAGGAATCTGCCGGTCTTATTAAGCTGTAATTTTCCGGGAACAACATGACCTTTACCGGCATATTGAATCCTTTTACCACGTGGGTCCACCGGTAATAGAGAAATTGATGATCCAGCCTGTATTCCAAAACAGGAATTTCGGTCGTGGTCAGGTATTGTTCGAACACTTTGCTGAGGTCGACGCCGGAAGCCTCGCTCATATACCGCCAGATTTGACGACTGCTTACTGTCTGATGCCAGAATCTGGCATTTAAGCCACGTAAAACACTCCTCCATTTTTCATCATCCCCGATGATCTGACGAATGGTATGCAGCATATTGCCCCCTTTATTATACATGTCGCCAGAGCCCTCATCGTGCACACCATATTGACCGATCACGGGCCTGTCATTTTTAACATTGCGGGTGCCCTCAACATAGGTAGCGCCTGCACTTTTACCAAAAAGTGATTCAACATACAGGTTTTCTGAATAGTTCGCAAAGCTCTCGTGTATCCACATATCGGCAATATCCTTATTGGTGATATTATTACCAAACCATTCATGAGCACTTTCATGCACGATGATAAAATCAAATTTGAGCCCCCACCCTGTTTTTGAAAGATCGCGGCCCAAATATCCGTTTTCATACCGGTTGCCATAAGTTACCGCACTCTGATGTTCCATTCCTAAATACGGCGCTTCAATCAGTTTATAGCCATCCCTGTACCAGGGATATGGACCAAACCAATGCTCGAAACACTGCAACATGGAGCGAACCTGAGTGAATTGTTTTTTTGCCTTATCCAGGTTGTACGCTAGTGGCCAGAAATCCAGACTCAGCGCTCCCTGCTCGCCCTGGTATGTTTCTGTATAGTGCGCATACTGCCCCGCGTTAATGGAAACATCATAGTTATTGATAGGATTATTTACAAACCATTCGTAAGTGGTTGTGCCATCTCCGTTATTTACGGTGCTTCGCAAACGTCCGTTTGAAACATCCATGAGCTGGTCGGGTACGGTAATGGCAATCCGCTGGCTATCCGGCTCGTCTGATTCAATATCCTTACAGGGCCACCAGATACTAGCGCCGACGGTTTGGCAGGCGGTTGAAATAAAAGGATTCCCGAGGCTATCTCTCTTCCAGATAAAACCCCCGCTCCAGGGCGGGTTTTTAGAGATCTCCGGTTTGCCGTGATAATAAACAGCGACGGTTTCATGTGCATTCCTTTTTTGGCGCCTGACCAATTGAACAAAAAAAGCATTCCCGTCCCGGACAAACTGAAGCCGCTTTCCGTCTTGCACAATGCTGTCCATTTCCAAGGGCATCCTAAGATCGATTTGCATCGCACTTTCCGATTTCAATACTTTGTAGGTAATTAGATTATATCCGGAAATGGCACTGTCTTCGAGATTTATTTTTACGTGAAGATCGTAAAAGCTCACATCCCACCAGGCTCTTTGCGGCGTAATGGATCCACGGAGCGTGTCGGCATGAGTAAATACCCTGACCTGAGGCTGTCCGCTGGTTCTGAACGGAATGAAAAAAAGCCCAGATAGTACCGGCAGGAATATTAGCCGCACTGTTCTAACAGCTTTTAAAAAACGATTGCGGCTGTTCATTTAATTTTTCTTCAATTTTCTTTGCCGCCCTGGTCACGGAGAGTCCGCCAAGATTGGTACACCTCAGGGTATGATGGATTTCGTTGCCCACTTTCTGCATCGTTTCGATCACTTCATCCAGAGAAATCAAATGATCATAGTCGGATAAAGCCATATTGGCGCAGGATACCGCGTTGGTCGCTGCCATTACATTTCGCCCCAGGCAGGGTGCTTCCACCCGGTTTCCGATAGGATCACAAATCAAACCCAGGGAATTCTGTAACGCCAGGGAAGCGGCGGCAATAGATTGCAAAAGCGATCCCTTCGCCATGCCCACCAGCGCAGCAGCAGCCATCCCTGAACCGGAGCCACATTCCGCCATGCAGCCCCCCACCTCAGCGGCAAACGTGGCGTGCGCCGCAATAAAAACGCCGATAAGACCCGCAGCCAGCATGGCTTTTACGGTGTCCTCTTCCGTCATGTGGAGAGAAGAAGCTGTTCCGAAGATGGCGCCGGGCAAAGCACCGCAGGAGCCGGCTGTAGGGGCCGCGACAATCACCCCCATGGAACTTTTTACCTCCATCATGGCAGACACATACATGATAATGGTGTTGTTCACATCGCCGCCGATTAACCGGTTATTGTTTAATTGCTTTTGCAGTTGCACGGATTGGCTGCCCAAAATCCGGTCAGCATATTTCGTCCCTCTTAAACCCGACTGAATAGACTGGTCCATGATGCGCACAATGGCCAGCATCTTCTCCATCACCTCCTGATGTGTGATATTGCCCCGGGCGCTCTCATAAGTTACGGCGAGTTCCCAAAGGTCCATGCCCTTATCCTGATTGAAGTCAAGCATCCCCGCGCAGGTGATAAAAGGCACCCGGAGATCTTTTCTGGCCATCACCGGAAGTACCGGAGAAAGTTTTTTGATGAAAAGAACCTGGCCCGTGGCCATCAGTTCCTGGCATATAGCCGTATCCGGGAATTGCTGGGATTTAATTTCTATAAATGGCAGGTCCCCTGAATGGACTGAAAGCTCATCGTAATCCAGGGATCCTTTTAGAAAGGGCAAAAGACTTTCCGGTGACTTACAATAAATAAGGGTTTCACAAAAATCACCGGCCATGGAAACTTCAGCACCATCGATGGAAATGACTTCGATCATGCCCCCGCCGGTCGAAATCGCTGTTATTCGCCGCGATTCTTCCTTGTTACTCAGGGTTATCCGGTAGGTGTTCGGGTGGCTTGCCCCGATATCGAGGATTTCTATTTCCACGGTTATGCCGGCGAGGTTAATATACCGCTCTGACTCGGGCAATCTTTCATCGAACGCCTCCCAGCCGAGAAAACCACCAAACAACCCCATGTCAGAACCCTGGCTTTTATGGGTAGTGGCGAGCGAGCCTTTCGGATCAAATTCTATCAGGATATGATTTATTTTCTCCGACATTAAATCCCGGCAGAGCCTGCCGATCCGCAGCGAAGCCGCGCAATGGGAACTGGATGGCCCCCGCATGACCGGACCGATCACGTCGTTGAAGATACTGGGATAACTATTCATACATTTTCATTTTGACGACCCATTACAGATTCTTCTTCCAAAAGTTCTCCATGGTGCGCCGCAAATGAAGCGAGGTATTCTCCCGTTCATAGATACCGTGGGAACGCATCGGATAAGACATCATATAAAATAATTTATTGTTCCTGATCAATGCATTAGTGAGCATTTCAAAGCTCTGATAATGCACGTTATCATCTGCCGTGCCGTGGATGATCATGAGCGTGCCCCGTAGATTTGCAGCAAAGTTAATGGGTGAGCCGTCCCGGTAACCCTTTTCATTGCCCGACAGCAGGCCCATATACCGTTCCTGGTAAGTTGCATCGTATAGCCGCTGATCAGAAACAAAAGAAACGGCCAGCCCGGTCTTGTATATCTGCGGATAGCGGAACATGCAGTTCAGCGTCATCTGGCCGCCCCCGCTCCAACCCCAGATGCCAACCCGGTTGGAATCAATAAATGGATACGATTTGAATATGACCTCAGCCGCCTTACTCTGATCCTCCGATGCGAGTATCCCAATTTGTTTATAGATTGACTTTCGCCAGGCCCTTCCCCTGGGCGTATTTGTTCCGCGGTTATCAACGCTCATAACCACATAACCCTGTTGCGCCAGATATTGATGCCAGAGGTCTTCTCCATCCCAGGAATCCTGAACGGTTGACCCGGCCGGTTCGCCGTAAACATAGAAAAGCAGCGGATATTTTTTTGTTGAATCAAATCCGGGCGGTTTAATCATAAAAGCATCCAGTACAACATCGCCTATATCCACCTTAACGAATTCACGCGGATTCAGTTTTAGCTGATCATACCTGGTTTTTAATTCGTGGTTGTCCTCGAGCGTCCTGATCTCCCTGTGTGCCGGCAAGCTAACAAGAGAATACCGGGGCGGTGAAACCGCCGTTTGATTTATCTGTATAGCCCATTTTGCATCGGCAGACATCTGGTAGGCATTTTGCCCGGGATTATTGAGCGGCGTAATGCGCTCGGCTTTCCCTTTTCCATCGAGACGGCTGCGGTACAGATAGCGTTGCGTAAAATTATCCGGAGACGCTATATAATATACATAACCGCTGCCGGGATCAATGCAATTGATCTTCACAACGTCAAAATCGCCTTTCGTGATCACCTGGATTTTTTTTCCATCCCGGGATACCTTATACAAATGCAGCCACCCGTCCCGTTCGCTGGTCCAGGTAAAAAACTGATCCTTGCCCAGCCACCGGATATTGTCATGGATGTCCAAAAATGCGTCGTCCTTTTCAACCAGGATAGTGGACAGGGTCATGTTGCTGATGTCCCCTATCAGCAGGTTATCTGTGTTTTGTTCACGGTTCAGCTGTTGAATCATCAATTCATGTGAATGGGGAATGAAATCCATTCTGGCAAGGTAATTATTGCGGGGATCTCCCCGAATCGCGAACCATTTCGTTTGCCCGCCCGTTGCAGGGACCACACCCACTTTAACAGCCGAGAGGGTGGTTCCCACTTTCGGATAAGGTAAAGGAATGGGCCTGGAGTATATCGAATCCACATTGTCAATAAGATAAAATGTGCCCACGCCCCGGGTGTCTGACTGCCAATAGGCAATATAAGCGCCATCGGGGCTCCACCGGAAACCGTCCCGGCAATCCAGTTCCTCTTCATACACCCAATCGAATGTGCCGTTGATGATGTTCGTTCCGCCATCAGAAGTAATTTGACGAATCCCTTTCGTTAGCAGATTCTCAACATATATATTGCGGTTGCTTACGTAAGCAACATTTGCCGCATCCGGCGAAAACTTGGCGAACATGAGGGAAGAACTCTCCAGCGATCTTCCCAGCTGACTCAGGTCTCCGGACCGGAGATCCAGAACCCAGTAGTCTCCCCGGGTATTGTACCGCCATACCCTTTTTGTATTGGTAAATATGATCAGCTTTTGATTGTCGTCAGACCACTCATAGTTTGCAATAACCAGGGGCCTGGTTTCATGGGCGGGTATTAACTGACTTGCACTTACTACTACAGTTCTTTTACCCGAAGACGCATCGTAACGGACAATATCCAATCCCCCGGCTTCCTTATTGGCTTCCAGCGTGGAATATCCTTTGTCGTCATTCATCCATCGTACCGGGCCAAAGCGTTTCTGGACGTATTTGCCGTTGCTGTAAATATCCTCCAGGGTTAAGGCGCTGCCAGGCGCCTGCTGGCATCGCACTGAAACGCTAATCAGCAATGCTATTCCGAAAAAGCCCAGGGGCAGTAAACAAATCCTTTTCAAGAAATTATTCATATAACTTTAAGTTTCCCGATACAAATATTACGAATGATTTTCGATGATTTTCATAAGGGTTAATAATGGTCTATCATTGATTAAAATCGGGGTTAGGCGATCCCTTCCCGTCGCCTTCCGGCAAGAATTAAACTGACATTATCACTTACATCCTGCGTACCCCATTTTATTTAGGGAACGTCTATTGTTGTCAAACAAATTGCAGGACTACATGCCCATGCTACTGAGCTTGAAATCGATCGCCGGAGTGTCGTACGAAGATCTTGCTGATCATAGCTAGGAATGGGTGGAACCAGTGTCCACTACCTACCCGGGAACTTTGATTTCAGCAAGGTAAATTTTGGCAGCGTCGAGCATATTCATCTTTTGACAGAAGCAAAAAGACTGGCCTACGAAGACCGTTCAAAGTAAGATGGCATGGTGGCAGGCTATTAGACAGCTCGCTCCCTGTTTTGATAAATTATGTATGTTTACCTGTTTATACGCAAGCGGTTATCCAACACCGCAAAAAATATTCAATATGAACATCGGGATAAACAATGCGATCGGGGTTTCGGCAACAACTATCAGAACACCCATCTTACTAATTTTGTCTTGCCTGATATCCGCTCTCAGCCCGGCGCAAAATAAACCGGATACCGGTCCGGCGAAAAATATTGTTCCGGATGCTACCATATCTTTTGGTAAAAGCAACGAACGTCCGGAAGCAACGTTCACAACGGGCACAACGGTTTATGAAGAAGTGCTGGACAAGGGGCAGCTGATTGGTCTCTACTGGTCCGCAGGCGGCTATGTACAGAGAGAAAATGTCACGGCCGAGATGCCGGAAAATAAAAATTATTTAAACAATAGTTTCGAACTGGAAATTGACGGCCAGTCTCTTCAAACCGGCTGGAAATGGACAGGCGCTTATCAGCGAAAGGGAGAACGGGCGAATACGATTGAAGGCGTTGTTGAATTGACCAATGAATACCGGCCGGTGACTGTTAAAATAATTACCCGCCTGGATGGCTCACCTATACTTGTCCGTTACCTCGAGATAACCAATACGGGAAAGGCGCCAGCTTCCTTATCGAAAGTCTCTTCGATGTCGGGACTATTATGGAATTTCAATCCCGAATCTGAAGATGTAGAACAGATTCCGACCTATACCCTGGGATACTTCGGAGGAATTCAATGGGGGCAGGAAGGAAGATTTTCCTGGGAAGATCTCCCGCAGGAAACTTTCCGGATCGACCGGGATTTAAGACCTCAGCAGTTTGCATCTCCATACTATATCGTCCGAAATAATTTCAATGGTGAAATGTTTTTTATTGGTCTGGCCTGCAGTGGGCGCTATTTCTCTGAATTCAGAAATGTAAGGGGAAAGGGTAAACTGTATTTCAGCGGCGGACCCACAGCATACGGTGCATTGCGCGTGATTGATCCGGGAGAAACAGTCAGAAGTCCTGAAACGCATATGGGACCAATACATGCTACCCTGGACAAGGCTGTGGGGCAATGGTATAAACACATGTATGGTAGCGTAATCCCGCCCAGGCCAAAAGGAAAGGAGATGTACACGGTTGCCGGAAGAGTTGTAGAGAAACCGGGAGAATGGATCTTACGTGAAATGGATATCGCAGCCGAGATGGGTGTGGAAGCTTTTATGGTCGATGCCGGATGGTATGGGCATCATTTTGCGGAGTGGCCGGAAAACAGAGGCGACTGGAATGAAGGAAGCTGGCTTCCGGGTGGGATTGCCGGTCTCCGGGACTACGCACATAAGAAAAAACTGCTTTTTGGTTTGTGGCACGAAGCAGAAGCTTTCGTCAATACATCCGACACTTATAAAGCGCATCCTGAATGGTCATCTTTTCTGAATGCAAAGGACCTCGGTGTGTTAAACCTGGCTAAACCGGAAGCCCTCAAATATTTTCAGGACAATATCCTCCATATTATCCGGGATTTTAAAGTTGATTTTTATAAGCTGGATTACAATGTCGAATTTCCCGACAAGGCATCCGTGAATCTCAAAGAAAGTCCTTCCGGGAAATTGATTGAGAATGAGTCATGGCGTCATTACGAAGCTGTGTATGGCATGTTTGATAAGATTTTAGAAGAGTATCCCGACGTCTGCCTCGAAAACTGCGCAAGCGGCGGGGGTCGAAATGATCTCGGCATGTTGTCAAGATTCCATTATTCCTGCGAAAGCGATATCAGCTCTTTCCCTAACAGCATATGTACGATAAACAGCATGAGCCTTTTTATTCCACCCGGCGCCATTTGTTATTATCACAATCACAACGTGTATGCTCACCAACTTGCCGACATGGATACACACCTGAGAGTGACTCTTTTTGCGGTACCCATTTTTGTCGGCTTCGGAAGTCAGGCTGCAGACAGAACAACCGCCTATTTTAAGGAAATAAAAAGATATATCGAACTCAACAAGACCTTCTGCCGGAGAGTAATGGGAAACAACCCGGTCGTGTTTCATCATACACCGGACGCCGGCGTCAACAACGGTTCGGCCTGGTGTGTACTGGAATATGCGCGACAGGACCGCACCTGCGGTTATGCAGGCGTGTTCAAGCTGAAAAATAACATGACCGATAATGAATATCTTTTCAAGCCGCGCGGAATAGATATCTCTCAATCCTATAAAGTAACATTGGATAATGATGGGCAGAGCCTAATGATTTCAGGATGGGAGCTTTCCCAAACCGGCATAAAAATTCACCTGGATGCAGCGAAGACCAGTGAATTAATTCTGTACGAAGTAAGGAAATAAGGGAAGACGCCAGATACCTGTACTATTCAATTCTCAGGCTGTCTGCCGGATTTGCCATGGCAACTTTAAACGTTCGAAACAACAGGATCAAAAAGGCGATCCCACCCATCAATACCCCGCCCGCCAGGAAGATCCACCAGCTGAGACTTGTCCGGTACGCAAAATTATCCAGCCATGAACGCCCAAGCCACCAGGCCAGCGGCACGGCAATCACAAAACCCCAGGCGACCAGTTTCAAAAAGTCGGATGACAGGAGCATTACGATCTGTCTGACGGTAGCGCCCACGATCTTGCGGATCCCGATCTCTTTGGTCCGCTGGTTTGTGATATAGATCACGAGCCCCAGCAGGCCCAGGCAACTGACGAAGATCATGAGACTGGTGGCCCAGCGCAGTAACAATGCGGTCTGCTGCTCACCACGGTAAAATTGCGCAAGCGTCTCGTCCAGAAATTGATAATCAAAACTATCATCCGGATAAACTTCCAGGGTCGCTTTCTTCATCGCTGCGATAATAGCTTTTAGAGATTTACATCCAATGCTCCCAGGGTCGAGCGCCACATTGAGTGTGTGTTCGTTGCTAAACAGGCTGCAGATGGCCAAAGGCTTTATCGGGGTGTGCAGGGACTCCTCATAAAAATCTGCGACAACGCCCACGACCGGTACGGGTGTTTCATCGTTCCATTCGATCCTTTTGCCAATGGCCTCCCGCGGATCATGGAAGCCGAGGGTATGCAGGTATGTCTCGTTAATGATCAGCGCATTCACCGTATCGCTGGCGGGTAATTCCCTGCCCGCCAGCAACTTCATCCTGTACAAGCGCATATAACTGGTATCGCCGCCTTTCAGTGCTACTACGTTGCTGAACTCTTTTTTACCATCCCGGTATTTCATTTCGCTGGACCAGACCCCGTTTGACGAGGGGATATCGCTGGACAGGCTGACCATGGCGACGCCGGGAATGGCTTTTAATTTTTCCATCAGTATGGACCGGTGGCTGCGGACCGTATCGTTCCGGTTCGTTTCGAAATATACAACTGCATCTTTCCGGAAACCCAGGTCCTTGCTCAGGGAATAGCTGATCTGCTTGCCAACCAGCAGGGTGCCCATGATAAACACCTGTGCGACGACGAACTGGCCGACGGTGAGCGTCTTTCGCAGCCGGGCGCGATGGCTGGAACCGGTTTCAGTAGGCAACCGGCTCTTTAATACCTGTACCGGCAGATACGATGAGAGTACCATCGCCGGGTATAGTCCTGACAAAAGACTGACCCCTGCCAGCAACAAAACGCCGAACACAAGGATACCCGGCTGATCCATGACATTAAAATGCAGACCCCTGGGTATGAAATCCGCAAACATTTTCAAAAGCAGTGGAGAAAGCAGGATGGAAAGAACGACTGCCGCCAGGGTCAGCAGAAAAGTCTCGCTGAGGAATTGAAAGACCAGCTGCCGTCGTGAACCGCCGATGGTTTTCCGTATCCCGATCTCCTTCGCACGCTGCGCCGACTGAGCCGTGGTGAGATTGATAAAATTGGTACAGGCCAGCAGCAACAATAAGGCGGCCACCACCAGCAGGCTATACAGCGTAGGCTTATGCGCGGATTGATCTCCGTCAAAGAAGTTGCCATAAGTGGTACTGAAATGCAGATCGCTCAGCGGTTGCAGCCGGTACGAAGTCTTGTTGCCGTTTTGCGGAGCGCCATTATATTTTTGATAAAGCGCCGTGATCCTGTTCTCCATCCCTGCGGCATTAGTTCCGGAAGTCAGCTTCACAAACAACTGCGAATTCGACGTAGTGCCACCCCACTCTTCCTGATAGGTTCTCAGGCTGGTATTCTCCAACGTTCCCCAGGAGATAAATACCTGTCCGCTGAAAGCTGTATGATAGGGCAGGTCGCGGACGATACCCGTTACCGTGGTGCCGATAGTATCATCAAAATAAAGTCTGCGGCCAATGATCGCCTCCTGGCTGAGACCCGGGAAATATACTGCGGCCCGGCTCGACGTCAGCACCACATGGTAGGGCCCGGACAAGGAAGTTGCCGGCGAACCCACCAGCCAATCATATGCAATCAACCGGAAATAATCCGAATCGGCATACATGATGTGATCCTGCTTCTTCAACAAAGCCGTATCTGCTCCCACCTTCGCATTGTTGATCACAAAGAAAGGAACGATCAGGTCCAGGCCGGCCAGATCTTTCCGCATCGCAGGAGCCAGCGCCATCGTCACGCCTTTGTTATGAATAGACTCACCCGAGAAAATGAAATCACTCACCACCCGGTAGATCCGGTCACCATCCCGGTGCGAACGGTCAAAACTCAGGTCGTACGACACGATCAGGTAGATAACCAGCGAGGCGCTTATCCCGATGGAAAGACCGATGATATTAATGGCGGAAAAAATCTTGTTTCGCCGGAGATTCCTCCAGGCGGTCCGGAAATAGTTTTTGAGCATCCTGTGTTGATTTTGATTGCCCGTGACCCGGACATTCATGCCGGGTTGAGCTTTCAAAAGTCAACAGAAAAGATGCCATATCCTAACCCTGTGAAAATCAGTCGCCGGACTTCCCAAAATATACGAATATGTTCATTTATGATACAGTTATTGCGTGGGGGCGATACAGTCAGAATTTATTACGGCACACTTACTTTTTCACAACCACCGTTACTGTGGCAGCTAATTTACTGCCATAAGAACGATGAATGCCATCGGCAAACTGCAGAACAAGTTTGTGTTTACCTGGCGTTAAGGTCAGGGTAGCCTCCTTTTGGGCATTGCCAAAATGCAGGTGCGTACTGTCTTTCGGCACAACCACGCCCGAAGCGGTTGAATCCTCTGCATCAATCAAAATATGAAAGTGCCCTGAATTTGATTTTATGGCTCCGGCAGAATCAATTGAAATTCCCGAAGCACCCATTTTTACTTTTACAGGAGAAGACACGGTTTGCCCATCTTTAAGATTTTCAAAAAACACTTTAGCGCCCGCGGGAATTGCGGGAAGCGCTTCAACGGCATTCATATTCATCGCGGAATGAGATGTATCCGGCATTGCTGTTGAATCGGCGGAAGTGGTAGTTTCATTTCCGGTCCCGGAATGGCAGGAGATCAGTCCGAAGACCAATACTGCGGGAATGATAAGTAACTTTTTCATTGTACTGTATTTTTTAGGATTGAATGGCGGGCATGTGTTTAATTTACACCTGATTTTCTCTCCGCAAAGGTAATCCAAATACCCGATCGTTTCTTGCTAATCTGGGCATTAATACACGCGGTCCGGCGCCATTTTTTTCCAGGCCTGCCTGCGGATCGTTACTCACCGCCAGCCGGACCCGCTTTTTTGTCCCTGCTCCGGGAAATTCTGTAAGCCATTTTCCCTGCTTCAGGATTTCCCGGATCAGATAACAGTTTTCAGATCATACTCCATATTCAGCTGATACGGCCAGCGTTCTGAGCGGCTCAGCATGGCGTTGGCTTCCGTGTCGTTCTTAAATCTTTCCTTAATAGGATCCCAGTACAATTTCCTCCTTAGCTTCATGGCTATGGCGCTCAGCAAGCAAACGGAACAGGCGCGATGGCCGGCTTCTATCGGAGCAACAGTCGGCTGACCGCTGAGGATACACTCCAGCCAGTTAAGATGTTGTTCTTTGCTTTCATACAAATGAATCTCATGAGGGCCTATTATTGATTCGAGGATTTTAGGATCGCTGGCAGACAGCGATTTTTCCCTCTCGCCTTTAGATTTCGGATCGCTTGCTGTAATGGAATAATCTCCGCGCCCAACGAATATCCAGCCCCTGGAACCCACAAATTTTACTCCGTTATCATAGGCATCGCTGGCAAGAACCCGGACGCCGTTGGCAAATAAACTTTCTGTTTTAAAAGGACCATGCACATCCCATAATGCATTTTTTGCCGGCCAGGATACTTCCGCGCAGGAGACTTCCACCGGACCGGTATGTTCGGTTCCCATCCCCCAGTTGGCAATATCAAAATGATGTGCCCCCCAACCGGTGATCATCCCTGCGCCATACTGTTCACATCGCAGCCATCCCGGCCTTGAAAAACTGCCGTCCTGCGGATGCACCCTTTTTTCAGTATATACAGAATAAGGGGTACCGCCTGACCACATTTCATAATTCAGATTCCTGGGCACCGGCATTTCCTGTTCCGGCTTCGACTCATCGGGGTTATCTGTCGGTAATCCCACATATACCACCTGCAGATCGCCGATTCGTCCGTTTCGCACCAGCTCACAAGCCTTGTGAAACTGCGGCCAGGGAGAAAGTGACCGTTGCTGGCTACCCATCTGAAAAGTAACGCCAGACCGGTACACTTCATCACTTAATATTCTGCCTCCGGCAATGGTAAGTGAAGCAGGCTTTTCCATGTAAATGTGTTTTCCCGCCCTGGCCGCATGCACGGCAGCCAGCGCATGCCAATGATCGGGCGTGCAGATCAATACGGCATCAATGTCCTTATCAGCCAGCAATTCCTGGTAGTCATTGTATGTTTTTGTTCCATTATAAGAACCTCCCGACTTTTTAGCGTAATGCGCATCTATAAATGTTTTTCCCTGCTGAACGCGATGGGTATCCAGATCGCATACTGCGATAATATTAGCCATATCCCATTGCCAGGTACCGGGAATATCCCATTCGTGGGCAATGCGCCCGGCACCAATCACTCCTATATTGATCCGGTTACCCGGAGAATATTTCCCAAATACACTGGCCGGCACAATACTGGGGAAGCCATGACTGCTGCCCGGCAGACCAGCCAATGCTATGGCCCCCGCCGCTCCTTTCACTGAAGCAGACAAGAATTTTCTTCTGTTGAACGGGTTTCCTGATTCTTTAGCTTTCATCGTTTTTTATTTTTTCCAGTGAATAATCATCAATGCGATTTTAGTTTTGTAATGGTTACCTCCGGCGGATGGCCAAAACTTTTCCACGTATCTTCTGCAAGCTCCGGAGAAATTGTTCCATCGTACACCAACATCCGGTATTTCAGAACATATTGCCTGTCCGGCATCAGGATCCAATCCATATTGCGCGTTGGGCTAAAACTAAAAAATACATCTCCCCCGCCATTCATATTTTCCGGCCATACCCGCATCGGTTCAGGAAAATTGTAATTGGCGGGATGATCCATAAACAATATTCCCGAATGTCCCCCTTCCACATCTCCGTCAATCATACACCAGCGGGCACGGGTGGCATCCGCATCTTTACGCGTCTTTCCCGCCGAAGTAATCACCCGGCTGTTCTGATTATTCCAGTCAGGTGTTGCCCTGAATCCGAATCCTCCATAACGATATTCTTTCAGAATTACGGAATCCGGTGTGGCGCAATTGAGTACGGAAGTAAAATCCCACAGCCAAATTTTAGCACCCACAGAATAGACCCTTATGTCCCAGACTTCGTCCAGTGCGATTTTTTCTGCCCGGACGGGCGGGTCATTCAAAACCACATGTTCCTGCAGCGCTTTAAATCCTGCATAGACTGGCCCTTCGGATTTTGAAATAAATCTGGCAAATCGTACCGTACCCTGCTTTTTAATCAGATTCCAGAAATCCACTTCTTTGCCTTCAAATGAAACTGCTGTCCATGGATTCCAGATGCCTACATGATGGCGATGATCAGGCGGATTAATCCGGGTCAGCACATGACCACCCGGAGACCACAGCGGATGGATAAACCCACTTCTTTTAAACACGGTATCCACGCCTTCGGGCGGATACACCGTTTTGAAATTATACTGCAATACTTTTTTTCCCTCATCCGTAATTAACAATGCCCCATCCTGATCCTCCAATTTTACACGGAAATCTCCGGTTTTTACCTGCTTTCCCTTCAGCAGTTCATAAACCTGTGTTTCCTGCGAACCTTCCTTTTTCAGTATCCACCAGAGAAAACGGTGATATCCATGCTCTATCTGAAAGGGAACAGTTACTCTTTTATTTCCAACCACCTGCTGCAATACCAGCACGGAATCTGCTGCATACGATAACGGATCGAGATCAATATATACAGGCGTTTGAATGGTGTTTTTTACCTGATACACCGTAAACCTGGCGATAGCCTGGGAATAACCATTTTCGCTGGCCAGGCACAGTATCAACAGGCCCGACAGAAAGAATTCTTTTATCCAACTGCAAAGAGATACATAACCCGTTGCGGAGCTTTTCCTATTGTGTTTTGGCTGCATAAAACAATCGCTCGATTTAGTGTCAGGCAAGTATACCCTATCGGAATGACCACACTAAAATAGGGAAAAAACCATAATGTAACCGATTACATTTTTAATCCAAAAGAAATATATTATTTACTCCTATTATGTTAATGTAATCGTTTGTATGAATGATGGACGCACGGATCAGCTCATCTTGCCGAACAATTTGCCGATGAATGATTGTCTATATTTCTTTTTGCCCAGAGCCATTTCATCCCATTGCGTGCAATGTTTCGGCATTTGCGAAACATTCATTTTGCCACTATGCTGTGCTGTTTCTATTAAGTGAATTAATCCTGCTGATTAGTTCATCGCTCGTTGTTTTATCAAAAACTGATTTCATATTTGTCATAATTATCGTTGCCGTAGCGAAACCAATAGCAAATAAGTAGTTACCTTATCGTCCTGTTTTTGACCGGCCAATTGATATGTAAGCAAACTAATTATTCCCATATGCCCAAATTCAAAAATAAAAAGGCCGCCTCAATTGCCTTTGAGACGGCCACTTAATATACCTGCAAGCGAGACGCGAGTATAGAAACAATGCCGGGAAAACCAGTCTTGATTATTGTTTAATAAATGGAGTCGCTATACTAAGGACGGTATTCATGTCCAGGGGCTCATCGAAGGCTTCCGAAGCTGCTGACGCAGGAAATGTGGAAAGCGCGGTTATATCCACTCCCCCCTGTGTCGTATTGTCTTCCCCGGGGAAGCTGGCGGCCGGACTTCCCGGACCATAAACGGCAGCGGGAACGCCAGCCGTCATAATACCGGTTATCCATCCTTTATTCCCCCGTATTCTTCTGATTTCAGAAGCATGACGTGCTTCAACGGAATGTATATCCAGCGCTGCAGTCAGCACCGTCGGATTTGACTGTAAATTTCCAGCCTGACCTTTATAGGCCCTTACCCCCGTATCTTCAAAAGCATTCGCCAGGGTAAGAAAGGTTTGATAATTGGAAAACACATCGGGAAACATCCCACCGGCCGTAAAATCAAACGTGGGTTCCGCAACGGGTGTACCCATCAAGGAGACAATGGTCGCTTTTAACGTGGCCACATGAGCGGTTTCATGTTTACTGATCTGACTGATAACCGCTGTATCCGAAGAGGGTACCAAACCTGAGGAATTCAAACCCATGGTATAAAAGGAGGATTCCAGGTATTCCAGGGTCAATGCAAAATTGAGTACCTGAAGAACGAGGGCCGGGCTTCCGGTTGCGGCCATCACCCGGTTCGGTTTGAAAAACAGCGCCAATGGAATGGCCGCCAGTGCACTTTTAATTCCGAAATTCAATCCTTTGGAAAGTGCCTGCCGCCTCGAAACATCAAGATGGCCTATTTCTGTATCTGGCTCGTCAAATAAATTTATTGCTTTCATATTATTATGATTGTGATGTTATGGAAGTTTAGTCGCAGAAATTTTTGTCGTGAGAAATCTATTGGCCGTTGCAACAATGCTGGGGCCGCCAGTCGTGGAGTTTGGCGTTCTGGAGAAATCCAGACCCGAAGCGGGATTGACTACATCGTCTCCTGCAAAATCGCCGGATTTTGGATTCAGCAGATCACGGATAGCTGCCGCATGACGAGCCTCCACAGAGACTATCTTCCCTGCCAGCGTCAGATAATCCGGGTTTGTGATGTAGGCGCCTGCTCCGTTGTACGCCGATACGCCAGTTTCCTCGAGTGCCTTTGCCGTATTCAGAACGCTCGCTCTGCTGGTAAAATCAACGCTGGAGAAATCGAACTGCAGTGTCCCGATTGCTGAAGTTCCCAGTGCTGCCTTGAAAAAATTTCGGTGAAGTACCTCATGATACATGATATCGGTAAGTATAGTCTGTTCATCCGTGGTAATCCCGGCATAAAATGACGCACTCACCATAGTATAAAATGCTGCCTCCAACTGCTCCAGCGCGTAGGCAAAATTCAATATCCCGGTATCCCCGGATCCGACATCGGTGGTTGAGGGGGATGGATTGGGGTTCTTATTGTCCTTTTTACAGGATTCGAGTCCAATAAACATCGCGGCTCCGGAAATCGCCGTGTATTTTAGAAATGATTTCCGCTGAAGAGGTGCTCCCGGCACATCCTGAAGTTGATCGTGTAATTTTTGTTCTTTCATGATTCTCTTTTTTGGAGTTACGCAATTTCTTCGCAATCGGATTTAAAATATCATAATAAAAAAAACGGCCTGCATAACGGGGAAATAATGGGAGGCTTTGCGGGAAACAATGCCCAGGCGCCGTATTAAATTTCGAAAAGGAAAAAGTGGCAGTTCAAAATAAATTGTGACAGCACAATAAGATGAGAAGCGCAATTCAGTAACCGGGACTGCCGCCAGATTTTAATAGATATGTTGATCCATTGAAGGAGTTCTTACGTATAGGTTAGTATGCCGGCCGGGAATAGAAGAAATATATCATGCGCGAGAAATTGATTATTGATGACGAACAGGATCTCTGTCTATTGATGAAAAGGATGCTCGCCAAAGAGAATTTTCAGGTTGACTGTGCTTACACACTGCTGGAAGCCGGTAAAAAGCTTGAAACAAGACCCGCTGTCATTTTTCTTGATAATAATCTTCCGGATGGCCAGGGACCTGAATACATCCATATGCATCCGCAGGCCTTCGTGGAAAGTCGTATCATTTTGATTTCGGCCGATCCAAGTCCGGACATCCGATTACAAGCAAAGTAGGAAGGTGTTATTGCCTTTTTACAAAAGCCGTTTACTTCCATGACCGTTCACGAGCCGATTAAAACCGTGGCCTGAGATTCTTCATTTCCGGTTTACGCTAAAGACCTTGATTTCACTGAAAATCTGGTTGAACGGGCGCCTCGCTCCTCCCCTGGCGCGATTTTATTAGTTACACCCTGGTTAAGCAACAAAGCTTTATTTATGAAAATCAGCAATTCTTTATATGCCTATTTTGTCCTGACACTGCTCGCCAGCTCAGTTTGCCTGATGCTGTCTGCCTGTCATTCCGGAAATAAAACTCCGGGCACAGATTCAACGGAAGTCAAAACAGATAAGATTCATATGGATTCCCCCGGGACCGGCATGATTAAACCAAAAGGACAAAAGCCCGACCGGGCACCGGACATTCATCCCGAAATGCAGGCGATGATCGAAAAGCTGGTAAGCTATGGTGCGCCGGCAGTTGAGACACTGACAGCTATTGAAGCCCGGAAAAATCCAACCCGTGCCATGGCCGTAATGGACCTGATGAAGGAAAATAATATTCCCATGCCCGTTCCCAAAGTTGATACTATAGGGAAAAATATTCCCGTTGCCGGAGGTTCCATTCACGTCAGGATCTACACTCCGCAAACAGCAATGACCTCATATCCCATGATACTCTTTATACAGGGCAGCGGATGGGTGATCGCCGATATGAATACTTACGATGCTTCAGCCTCCGGTATTTGTGAACTGACAGGAGCCGTTGTGGTTTCTGTAAATTACCGGCAGGGACCGGAAAATAAATTCCCGACCGCTCACCAGGATTGCTTTGCTGCCTATCTGTGGATGCTCAAAAATGCAGCCTCCTTTAAAGGGGATACCAGTAAAGTGGGATTACTTGGCGAAAGTGCAGGAGGCAACCTTGCTGCCAATGTATTCATCATGGCCAGGGATAAAAAGATAAAAGTCCCCGTAGCAGAGGTGTTGGTCTATCCGATTACTCAAAGTGATATGAACACAGCTTCATACCAGAAAAAAGCCATGGCCAAGCCCCTGAGTAAGGCCATGATGGCCTGGTTCTTTAAAATGTATCTTCCGTCCATGGCATCAGCCACCGATCCAGGAATTGACCTGATCAGGGCCAATCTGAAAGGGCTTTCCCCGACTACCATTATTGCCGATGAACTCGATCCGTTGCAAACTGACGGACGAATGTTAAGAGACAAGATGAAAGAACAGGGAGTCGCTGTAACCTATTACAACTACGATGGGGTGACACATGCGTTTCTTGGTACGGCAGCTATTGTTCCGGAAGCAAAACAAGCACAGGCTTTAACTGCCAATCGATTGAAAAATGCATTTGGGGAATAAACCCTTTTTACAATAGCCACATGCCATTAAATTCTGAGATACTCGACCGGCAAATAGCAGACCTTTCCAAGGCTTATCAGCGCCAAATAGATAAGGCCGGTGAACCGGAGTACAATCCCACACTAACCGGTCTGCTTAAAAGAGATCTCGATTGGCTGCTTGGCGAACAAAGGCTCACCATTAACATACAGCAGTTGTCCGATATCGAACACGTGGGCGCCCTTGATTTTCCCGCTTTAGGCGTATAATTTGCTTACCGGATCACTATCGGGCCGGTAGTATTCATAGAAGCCGAAATGATCGCCTTGGGGGTAGCACTGGCCACGATGGCATGGCAGTCTGTTAAAGCCGCTAAAGGCAACCCCGTGCGTTCATTGAGGAATGAGTAATGAAACCTTTTACGAGTGCCAGCAATTTCGACAGCTTATCATTGAAAGATTTACTGGATGCCCGGAATCTTTTTCACTATCACCTGATCAGCAAGCCCAACGTGATCGCGACTAAACGTTCAGACTGGTAAAAATATTCTGAAAGTTGCACCTTCCCCGGGGCGACCTATTGCTTCTGCAAAACCATGATGATTTTCGACCACTTTACGCACAATGGATAACCCCACACCTGAACCCTGGTATTCTTCCTTTCCGTGCAACCGGGTAAAGACATGAAAGATGCGGTCTGCGTCCTTTTGTTCAAAACCAATGCCGTTGTCTTCAATCTCGATCAGATGATAAGGTTTTAGTCTTTCATCTTCTGATGAGCATGCCGGTATCTGTGCACCCAGGACCGTTCCGGCAGAAATAGAAATCTGGTGATCCGTTCCGGGCCTGTGGTATTTCAATGCATTGTCAATCAGATTCTGAAAAAGTTGCTGAATTTGACGTTCATTCCCTTTGACCAGGGGCAGGGCATTCATCGTAATGGCGGCGTTCTTTTCCCGGATAGACAATTCCAAATCTTCCAATACTTTGCCTATAGTATCCTGCAGACTTATTTCTTCGAACTTACCGATCCCCTGATTTGCCAGAGAATATTCCAACAGGTCGTCTACCAGCAACTTCATCCTTTCTGCGCCAGTTTTCAACCGGTTGAACATCCGCAAACCCTTTTCATCAAAAAAAGAACCATAGTCAATTTCCAATTGCCCCGTATAAAACTGAATCTTGCGGATGGGCTCTTTCAAATCATGCGAAGCGGCATAGACGAAATCTTCCAGATTGGCATTTGAACGCTTTAGTTCTGCTACCGATTTTTCCAGTTGCTGCCGGATTCGTTCAATTTCGATAGCTGCCATCTTTTGAACGGTTATTTCGTTTAGGGTTACCGAAATTGTTTCCTTATCCAGCATCACCATGGAAAATTCATACCACCTTTCGGGATTATGAAATCGCAATGTATGAACAGCCGGTTGATCATTATCCACTACCTCCTGCACAAACTGCATAAAAACAGACTGATCGTCATTACCGGCAATGGACATAAGCGATTTCCCCACAATGGTCTCCCCCAGGTTGGAAAACATTTTATAAAAGCTCTCATTGACCCTCAAAAAGATCAGGTCGTATATTTTACCTTCTTTATTCCGGAGAAGCCTTGCTGAATAGACTGCACTCAGTGATCCATTGAAAATGGCATTAAGTTCATTGGCGTTTTGGTTAGCTGCCCGCTCATATCTTTTGGTTTCTGTAATGTCGATGTAATTAAGCAGGTAACCGTCTTCAAATTTTACAAAAGAAAATCCGAGCCACTGATCCCGGGCGGCAGAATAAAACTCCATATAATGCGCCTCACCGGTTTCAACCACTTTCTTACATATTTCAAAATATCCTGAATGGCCGCGCATCGCCATTAATTCCTGAACCGTCATCGAGTACAACTGGTCAAGGGTCAGAGCCGTTATCTCGGAACTCTTCCGGTTGCATAGCCTTAGCTTAAAATCTATTATCTGTTTGCCGGCATCCCGGACAGATTCATATAAACAGATACCATAAGGTGAATTCTCAACCACACTGGTTAAGAATTTAGTCTGTTCGTCCCTTTCCATTTCGGTTCGATATTCCTCCGTTCGGTTTCGGGCAGTCGTTAGAACACCGTCCCGTACTTTAACCCTGGAAATCGTCAGGCATTTCCCAAGGTCATAACTGAAATAAGAATAATCCTCAGGTTGTCCGGTTTCATATACCCGAAGACACTGCTCAAAGACAGTCTGGCTGGATTCCGGATCTGGCAATTTATCCTCTAAAACACATCGCCCAATGATTTGGTCTCTGGCTTTTCCTGTAAGATTCAGTAAAGCTGAATTGCAATAATGAAACTGAAAGTCGACAATTTGTCGTTCTCCTGAAAATCCATCAGCAGGAGAAACCGGTTTTAGCCATACAGCCGCTTCGGGTTGATGCTCAAAGATTTCCCCAATAAAATGGATGTCGGCTTTTATGTCCTCCATAAGGCAGGTATACCTGCAAGCTACAAACTTTTACAATGCTACGACAACTCTTCGCCATTCTATCGCCTTCCCAATCAGCACGATGCATCAGGTTTAATCAGATGGCACAAAACTTGATTTAAATGCTTCGGCATTACACATAAGATGATAAAATACATTGGCATGGAAAAGCCCTTTAACATCCAATTTAATTTCCCGGTGGAAGGATCTAAACAGCGGATACCCATGACCGCATTTGAGGAATTTCATTCCTCGAAGACAACGAAAAGTACCGCCCGGTCTGCGAGGCAGACCATCGTGACGGGGTTATCGTAGAGAGGCCCCTTAATGCGAAGCGGCAAGGACCATATGCTTTGACACTTATACCGGAATTTACGGGAGAACTAATCTAATAAGTGTAAGCCGCCTTCTTATCATTCAATAAGCCATGAGACTTAATCCAGGCAGCGAGAGATACTATCCAGGTAATGGTCAATAACGCAGATATGTTAGAATGCTGGCCCAGGTAAAGCACCGCGCGGGTAGCAGAAACAGAGAGAATAACTACGAGGGATACAATGGTTAAAATCGTTTTCATGTCGTACAGTTTAGGGTATGATAAAAAATTAATTACGGATTGATCAGGACGATCAGAGGATAGCGCGTAATTCAGAGCAGCCTGGTGGCGCAGTTTATCGGCGAAGCGCTCTTCATGTCCCTCCTCGCCATGTTCGCGGCGATTGTGATGATGACTCTTGCGCTGCCGGCTTTCAACCTGCTGGTGCAAAAAAATCTTTCGCTTGGCCTGGGTAATCCCGTTCACTGGACCACTCTCCTTCTGCTGACAAAGCCTGACTTCCGGCAATAATACGAGCGGTATTACCTGGCTGGGAAAGAACCCCAACAGCCAGATCGTGATCTCCCAGAGACAGGTGAGCCCGGAGTATATGTCGACGATGGGTATGAAGCTAATGGAGGGAAGGGATTTTGAATTGACGGATCAGGTGAGGATAACCGACAAGGGAAAACCAGCTGATTCCAGCCAGGTCTATCATGTTATCATTACCGCCGCGATGGCCAGGTTGCTCGGCAAGGGAAACGTGATTGGAAAGACGATGGAATACGGCAGCAACTTCGGCCAAATGCATCTGGTGGTAGAAGGCGTCGTGAAGGATGATGTGTTCGGAGACATGTACAGCACCAGTGGAGAGCCGGTCGTATTTTACTGTGTTCCCGGAGCCACCACCCTGATGTATGTGCGAATCAAACCAAACACGCCGCCTGAAAAAGCGCTCGCCGGTATGGAAGCCATACTGAAAAAGGAAAATCCCGGATACCCGTTTGAATACCGTTTTGTGGACGATCAGTTAACAATTTGTTCTCGAGCGAAATGCTGATCAGCAAACTGTCCGGCGTATTTACAGCACTCGCTTTCGCCATTTCCTGTCTCGGACTCTTTGGTCTCGCGGCCTTTACGGCCGAGCTGCGGATTAAGGAGATCAGCATCCGGAAAGTGCTCGGAGCGAGCGTGCTTCGGATTTCAGGAACTTTATCCAGAGAGTTTCTCCAGTTGGTTGTCCTTTCATGTCTTATTTCTTTTCCTCTGGCCTCGTGGGCCATGCATAACTGGCTGCAGAATTATGCTTACCATATTGAGATCAGCTGGTGGATATTCCTCATCGCCGGTCTTATGGCGATTCTCATTGCGCTGATCACCATCGGTTTCCAGGCCGTTAGAGCGGCTATCGCCAATCCGATTGAGGCGCTGAGGACGGATTGACGGACTTGTCTTAACCCTCTTCCCAAACCATAATGAATGAAGATCTATACATGCTGCTCTGCCATAATCTCTTCGGCTTCATTGATCAGCAGGTCGCTGGGGATAGCGGGTTTACCCCGTTTGAGCAGAAAGCGCGCAAATACAGTTACTATAACCAATCCAACAATCCCCTGTATCAATACAGTTGCGGGCGCGCCTATGTGCTCTGATGCTGCCCCCACCAACAGACTTCCGATGGGCAACATACCAAATATAGCCATGAGCAGGACGCCGATGGCGCGGCCACGCATTTCCGGTGCGGCCTCTGACTGAACGATGATATTCGAAATCGTAAACTGGGCTACTGAACCGAAACCAGCCAATACCGCAGCCAGCATGGCCAGTGGTAAATTTCTAGCCTGTGAAAAGAAGATAAGTCCGGCAGACATGATCATGGTGAACACAAACAATAGCTTTTTTAACTGTGCGCCAGGCCTACGTGAAGCCAGGAAGATGGTGGCGAACAGTGCGCCTACGCCTACAAAACTGCTTATATAGCCGAACGTAGATGCATCGCCTTTGAAAATAACTTTGGCAAACACCGGGAGCACGGTGTTGTAAGGCAATACCAACAGGCTTACCATGCCCAGCATTAATATAATAAGACCAATGTTCTTTGTTTTTTCAACATAGGCGAAACCCTCCGCAAATTCTGTGATGATCTTCTTATCAGGCTTTTTGTGCTTATGTTCAGGCAGCTTCATGAGTAATAAAGAAACCAGCACAGCACCAAAACTTGCGGCGTTAATAAAAAAGCAAACCGCTGCACCAAATGTACTCAATACAAGACCTGATAGCGCCGGACCCAGCAATTGCGCCAGACTGGCTGTAGCGGTAGTAAGAGACAGGGCATTGGAAAGATCGGCAGGGGCAGTCACCACTTCGTGTATCAACGCCTGTCTGGCAGGCACATCAAAGGCGTTAATGATACCCAAGATCACACTGAGCACGAGAATGGCCCAGACAATAGTATGACCGGTGAGCACCAGGACGGCTAGCAAAACCGCCTGCATCATAGATGCGATCTGCGTAATTTTAATGATCTTGTACCTGTCAAATCTGTCAGCAGCAACACCGCCCACGATAGCAAAAAGAAACGACGGAAATTGCTCCGCAAACAGCGTCGCCCCAATTAAAAAGGGCGAATGCGTAACGGAATATACGACCCACACCACTGCGGTACGCTGCATCCAGGTTCCAAACTGGGAGACCGATCTGCCAATAAAATACAGGGTGTAGTTCA